>NZ_JALBWL010000001.1:0-818427 GCF_024677885.1 Veillonella faecalis
ATAGATTCAGTGGCGATGGCTATGAGGATCCACCTGTTCCCATCTCGAACACAGTAGTTAAGCTCATAAACGCCGAAAGTACTTGGCTGGAGACGGCCTGGGAGGATAGGAAGCCGCTGATTGACTAAAAGAAAAAGGTCTACCTAAAGGTAGGCCTTTTTCTTTTAGCTAGTCTTCGACTAGCTAATCCTTCTAGAGCCGTCTCCAGCCAAGGTTGTACAAGTATTATCTATGGATAGTAATCTATGGGACGGCGTGGGAAACCTAGGGCAATAGGGCGTAAAGGAGCGCAGCGACGCGTACGTCCATTGCATCAGTTTCGACGAAGCCCTAAAGGTATATATTTTAATTTAGATTATAGTTTTAAATACTGCCATGGGCGAGTGTGATAGGAAGCCGCGTCTAATGGTAGGAGGCCAACTACATCTAAACGATACCGCGGTGCGCAGCACCTATGGTATCGAACCGTATAGTAGCTGAGAAATTTAGATTTATGTAAATAATAGATTAAAAAGCAGTTGAGTAACTCCAAATTTATTTATTCTATAAATTCTATAATATACAATTATCCTTCATTTTTAACTTTAAATATTTATCCGTAAACGTTAGTTATATTATTCAATAGGTATAGACTTCTTAGCGATATAAAAACAACAGTATAACTTAAATATTCCTATTTTAATGGCTATATCTATACATAATACTTGATTGATTAAAATAGTACATAAGATATTCTTTAATCAAATTTTCTAATTAATCATCTTTATGTAATAAATTTTGCTTTAATTATAAATTCTAATAATGACTATCTACTACATATTCTATTCATGCATAGTTTTATTAAAAAAATATATATAAACCTAAAAGTGTAGGTAAATACTAGTTTTATAGCTATATTTATAATGTTTAAATATGTACCAAAATTTACTCGTTTCATATATATCTCATAAAACTTTCACTATGTTTTCACATAGAATCTATATACTAGCAATAGTTGATTGAGATCAACTAAGGAAATGGAGGTCTACTGCAAATAACTTTTACCTGTCCCTTTTACAAATAATACAAACAACACAACACAAAACAATACAACACATAAAACAACACTTAAATACACAACAATACTCTCCCTGTGTATAAACAAAACAATACATATACAAAACTCTCTAATTATATATACCATCTCCCGTATATATAAAGGTAAAAGTTAGGTAGACATAAGAGCCCTTGAAAAAGGGCTCTTTTCCTTTTAAATTCACTATTATTTCATTATTTTAAAACGCTTTGTTTCTTGACATAGGGTCTATTTTTTGTTAAACTAATCAAGTATCAAGCACGGCTTGATGAACATAGGGGTATAGCTCAATTGGTAGAGTAGCGGTCTCCAAAACCGTTGGTTGTGGGTTCAAGTCCTACTGCCCCTGCCAAACTTTGGATTGCGGTCTTCGGACCGCATGTCCATAAAATTACTCAAAAAATATTAAAAAAATGCTTGCATCGATTTAAGCGTTGTGTTAATATAAGTGAGTACCAACTACATGACTCAGTAGCTCAGCTGGATAGAGCGTTTGACTACGAATCAAAAGGCCAGGGGTTCGAATCCCTTCTGGGTCACCAAATTAAAGCATCACAGTAATGTGGTGCTTTTTTATTTTATCTACTTATAGTAATAGTATAATCAAAAGAACTCTACATTCTAATCAGTAGAGTCCTTTATTATATGTATACTTAATATGGCGAGCTTTTAAAATTTGCCAATTAGATAATACTTAGATTATTTTAGCTGACCTGCAGCTACGGCAAGATCTCTCCAATAGATAGCTTGCATATAACCATAAGTATCTGGTTTTAACGTAATCAATTTAGCTTTAGGTCGTTTTTCCTCACGTAATACTCTACCTGTACGGGCATCGATAATATTACGTTGTTCTTGGACCCATTGAATTGTATCGGCATCTTGATCAAAGTAATAATGGTTTATGTACTCTGTCATATAATATTGAGCCCCTTGATGACTATAGGTGCGACCGATAATTTCAAATTTATTACCTTCACCAGCGATAACTTTAACGCGTTGTTCTGCGTAATAGTTTTGACCATTCATACGATATAAGTAGGCATAACCTCTTGCATTCTCTAAGTCAGCAATATTGACTGCTTGAGAGGGCAGGATGCCTAAGATTGTGAAAGCTGCTGCAATTAATATACTACGCTTCATTTATTCTCCTTATTACTTTGCATGTGGCTGATCAGACTCAGCTACTACATGGACAACTAATTCTTGATCGGAAGGAATCTGAGCCAAAACTACAGGCATTGGTACACTCATAGCTGCGGCTATACCTTTGATTTGTCGCATCGCAACTGGTATTACAGTACCATCTTCTTGTAAGTTATTTTCTAAGGCTTCAATTTCTGTAACTGTTAAGCCTGCTTTTGTGGCGAAGTCTTCAACGGATACACCATTGGCTTCCCGATATTCTTTAATGAAATCTCCGATATACATAGATTCCTCCTATTTTTAGATACCTTTATATTGTAATTAAAAATATCATATATGGCAATAGATGAATAAGAGATGAAATAGTAAAAGCCGTGAAGCTATCCAAATAGTGTATAACTCATGTTTATATATGTATAAATTAATGGACAGTAAAATTGTAAATAAAATTACAAAAATAAATTGACTTAATACGATAGCGGTGTTAATATTAACTCATAGAAAACATCATATTTGGGAATAGGTGCTGAAAAGCATAATAGAGAAGCTGGTTAAATGCCAGCACGGTCCCGCCACTGTATGGTCGAGCGAGTCTAAATTAAGTCACTGGGAAACTGGGAAGGCTAGATAAGCGATGACGCCGAGTCAGGAGAACTGCCTATTCAACATTCACCATTTGACCTACGAGAGATAGGGAGGAGAAGTTAGTAGCTCCTTTTTACGTACCCGTAAAAAGGATTTTTTAGTTCTATATAATCTTCATTATTTATGAGTTAGATTGTATTCGAAAGACCTAAATGTCGATGGCATGGTCATGGTGAATAATACCTTCTTGGTATTACCAGCATGACATACGTTATGACTGTTAATATATTTTTATGGTAAATGTAGGGCATGCATTTATTCATCATCATCCTAAAAAAGAGGCTGACCCAGGATTCTAGTAGTTCGGATTCTGGGTCAGTCTCTTTTTCATTTTACAATTTATATAATGACCAATATGTAAGGTTAAAATAAAGAAAAAAGAATTCGTTATATAGTAGATATTTAATTAGTTATATAGTAGATATTTTAGAGGTAACATGAAATTTAAGTTAAATCTAAAAAAATGATTGACGATGAATTATATACATGATATTATTATTTCAGTTGAGACGCGGGAGTGGCGGAATTGGCAGACGCACCAGACTTAGGATCTGGCGCCTTACGGCGTGGGGGTTCAAGTCCCTTCTCCCGCACCAACTTTATTGCACCTTTTGAGGTGCTATTTTTTTTGCCTAAAAATGTTATAATAAATGAGTTAGAACTATTTATTTAAATAATCATGAATACTATATGGTGCAGTATGGATAATACATTAACTAAGCTGCTTTCACAGAACCCATCCTTTGTGGATGGGCTAAACGCATTTCAGCGGAAAGGAAAGTCAGTCATATATGGTCTAAGTGGATCTCAAAAGAGTTTCCTCTTAAACCAAGCTTTTGCTACAGGCCTTACAAAGCCCGTAGTTATCGTAGTCCATGATAAGGACCATAAAGAGATGTGGGAACGAGATTTAGCCTTTTTCTGGCCTAATATCCCAGTCCTTTCATTTCCTATAACTGACAATGTGGAGTTTACAACGACTGCTCGTAGCCTTGAAGATCAAGGTGCACAAATGCGTGCATTAGCATTGCTAGCATGGCAAGAACCTGCCGTAGTTATAGCGAATGCAGAAGAGGTTACACAATATGTAGTATCTCCACAATATTTAAAAGGCCAGTCGTTACATTTTTCTTTGAATGATACGATTGAACGCGATACAGCTCTTGAACAGCTTGTCACAATTGGATATGAACGTGTAGACCAGGTGGAACAACGTGGTCATTTTGCCGTACGTGGGGATATTCTAGATATTTATCCTGTTAACAGTGAACATCCAATACGAATTGAGTTCTTTGGCGATGAAATCGATACATTGCGGTTCTTCTCTGTTGAGAACCAACGTTCCATTGAACAAATTGATTCGTATACGGTGACACCTTTCTTCCTTGGTAAAAGTGATACAGATTGCACCTTATTATCTTATGTGAAAGAAGGGACTCTCATTTATGATGAGCCCGGTCGTATCCAGGAAGCATTAAAGAAGTTCCTTAAGGAAGATCCTACACATCGTAAAAATCATTGCGACTGGAGTGAATTACAACGTACTGTAGAGGCTATAAATCAAGTAGCTTTCACATTTATGCAACAACGCTCTATCGGTCTACCTGGATTTAATCCAATCGGTATTCAAGGTAAGACGATGACGAGCTTTGAGCGTCAAATTCCGCTCCTAACAGATGAAATTAAGCAATGGCACCGCCTCAATCATCAAGTTGTATTGGTATTAAATAACCAACAACGACGAGAAGGTATTGAACGAGCTCTTGAAGGTGAAGGGATTGCCTTTGTTCATAGTGAGGAATGGATTGCAAAACCTAATACGGTCATTATTTTACAAGGTTTATTGACCGATGGTTTTGAATTGCCAAATAGTCATTTAGTAGTTGTTGTAGAAGGCAATATTTACGGACAACAAAAACGTAAGCTTCGCAACAAGCCTAAAAAGGGCCAAGAAATCAACTACTTTACGGATTTAACACCAGGTGACTATGTAGTTCATAGCATGCATGGTATTGGTAAGTATATTGGCCTTAAAACGATAGAAACAGAAGGCATTCACCGGGACTATATTGAAATCGCCTATGCCGGAACGGATAAGTTATTCCTACCAGCAAACAATCTAGATCAGTTACAAAAATACATTGGCAATGAAGGTGATGTGCCACGCATCCATAAAATGGGTGGCCGTGATTGGGCTAAGGTTGTTACAAAGGCCAAAAAATCCATTGATGATTTGGCAGATAAGCTCGTTGAGATCTATGCACAACGAGAAATTACAGAAGGATTTGCATTTTTGCCAGATCAACCATGGCAGCAAGAGTTTGAAGATGCCTTCCCTTATGAAGAAACGGAAGACCAATTACAGGCTACAGCAGAAATAAAGGCATCCATGGAAAAACCTGTTCCTATGGATCGCTTGCTGGCGGGTGATGTAGGCTTTGGTAAAACAGAAGTGGCTATGCGTGCCATCTTTAAGGCCGTTATGAGTGGCAAACAGGTTGCGGTGCTCGTACCGACAACAGTTCTTGCACAGCAACATTTCCAAACCTTCTGGAATCGTTTTGCTCCGTTTGGGGTCAAAGTAGATGTGCTCAATCGTTTCCGCAGTACATCTGAGAAGAAACAAGTTCTAAAAGGTGTAGAGGATGGCTCTATCGATGTTCTCATCGGAACCCATTCACTACTTAATAAAAAAGTAGTCTTTAAAGACTTAGGCATGCTTGTTGTTGATGAAGAACAACGCTTCGGGGTAGCACAAAAGGAAAAATGGAAAGAGTGGGCTAGTAATATTGATGTGCTCACCTTGAGTGCAACCCCAATTCCTCGGACTTTACATATGTCTCTTGTAGGTGTTCGGGAGATGTCTGTTATCAACACGCCACCAGAGGAACGATTACCGGTTCAGACCTATGTGGTGGAATATGATATGAACATCGTTGCTGATGCCATCAAGCGAGAATTGGCACGGGGCGGACAAGTTTACTTCGTATATAATCGCGTTGCATCAATTAATCATATGGGTGAGTTATTAGAAGCAGCATTACCTGGTTTACGCTATGCTATTGCTCATGGTCAGATGACGGGTCGTCAAATTGAAGAAATTATGACGGATTTCTATGAAGGCCATTATGATGTATTATTGTCTACAAGTATCATTGAAACCGGCTTAGATATTCCTAATGCCAACACCATCATCATTTATGATGCGGACCGATTAGGTTTATCTCAGCTATATCAAATGCGTGGACGCGTAGGGCGTTCTCGTAGACGGGCCTATGCATACTTTATGTATCGACCTGACAAAATGCTTTCAGAGGCTGCAGAAAAGCGCTTGAAAGCTATTGAAGAGTTCACAGAGCTCGGTGCTGGTTTTAAATTGGCGATGCGAGATTTAGAAATCCGTGGTGCAGGTAATCTCTTAGGTTCACAGCAACATGGTAACATCGCTTCTGTCGGCTTTGGTATGTACGTAAGTATGTTAGAAGAAGCCATTGCGAAGGCTCAACATAAAGAGGTAGAGCGCGAGGTCTCCATTGATCCAGCCATCGACTTAGAGGTAGATGCCTTTATCGACGATGCGTATATCAAAGATAGTGCACGTAAAATTTCTGTATACCAACGATTGTTACATATCAAATCAAAAGAACAGCTTGATGATATGACAGATGAACTCATTGACCGCTTCGGTACGCCAACAGATCCGGTGGACCGATTATTGCGCATTGCTCAAATTAAAGAGCAAGCACGTTTACTTGGTATTAAAAGTATCGTCCGTAGAGATCAACAGCTTACCATTCATTGGCATGACGATTCCAAAATGGCCGACTGGGATATGGGGGCTGTGCGAGAAGACTTATGGAAAAAGATGAAATTTGCAGACTCCAAGCCAGCCATATTGTATGTGAGCCTTAAAGGCATGAAAGGTTCTATTTTGACCATTACGGAAGCGGTGATGAAGGCCCTTAGCCAGAAATCATCGTCTAAGGAGGGCCTATGAATCGATTTTTAAAAGGTGCTATGATTTTAACCTTGGCTGGGATTATCGTTAAGGTTATTGGTGCTTTCAGTAAAGTCCTTATTGCCCGTGTACTCGGTGGTGAAGGGATTGGCCTATATATGATGGCCTATCCGATTTATCAAATTATCGTTAGTATTTCCGCTGCAGGCATTCCTGTGGCCATATCTATTATGATTGCGGAAAAGCTAGCTAATGATGATATGCGTGGCGTACAACAAGTGTTTTCCGTATCTTTAAAAGTGTTAACACTGTTAGGCCTTGTATTTAGTGTTGCTTTATATGGCAGTGCACAGTGGCTCATAGATTCTCATATTATTACAGATCCTCGTGCATTGCTCGCCATTCAGCTATTATCTCCAGCAATCTTTATTGTTACGATTTTGAGTTGTTTTAGAGGTTACTTCCAAGGCTTCCAATATATGGTTCCTACCGGGACTAGCCAAGTCTTTGAACAAATCTTCCGCGTATCCTCTATGGTGGGCTTAGCCTATTACTTCATTGATAGAGGGTTACACTTAGCGGCTGGTGGTGCAACCTTTGCTACATTCCCCGGTGTATTAGCTGGGTTACTTGTATTGATTTACTTTTACTATCGTCAGCGTCGTGTGCGGGCGCAAATGTTGGCGCAGCAGAATCCAAATGCTATCGGTGAAAGCAATAGCTCTGTAGTCAAACGACTATTTAGCTTGGCTATACCAGTTTCAATGGCCAATATTATGTTGCCTATGGTATCTCTTATCGATACATTTATCGTTCCAAAGAGATTGATGGATATCGGGTATTACCTCAATGAAGCGACAACACAATTTGGCTATCTCACAGGGATGGCTACATCGTTGATTGGGTTACCTATCATTTTGACTACATCTCTAGCAGCTAGTCTTGTCCCAGCTGTATCGGAAGCGCATGCCCAAGGTGATGTGCATCGTATTGTACAGCGCGCTGGGACAGCTATTAAAATTGCAAATATATTTACTATTCCAGCCTGTATCGGCCTCTGTGTGTTGGCGACACCTATATCTAAACTGATATATGCAACGCCTCATGCAGGTCCTGTTATTGCTGTTATTAGCTTGAGCATTATATTCTTAGGTTGGCAACAGATTACAGCAGGCATCTTGCAAGGGTTAGGTAGAACTGTTATTCCTATGATAGCCATTTTTATTGGTTTGTTGGCTAAGACCTTCTTAGACTATGAATTGACAGGTACTATTGAGCTAGGCATTAATGGTGCTGCATGGGCAACGAATTTGAATTTTGCCATTGCGGCACTCATAAACTATATATTTGTTAAAAAATATGTAGGATCTGTACTTAATAAATTAGAGCTATTAAAAATTGTAGTGTCTGCCATGGCTATGGGCGGTGCTACACAGGTAGTGTATGTGACTACCGTAGAGTTATTCGGCAATGGTGGTGCAGTGGCAGCGGCTATTATTGTGGCTGTATTTGTATATGGTTTATCCTTATGGTTAACAAAGGCCGTTGTAAAAGCTGATATGTATCATTTCCCTGTTATAGGCAAGCGCTTACAAGCTCGCCGAGATAAGGAGGAGGCTAAACTATATGAAGAACAATACTGATAAGCCTGTATCGGTACAACCATTAGTAGATGTAGTAAAAGCCTTGCGAGCTCCTAATGGTTGCCCTTGGGATCAAAAACAGACTCATGAATCATTGCGTCGATATTTCATTGAAGAAACTTATGAAGTAGTAGATGCTATCGATAATAAAGATATGGCTAATCTTCGCGAAGAACTAGGTGATGTATTATTACAAGTTGTCTTTCACAGTCAATTAGCTGAAGAAGCTGGTCAGTTTACATTAGAAGATGTAATTAATGATGTGACTCAGAAGATGATTCGCCGTCATCCCCATGTTTTTGACCCTGAAAATAATGAAAAATCATACAGTTGGGACGAATTAAAGGCACAAGAAAAGAAAAATATACAAAAATCTGTATTAGATGGTGTATCTAAAAGTTTACCTGCTTTAGTGGCGGCTTATAAGTTGCAAGAAAAGGCTGCGAAGCTAGGTTTTGACTGGGATGAGCTCGATCCGGTTTGGGCGAAAGTTTCGGAAGAAATGGATGAATTTAAGGAGGCTATTGCCCAAAAAGATAGAGAAAATATGGAAAAAGAAGCGGGAGATGTGCTTTTTTCCTTGATTAATCTATTAAGATGGTATAAAATAAGCGGTGAAAATGCACTAAATCGCACAAACACAAAGTTCCGACAGCGTTTTTTACATGTAGAAGCTTGTGTTAACCAAAGCGATCGCTCATGGGAAGACTTTTCATTAGCTGAGCTGGATGCTTTTTGGGAGGAGGCTAAAGTGCAGGAAAAGTAGCCTAGAGGTTTGCATGCTTCTTAGGTATAGTATTTTTAAGGAGGTTCTGTCATGAACAAAACAGAATTAATCGCAAGTGTTGCACAAAAAACTGAATTAACTAAAAAAGACGCTGAAAAAGCGGTAAAAGCTGTATTTGACACAGTTGCTGAAGAATTAGCTGCTGGCGGTAAAGTACAAGTTATCGGCTTCGGTACATTCGAAGTTCGTGAACGCGCAGCTCGTGAAGGCCGTAACCCACAAAACGGTAAAACTATCACAATCGCAGCTTCCAAATCCCCTGCATTCAAAGCTGGTAAAGGTTTGAAAGAACAAGTTAACGCTGCAAAAGCTAAAAAACGCAAAAAATAATCTTTAATGGATTGGAAAGAGACCTTTCGAGGTCTCTTTTTTTCGTCTATTTATGGTATAATGCACAGAGAAAGGGTGTACTATGAATAACGAAAGATCACGGAAGGTTCTCATCGTGTCCGCTTCTATTGGGACAGGACATATGCAGGCCGCCAGAGCCATAGAAGAATATTGGAAAGAGAAAGAGCCACAAGCGTCCATAACGCATGTAGACTTTCTTGATACAGAAACCATGTCTGTAGAGCATTTGATCAAGGGCACATATATCAAGATGATTGACGTATTTCCTATGCTATATGATATGATTTACCGCGTATCAAAAGGGGAAAAACGTGGTACGATTTTGCAAACTGCATTGTCATACCTATTGAAAAGCCGCATGCTTAAGTTGGTGCAACAAGAAGAACCAGATGTGATGGTATTTACTCATCCATTCCCATGTGGTGCAGCGTCTATCTTAAAACGTCAAGGTCATATCGATGTACCATTAGTGGCTATCATGACGGACTTTAGTAGTCATCAATTTTGGCTATACCCTCAAATTGATACATACTATGTAGCTACTGAATCGATGGTAGATGAAATGGTAGCAGCGGGTATTGATGAATCACGCATCCATGTATCAGGTATACCTGTGCGTCGCTCCTTCTTCCGTGATGCTATTGAAGAATATAGCTTAGAGAAACCGGTAAAAGTGCTCGTTATGGGTGGGGGCCTAGGGTTAGGTTCTCTAGAAACGGCATTAAAACATTTAGATGAAGTAAACGGTATTGATGAAATTACTGTCGTAGCCGGTCAGAATACATCTCTTTATGAATCCTTAGTTACCCTTAGTGAATCTATGCGAACTAAGACCATTGTATACGGGTATACTACAAATATTTCGGAACTTATGAAGTCGTCTTCCTTGCTAGTTACAAAGCCTGGTGCGTTAACATGTATGGAAGCGGTTACTATTGGGTTGCCTATGGTATTCTTTAACGCCATCCCGGGGCAAGAAGAGGCCAATGCAGAGTTATTAGAACAACGAGGTTGTGCTCGTTGGGCTCGTGATATTCATAACTTAGAAGACGTTGTGACTGCACTTCTTATTAACTCTCCGAGACTTCAACAAATGTCTGAGCGCGCTCGTGAATGGCATGTTGATGGTGCAGCAAATATCGTAAATAGCTTAATTGAAATTCTAGATGCTACTAATACAGGCGAATCTGTTGAACTAGTAAAAGCGGAAGAGTCTATTAACTAATCTCTTGTAGTGGCTAGTTCGAATATAATTAGCTATTGGTAATGAGCGTATTTCTAGATTTGTAATATATAGATATTAGTAGCTTTATATGAAATAAAAAGCGATGACTCTTAGGTCATCGCTTTTGCTTTATTGGTATTGTTCGATATGTTCTTGTCGAATTTTTTGAAGTGTTTCTAAGAATGCATCTGTACTTTCAGCACTGTCCAATAAGTCTTTTAGTTGGTAGGAATCATCTAGGGTCACACTCCATTGGAAGGAGTCGTTATCGTCGTACACATTGAATACGATTGGCGTCTCTAAATCCTCTGGCAAATGACCGTCATCATCGGACACAGTTGCATAGGTGCCATCTTCCAAGAGTTCTGTAAATAATGTGTCATACCCATCGATATCGATAAGTTCAAAGTTGATAGTTTCATAAAAGTCTAAAACGATATCTACTGCCATGTGGACCTCCTCATGAATATATACGTTACGTTTATTCTACTGACGGCGCCTGTTACTGTCAATGGTAATGTGTAGTATAATAAATAACAGAATGACATAATAGGAGCATACGATGAACGTTATTAGTTTACAAAACATAGAAAAATCATATGGCACACGACTGCTGTTTAAGGAGGTAAATATTACTTTCACCACCGAAAAACGTCTAGGTCTTGTGGGCATTAATGGGACAGGGAAGTCTACCTTCTTAAAAATCTTGGCAGGACAAATGGAGCCTGATAAGGGGACCATTGAGCGGAATGGTAAGGCGAGTATTCATTATTTGGCTCAAACCCCAGAGTTTGATCCAGAATCAACGTTGCTAGAAGCTGTTCTTGATGGAGACCATCCTCGTTTGCGGATGGTGCAATCTTTTGAACGCATTAGTCGTGAATATCGTGAAATGCAAGAGTCTGGTAGCGAGGATAGTAAAATATCGCGTAACTATATGAATGCGTTAGAACAAATGGATCAACAAGATGGATGGCAAGTAGAGCAAGAGGCTCGTATTATTTTAACTAAATTAGGTTTTCCTGAGATGGATCAAAAAGTGGCTATGTTATCTGGCGGTCAAAAGCGTCGTCTCGCATTAGGACAGGCATTATTATATCCTTGTGACCTATTATTGTTAGACGAACCGACAAACCATTTAGATGAAGATAGCATCGACTGGCTTGAGTCCTACTTAAGTGCTCGCCAAGGAGGCCTATTAATCAGTACTCATGATAGATATTTCCTCGACTCTGTATGTAATGGAATTTTAGAGCTTTCTAATCGTCGTATGTATCAATATGACGGTAATTACGAAGAATTTATTGCCTTGAAGGCTGATCGAGAGGCTCGCGAGGCCGCTACGAAAGAAAAACGCCGTCAGTTCTTGAAACGAGAAATCGAATGGGTACGTCGTGGTGCTTTGGCGAGAACGACGAAACAAAAGGCTCGTTTAGACCGCTATGAAAAACTTAAGAATATGGAGAAAACTAGACGTCCTGATCAAATGGATCCCATTGCTTTAAAAACGCGTTTAGGGAAAACCATTTTTGATATCGAACATTTAGAGTTCTACTTTGGTGAGCGTCCTATGATTAAGGATTTTACCTACCATGTAGTGCGTCATGATCGTATTGGTATTGTAGGCCCTAATGGTGTTGGCAAGTCTACCTTTATGAATATTCTTGATGGAACCTATGAACCTACAAACGGTACTATTGGTAAGGGAGAGACCGTCCGCATTGCCCATTTCAAACAAGAACTACCAGAGTTTGATGAAGATATGCGTGTTCTCGATTATATTCGCGAAGATCATTCCTATATGGTTCTGGGCGATGGTTCTACGTTGAGTGCTGGTCAGATTCTTGAACGATTCCTTTTCACACCAGAGTTACATGGTGTGCCGATTCGTAAGCTTTCAGGCGGTGAACGACGTCGTTTATATCTATTGAAATTGCTTATGAGCGCTCCGAATGTTTTATTACTAGATGAACCGACCAATGATCTTGATATTCCTACATTAGAGGTGCTAGAGGACTTCCTTGATTCCTTTAGTGGGGTCATTATCACAGTATGCCATGATCGTTACTTCTTAGACCGTGTTGTAGACAAACTCTTTGTTTTTAGTGGTGATGGTCAAATTGAAATTGTTCACGGCTCCTATTCCGATTACAAGGATTCTTTAGATGAAAGTAGTGGTGGAAAGCGCCCATTCTACATGGCTAATACTGATACATCTATTGCTTCTAAAACTGATAAAACTAACAAATCTGAAACTAGTACTGGGTCTGATGATTCATCATTAAGTACTTCGGTAGATGGTAGTGATAGTAATAGTAATAGTAATATGGCTACATTTGGGGAAGATACTTTCAAAGAAACACCGAAGAAGGGACTCAATAAAGCGGAAGAAGCAGAGTATGCTAACATCATGGATGAATTACCTAAATTAGAGCATTTAGTGAAGGGGCTCGATGTCATGATTAGTCAAGTTGCTACTGATTATGAAAAGATGCAATCCTTGATGGCTGAGCGAGAAGAGACTCAATCCCAAATAGATGTGCTCACAGAACGGTGGATGGAATTAGAAGAACGCCTATAATTCCTTGTATCATGCGATTTTTTAATATCTGTTATGCAAAGGAATTACATGTGAATTTATTGATAAAAATCACAATGTATAGTATAATTTCATCGATTAACGATAACAACGTTACCTAAGTAGGAGGAACTCATGAGTAAGTACCAATTTTTAGACCGTCGTGTACCTATTGAAGACGGCAATATTGCATTAGTTCAAGATTTGTCCAAATGTAAAAACTGCTCCTTATGTCGTAAAGCTTGTGCTGTAGACATGGGCGTATTTGATTATTATGACTTAACAACTAATGGGGATCATCCAATTTGTATTCATTGCGGTCAATGTGCATCTATTTGTCCATTCGATTCCATCAATGAACGTTCTGAAATTGATGAAGTAAAAGCAGCGATTGCTGACCCTAATAAAATCGTAGTTTTCCAAACGGCACCTGCTGTACGTGTTGGCTTAGGTGAAGAGTTCGGTCTTGATGCGGGTACATTCGTAGAAGGTAAAATGGTAGCTGCTCTTCGTAAATTGGGTGGCGACTATATTTTAGATACAAACTTTGGTGCTGACATGACTATCATGGAGGAAGCATCTGAATTGTTGGAACGCGTTATCAATAGTGATGCGGTATTGCCTCAATTCACATCTTGCTGTCCTGCTTGGGTTAAGTTTGCTGAAACATTCTATCCAGAATTCTTGCCAAACTTGTCTACTGCTAAGAGTCCAATTGCAATGCAAGCGCCTACACAAAAAACATATTTTGCTGAAAAAATGGGCCTTGATGCAAAACAAATTGTTGCTGTTGCAGTAACACCTTGTACAGCTAAGAAATTCGAAATCCGTCGTGACGAAATGAATTCCTCTGCTGAATACTGGGA
Source organism: Veillonella faecalis (assembly GCF_024677885.1). NCBI lineage: Bacteria > Bacillati > Bacillota > Negativicutes > Veillonellales > Veillonellaceae > Veillonella > Veillonella faecalis. Next base: position 14,275 of record NZ_JALBWL010000001.1, read on the forward strand.
TGTACCAGAAATGCGCGATACAGACTACTGTATTACTACACGTGAACTTGCAAAATGGTTACGTGCAGAAGAAATCAACTTTGATGAATTAGAAGATTCTACATTTGATCCATTGATGGGTGAAGCATCTGGTGGTGGTATCATCTTCGGTAATACTGGTGGTGTTATGGAATCTGCTATGCGTGCGGCTTACAAATTAGCAACTGGTGAAGATGCACCTCAAACATTGATCCCATTCGAAGCCATTCGCGGTATGGATGGTGCTCGTGAAGCAGACGTAGTGATTGGTGATAAAACATTACATGTAGCGGCTGTTCATGGTACAGGTAACTTGCGTAAGTTTATCGAACGCATGCGTGCAGAAAATATCCATTATGACTTCATTGAAGTAATGGCTTGCCGTGGTGGCTGTATCGGTGGTGGTGGTCAACCACGCGTTAAATTACCGATGGCTGATAAAGCTCGTGAAGCTCGTATTGCGTCCTTGTATACTCGTGATGCAGAGGTACAAGTGAAAGCAGCTTGTGATAATCCAGATATCCAAAAATTGTATGCTGAGTTCTTCGATGGCAAACCTATGAGCCATAAAGCTCATCACATGTTACATACCACATTTGTGAGCCGTGCAGAAGACTTAGGTCCTAATGGTGCTTGTACGCCTGCTACATGCCCAACATCTGTGCCTAATTTGAAAAAGGCAGCAGAAGCGGCTAAAGCAGCAGCGGAAGCTAATAACTAATAGGTAAAAAATAGTAACAGTAATAATTAACCGTATTTCTAACTGTTAACTGTTGTAATTAGTTGCTATATACTATAAAAGCTCGTATGTGGCTTAAGTTAAAAAGCAGATAGTTGATAATTTATCAGCTATCTGCTTTTTTATTGTCTTTAGACTTGTAGGGGATGTTATGAAGAATCATAGAACTATTCACCTTACGAGTTATTGTGATCTAGAATATTTAGAAAGTACACCTATGATACGTAAATACTATTATAGTTGTTTTCACAGAATGAGATACTATATATGCCATATACGCATAGGGGTTAAAATATAGAGCATGGTAAATTGTTTAGGAATTATTGTTAGTGTGCTATAATTAAATTATATTTATAGAAGCAATCAATACTGTTTCAGGAGGATCTTCATGGCTTTTAAATTAAAAGGAAAAGAAGAAAAATTTTTCAGTATTTTAGAAAATCATGCTGCTCTTACATATGAAAGCGCAGAGATGATGGAACGTGTGTTTAAAGGCGAAATCTCTAAAGAAGAGGCTTTTCTTGAAATTGATACAAAGGAAAAAGCAGCCGATGAATTAGTAACCGAAACTGTAGAACGTTTGCGTAAAACATTCATCACTCCAATGGATCGCGAAGATATTCAGCTTCTAATCGACCAATTGGATACTACATTGGATAATATTAAAGAAATCATGGATAAAATGGTTATGTACCACGTAGGTAAACCTAGTGATGGTGCTATCCGTATGAGTGAAATCGTTGTAAAATGCGTTAAGCATATTAATAAATCTATTGGTTATATGGGTAGCCTTAAAAAGGACCATGTAAAGGTAGAAGGCCGTGTACACCAAGTATTGAAACTTGAGTCTGAAGCGGATAATATTTACCACGAAGAAATGGCAAAACTCTTTACTGAGTGTACAGATCCTATTGAAATTATCAAATGGAAGGAAATCCTTAGTGCCATGGAGGATGTAATCGATGGTTGCGAAGATTTGGTTGGTACATTCCGCCGGGTAGTATTGAAGTATGCTTGATGCTCAATATTTAGTATGGCTAGTTGTATTTCTAGCATTAGCCTTTGACTATATCAATGGCTTCCACGATACGGCGAACGCTATTGCTACATCTGTTTCGACCCGTGCTATTGAGCCTAAAAAGGCAATTATGATGACTGCGGCACTCAATTTCTTGGGGGCCATGGTTAGTACAGGCGTTGCAAAGACAATCGGTGGTGACATCGTAATGTCTGCGTCTCTTATTAATAGTGCGATTATCTCAGCAGCTCTTATTGGTGCCATAACATGGAACTTGCTTACATGGTATTGGGGGATTCCTAGTTCCTCATCTCATGCTCTTATCGGTGGTATCATCGGTGCTGTAGGTTGGTCCGTAGGGTTCGATGCTTTAAATGAGGCAGGGATTATAAAGATTTTCTTATCCCTTATTTTATCTCCAATTGTAGCTATGATTGGTGGCTATATTGTGATGAAAGTATTGTTGCTTATCTTTGGTAGATTTTCTCCAATCGTATTGAATGATAGATTTAGATCCATGCAAATTGTATCTGCCATCATGATGGCCTTTTCTCATGGTTCTAATGATGCGCAAAAGGCGATGGGGATTATTACCTTAACATTACTTAGCGGTGGCTTTATCGATACATTAGAGGTACCAGTATGGGTTAAACTTTGTTGTGCTACGGCTATGGCCATGGGTACAGCAGTAGGCGGTTGGAAAATCATCTCTACTATGGGGACTAAGATTTTCAAATTGGAAACTATCAATGGTTTCGCTGCTGACTTAAACTCTGCCATCACTATTTTTACAGCTACATTCTTACATTTACCTGTAAGTACTACACACGTTGTAAGTGGTTCCTTGCTAGGCGTTGGGTCCTCTAAACGTTTGAAAGCTGTTAACTGGGGCGTAGCAAGATCTATGGTATTGGCGTGGTTTGTAACAATTCCATTATCTGGTATTGTAGCAGCTATTGCGTATGAAGTAGGTCACTTACTATTTGGTTAATACAATCATATATAGAAATAAAAAGACTGCGAAAGCAGTCTTTTTTTCTGTAGTAAAAGTATTAGATTGATTAAGTTATCCAATTTGTTGATGAGATTTTAACACTTTAATTTGACTAGTTGTATCTAGTATGTAATCAAAGAATATAGGTATACATTAGCTTTTAAATACTATATTCTATAAAAGCGATTTATCTATATTTGGCAACATTGATGTTACAATTCAAGTTGAGAATAGGAAAATGCTTATAAATATGTAGTTTTCTTGATTATGCATTTTATTAATAAATGCAGTTTATTACATGTTTAAAGACTATTATGAGATTGTTTATAATGAATAGATATTGCATACTTATGTATGAGCAGTTATACTATCGGTAGAAGGAGTTTTTCAAGTGAAAAGTGAGGTATGTATATGGCATGGGGTGGAACTAGACGCGGTGCCGGGCGCCCACGTAATCCGATTAAACGTATTGGTAGAACCATTCGACTCAGTGATGAAGAGTTTCTTTCACTTAAACCATTAATTATGGCCATTAAGGCAAATAATGATAAAAAATATAGGCAACAATATAATCGAAATAGATAAAAAAGGCATTGTCACAGCATATACAACTTAATAAACTTTACATCTATTTTACAATAATCCATTTTAAAATCTTTCAACTACAACACATCTCTACTCTCTACAATATGCTGTGTGCAATACAAGCAGTACGAAGAAGGTCCCAATTCATTTGAATTGGGACCTTCTTCGTTTGTTATGTTGCTATAATTTTAGGAATCCTTATATTACGTAGCAAATTCCTGAATTAATAGTTTATTAGTCGATTTTTACACCGTGAATCTCTTCGGCTAGACGTTTTAGAGCATCTACAGTACGAACACCAGGTGTGATTTCAGAAAGTTTTACGCGAATGAAATGACCTTCTTTAACAGCTGTAATGTCTTGAAGTTGAGGGTTAGATTTTATTTTTTCGATTTTTTGTTGGAAATCGTCGTCGTTACGAATAGAAGTACCGTAGTCAGCGATGATGATGTAGTCAGGATTTTGAGCAATTACAGTTTCCCAAGATCCTTTGGCCCATGTTTTATCAACGCCTAAGCCGCTCATTACATTGTCAGCACCGATGAGTTTCAAGATGTTAGTTGTATAACCTTCAAAGGCAGTGAATGGTTGGCCATCTTCGGAGTCATAAATGAAGACCCGTTTACGAGGTAAGTCTTTTAGTTTAGTTTGGATAGCCTCTAATGTTTTACGTTGACCTGCAACCCATTCTTCAGCCTTAGGTTTAACACCGAAGATTTCACCTAATTTAATCATGTCATTAAAGTTAGTTTCCAAGTCGGCCTTTGTAGATAGCATAGATTCAGGAAGCCAGATGTTAACCTTTTGTGCAATCATTTTATCAGCAGGGATGGCGCGTTTGCTGAAGGAGTCAGGCCAACCTGTTGCAAAGTCAGGTTTTACAGACATAAATACTTCGTAGGACGGCCATTTATCGGATAATACTTTTACCTTGTCATAAGCGGCTTGTAGAGGTGGATAGATTTCCTCTTCTTTAAAAGCTGTACCAGCCATCTTGTCTTCAAGACCTAATTGAAGCATCATCTCTGTTGTTGCTTGAGACATGGATACAGCATGAGTAGGGGAAGATTTTACAGCAAAGTCAGTTTTTGTACCGTCAAATGTTTCACTCCACGTTACAGATTTGCCATTGTCAGCTGTGCTTTTAGTTGTATCAGAACCACAACCGGCGATAGCAAAAGTGGCACATGCCATAGCAATTAATACTAATTTTTTTGACTTTCTTAATTTTTGAAACATAGTAATTCCTTTCTTTTAATTAATAATATAAGTGATAGCGCCCTTCATCCCAAGAGGTTTTGAACGGAACTTCAAATATGGGTTCAAGAATTTCAGGTGTTAGTACCTCAGTTGGGGAACCTTCCTTGAGGATTGTTCCTTTATTCATAATCACGATATGATCACAATATTGAGCAGCTAGATTTAAATCGTGTAGAACTACGATGGTTGTACCTTTGAATGCTCGCAATTGTTTCATTAATGCTACCTTATACTTCATATCCAGATGGTTCGTAGGTTCATCTAAAAGTAGTATTTGAGGTTTTTGCGTTAACGCTTTCGCAATAAAAACGCGTTGCTTCTCGCCACCTGAGAGGTGATGAATTTGTTCGTCAGCTAAATGTGTAATGCCTACTTCGTTCATATAGTGCTCTGCGATTTTTACATCGTCTGCACTATAGGTGCCGAAGTGTTGCTTATATGGATAACGGCCCATGAGGACGATATCTTTTACGAGGAAATCATCGATCATAGAGTCCCTAGACTGTGTTAAAACTGCTACTAATTGAGCAAACTCACGACCTTTATAAGACTCTAATGGCTTTTGATTCAATGTGATTTTATCTTTTGATGGTAGTAGTCGATAAAGATGGCTCAGTAATGTAGACTTACCACATCCATTTGGCCCGATGATGGCTGTAATTTTATTATTAGGAAATGTTACAGAAATATTCTTTAACACTTCTTTCTTCTCGTAGGAGAAGGACAGATGATTAATTTGATACATAGTATCTCCTATAGATATGATATACACTAACCATTGTGTTTGTAACGATTCATAATAATCCAAATGAAGAGTGGCGCCCCTAGTAAGGATGTAAGAACACCGATTGGGATTTCTTCCGGACTATATAGGGCTCTTGATAATACATCTGACCATATCATGACGATACTACCGATTAGAGCACTAAAAAGTAATGTGTTTCTATGCTTAGGACCACCTATAATTCTAGCTAGGTGTGGAATTATGAGTCCTATAAAACCGACTACACCCACTTTTGATACTAATGTGGCAATGACAATAGAGGATATAATAACGATGCTTAGCTGTAACTGTTTAACTGATAAGCCCATTTGTGCTGCTTCATGATTACCCAGTAGTAGCACATCAAGATCTTGATTAAACATATAGATGTATAGCATAAACAAGGTTACAATGATAGCCGTTAATGGCAAATCACCCCATTGAATGCCTGCGAAGCTACCTAGGAGCCAGAACATAGCACTTCGAACTTGTGCCTCGTGCTTGGCTCCGTAAATAATCATCATAGTTAAAGCCGAGAATATCCCCGTCATGCCCATACCGATGAGGATGAGCTTCACAGGGCTGTTGCTTTTACCAACACAGAGCAATACCAAGATAATAGAGAGAGCTGCACCTAGGGCTGCAAAAACAGGCGTATTATAGGCCCCTAGTAGTGGAATACCGCCCATGATGATAGCAAATACGGCACCTGTACTAGCACCCGATGAAACACCTAATACATAGGGATCTGCTAGAGCATTTCTAGTTACCGTTTGCATTAATAAACCTACAAGGGATAGGCCTATACCTGTTAGTACTGAGTAGATGAGCCTAGGCAAACGAATATCTGTAATAATTGTGTTTGTCATGGATGTGGTGGCATTTGGGTCCATCATAGCCATAAGTGCAGGAATGATTTGATCTAAAGAAATAAATGTGGAGCCAAATTGTAAGGCCGTTACCAATGAAATACATAATATTACACATAGTATTAATGCTTTTATAGAAGTTTGCATAAAATCTCCTTATTTTATTGTATAGGTAATATAACCTTATCTAAGTATAGAGAACTTTCTATATATATACAATATACATAGGTGTATAGGTATTGATTATAATAAGTATAATTCTATAGAGAGTCTTATTAAAATTGCGCTCGAAGTGAAATTTAAAATAAGATTTTAGTGTTAATAAAAATTTAGAAATAAGGATAAATATTCGTTTGTTAATTTGGGGTAATCTATTAATAAAATAATAGGAAAAATGTTAATTTTATTTGTTTTTATTACCGTATTCCTATTTGGTTATATGAAAAAAATGTAAGAATAGATATAATACAAGTATATACGTGAGTAAATTTAGGAGGTGTTAGCTTGTTACAAGATTTACTATCTGAGGATAATGTATCTTTTCATTATCCCGCAGAAACGTGGGAAGAGGTAATTCGTCACGGTGGTCAACTTATGGTTGATGCAGGTTTTACTGATCCATCTTATACAGAGGCTATGGTCGAGGTTGTACGTGAAATGGGGCCATATATTGTATTGGCACCAGGTCTTGCTATGCCACATGCTCGCCCGGAAAATGGGGCAAAACGTGTAGGTACTGCTTTAGTAACCTTAGAAAAACCATTAAACTTTGGTAGCCCTGATAACGATCCGGTTTCTGTTGCATTATTCTTATGTGCTCCTAACAAGGATGAACATATTCAATTGTTGACTGATATTGCTACGTTATTTGAAGATGACGAGTTTTTAGATGCAGCCGTTGATTTTGAAAGTATTGAAGATGTACAAGAATTCTTGGCAGAGCGTTTAGAAGATCAAGAATACGTTTAGGAGGAGGCAAGTATGATTTCTGTATTAACTGTATGCGGTAATGGCATTGGTTCTAGCTTGATGCTAAAAATGAAAATTGAAGAGATTTGTGCTGAAAATGGTATTGATGCACAAGTTGAATCTATTGATTTTAATGCTGCACAAGGCCGTAAAGCAGACCTTATTGTAACTGTAAAAGAGTTAGCGGAACAATTTGAAGATAAGAATGTCGCTATTGTTCGCAGCTATATCAATAAAAAGAAAATCACTGAAGATATTCTTGATGCATTGAAACAAGCAGCTCAATAAAATGTAACAACTATATATAGGAGGTAGTGCCATGGAAATGGTATTAGAGTTCTTACGCGATGTGCTGTCTCAACCAGCACTTTTGATTGGTATTATGTCATGTATAGGTTTAATTGCCTTGAAACGTCCGTTTCATAAGGTAATGACCGGTACATTAAAACCTATTCTTGGCTACTTGATGCTCGCAGCCGGTGCAGGTGTTATCGTTAATAACCTTGATCCACTAGGTAAGATGATTGAGCATGGCTTCCACATTACTGGCGTTGTACCAAACAACGAAGCTATTGTAGCTGTAGCACAAAAGGTACTTGGTGTTGAAACGATGTCTATTCTCGTTGTAGGCTTATTGATGAACTTATGTATTGCTCGTTTCACCAAGTTCAAATATGTGTTCTTAACAGGTCATCATAGCTTGTTTATGGCATGTCTTATGTCTGCCGTACTTGGTACAGCAGGTTTGTCTGGTATGGAACTCATCCTTGTAGGTGGTTTCTTGATGGGCGCTTGGTCTGCTATCTCTCCAGCAATCGGTCAAAGTTATACATCTAAAGTTACAGACGGTGATGAAATTGCTATCGGTCACTTTGGTAGTTTAGGTTACTATTTATCTGCTTGGGTTGCTCAATATGTAGGTAAAGCTGAAGATAGCACAGAAGATATTGAGATTCCAGAAAAATGGGGTTTCTTGCGTGACTCCACATTATCTACTGCATTGACTATGATCGTATTCTATTTAATTGCAGCTATTGCAGCAGGCTCTGAATTCGTATCTACTTTATCTGGTGATATGAGTCCTTACTTATATGCTGTTATGAGCGCTATGAACTTTGCCGTAGGTGTAACAATCGTATATTCTGGTGTACGTATGATCTTAGGTGACTTGATTCCTGCTTTCCAAGGTATTGCTACAAAAATTATCCCTAATGCAATTCCAGCAGTAGACTGTGCAGTATTCTTTACATATGCTCCAACGGCTGTAGTATTGGGATTCATTAGCTCCTTTATCGGCGGTATCATCGGCATGCTTATCCTTGGTGCTGTAGGTGGTGTATTGATCATTCCTGGTCTTGTACCTCATTTCTTCTGTGGTGCAACAGCAGGCATTTATGGTAATGCTACAGGTGGTCGTCGTGGTGCAGCAGTAGGTGCATTCCTTAATGGTTTGGCTATTACCTTCTTACCAGCATTGGCATTGCCAGTTCTTGGTCAATTAGGTTTCCAAAATACAACATTTGGTGATGCAGACTTTGCAGTAATGGGTCTTGTATTAGGTCATGCATTCGAATGGATCGGTATGGCTGGCATCTATGGTATCGTAGCCATTGCAGCTCTTGTACTTATTATTCCAAACTTTATTAAAACAAAAGGTAAAGTTATTAACTACGTAGAAGAGGAGTAATGAAAACAACTGAGCAACATAGTAATGTGGTTGTGCGATATATATTCTTGACTATTGGAGCAATCAGTTTTGGTCTCGGTACAGCTGGCATCGTACTACCACTATTGCCAACAGTTCCTTTTTATATGCTTACTTTATTTTGTTTAGCTCGAGGATCTGAACGTTTTCATAACATGTTCTTAGAATCTAGTTTATATCAAAAGACTGTTGGTGCTTATGAGCGCGATAAAGCGTTGACGTTGCGGACAAAGTTGTCTATTCTCTTATCGGTTAGTACAATAATGGCAGTTGGTGCCTATTTTAGTCAAGATATGCCCATTGCACTTATCGTTATGGCCTTTGTATGGATTGGTCATGTTATAGCATTAGTCTTTATTGTAAAAACAAAAAAATAAAGAATTATCTCTGATAATTCTAAATATAGCCTTGTAAGTTAGACTGCGTTGGTTTAACTTGCAAGGCTTATTTTATTATAAAATCAATCATACATAGAGTAGATTGTGTAATGAATGGATTCTAATGAACAGATCGTTATATTTTACTGGAATTGTCTTATGTGGATTACAAATAGCAAAAAATTATGTTTATAAAGAAAAAATGAATTATTACAAAATTGAATTTGACAATGAATATCAACAATTATACTATGATAATTGTGTATATAGTAATTTTTATAGTATTTGTGTATATGGTGATCGTATGAATCCACATAATCATGCAATGTCACATGCAGGGACGTCTATATCGAGACATAAGGTGTTTGATGGTATCGATTTAATGTTCCTTGACGTGAAGCAAGAAACGATTCAATTTTATGCTAAATCACATACTAAGACATTTGCCATAAATCATTGTGAAGAGGGGCGTATAGAGTGTAAGTTTACCTCTGGTGAATATTTATATATGGGGCCAGGGGATATGTCTTTAGGCTGGCATATTAGCTCTAATTATCAACATGAAAATTATTTCCCTACTAAGCTTTTTAAAGGAGTTGTATTATTAGTAGATGTTGAAAAAGCGCAGCCTATTTTAGATACTCTTGTTACTGAGACCCGTATTGATTTAACTCAGCTAGCAAATCGATTCTGTGAGCATTCTGACTTTGGTATGATGATGGAAGAGACGGAATCTGTTCGTCAGATTTTTTCTAGTTTATATAAAGTGCCTGATCAAATTAAAGGGCACTATTTTAAATTAAAAGTTATTGAAATTTTCTTATTATTATCTATTATTTCTACAACTAATCATGAAAAGAGAAGCTCCTATCGTAAACAACAAGTAGATATTGTAAAAGCTGTTAATGAATATATATCTACACAGTTTATGAAACGGATAACCATAGATTCCTTGTCTGACCAATTTGATATTCCTACATCAACATTAAAGCGTTGTTTTAAAGGGGTATATGGTACGACAATCCATCAATATTTAAAGGAATGTCGTATTAATGCCGCTAAGCGCTTGCTTCAAGAGTCAGATCAATCTGTTTTAGAAATTGCTAATGCTGTAGGCTACGAGAATGGTAGTAAATTTACTAGTGCATTCAAAGAGTCCACAGGTGTAACGCCTAGTGCTTATCGTAAAGTATAAATACCTTAAGCCAAACTAAACCAAGGCATGCATTATAGTGTTAGTAATATTTAAAATATAAGTGTTTAAGGCTTAGAACGGGTAGGTTATAAAACTTAATATTGTCCGAAATGTATATTTTTGGTCTTTTCGGAGTAGATATGCAAGATACACTTTGCTAACATTAAAATATAAATGATATTCAATGTCATTATGTGTTGCTAAAGTGTATCTTTTTTTATGGGTGTAAAAGATACAACATAATATATTTCATTAAATTTTAGGAGGGCACAATGAATAGGTGGGGACATGTAAAACGCAGCGTTATTCTGTCTAGTGCAGTTGCCTTATGGCTTAGTGCACCGCTTGTAGTGTGGGCGGGGAATGCGACTGTTACTACGGATGTTGTTCATGTCAAAGGTACATGGGCAGAAGAAGAAGCAAAATTGAACTCACAGCAAGTGCAAATCATTACCAAGAAAGAGATTGAAAAGAAACAGGCGAAGTCCGTCGAAGATATAATATTTACTCAAACAGGTGTATCTAGAACCGTTGATGCTATGGGCCGTGTTGGTGTATCCATCCGTGGTGCCGAAGCGCGTCACACATTAATTCTTGTAGATGGTCAACCGGTACTCGGCGATTTTGATAAGTACTCTGGTGCAGCAGACGAAGTGCAACGGCTAGGTACAGAAAACGTTGAACGTATAGAAGTTATCCAAGGTGCTGCCAGTGCTAAATACGGCTCTGATGCTATAGGTGGTGTAGTTAATATCATCACTAAAAAGGCGCAAAAGAAACCATCTTTGCAATTAAATGCAGAAGGTATGCGTCGTAAGAGCGATGGCGATGCGTTCCCATTCCAAAACTTTTTCATTCGTGCCGACTCTGGTCAAATGGGGAAATTAAAGGTCGGTTTATCTGGTAGTAAACGTGATCTTATGCCTGTTTTAGCATCCGTTAAACGTCGTGACTCCGGTATGGCTTTTGATTATGCTAAGCATAACTTCAAACCAAATGTACTTCGTTACTATGGTGATGCGGCAGATATTGGTCTTGTAGCAACTTATAATGCAAACGATAAAAATAAATTTGAAATGCGTCTCAACCGTTATACAGAAGATCTAGTGCGCGATGTTAAACACTCTGACTCCGACTTAGAGCCTCAACAACACTTTAAGCGTACAGCGGATCGTAATACGGCAAACTTACAATGGTCTTCTCGAGCTGGTAAAAGCGACTGGACTGTTGAAACTAACTACTCCCGCATCAAAGAAAATGACGTAGCCCTCATTAGTTATACTGGTCGTTCTGCTTATGAAGGCTCCAATGAGTTGCGCTATATCGATAATATCGACCACCGTCAATTAGACATTCGCGCTAATGCGAATACACAACTCAACAAAAATCACTTGCTTAGCTACGGTGTAAGCTATGCTCGTGAAGAAGGCTCTGGTAGCCGATTGAAGAGCTCTCCTAATACAAGCACAATGTACATCGATCCATGGGAATACGATAAGAGCTTGCTAGTGGATAAACTCGATCGTCTTGTAAGACGTAAAGGTGATAACAGTATTAAGGTATATTCTCACATCCACGACTACAAATTCATCAATTCCGGTGGTGGCATGCCACAATGGGATATGGATTATGAATACTATGGTGCTGAAACAGATGCTCAAAAACCAGGTATTACATACGATGACTATATAAATTATGGTTTATCTGAAAGTCGATTAAGTGATTGGTCTAGCACATCCCCTAATAATCAACCTGTAACGGAAGAGTTTAAAGCTCGTTATAAAGCTTTAGAAGATCGTTTAAAAGCAGAAAATCCTGTATTATCTGCTACACGTGCCAATATCGTAGGTGACTACTTTAAATATGGTGAGTCTAACGATCCAGAAATGCGTAAAAAAGCGCCTAAGTTAAATGGTAAAGCCTTCTTAGAAGAATATCGTAGCCGAGATCAACGGTTAACAACTGGTAGCGGTACGATCCGCAAGTTAAATGCTTATGTTTCTGATACTTGGCAGGTGAATAAGAATTTAACCTTATCTCCAATTCTTCGCTTTGATAATAGTAGTCTATTTGGTTCTAATTTGTCTGCGTCCTTGGGGATGACCTATAACGTAAAGGGCAATACACACCGTAGATTTAAAGCCAATGTTGGTACTGGTTATACAGAGCCTGGTATGGGTGAATTATGGTATAACTGGGAAATGTACGCTTCTAACCCTGTAGGGATTGGGGTAGCAAAACTCGGTTGGTACTGGGCGGGTAATCCTAATTTAAAACCTGAAAAATCAGTCAACTTTGATATGAGCTTGGAAGGTGAAAATAAAAATACTTATGCGCGCGTAGGTGTATTCCACAACCGCATCAAGAACTATATGTCTGTGTACTTCACAGGGGACTTCATGGACTTTGCGCCATACCTCAAAGGCGATGCGAAGTACCAACGGGCCCCAGATATGATTTACAGCTTTAAAAATATTGGTAAAGCAGAAATCACAGGTGTTCAAGCGGAAGTACAACAAAAGTTCGGCAAATATTGGTCTGGTAAGTTAGGTTATACATACTTGCATGCCATCAACAAGAGCGATCCAAGTATGCCTCGTCAATTGCTTGATAAACCAATGCACAAAGTTGACATCGGCATTACTTATGACAATCCTAAATCCGGTTGGAATGGATCCATTTGGGGCGATTATTATATCAATATGCTTGATAGCAATACCCTTAACAATGGCGGTAACTACTGGCCAGATATCTTATCCGGTGATGCAGGCGTTTATAATAAACAAACCTATGAAAAGAAAACATTTGGCATTTGGAACGTAATGGTTCAAAAACGATTCAATAAAAATGCCATGATGTACTTTGGTATCAACAACATCTTTAACCATCGCGATGATGACCGCGCTACACAAGAACGGGTATACCGCGTAGGCGTTAATCTTAAATTTGGTGGCGGAGACAGCAGCAAAACTACAGCAATCGGCAAATCTAAGGATGGCACAACTGTTAATGCAGTAGGGGCCAATACACCTAATGGCGCTAATGGCGAAGTAGTAAATGGTGAATCTGGTGTACAAAATGTAGCAGATGTAGTTCGTTTAACTGACTTTATTCGTTCTGATTTTGATACCACAAAAGAACGTGGTGTTACATTAGTTGGCGACTACAGAGCGCGTTGGATGGCACATGATGGTTCTAACAGACCTCAATCTCCATTTAGAGCTAACTCCGCTATTGGTTCTGCGAAAGCGAATATGTACGATGCTAATCGTCATAGCTTTGAACAACGCTTACGCCTTGGCTTCGATGCACGTCTTAATGAGTTTACAAACCTCAAAGTTATCGGCAGTGCGACTGGCATGAGTGGTGTAGATACAAGCTGGACTCAATCTGATTCTAAAGGCTTTAACCATCAACGACTCGATACAGTGGATCTCACGAGACGCGTTAAAAAATGGGATGTATCTGTGGGCCGCTTAACAGAGCCTATGGGTGCGAGTGGCTATTGGTTCGGTCAATCTTATGACGGTGTTCGTGCCGTTTGGAATGGTCATGACTCTCAAGTTCGTATCGGTGTTGGTACTTTCAAACATAGTACAGGTATCACTGATTCTGCCTATACTCACGCAGTACATGAAGTTATCTACAGACCGCCAACAGCGGCTGAGTTAATCGGTATTAATCGCGATGAATTCCCATACGATATTGAAAGTGCTACTAAAACTGGTTCTGATGGTGAGAAAAAATCTAGTGAAGATACGGCTGCACCAGATAGCCCTAATGGTATTTATGATTCTACTTACAAAGGTAAGACAGATAGCCTCTACTTCTATCAACAACTGAAAGACTTGCAAGCTGAATATGAAGCTTATAAAGAAACACTGGATTTAAGCTGGAGTAATCCAAATCGCGATCAAGAGATTGAAAAGGCAAATGCTAAGCTTGCGGAAACACAACAAAAACAAGCTCAAGTGATGAGTCGATTACAAGATATTCTTACAAAGGCATACCCTACAGATATGGCTGAGAAGAAATTCTCCCTCGATATTCCATCTGGTGGTTATGCAATGTATGAAATCACTAATAAGAATACAGGGGAAAAACTCTATAAGACCGGGGACATTATGTATAATGTGAACTCTTCTTTATACCCTGAATACTTAAAAGAAAAGGCTAAAGGTCTTATCATATCTACTGATAATAAAGATGCTTTAGTAAATCCTAAAGCTTATGTTGAAAAACATAGTGACGAGATCAATCAATCCGTAGCTGAAATTGCTAAATATAATGCTACAGATAACTGGAGCAACTATAACAATAGTGAGCTTGATGTGGTTTGGGTTAAACAGCCAGATGGCACGTTCAAACAATCGTATGATTATTATGGACAACCAGCTAGTGATTATGAGTTCACTGGTCACTTAGGTGCTAAAACATATAAATACGATAGTGGTAGTTATGTATTTAGTGATTATGATGCTAAAGATGCGATTTACAAAAAGAACTTTACAATGTCCTCCAATGATTGGGGTGAAGGTAGTTCTTACTATGGTTGGGGCATGCCAAATGCATTGTTCAACTATATGTATAATCTTGAAAAGGTTGTACATGATGCAGAGTCTGAAAACAAATTACCACGTGAAGCGATTGGTAAGATCATTGGTAACTTGATTCAAACAGAAGGGGTAGTTCTTGAAAAAGACAATGTACCAGCTATTGATAAAGCTGCCTTTGTTCAATACAAGAAACAAATAGGCTCTCGTCTTGGGTTACAAGCGTGGTATTTACGCTCCTTTGGCGGTAAAACGCATACATACCTAAATGCAAATGGCAACGGTAATGATGAATATAGCTTCTCCAATGTAGCGCATGTATTCGGTATTGGCGCTAAATATCAATTAGGTGCGAATGCATCTGTTACCGTTGATTACGGTCAAAACCGCTCCAACTTGGGTCGTTATTTAAATGGTAATACTGTATACCAACACGAGCGTGGCACAGCAGACTTTGCTCTTAAAGGTCACGAAATGGGTGGCACACCACACTTCTGGATGGCTCGTCTAGATATTGGTCGTGCTGATCTAGATATTCCTAAATCTTGGAATGCGTTCATCGATTACAAACACTTTGAACATGGCTCCTTCTTCGGTGGCAATGGTACTGGCGCGGTACCGGATCGTTATCTAGACGGTATTCGCAGCTTTACATTTGGTGCTGGCTATGTACCTCGCAAGGATTTACTCCTTGAGGCATTCTATACGTTCGATGCGAAGGGCACTAATAAACGAGATACTTTATATGGTAGTGAAAGCTTTAAGTTGGGCGATTATACAAGAATTCAAGGGACCTACAGGTTCTAATGTTCAGTCTGTAAACAGGCAGAAAGGTTACTAATATGGAAAACTTAAATTATGTCATTCACTTGTTTCATAGTGGCGGGTATGTAATGTATCCATTATTACTCTTGTCTTTCATGGTTATCGCTATCGCTGCAGAACGAGCTTTCTACTATCACAAATATGCCGGTAAAACTTTCGTTGTTACCCATGCAGTCAATGAACTAGCAAAATTACAAAATTGGGCAGAAATTGATAAAGTAATCAAAGAAAACCCATCTATTGCGGGCCGTATTGCAGAAGCAGGTTTACATAATGCTTCTAGCGAGGAAGCTATGAAAACAGCCTTTGCTGATCAAATGGGTGTAGACGCAGTAGGCTTCCGTAAATATATGGACTACCTCAGTGCAACAGTAACAATCTCCCCATTGTTAGGTTTGCTTGGTACTGTAACAGGTATGATTGGTTCTTTCAGTATCCTTGACTCCGGTGCTGGTGCATCCGCTATTACTGGTGGTGTTGGCGAGGCCCTTATCGCTACAGCGTCCGGTTTGTGTGTAGCCATCTTGGCATTCATTGTGTACACATTCTTTAGCCATCGTTTAGATTCTATTATTAATCAAATTGAAGGTATGTGCGTGAGTATCGTTAGTGCTAAGCGAGAAGGGTGGAAATAATTATGAACTTGCAAAGCTTTCGTATGAAAACTAAGCCGGAATTCATGATTATTCCAATGATTGATATTATCTTCTTCTTGTTGGTATTCTTCATGATGAATAGCTTACAAACCATAGCGCAAAAGGCGTTATCCGTACAATTACCACAGGCGACCAGTGCATCTGCACCGGCTCAGTTACCAGTTGTATTTACACTTGATGCGGAAGGGCATATTACAATTGATAACAATCCAATGAGTATTGATCAAGCAGAAGCTATGATTAAACAACGGATTCAAGAAAATCCTAACGCTAGTGTTATCTTACAAGCCGACAAACGTGCAGCTCATGGTCAAGTCGTAGCGATTATGGATATGCTAAAACAATCTGGTGTTAAACGCTTGGCTATTGCAGCTGAACAGAAAGGATAACTATGGGACTAGGCATATCATGGAAAAAAGCAGCCATTATATCCGCCGTAGTTCATCTAGTTGCTCTATTTATTGCAGTTATCTTTTTCGTAGTGGTTCCAGCGATTCAAGACATGGAAACCTATGAAATCGACCTCACGCAAAGTGTGCTCGATGATGGCGGCAGTGGTCATGCCGGCGGTGGTGGCGGTAATAGGTCAGACCTATTCCCTAAACCATTATCGGCTGATGAAGTGGCGGCAAGAACAAAGGCTGTTGTAGCGAATATAGATCCATCTACTGCAACAGATATTCCTGATGCAGTAGATGTACCCCAAAAAGGCGGCGAACATAAAGGTAATACCTCTGGTGATAATTCCACAGGGGGTTCCGGCCTCGGAAATGGTGGCGGCTCTGGCGGTGGTAACGGTACAGGTGTTGGCACTGGTAATGGCGATGGCCAAGGTCAGGGAAATGGCAACGGTAATGGCAATGGTAATGGTCATGGTACGGTGAAAGCTGCCTTTGATACGGAGGGATTCCGTGCAAGAGTGCAAGACAATGCACAAATGCCTTCCATGGCTTTAAAAAGAAAATTACAAGGCGATGTGACTGTACAAGTAACACTTGATACAAATGGTAGTCTTATTGGACAAAGTATCGTATTTTCTACAAATGAAATATTCAATGATGCGGCAATGTCTGCCGTAGTGGCCGCAACACCATATAAAAATCCAACAGGCGAAGATATCGATATCAAGGTACCAGTTGAGTTTAGAGGTCACGAATCCTCTGATGATGAGGAGGAATAAAAGTATCTATGTAATAGATCTATTTTAGTAATATACTCATCCAAGAATTAAAGGAGCTAATTATGAAATCCATTATTTTATATTCCTCCCTAACGGGAAATACAAAAAGGGTGGCGGAAGCAATGGCTTCTGTAATGCCTGAAGGTACACCTTGCGTTCCTGTAAAAGAAGCGCCTCAGAATTTAGCTGATTATGACACTGTTTTCGTAGGCTTCTGGGTAGATCGTGGTACAGCAAATAAAGAGGCCGCAAAATTGATTGAAACCTTAACAAATCCTAACATCGTATTCTTTGCTACATTAGGTATGTATGCAGATTCTGATCATGCTCGTGAAAGTATTGAAAAAGCATCTGAATTACTACAACATAAAGAGTCCCTTGTAGATGGATTCGTATGCCAAGGTAAAATTGATCCGAAAGTCATCGAAATGATGTATAAAATGTTCCCACCTGGATCTGCTCATGGTCAAAGCCCTGAACGCGATGCCTTACATAAAGCGGCTGAAACGCATCCAGACGAACAAGACTTTGCAAATGCAAAAGAATTTACAAAATCTGTACTTGCAAAGTTGCAAGCCTAAACTGAAAGGGGATTGGAGTATGAGTTTAGCAAGTTTCTTTGAATCCATTCCGGAGAAACAACGCAATCTACAATTAGGTTTAGAATGCGATAATCCGATGAGTGGTGCATTCCCTCATAAACGGGTTGTTCATGCAGGGCTAAATGGTACCTTAGTTTCTCCAAAGGAAACACAAGCCGTTTGGGATACCTTAATGAATGGCACTCCTAAAACGGGTGAAATGCAATGCGCCTATATTCACATTCCGTTTTGTAAGACTAAATGCACATATTGTGGTTTCTTCCAAAACGGTACGAGTCAAAACGTAGAGGACCAATATATTGATGGTCTTGTTAGCGAGTTAAAACTAGCTAGTGAGCGTCCAAGATTAAAAGATGGGTTAATCCACGCCGTATTTATCGGCGGAGGCACACCAACATCGTTATCTCCAGCAAACTCGGAACGATTGTTGAAAGCAATTAAAGAATATTTGCCACTAGCTAATGACTACGAGCTTACCCTAGAAGGCCGTATTCACGATTTGATTCCTGAAAATCTCGATGTGTGGATGGCAAACGGCGTAAACCGCATGTCTATTGGTGTACAATCCTTTAACACAGAAGTGCGTCAAATGGTAGGCCGTCTAGATACGAAAGAAACTGTATTAGAACGGTTGGCTGCGTTGAAAGCCTATGGTCAATGTTCTGTTGTTATCGACTTAATCTATGGTTTGCCTGGTCAAACTATGGAGGTTTGGGAACAAGATTTATCTGATTTAGTAAGCTCTGGCGTAGATGGTGCTGACCTCTATCAATTGAACGTATTTGATGGCAGTGATCTTAATAAAGATATTGCAAAAGGTAAGGTGCCAGCTGCTGCGACAACAGCAATGCAAGGGGATATGTTCAAATTCGGTCGTAAGTACCTTGATGAGCGTTCCTATCGCCGATTAAGCGCAGCTCACTGGAGTGCTAATAATCGTGAACGTAGCTTGTATAATATCTTGGCTAAAGCGGGCGTGCCTATGTTCCCATTTGGTAGCGGTGCCGGTGGTAATGTGGATGGGTACGGCATGATGTTGCATCGTGCATTAAAGCCATACGAAGATATGGTTAGTCGCGGTGAAAAACCATTCATGGCTCTTATGAAACAAAGCGAGTTACAACCCGTCGTAAATCAAGTGGTAAGCCAACTTGAACAAGGTTTCCTCAATATTATGAGTTTGGTAACACTAGATCCAAGACTAGAAGAATTAAACTGGCTCTATAAATTATGGGAAGAGCGTGGTCTTTTAACTTACAATGGGTTACTTTATAAATTGACTGCCGCTGGTGAATTTTGGACGGTAAATCTTACACAAAGTACCTTGGAGGCTGTGAAGTATATCATGACTGGTAAAAACTCCTTCGCTATGGAAGCGGTGGCTGCCCAAGATACGAAAACAACGTCTAAAGATAATCCTAACCAAGAGGTACGTGGTATTGGTCAAGGTAAAGCTAATATTTCGGTACCTACAGATGAAGATTCAGAAGCACAACGTAAAGAAGCTCTCATTGCAAAAGCAAAAGCGGAAATCGCCAAAAGCGGTGCTTCTGGTGAGTCAGCTAATCGAATGGTACAAGCTATGTACAATTTGAGTGCTGATGAAATTGAATATATGATGGAACGTATGATGTCTTAACCTGTTATATTACACCTTATATCTAACAACCTTTCTCACATACAACATATACTAAATAAGACAAACTACGTGACATACAGTACACTTTGTACTACAAAGTAGCCCCAGACCATGGTCTGGGGTTTACTTTTTATAAGGTGAAAGGTATTCTGTAACTATAAGAAGTAATATTGTTGCATGAATCGTTGTGGTTTCGGAGTTAGGAGATTAGTATGAGTACATTTCCTCAAAAATATATAGATATTGTTGGCATAGGTGCCAGTACATTAGATCGATTTATCGTTGTCGATCATTATCCTACAGGCCGTGAGGTACAACAAGTCATATCGTCTACTACAGATGGTGGTGGGCCAGTGGCTACAGCACTAGCAGTGGCAGGAAAATATGGTGCTCGTACCGCTATGATTGATAGCATTGGTGATGACATGGTAGGTCGTCATATATTAGATGACTTTGAAAAATACAATGTTAATACAGAGGCAATTCAAGTTGAACGCGGTGCTAACAGCGGTGTGGCAACAATCCTCGTAAAACAGAGTACTGGTGAGCGTGCTGTATTTTTTGAACGGTCTACTTCAACTGAGCCTGAGTTTTTAGATACCCATAAGCAGCTCATAGGATCAGCCTATATTCTGCATATCAATGGTCGACATCGCCAACTCATGCGCTCTGCTATGACTGTTGCAAAAGAGGTAGGCACTATTATTTCTTTAGATGGTGGTGCTCAGCGTTACGATGCAGACATGAAGCCTATTACTGAAGCCAGTCATATCGTTATCGTAGCTCGTGATTATGCTGAAAAATATACGGGTACAACTAATTTAGAAGAGGCTTGTCGTATCATTCATGAACGAGGTGCATGTATTGCAGGTGTTACAGATGGTGCTAATGGCAGTTATTTTGTATGGCCTGACGGAACATCTTATCGATGTGAGCCATTTACTCAAGCTACCGTAGTAGATACAACGGGGGCTGGGGATAGCTTTCATGGGGCTTTTTTAGCTAATTTAGTACATACAATTAATCATATGAAGGGGCAAGACGCAACTTCGACGACTAAGCATGACCGTGCATCTATACATGCTGTAGAGTTGCTAAAAGCTTGTGCGCATTCCGATTTAGAGAAGGCCGCTATTTTTGCATCTGCAGTAGCTTCTTTAAATACACAAGGCATAGGCGGGCGCAGTCCACTACCAACGTTAAAGTCAGTGCAGGAACTAATAGGATAGGACTATAGTTATGTGGAAAAATACTTCAAAAAATCAAGTTCAGCAATATATGCAACAAAATCCTTATCGCCTATTAGCCCTTAGCTTTTTTGCTACCATGACTATAGGGACGATATTACTCATGTTGCCCATATCACATGCTCAAGGCCATAGTACAACGCTTGTAGATGCAGCTTTTACCGCAGTATCTTGTGTTTCTGTAACAGGATTGTCAACAGTAGATACCTATCATCATTGGTCCTTGTTTGGCAAAATTATCATGGTAATCCTTATCCAATTAGGTGGTTTGGGGATTGTTTCTTTTACCACCATTATTGCTCTAGTATTAGGGCGACGGGTAGGTCTGAAAAATCGCGTGCTTTTGTCAGAGGATGTAGGGCAAGATGGTATGAAAGGGCTTTTACACATTACGAAGAAGCTAACCATTTATACCTTTTGTGTCGAAATAATTGGTGGTATTATCTATACCATTCAGCTATATCCCTATATTGGGGATGCTGCTTTATATACGGGGATTATGCAATCTATTTCCAGCTTTTGTAATGCAGGATTTATATTCTTTGATAATGATTTACCTTATGCTATGGTGGGTGATGTATTATTTAATATGAATACAATGGCCCTTATTGTAATAGGTGGTTTTGGTTATCTTGCAACTTTTGATATTTGGTCGCATCGCAAGCTACGACGATTTGTAGATTTAAAACTACATACAAAAATAATGTTAGTTGGTACAACGGCGCTCATCCTTTTAGGGACGATTATTTTCTTAGGGGTTGAGTGGGCGAATCCCAAAACGTTTGGCCCTTTACCTATATGGAACAAGGTCATGGCATCTCTGTTTCAATCGATTACACCTCGTACAGCGGGGATTGCAACTGTAGATTATAATGATTTACATCCAATTACACTGTTTATTACCATCATTTTTATGTTTATTGGGGCAGGTCCTAACTCTACAGGGGGCGGTGTTAAGATTAGTACTATTGCCGTCGCTTTTCTAGCATCGCGTACATTATTTAATAACCGTCCTGATACAGAGGTTTTTGAACGTCGTATTTCGTTGGTTACTGTACTTAAGGCAAATGGGATAATCTTTTTATCTATCCTTCTTGTTTTACTTGCTACTTGTTATTTGGCTTGGGATGAGCCATATGACTTTATTCGACTGCTTTTTGAGGTAACTTCTGCCTTTGGGACCGTAGGTCTTACAACGGGTATTACACCTGATTTATCTGAAAGTAGTAAATGGGTGTTAATGCTTGTCATGTTTACAGGTCGTGTAGGGGTTATGACTGTTATTGGTACTTGGGCGCTAAGAACGGCACCGACTAAACCAATTAGCTATGCAGAAGAGCGTGTATTGTTATAAAAATAGATTAGATTGAATATAAAAGGAGGCATATATGAAACATAAAACGATAGCAGTAATAGGTCTTGGTCAATTTGGTGGCACTGTTGCCAAGATGTTAGCTTCCATGGATCATGAGGTATTAGGTGTAGATATTGATCCAGAAGTTGTACAGAAAATTTCGCCATTTATAACACATGCTATAGTTGCAGATACAACCGATGAAGAGGCAATCAAAGAATTGGCCCTAAGCCAGTTTGATATGGTTATTGTAGCTATAGGTGGAAATCTTCAAGCTAATTTAATGACAGCTATGCTTCTTAAAGAATTAAATGCACCTAAAATTGTGGCCAAGGCTGAAAATAATATACAAGGCAAAATGCTTCATAAAATAGGTGTAGATCAAGTGATTTACCCTGAATACGATATGGCATTACGCCTTGTACAGTTTTTAACTAGAGACCATGTGATGGATTATTTACAACTATCTAAAAATATTAGTCTCATAGAAATTAAGGTGCCAACATTCTTGGTGGGGTCTAACTTAAAGGATTCTAATTTGCGTGAGAAATATAATCTTAATGCAGTAGGCATAAGACGCGGTGAAGATTTAGAAGTTCCACCAAACCCAATTACCATTCTCGGTGAAGATGATAAATTATTAGTAATTGGGAATAATTCTGATTTAGATGCACTAACGGTGTAGTAAGTATACGAAAGAGATATAATTATATCGAAAAAATGTGATACAATAAAAATAGAATTCAGTATAGGCCATACGTATTCGTATGGCCTTTTTAGATAGAAATGAAGGTTAGTATGACAGAAGAACAATACATAACGGCGCTGACCAATAACCCCCATGGAATTCGGAATATTCCAAACCCTACAGAAGCAATGCAACTTACCTGCGTAGCTCAAAATGGCATGTTGTTGCAATACATTAAAGAACCTACCGAAAAGGTTATTGAAACGGCGCTTTCACAATCACCACGAGCCATACAATTCGTGGAACATCCTACAGAAGAACTATTACAGTCCTTGGTAGAAAAAGATTGGGCTGTTTTAGAATATATCGACAACCCATCTGATGCAGTTGTTCAATGTGCTCTCGATCAATCTGGGTGGGCTATTCGCTATATTGCAAATCCATCTGAAGCACTGCAGTTAGAAGCTGTAAAGTCTAACTATGATGCTTTGCAATATATTAAGGAGCCTAGTGAAGCCGTACAATTGCAAGCGGTTAAAGAGAACTACTTGGCATTACGTTATATTGATGAGCCTAGCGTAGCCGTATTAGAAGCAGCAGTTAAACAAGATTCTCAAGCGATGCGGCAAATTACAAAGCTTACAAAGGACTTGGCATTGCACCTATTTGGTGTAAGTGCTGCCACACTAGGATATATACCAAATAATTTAGGTGTCACTGTGGACGAAATTAAATCGATCATCATTAGCGCCATCTCTAGTGATACAGCTGATGAAGACTATATTCGTGAATTGATTAACAACCAAGCTATCGGTGGTCGCCAATCTAAATGGCATATCGACTTATTGTCACTTATAGACGCTTATGGAACTAGGGCTGTTAAGAAAATTGCAGTCAGTGAATATTTGAAGTATTAGAAATGGAGACACAATGAACTTTATAGATACAATGGCAAGTGTAGAATTAGTGCTTGCCGCTAATCAAGTGCCTTTGCTCGTTGGTGAAACGGGCATTGGTAAAACATCTCTTGCGGCACGCGTAGCTACTGTGCATGACTGGGAATTGGTAACCATTGATGGAAATCTTTTAAAAGAAGGTGAAATTGGTGGTTTGCCAACTGTAGAATCTGTAACACATACAGATGGTCGTGGTAACACACACTCTGTAAAGACTACAGTGTATGCTGTACATCATACGTTGGAGCATGTGGCTCAAGCTGTGGATAAAGGTCGTCAAGTATTACTGTTTATCGATGAAATTAACCGTGCTGAACATGCAGTACAACAGGAGTTAATGAATCTTATCTTGAATCGTGAAATCAATGGCTTCTCTTTAAGTGATCAAGTGCGTATCATCGCCGCTATGAACCCTGAGGATTCTTTTGACTACCAAACTATCGACATGGACCCGGCGCAACAAAATCGTTTTGTATGGCTTTATATGAATGCTGATTATATGCAATGGATTGACTGGGCTATAAGTGCTGGTATTGAGGAAAAAGTTATCGAATTCATTTCTTCCTATCCAGAGTATTTAAATCAACGACATGAAGATGATATTGATGCGACACCACGCTCCTTTGAACGCGTATCTGGCCTGTATACGATTTATAAAAACCAAGAAGATTCAGCCTATAGTCGCGATGTATTTATGAATGTTATCCGCGGTAACGTAGGTAAACTCATTGCTGAGGCGTTTGTAAACTTTATCGTGTCAGACCAAGAACCACTTATTACCTTTGATGATGTATTGGCGGCAGTTCAAAAGCCAGGAGCCATTATGTCTATGGCTGAACAGGTTAAAGGTGAAAGCCCAACACGCTTATACGTAGCGGCTAAAAATATGTTGCATCGTTTAAACCGCAATAGCAATGCCGAAGAAGTTCATCACTTCATTGAATTCCTTACATTGTATCCTGGTGATCTACGCGTAGCAGTTATGAAAGATTTACGAAACACTTATGAACGGGTATACGCCTATGCGATTGAAGATGACTTGTTCATCGATACCTTCTTTGAAGCACAAAAATAGTTCTGCTCCATAGTTAATTAAATGAAGCTGTCTATATGGACAAAGAAATTTAGCGAATGATTGGGGATACAATAACCAATATATAAAACATGATATACATAAAATCTGATGTTAAACGAAAAAGGAGGTGGAATAATGCAACGAAATTTAGATAAAGATGATATTCGCGACGCCTCTGATTTACTCACTCATATAGACGGGTGGGAGAAAACAGGTTCCTATGATGAGAAGGCGATCGAGGCTCTCAATCGTTGGCATGCAAAACGGGAACGTATTCATCGTGAAGCAGAGGCCTTGTACACACAAATCTATGCTGCCTACGAAGCCTATGTAGATAGTTATGAAGCACAACATCATAGCATGGAACCAGAACGCATAGCGGCAGATATGATGAACCATAATATGTCTGATAGTCATATAGGGACCATAGGACGTGCCTTAGATGAGATACAAATTGAAGGCACCGATTTTGCAGTAATGCAACAAGCCGTTATGACACCTGCCTTTGAGCAACGATTATGGAATATTTTGCATGATGTAAATAGTTTACTCCTTGAAGAGGACCAATTCTTTGGTTACTTCTATTTGCAAATGGCTCATCGTATTCGTTTTGATATGACCAGTGCCTTCGGTATTAACTTAAAACAAGGTGGCTATGTATTATATGTAAATCCTTTTATCTTACTACGCCAGCCACCAGATGTTATGAAGGATGGCATTAAGCGTGAAATTCTTCATATTATTTCTGCACATTTGATGCGGGTAAAAGCATTGAGTCAAAGCTTTAATAAAACGGCCGTACATATGGCAATGGATATGGTTGTGAATGACTACTTAGAACATGTTGATCGTGATGCGGTTACTGTAGCCAATGTAAATGAACGTTTTGGATTGATGCTCAAACGATTCCGTACCATTGAGTATTATGCCAAGGCCATCGATAAGGCGATGAAGGAAAAGCCTGAACTCTTTGTACCTGTAGATAATTCTGATACAGCTGTAGCTATGGAGTTTGATCCTCAAACTAGCCATGATATTTGGGATGAATCTGATTCCATTGATACGGATACGATGGACCAAATTACGGAGCGCTATATCAACGAAGCCTCAAAAGGTGATATGGAAGGGTATGTGAAGAGTCTCATCGATACCTTCCAAAAGACACGTCGTGCTCTTCCGTGGTATTTCTACCTTAAAAAGCTCATGGGCAAGGTAGCAAGTGGGTACAAAAAAACGACGATGCGTCGCAATCGTCGTCAACCTGAGCGCTTGGAGTTGTCTGGTACCTTGCGTCAACATAAGGCTAATGTATGGGTTGCTCTCGATATGAGTGGTAGTATTACCGATGCAGAGTTTACGAACGCCTTAGAACAAGTACTGCAAATTGTACATGCCTATAACCATCGCATTACCGTTGTAGAATGTGATAATGAGGTGCGCCGTACGTATACGATGGAATCAGTAAAAGATGTAAAGCCTCGCCTTGATGTGCGCGGTGCAACAGCTTTCTCGCCAGTATTTTCTTTAGCCAATCAAAACCGTGTGGATTTATTGGTTTACTTCACAGATGGCAAAGGCGAGGAACGATTACGAGAGGCTCCGAAAGGGTATAAGGTTTTATGGGTTCTTACAGGAGAAAATCCTCAACTATCTCTTCATAATCCGTATGGCATGGTTCGTGAACTAGGTTATGTGGGTGTAGATGAAACACAAGATATAGATGAATTTGTACGTATGTCTAGTCGTAGTGGCTTTTCTATGGCTAACCAAGAGGTTTAAGCTGCTTTATAAAGGTGAGCAGTGATATATTTTGGTTTAACCTAGAGGAGCGTTTATAAAAGCATATAAAAATGACGCAATTCCTTAGAATTGCGTCATTTCTACGTAGATGTTATTTTTTATTTTAGTTATTGAGCTCGATAGAGGAACCTGGATCGATAATGAGGGCTGTTTGATTATATTTGCCTTCAACTAAGCTTGTAAATACACCTGGTTCACGGTCGATAACAGGCCATGTTTTGTAGTGAATTGGAATGGAGATACGCGCTTTTACATAAGAAGCAGCAAGAGCTGCATCTTCAACGCCCATCGTGAAGTTATCGCCGATAGGAAGTAAAGCGTAGTCAATATCGCCAAAGCGATTCAACAACTTCATATCGCTAAAGAGTGCTGTATCACCTGCGAAGTATACAATATCTCCGTAGAAGTCTACGATACAACCTGCTGCATGACCACCAGGGATACCTGCGCCGTGGAAGGCTGGTACTATGCGAACAGAACCGAATTCAAAGTCAAATTTACCGCCTAAATGCATAGCGTGTGTACGACAACCAGCAGCTGCTGCTTTACCAGCTACCTCTGCAGTAGAGATAACGAGCGCATCATTTGCTTTAGCAATGAAGTCTGTATCGCCATAGTGGTCATCGTGACCATGGCTGACAAAGATATATTGGCATTTGATATCTTCTTTTTTTGCGATATCCCATGTATTACCTGTTAAGAATGGGTCGAAAATCATGGACACATCACCGCGTGTGAGCATAAAGCAAGCATGACCGAAATAAGTTAGTTTTGTTTTCATAGGAACACTTCCTTCCTTATACATATAAATCTTAATTCTATTGTATAATATAACTAATGAAAATAAAACTATTGATGATAATTTATGCATAATTAGTAAGGATATAGTATGGATTTAACACATTTTGACCAAGATGGTAATGCTTGGATGGTGGACGTATCCGATAAGGATATCACATCCCGCACAGCCATCGCAGAAGGATTCATAGCAATCAATGATGCAATTTATGAGCGCATTGCAGCAGGTACTATAAAAAAGGGCGATGTCCTTAGTGTTGCGCAACTAGCTGCTATTATGGGGGCTAAGCAAACGAGCAATCTCATTCCTCTTTGTCATCCATTAGCACTCACAAAGGTTGAGGTTCACTGCTCTTTAGTAGATGGTGAAAGCCCTGCTTGCACTGATGAAAATCATAACAAGGCCGTCAAGGTACGTGCCATCGTTAAGACTACTGGAAAAACGGGCGTTGAAATGGAGGCCCTTACAGCTGTACAAGTGGGCTTGCTCACCGTATACGATATGTGTAAGGCCATTGATAAAGGCATGATTATGGGACCTACATACCTCGTAGAAAAAGAAGGCGGGAAAAGTGGACATTTTGTGCGTTCCTTTGTAGAATAATATAGATATAAAGAATAGGGGAACGAAAATGGAAATAGTACTTTATGAGCCAGAAATCCCTGGCAATACAGGAAATATAGCGCGTTTATGCGCAGCTAATCACATGACCCTACATCTTATCAAACCACTTGGTTTTTCTATCGACGATAAGCACGTGAAACGAGCTGGTCTCGATTATTGGCATTTGGTAGATGTACAGGTACATGAAAATATTCAAGAGTTGTATGCGAAATATCCTGATCGCAGATATTTCTACGCTACTACAAAAGCAAAGCATACCCACTCTGAGGTAAAGTATGAAATCGGGGATATGCTCGTATTTGGCCCTGAATCAAGAGGCTTGCCTGAAAGTTTATTAGAAGGTGTTGAAGAAACATGTATTCGCATACCAATGGTAGATGAGGCGCGTTCTTTAAACTTATCTAATGCAGTAGCCATAATTGCGTATGAAGCTATGCGCCAACTTGATTATCCAGATCTTAAAGCCGAAGGCAACTGGATTCAACCTAAATAAATATACTTTCACCATTGAGATATATACAATAAATATGTGTTAGAAATCCTACCCAATCTACATGACAGGTAGTATTTTGACAGGTGTTGTTAGAGGAGGATATTATGAACTACGATAAAGCTCATGATTTAGCTCACGCTATGCGTGAATCCGAAGAGTACAAAGAGTTAATGGCTGCCCAAGAAGCTTTGAAAGCTGATGCAGTAGCAGCGGCTTTGGTGCGCACATTTATGGCACAACAAATGCAATGGGAATACGCAAAGTTGTCTGGTGCACCAGAAGCTGATGAATTGCAAAAGAAACAAGAGGAATTGATGCCTCAAATTCAAGAAAATGCTGCAGCGGCTGCTTATTTACAAGCACAAATGCGTTGGAGCCAAATCTCTAATGATATTTATAAAATCATTAGCGAACCAATCACTGAGGGGATGAAAGTGTTAGATCATGGCGAACAACAACAACCAAAGCATTAAGGACTTAAAAGAAGCCTTATTAGAGAAATTACCTAGTACACGTGTACGAGAACAGGAACTGCTTTGTCATCATACGACATTTAAAATTGGTGGTCCTGCTGATTTATTTATTGAACCTACGACGATGGATGAGTTGAGCTTTACGCTACGCAAGATTCACGAATTACAAGTGCCTGTAACTATTATTGGTTGCGGCTCCAATATTTTGGTGAAAGATGGTGGTATTCGCGGTGCTGTCGTATCGGTTCGACATATGACACAAATCATGGATTGCAATGATAATGTATTATGCATTGGTTCTGGTTATATGTTAAAAGATGCTTCTGAATTTGCTTGGGAAAACGGACTATCTGGCCTTGAATTTGCCATTGGTATTCCAGGTACACTTGGTGGTGCTGTATTTATGAATGCAGGTGCTTATGACGGGGAAATGAGCCATGTGGTCACTTCAGTACTAGCTGTAGACTTCGAGGGCAATATTAAGGAGTACGATGCATCTCACTTAGATTTTGGATATCGTCATAGCGTATTCCACGATAATCATGAGGTTATTGGAGAGGTTATTATGACGTTACAACCTGGTGATAAGGATGCTATTAAGGCTCGCATGGATGAGCTCACAGAAAAGCGCGAATCTAAACAACCTTTAGAGTATGCTAGCGCGGGTTCAACCTTTAAGCGCCCACCAGGGTATTTTGCAGGTACTTTGATTGAACAAACAGGTCTTAAAGGATTATCTGTTGGTGATGCACAAGTATCTCATAAGCATGCTGGCTTTGTTATCAACACTGGCAATGCTAAAGCTAAAGATGTACTTGATCTTATTAAAGAAGTACAAAAACGCGTATATGATCAACATGGTGTACATCTGGAGCCAGAAGTACGTATGATTGGTGAAGATTAATACAAACTAAATATTAATACAAGATTTCTTATGTGACGTTCCTTTTATCTTATTTGAGGCAAGGTAGCATAAGAAATCTTTTTTTTATACCATATGCTTATGTAGCTAATTTAGTCTTAAGATGAGTCAAAAGTATAATCAAATGTAGAAATTGCCATGATTAGAAATCCTATACTTCTTTGACTTTTTTCTATAGACTACGTTATAATTAAGTGTTGCCAATTTTGGGAATATACCTATATAGCGACTTTCACAAGCGTTATATGATATAGAATATACTGAAAGAATTAAAGGGAGGATCTTATGATTCGCGAAAATCTTCGAAATGTAGCGATTATCGCCCACGTTGACCATGGTAAAACTACTTTGGTGGACGCGTTATTAAAACAAAGCCATGTGTTCCGTGAAAATGAAAAAGTAGCAGAACGCGTAATGGACTCCAACGACTTGGAACGTGAACGCGGTATTACTATTTTGTCTAAAAACACTGCTGTTATGCATGATGGCATTAAAATCAATATCGTTGATACTCCAGGCCATGCTGACTTCGGCGGCGAAGTAGAACGTGTACTTAACATGGTTGATGGCGTATTGCTTCTCGTAGATGCTTATGAAGGTCCAATGCCTCAAACTAAATACGTTTTGCGTAAAGCTTTAGAACAAAAATTGAAACCAATCGTAGTTATCAACAAAATCGACCGTCCTGACCAACGCGTTAAAGAGGTTGAAGATGAAGTTCTTGAATTGTTCATGGAACTTGAAGCTGATGATGACCAACTAGATTTCCCTGTAGTATACGCATCTGCTCGTGCTGGTGTGGCTAAAACTAACTGGGATGACGAAGCTGTAAATATGGAACCATTGTTTGAAACATTGATCGAAGAAATTCCTGCACCACAAGGTGATTTGGAAGGTCCTCTTCAATTCATGGTTACTACACTTGATTACGATAACTTCATCGGTAAAATCGCAGTAGGCCGTATCGTTCGCGGTAAAATGAAACCTAACCAACAAGTAGCTATCATGACTGGTGAAAGCACTCGTAAAGCGAAAATCGGTCGTGTATATACATACAATGGTTTGAACCGTGTTGAAACTGACGAAGCTGAAATGGGTGATATCATTGCGTTCGCTGGTATCGACGATATCAATATCGGCGAAACTGTAGCAGATGCTGAAAATCCTGAAGCATTACCATCCATCTCCATTGACGAACCAACATTGTCCATGGTATTCTCCGTAAATAACTCTCCATTCGCAGGTCGCGAAGGTGAATTCGTTACATCCCGTCACTTACGTGATCGTTTGTTCCGCGAAGTAGAAACTAACGTTTCTATGAAGGTAGAAGAAACTGATTCTGCAGATGCTTTCAAAGTATCTGGCCGCGGCGAATTGCATTTGGCTGTATTGATCGAAACTATGCGTCGTGAAGGCTATGAATTACAAGTAGGTAAACCTCGCGTAATTTTCAAAACTATTAACGACAAATTGTGCGAACCATTAGAAGCATTGACTATCGACGTACCTCAAGAATTCATGGGTACTGTCATGGAAAATCTTGGTCAACGTAAAGCTGAATTGACTAACATGGTTGAGTTAGCTGGTTACCTTCGTATGGAATTCGTAATTCCTGCACGTGGTTTGATCGGTTTCCGTGCACAATTCTTAACAGCTACAAAAGGTAATGGTATCATGAACCATGTATTCCATGGTTATGCACCATACAAAGGCGAAATTCCTTCCCGTACACGCGGTGCCTTGGTAGCATTTGAAAATGGCGAAACTACTCCATATGGCTTGAACTCTGTTCAAGATCGCGGTACATTGTTCGTTGGTCCTAACCAAGACGTGTACGCAGGCCAAGTTATCGGTGAAAATACTCGTGAACTTGATATGGATGTTAATCCATGTAAGAAAAAACACGTTACTAACATGCGTTCCAGCTCCTCTGACGAAGCAGTACGCTTGACTCCACCTCGCATCTTCTCCTTGGAACAAGCTCTTGAGTGGATCAACGATGACGAACTTGTTGAAGTAACACCTGAAAGTATTCGTATGCGTAAAACAATCCTTGATCGTAACGCACGTGCGAAAGCTGCTAAAAACAAAAAATAATATCCTTAGTGATATAAAACGACGCTCCTATGGGGGCGTCGTTTTTGTTATATATAACAAAGAAGATATTCCTATTTATTATATTCATATGAAAAATTGGTGATAATTTTATCATTTATGATTAATAGGAATATAGAACCTTGTATATATGGAGTTTGCATAATATCTTGCTGATACGGGTATCGGTATATACGGAATATCCATATCGATGTATAATAATAGCAAGTTTGTTGAAATCAATTATTGATTATGGAGGTTCTTATGAATAAGAAAATTTTAGCATCTTTATTTGCTGTAGGTTTAGCTGCAGGCTATGTATGCTCTTCTGTTGATGCACATGGTGTGTTCTTCGCTAACCGTACAGATGAAAAAGTACTTGTATTAGGTGAGGGTCCTGTAGATAATGCTTATAGTGCAGATATGGTAAAAAATATTACTGGATATGATGTACAAGGCAAACAAATTCCTGTACAAGTTGTGAAGCATGAAAAAAATGTAGCTATTATTCCACCAGCAGACCTTGGTGTAACTGTAACTAATTTTGATTATGGCTACTGGACTAAGACTAAAGATGGTAAAACAATTCATAAACCAATCACCGAAGTTCCTGGTGCGGTTAAGAGTACACATGCTATCAAATATGATGTTCATTACTGGAATGCACAAGCAAAACCATTTGTAGATAAGAATGCATTTATTCAAATTGTACCTTCTGTTAATCCATTGACATTAAGAAAAGGTGATACATATGAAATCCAAGTGTTTAAAGATGGTAAACCATATGCGAATGCACCTCTTATCAAAGATTTAGTAAATGATTTAACTGGTGAAGCTAAAGCCGATGAAAATGGTAAAGCTACTGTAGCTGTTACAGCAGATGGCTTAAATGTAGTAGGTGTTGAAGTTGCATTCCCTACACAAAATAAAGGGGAACAAAATAAATACTTTAGTGCATTGTCCTTCCTTATTTCTCCTGAAGAATAATAATTAGTAATTTTAGTACTTACCGAGTGTGTGAGTAAATAGAAGACCTCCTTAGTTGGACTAAGGGGGTCTTTTTGTGCTTTTTAGGTGTTATAAATTTTATGTGATTTAGTGAGAGTATTATAAGCATGATATAAGAAGGAGAGAATTATGAAGATTAGACGTCATGTATCAGCCGTGATGACTGCACTAGTATTAACAGGTATTTCTTATTCTGCTATGGCTACAGAAATTAATGCCACTAGCGATAAAGCAGAGGAGTTGCTGGGTTTAACAATGGGATCACCAGTACAAACGCAACCTGAGGTTAAACACATAGAGGATACATTAACAGTTAATGTACATGGTAAAAGTTTAACAGAGGCTGGTAAAAGTAAGAATGTTACAGGTATTTATAATGGATTTGGTTCACAACTAACGGTAGATAAAGACCTTATTGTACGATTAAAGAATGATGCACCAGCATCGAAGAGAGAATTAGGTCATTATTATATGAGTGCAGTCTATGCTGGTTATGGCGGTAAGGTACCACGTCTAAGTAAAGATAATCCTGATCGAGACTATGGTGATACTAATATTCATGTGAAAGGTAATGTGGATATCGATGCTATCGGCTCTGGTTTACAAGTCAATCAACGAGGTCATATCCTTGTTGATGGAGGCGGTAAGATTATCACTCATCCTGTAGAAACATCTGATACCTATTCTGTAGTAGCAGAAGAAGGGGATGTATATGTTAATGCAGGCGCTGATGGCAAACATCCAGGCACTCATGACTTAGTTGCTGTTGGTAATGTGGGCCTTATCAACAAGGATTATGGCCGCGATCCAAATCACAATGTAGAACCAACTAATATAGCACTAGCTTTCACAACACCTAACTCTAGCCTTACCGGTGCTGTTTTGAATGAATATGCTGAAAGCAATAAAAACCCTCATAATTCTGGTGCAGATATTTACCTACAAAACGGAGCTACTTGGAATAATGAATGGATTGGCATGGAGCGTCCTACACCTAAAAAAGAACGTCCATCAGGGGATAATGCAGCGTACCTATACAAGGGGAGTAAGGTTCGCAATCTTGTAGGTGGTATTAACCCAACTGCAGCAGGTAACATTCATCCTATCGATGCGCGGCCTATAACAATTCAGAATTATAGCGGTTATGTGAATGCTATTTATAAATCTGGCGTACCAGCAAGCGAAGCTGGAAAAGGCCAAATCGTCGTTGAACATGCGGCGGATAATAGCCATATTACAATGAAAGGCGACCATTCCGGTAATACCATCGACGATGCAAGCTACAAAAAGAATATTCAAGCATTAGCTGAGAAATTACAATACACAGGCAAT
Organism: Veillonella faecalis; assembly: GCF_024677885.1. NCBI lineage: Bacteria > Bacillati > Bacillota > Negativicutes > Veillonellales > Veillonellaceae > Veillonella > Veillonella faecalis. The sequence goes on from NZ_JALBWL010000001.1 coordinate 49,087, forward strand.
GATAAGAAGCTTAGCACAACAGTTCAAATTAATGAAGGCGTTACTACACCTGGTGCTGTTGTAGACCTAGGGGCAGATCATTTTGATGCTCAAGGGCATCTCATTGTAGATGATACAACAAAAGTTATTCGTGCTAGCGAATCATCACTCGTAAGTGGCACAAAATCTGCCCTTACTTCAACAGTTATGGCCTGGAAAAATAATACTAATGATTTACAACGTCGTTTAGGTGATCTTCGTCTAGCTAATACAGATAAAGGCGTATGGGCTAAATATATAGGTGGTAAATCTAAGATTACAGATGGTGCTGATGCACATATGACGTACAATGGCGTACAAATCGGATATGATCATAAAGCCTCCAATGGCTGGATTTTCGGCGGTGCCCTAGATTACAGTACATCTAGTAACTCTTATGCCAACGGCAGTGGCGACGGTAAGCTTGGCGGTATAGCCTTATATGGTACAAAGCAACATAAGGATGGTCGGTATATAGATATCATCGCTCGTGGTAATAGATTATCAAACGACTATAGCCTTAACTCTATGAGCGGCCAACGTTTGAATGGTAACTACCATACATTTGGTACATCCTTGAGTGCTGAATATGGCAAACGTATTAAAAAACAAAATGGTTTCTATATCGACCCTAGTGTAGAATTCATATTAGGTCGTTTAAATGGTGTATCCTATGATGCAACTATTGCAGGTGGTGGATCCATGCATGTAAAATCTGATGCGGTCAACTCTGCCGTAGGTAGACTTGGCATTGGTATTGGTAAAGAAACAGAAAAATCCAATATCTTTGCAAAACTAGCACTAGCTCATGAATTCTCTGGTAAGGTAAATACTACATATTCTGCACCAGGTAACCCAACAGTTCAAACCACAGTTGACTTGAAGGATACTTGGCTTGATGCGGAAATCGGCGGTTCTTGGAGTGTTCGCCCTAGCACATATCTATATGGTACATTCACTAAAAACTTTGGTGCTACCATAGATAATACATGGCGTATCGATGCAGGCGTTAGACATAACTTTTAATTAGGCATATCAAAACTCTGTAGTAGCTTTAAATCGAGCTGCTACAGAGTTTTTTGTAAAAGTGTTTATGTGAATTATTCTATAGCGGCAAATAGGCAAATATTAACTGGCTTGCTGTGATGGACAGACTTTAACAATTTTGTATTTCTGTGATAGTATATAAAGGCCAGTTAATATGCAACTTCTTAAGTAAGAGTTAGGAGGATATAATATGAAAGTTTTGATCGTAAATGGTAGTAGTCATGTGAATGGCACAACTATGCAAGCTATAAAAGAAGTACAAAAGGTCTTTACTGAGGCAAATGTAGATACTGAAGTTATTCAACTTGGTAATAAGCCGATTCGAGATTGTATTCAATGTGGTTATTGTTTTGAACATGGTGAATGTGTATTCAAGGATGATGATGTAAATGCCTTCATAGAAAAAGCGAAAGATGCAGATGGTTTTATCTTTGCAACACCTGTATACTACGCACATCCGAGTGGACGTATTTTATCCTTCTTAGATCGCGTATTCTATAGTGCAGAAAGCGTAAAGCCAAATCCATTTGCCTTTAAACCCGGTGCATCTATTGCCGTAGCTCGTCGCGGTGGTACAACGGCTTCCTTTGATGTACTTAATAAATACTTTGGTATTTCCCAAATGCCAATTGCAGGCTCTACATATTGGAATATTAGCCATGGTCTAGTAGCTGAAGATGCTAAACAGGATGAAGAAGGTATGCAAACAATGCGCAATTTGGCTAGAAATATGGTTTGGATGATGCGTAGCTTTGCCGTAGCTAAGGAGCAAGGTGTGCCATATCCAGATACAGATAAAGAGAAAAAAGTATCTACGAACTTTGTACGTTAATACCTTAGCCCTTGGTGAGGTACTATAGGAGTTATGATGGTTAAAATTTTATTCATTTGTCATGGTAATATTTGTCGTTCAACGATGGCTGAGTTTTATATGAGGCATATCGTTACGAAAGCTGGACTTAGCGATTCTATTTATGTTGAGTCTGCTGCTACATCTCGTGAGGAGATAGGGAACGACACCCATTATGGGACTAAGCAAAAGCTAGATGAAATGGGTATTCCATATACGCGCCGTAAGGCTCGTCAAGTGACCGTTGATGACTATCATAATTTTGATTACCTCGTAATTATGGATGAAAATAACGGACGTAATTTAAAACGTATCATTGGAGAAGATGTAGATTCCAAGGTATATAAGGCTATGTCCTTTGTTAGTGAAAGCCGTGATGTAAAGGATCCTTGGTATACGGGAAACTTTGACGAAACCTATGATGATGTCAGTCGTAGCTGTGATGCTCTATTAGCGTTGATTAAAGAAAAAATATAAATATAAAGACCTTACTATTAGACGGTGTAGCAGTAGTGCTTGAGTTTAACTATAGTTATTTCGAACCTAAACTGACTTAAAGTAAGGTCTTTTCTATATGTAGACTAAGTCCATTTATACTTTATACTATCGAACCATAGCGTAATATGATATAATTTTTAGGTATTCATGCGCCTATAGCTCAGGGGATAGAGCGCCGGTCTCCGGAACCGGGTGCGCAGGTTCGAATCCTGCTAGGCGCACCAAATAAAAGGCTTCTCGAAATTTCGAGAAGCCTTTTTATGTGTCTTTATTCTTTAGGTTGATGTATAGTTCAGAAAATTATATGTTAGCATCTATATTTAGTACAACGAATTCCTCGTGCTTGAAATTCATTCATCAGTAAGTCTATTGCTTTATCAATGATTTCTTCATTATTTATATATACCATCTTTTTGTAATAGACAGTACCATCAAATTCTATCCAACGGCTTGTTTTACCATTTAGTTTACAAATTTGCATTCTGCCGGCCCAGCTGCCCATGCTACGGAATTGTTTTCCTTTAGAAAAACGTACCTCACGAATATCGCTTAATTTAAATGTTCTTCTTGCTAAGCCGATGCCTATAGAGACTTGATCATCCTTAAAGTAAAGAAGTTTATAACGCTCTTCAGGAGGCATAGATCTAATTATAGATATGTTATAAATAGCAAAAACTACAGCAATAGCGATCAATAGAAACATAAGGATTATCATATATTTTCCCATACTTTCAAAGCCTCCTTTTCTTTATTATAATAAAGAAAAATAATATATGAAACAGCTATATTAACTTTAGTAATAGGAGAGAAACGAATGGAAATACATGCACGAACTATTCTACCTCTTTTGGCTGTTATGTTGATTCCCACCATTGCCGTATTTTTCATTATTAAAAAGCCTTTACTCAAGAGGGAAACAAGAAAATTATTAGAGAAGAAATTAGGGTCTACGTGAAGCTTTCATTATTGGATCTGAACAGCTACGAAGTAATGAGCATATTGTTGATATAAATGATTTAGATGAAGAGAATCGCATTGATGGTGTATTTCAAACTGACATTAAAGTCGAGTTAAGCGCAGATAATAGAAAATATTTTACTAATGTAGAACTATTAAGGAAAATTCATAACCAACTTGCCAATAAAATAGTAGAAGGAATGGATTCTTTTGAAGGATTAGAATATGTAGAAACGGTAGATGGATTGCCAGTATATCGAGTAATAATTGGAGATTAATAAATTCATATCTTTTCATGAATGAAATTTCATATTGGTTATATCTTACATATGTATAATATTCTCAAAATTGCATGGTTATTTGTAATCGAAATGGAGAGAGTTCTATGTTTTCTACGCTTATATTTTTTATAATTATATTCTTGATTTTCTTTTTTGTTAAGCAATACAATTTACTACAAAAATTGACTGTAGAGATTAAAGAGGCACGTGCCAATATTATCGTTGCTTACGAGAAAAAAGTAGCTATTGTTAATCAGTTTACAGGTCTTGTAAATGAGTATGATGATTATGAAAAATTAATTCAATTAAAAGTGTCTGATAACTTTGTAGATATGGCTCGTGAAACAGCAAAAACAGTTCAAAATATTACAGCTTTAGCTAATCAATTTCCAGAGTTAAAAGCCAATACTCAATATAGTAAATTCTTAGAAGCGATTAGTGAAAATGAAACGTTCATTTCTAATAAACGTGAGACTTATAACTTCCAAGTAAAAGAGTATAATAGTGAGATTGCTCAAATTCCAATGGTATTTGTAGCATCCTTATTGGGATTTAACCAGGCCCCATTCTTTGATCCAAATAATGAAGAGGCTTTAGCTGAATTTAGTGGTGCTGATCCAGAAGCAATTAAAGATCTTGCTATAAAGGGCACAGACAAGTTGAAGGATACAACAGATAAAATTAGAGAATCCTTTGAAAAACGCGAGCAAGAAGCACAAGCGAAGAGAGAAGAACATCTTAAACAAGAGCGTGAATCTTCTTCTAATAATGAGAGTGTAAAGACTGAAGAGAAAACTGAAACAGAAGCTCCTAAAATTGAAGAGGCGTCTGCTTCAGTAGAGAAACAAGAAGAGAAGTAATCATATATTCAATTGATGTATATGAGTAGATAGTATATAAATCTATTTGTAAAATGAGAGATAAAAGACTCCACTCGTTGAGTGGAGTTTTTTGTTTTTGAAAATACCGTCTAATATAGCATTTATGTAAAAATATATATTTAATAATATCAAGATAACGTGTAAATGTGATTTGAGTAACACATTTTGTTTTGAGAATGATGTACAATAAAAATGTCCTTGTGAAAATCTGAACATCCTAGGTGGAACACTAGGCATATAGGACGTGATGAATAACATATAGATTATCTAATTAAGATTAATAAAGTACTAAATTGTATCAATGCATAGTTTTGATGTAGTGATACAGAGGAGATAGAATGACAAATAGAATACAAGAGCTTACAGTCAATGATGTGTGGCGCGATGAGCAAGATGCATGGAATAATCGATCTAATTACTTTGTAGAAATGCACAATCGGGACGATCGTAAGGCTCAGGTTACAGAGTTTTTATCCTTCTTGAAGGATGAAAATCTTTTGCCCCCTAAAGACGGTTGTACCCTTGATATTGGCTGTGGTGTATGTGACTATGCATTAGGATTGGCTCGTGAAGGCCATAAGGCAACAGGTATAGATTTATCTGATGGTATGATTCGTGGTGCTAAACAATTAGCAGAGTCAGAAGGTTTAGATCTTAGCTTGTATATTGCACCGTGGTCTGATGAGACTCGCCGTGAACTAAAATGGGATAAAACATTTGATTTAACATATAGTATTTTTTGCCCTATCATGTTTGATGTAGAAAATATTCGGGCCATGCATGAATCAAGTAAGGATAAATGCTTGTGGATCGCTTTTAGTGAACGCAGCGATGAAACGGTAGATATGTTATCTGAACATTTCTTTGGTCGCGATTCATTCCCATGGGATGGCAAGATGAAAGCATGTTTAGATGTTATTCATGAAATAGGGCATAATGTAAAAGTAACCTATAAGACAGTTCCTGAAACAGAGGTTATGAGCCTTGATAAAGCGGTTAATTACTTTGCTATGCGACTTCATAATAATACATGGGGCGATATTGAAGATATGAAAGTAGAAATTAGAAATCTCATTGAACCATTAGCCATTAATGGAGAAATCCATAATAAAACGGTTGATAAAGTGGCTTGGGTATCATGGTCTGTGAAATAGGAGAGTAGTATGACAGTTGATGAAAAACGTAAGTTAGAACTAAAAACTATGTACCAAATTATTGGCATCTATTGTCATAATAAGCATCATACTCCTAAGGGGCAGCTATGTGAGGCTTGCGAGCAGGTTTGGGAATATGCGGAGCATCGCATTGACGCATGTCCGCATATGGAAAGTAAAACCTTTTGCAGCGTATGTAAAACACATTGCTATGGACCAACATATCGTGAAAAGATACGTGAAATCATGCGATATGGTGGGCCTAGAATGTTATTTGTATCACCGATCCAAGTAATTAAACATATGTATCTTGAATGGAAAGACAAAAAAAGAGGCTAGCATTGCTAGCCTCTTTCTTAATGGATTTATCACATTTTTATGTAATACTAGATTACGCGATTGCTTTGTCCAATACAGCTTTGATTAAAGCTTTTGTTTGTTCATAGCTTTCACCAGGTTGAGCCTCGTATTGTTTGTCGAGGTCAAACCACAAGTTTGGATAGTATTCATATGGATGAGTTTTGAAGAGCTCGTGAGCATCTTGATCTTCAACCCAGTTAATATGAATATCTGCGTATGCAGGGTTTTCTGCAACGAGTTCATCGATAGCGCGGAATGCGTTTTCGCAGTAAGGGCAACCGATTAAGTGGAAACCTAAGATTTCTTTCATGTTACACAGTCCTTTCCAGATAGAATCAACATATACTTACATAATTTGAGATTTTATACATACTCATGCACCACAATATATGGTACACTACTGAGTATATCACATCTATATAAGATATTCAATTTTTTAGATATATCTAATGAGAATATTGAGAATGCAATATGCATGTATTACATAGATAAGGAGACACCTATGATTTCAGGCGCGCAGTATTTGGTAAAAGCCCTTCAAGAGGAGCAGGTAGAAATCTTATTTAACTATCCTGGGGCTGCTACTATTGATATTATGGATGAATTATATAAACAAGATCAGGTAAAGGTTATTTTGCCTCGTCACGAGCAAGCGTTAGCTCATGCTGCTGACGGGTATGCTCGTAGCACGGGTAAGGTAGGAGTTTGTATGGTAACCTCTGGACCAGGTGCTACCAATCTTGTAACAGGTATTGCTACTGCTTATGCAGATAGTGTGCCTCTCGTTTGTATTACAGGCCAAGTAGACTTAGGTCTTATGGGCAATGATGCCTTCCAAGAGGTGGATACAGTTGGTATCGTCCGTAATATTTGTAAATATGCTGTCACTGTCCGTGATCGTAAAGACTTAGGGCGCATTTTGAAAGAAGCTTTCTACATTGCTCGTACCGGTCGTCCAGGTCCTGTAGTTGTAGATATTCCTAAAAATATTCAAAAGGCGATGGGGTCTGATGAATATCCTACAGAGGTTAATATTCGCGGTTATAAACCGAATATGGCTGTTCACGTAGGGCAAGTTAAAAAGGCTTGCTCCATCATTTCTAAGGCTAAGCGACCACTGTTCCTATTAGGTGGTGGCGTCAGCATTAGTGGTGCCAACCAGCTTATGATGGATTTAATTGAAAAAACAGGCATTCCAGTTGTAACGACCTTGATGGGGAAAGGGGCCGTAGATACACGTCATCCTCTATACCTCGGTAATGTAGGGATTCACGGTGGCTATGCACCAAATGTGGCACTCACAGATTGTGATGTAATGATTTCTATTGGCACTCGCTTCAATGACCGCATTACGGGTAAATTAAGTACCTTTGCACAAAATTGTAAGATTATTCATATCGATGTAGATGCAGCATCTATCTCAAAAAATATTAAAGTAGATATTCCAATCGTAGCCGATGCTAAATTGGCTATTGAAAAACTTTTAGAGTATATTGAGCCTCATGATCTTGGTGATTGGCCTGAACAACTGCAACAGCTTAAAGCAGAACGTCCTGTAACGCAAGCTGATGAAGAAGATTTAACACCTCAAACAGTCATTGACTACATCAATAATCACTATGATCGCCCAATTGTTACTACTGACGTAGGTCAAAACCAACTATGGACTACTCAGTTCTTAGAGGTACAAGGACAACACCAAATGCTGACTTCTGGCGGTCTTGGTACTATGGGCTATGGCTTCCCTGCAGCACTAGGTGCTCAAATGGGAAATCCAGATAAGCGCGTATTTGCCATCTGTGGTGATGGTGGGGTGCAAATGAACATCCAAGAGTTTGCTACCGCTATGCACTATCGTTTACCTGTGACGCTAATTGTTTTAAACAATGGTTTCCTCGGTAATGTACGTCAATGGCAACAATTGTTCTACGATAAACGTTACGCTTGTACGAATTTGATGATGGATGAAAGCTCCATTGTTACACGAGATATCATTGATAATGATGAGTTTGAATATGTGCCAGACTTCGTGAAATTGGCAGAGGCTTATGGTGCTAAGGCAATGCGCATTACTAAAGTTGAGGATATTGAAAAAGGGTTCCAATTGGCGGATACTTTCAAAAATGGCCCGACCTTACTTGAGTTCATCATTCCTACAGAGCTCAACGTATTGCCAATGGTACCGGCAGGTAAATCTTTAAGTGATATGTTATTAAAGGATAAAAAATAGGAGGGGCTATGGAAGTACATATGAAAAAGCGCTGCATTTCAGCGTATGTAGAAAACCAAATCGGTGTATTGGCTAAAATTTCAGGCCTCTTCGCAGGTAAAAACTATAACCTTGATACATTGACTGTAGGAGAGACAGAAGATCATACCATGTCTCGTATGACCATTGAGCTCACTTGCGATGATTTGACGTACGAACAAATCATTAAACAGCTTAATCGCAGTGTAGAGGTAATTAAGGTTATCGACTTTACGGATATGCCGATTACAAAGAAAGAACTATTGTTTATTAAGGTCAACAGCTGCAAAGAAGCAGATAAACAAGAAATCTTCCGCATTGCTCAAACCTTTGACTTGTTGGTAGTAGATTATAACCGCAAATCTGTTCTCGTACAATGTGTAAAAACAGTATCTAAAAATAACGACATGATTGCACTGTTTAAAGATATGTTTGTCAACCGCATTGAAGTTGTACGCGGTGGTAGCGTTGCTATCGAAGCATTATCTACACCTGATAGATAAGTCTTAACTTAATTATTCTAAATCTATTTCTAGAGGATAATGATCTAAGACTGGTAGTGATTTAGAATGGGTACAACTGAATATGATATAATATTTATATCGACCATTATTGATATAGAGACCTTGGTTGTATGCCAAGGTCTTTTTATATAGGAGGTACTATGAGTTTATTAAATGATATTTTAGCCCATAATAGAGAATATGTAGAAGATCAAAATACAGGTTATGTAGAAACAGATACAAAATGCAGTAAGATGCCTAGTCGTGAAATGGCAATCGTTACATGCATGGATACACGTCTTGTTAACTTCTTAGAAGATTCCATGGATATTGGCCGCGGTGAAGCGAAAATTGTAAAGACTGCAGGGAACTGTATTACAGGTCCCTTTGATGGCGTTGTACGTAGTTTACTTGTATGTATTTATGAGCTAGGCGTCAACGAAATCTTTATCATTGGTCATCACGAATGTGGTATGGCAAAAACTACGGCAAAAGATCTAACAGAAAAAATGTTGGCTCGTGGTATTGCACCAGAAGCGATTCATATGGTCCGTAAAGAAATGGAACGCTGGGCAGATGGATTTACACACCCTGCTGAAAATGTAGAAGACACTGTAGACGAATTGCGTATGAATCCTTTGATTCCGAAAGACGTACCTATTCACGGTCTTATCTTCCATCCTAGAACAGGTGAAATTGAAGTCATCGTTAATGGCTATACACAAATGAAGCAATATTACGAAAAATAATAGATAAATCTTTTGATAGAGGTATTGTGAATTGAGCAATGTAGATAAATTGGATACATTCGAGGTAGCGTGTAAACATTTCCTCGGAGACTTTTCAAATTTTAAAAATCTTATTTCTACCCAAATTAAATCGTTAGATGGTCTAGAATGGTCTTTTGATAAAGGCTCTACTAAGGTTTGTAGTGCTGATGAAAAGGGGTTAAAAAAACGCTGCAAAGTTGGCATAACATATAGACTACAGGTTGAATTATCTCAAGTTGATACGGAAATTATTTGGTCAGAATTTAGTCGATTTTGGGGTGCTACTACTTTAAATCAGATTGAAAGAGTATGCAGTAATGAAGAATTAGGGCGCTATCAATTTATAGCTAATAATTCTATAGGCGATGAGATCACTTGTGACATCTATTTACCTAATGAGTGGAATATACCGCAATTAAATATGTTGGGTTGTGTTTCTGCTAGATATAGAAAAGTAGATGTTGAAGAAGTATAGCAAAATCTTATTTGACTTAAAGTTAAGTGTAAGTTTTATAATGTGTTCATATTAAATATTAGTCAAACAGTTTAGTTAATAAAGGAATTATATGAACAAAAAAAGATTAATTATATCCTTACTAGCTATTATTACCGTGGTTGCTGCTACTGTAGGTAGCTATGTATATAGGGATACTATATACAGTCGAATTGCACGGACTGCGGCTGTGGTGAGTGGTCAAGAAATAAAACCACTACTCGATTCTGAAAGTCGTTATATTCGGCAAATTGTAGCTCAAGATAATAGCACAAGCCGTACCATTATGTGGCAGTCTGATAGTAGTGAATCTGATGCTATCATAGAATATCGCCAAGATGGGACCGATACTATACAAACCATAAATGCTACAGATAAAGCTTTTACCGATGATGGCAGTACTACCTATATTCATGAGGGCACTTTGACAGGGTTAACACCTAAAACAAAGTATGAGTATCGTGTTGGGTATGGCAGTGATCGCCGTAGTGATTGGTATTCGTTGGAAACCGCTGGCGCTAGTGTCTATGATGTTCTTATCTATCCAGACTCTCAGTCGGGGGATTATTCTCAGTGGGAAGAGCTTGTAAAGGACTCAGCACATCGCAATCCAAGGACAGCCCTGTATATTAGCATGGGTGACCTTGTAGATAATGGGGAACAAGACTATCAATGGCGCACTTGGTTAAATTCCATTAGACCGTTGAGTGCTAATGTGCCGTTAGCAACGACATTAGGTAATCACGAGATGTATACATTAGATTGGAAAATGCGCGAGCCTTATGCGTATTTAAATTATTTCGCAGTACCGCCTAATGGGAATGAAACTTTTAATCGTCGTTATTATTCCTATGACTTCGGTGATGTTCATTACGTTGTATTAGATACGCAACTTTATGAAAGCAATCATGAGGATAATCATGATACGCATCATCCTGATTTATATGATGTACAGGTTCAGTGGCTACGCCAAGATTTGGCAGCAAATACTAAAAAGTGGACCGTAGTTCTGATGCATCGGGATCCATTCCAATATGCCTTTGACCGCCCTGGCGCAAGTCGTGATGTAGGATTCAACGAAGAGGGCGTATTGTTTATGCCTATCTTTGATGAGTTTAATGTAGATTTAGTGTTGTCAGCTCATTTACATTCTTATCGTAATAGAGGGCATGTACGTAACTTTGATCGAGATGCTTCGGGACCATTATATATTCTGACTGGTATTGCCGGAGATGCTCGTCGCCCTAAGTGGAAAGAACATCCTTTAGATGTATATGTGGCACCAGATCGAGATAAGAATAACTATATGACGATGACTGTTACATCAAATAAATTAATAGTAAAAGCTTTCTTACCAGATGGTACACAGCTAGATGAGTCGGTTATAGAGAAATAGAAGCACAAGAATATAAGAATATATAAGCACAAGACACCTTCCTTGGAAGGTGTCTTTTTTGTGTGTTTATACAAATAGTTTTCTCTGATTTATAGTTTAAATAGGTAAACATATAAATGATAATTATATATTTGTTAGATATTTTATAAGCTAAATTAAGTTCATGTAAATTACAGTTTTAAGGACTATGATAAAAATTAATCCATAGTATAACAAATAAAAATACAGGAAATTTGTATAAAACTTGAATAAAACGAGTGATAGTATTATAATACGTACATAGGTTATAAAAATACGCTAATAATGTATAAAATATACATACAGTGTATAAAGGAGATAGAGTAATGAATACATTACAAGATTTGATCAAGAAATATGCCGCACAATATAAAGAACAAGTTGTAGCATGGCGTAGACATATTCATAGTCATCCAGAATTATCTGGTGAAGAAAAAAATACATCCTTATTTATTCAAAAGGTTCTTGGTGAATTAGGCATTCCTTTTGTAAATGATGTTTCTGATTATGCCGTTATCGGTAAAATCGAAGGAGCTCAACCTGGACCAGTCATTGCATTGCGTGCTGATATAGATGCCTTACCTATACATGAAACTACTGGATTGCCATTTGCATCAGAAAATGACGGCGTTATGCATGCTTGTGGTCATGATAGCCACATTGCAATTTTGCTTGGTGCAGCAGCCATTTTACAGTCTATTAAAGACCAATTGCATGGCACAGTAAAGCTCGTATTCCAGCCTTCCGAAGAGGAAGCATTATTCCCAGGTGCACAAGGTATTGTAGATAGCGGCATTCTTGATGATGTAGATGAGATATATGGTCTCCATGTATGGCCACAATTACCGGTTGGTACGGTAGGTCTAAAAAAAGGTAATTTGATGGCTGCATCGGATCACTTCTTCGTCCATATTAAAGGGAAATCGACCCATGGAGCGGAGCCTCATAATGGGGTAGATGCCATCGTAGCAGCCGCAAACTGGATTGTAAACGTAGAATCTATTGTGGCTCGTGAAACGAATCCAATGGAAAATCTCGTGTGTACCATCGGTGTTATCAAGGGTGGCGACAGATACAATATAGGCTGTGGCGATGTATACCTTGAAGGAACATGCCGTACCTATGAACCAGCAAAACGGGATTATATAGAACGACGTCTTGGTGAAAGTTTACAAGCTCTCGATATGTTATTAAAAACAGAGAGTACCTTAGATTATAAACGTGGTCATGGTGCTACTATCAACAATCCAGACGCCATTGATTATGCCACATCTATTGTAGAGAAATATCTTGGTAAAGAAGCTGTGGTACATCCTGAATTCCCGTCTATGGCTGCAGAGGACTTCTCCGCGTATCTTCATAAAATAAAAGGTGCTTTCCTTTGGTTAGGTACTGGATTTGAAGGTAATCCGGCCTTGCATAATGAGGCTTTCACCATTGATGAAAGCATCCTGGAAACTGGTATAACAATGATGGCTGCTATTGCCGCCGAATTTTTACAAGAAAAGTAGTTAAATAAGTAGTTTGAAATAAGAGGTTATCATGAAGAGTTTACAACATACATCATTTAAAACAATGCTTCAATACACACCAGAAGAAATTAAATACTTCTTGGACTTGGCTGCAAAGTTAAAAGCCGATAAAAAAGCTGGCAAAGAAATCAAAACATTAGTAGGTAAAAACTTTGCATTAATTTTTGAAAAAGACTCTACACGGACACGTTGTGCCTTTGAAGTAGGTGCTGCGGACCAAGGTGCTCATACCACATATCTTGGCCCTACAGGTTCCCAAATGAATAAAAAAGAATCCTTAAAAGATACAGCTCGTGTTCTAGGATCTATGTATGATGCCATCGAGTTTAGAGGTTTTGATCAAGCCGATGTAGATACACTCGCTGATTATTCTGGCGTACCTGTTTGGAATGGCCTTACTGATATGGACCACCCAACACAAACATTAGCAAACTTTTTGACACTTCAAGAAAATATCGACAAACCATTGAATGAAATCTCCTATGCTTATGTGGGTCATGGTCAATCTAATATGTGTAATGCCTTAATGAGTGGCGCCGCTAAAATGGGTATGGACTTCAGACTTATCGGTCCTAAACAATATTGGCCTGCAGGTCCATTCTATGAAGAATGTTTGAAAGTTGCAAAAGAAACAGGTGCTACCATCACATGTACAGATAACGTAGCTGAAGGTGTTAAAGGCTTAGATGTAATCTATACAGGTGTATGGGTAACTATGGGGGATACATACGATATGTGGGAAGAACGTATCAATACGTTTAAACCATTCCAAGTTAATGCAGAAATGATGGCATTAACTGGTAATCCAAATACAAAATTCTGTCACTGCTTGCCAGCATTCCACAATACGGAAACTCAAGTAGGTAAAGATATCTTTGAACGGTTCGGCATGAATGGTATTGAGGTAACGGAAGAGGTATTTGAAGGTCCAAACTCCTTAGCATTCCAAGAAGCAGAAAATCGTCTCCATACGATTAAGGCCGTTATGGTTGCTACATTTAGTGACTATCCTTTGAAATAATTTCATCTCCCTAGAAGGTGATGAATCGTATAGTTTGTTTCCTATTTATAATCGCTGAAAGTAATAACTGAGAGCTGTATAGATAGGTGTGAGTCACCAATAGGTGAGAAATGAGGTTTATTATGGCACCTTATAAAGTATTTATTGTCGGTCATGAAGGCACAACAGGTTTAAGAATTCATGAACGGTTATCCGATAGAAAAGATATAGAATTATTAGCTACAGCTGATGAGGATCGTAAAAATGTGGAGGCCATTAAAGAGGTAGCTAAAGAGGCTGACATTGTATTTCTCTGCTTGCCTGATGCGGCATCTAAGGAAATTATGGCTGCTATCGGTGAATTACCATGTAAGGTAATTGATACATCGACTGCCTTTAGAACGGCTGCTGATTGGTCCTATGGTTTCCCAGAGCTCGATGCGGATTATAAAACAGCCATCGCTACTGAAAAACATATTGCTAACCCTGGTTGTCATGCGAGTGGAATGATTGCTTGTATTGCACCTCTTGTAAAAGCTGGTCTTGTGCCAACAGATTATCCTTTCACTATCACATCCTTAACAGGCTATAGCGGTGGTGGTAAAAAGATGATTGGCCAATATGAAAGTGAACCAAAGGATTATTTCCTCTATGCACCGCGTCAATATGGTCTTAGTCAACAACATAAGCACTTGCCTGAGGTGCAGCATGTGTGTGGACTTAGTGAAACACCTATTTTTATTCCTATCGTTGACGATTATTATTCTGGCATGGAAGTAACTGTAGGTATTCACAGTCGTTTATGTCAAAAGCCAATAAGCATTGATAAAGTGCAACAGGCATTGGAAAACTTTTATAAAGGTAGCCCGATTATTACTGTCGTACCATTTACTGAAAACAGTAATACAGGCATGTTAAATGCAAATCAATTGAGCAACACAGATAGCATGAAAATCTATGTGACTGGCAACGATGAACGCATTATGGTTCATGCTATTTTCGATAATTTAGGCAAAGGTGCCTCTGGTGCTGCTGTTCAATGTATGAATATTGCTTTAGGTTTGCCTGAGGATACAGGCCTAGCACTAGGTTAGAGAGGGAACTATGAAGGATGTAACAAATGCAATGCGGGCGCATATCTTAACTGCGGCCGTTCCATATATTAAACAATATACAGATCAATATGTTGTCGTTAAATATGGCGGCAATGCTATGATTGATGAAGAATTAAAGAAATCCGTTATGAAGGATTTAATGCTACTTCAATTGGTAGGGGTAAAAGTTGTGCTCGTTCATGGTGGCGGACCAGCTATTAATAGCACACTAGATGCCATGAAAATTGAATCCCGTTTTGCAAATGGCTTGCGTGTCACTGATGAAGCGACAATGGATGTAGTACAAATGGTATTAGCCGGTAAGGTTAATAAAGGACTTGTAGCAGATTTAACAGACCTTGGTGGTAAGGCTGTTGGTCTCTGTGGTGTGGATGGTAATATGATTCAAGTTCATAAACAAAATGATGAGCTTGGTTATGTAGGCTCTATCGATACGATTGATACAAGTATTATCGATGATGTTATCAGTAGAGGATACATTCCTGTCATTTCTTCCATTGGTATGGGGGCTGATGGCAAGACATATAATATCAATGCTGATACGGTAGCCGCAAAAATTGCCGGTGCCCTTAAGGCGGAAACAATGGTGGCCATGACTAACATTGATGGTGTGCTACGTGATGTACATGATCCTAATTCTCTAATCTCTAAAATCACTATGGCAGAGGCGGATCAATTAAAAGCAGAGGGGATTATCGCTGGTGGTATGATCCCAAAAGTGGATTGCTGCTTAGAGGCCATCAAATCAGGAGCTCAAAAGGTATTTATCATCAATGGTGAGATTCCACATGCTATTCTTATTGAGCTATTGACTGATGAAGGTCTTGGCACTATGTTTGTAAAGTAATATAGTAGGTATAATGATGGTAATTGTTTATTACTATCGTTACCTTTCATATAGATAGACGACGGCACGACCGTATGTTTGGAGGATGTAATGAGTAATACAATCGATTTTGAACAACAAGATAAAGAATATATAGCCAATACGTATGGCCGGTTTAACGTATGTTTTGAAAAGGGGAAAGGGTCCATTTTATGGGATGTAAATGGTAAAGAATACATTGATCTTGGATCTGGTATCGGCGTAACAGCCTTTGGTGTCGATGACGATGAATGGACAGAGGCCGTGACAAAACAATCTCATGCGTTGAACCACATTTCAAATTTATACTATTCTTTGCCACAAATTGAATTGGCAAAACAACTGTGCGCTAAAACAGGTATGAAGAAGGTATTCTTCTCTAACTCTGGTGCAGAGTCTAATGAATGTGCTATCAAAGCAGCTCGTAAATATAGCCATGACAAATACGGTGAAGGTCGTCATGTCATCGTCACCTTGATTAATAGCTTCCATGGTCGTACTATTACTACCTTGTCTGCTACAGGCCAAGATGTATTCCATCAACATTTCTTCCCATTTACAGAAGGCTTTATTCATACACCTGCTAATGATATTGATGCGGCTTTAAAAGCTCTTGATAATCCAGCAGTTTGTGCCATCATGATGGAACCTATTCAAGGTGAAGGTGGCGTTATGCCACTAGATAAAGAGTTTGTACAAGCCGTTACAAAATATGCTCATGAACAGGATCAACTCGTGTTAATCGATGAAGTACAAACTGGCAATGGCCGTACTGGTAGCCTATACGCATATCAACAATTTGGTATCGAGCCAGATGTAGTATCTACTGCAAAAGGTTTAGCAGGTGGTCTTCCTATGGGGGCTACATTATTCAATGAAAAGATGCAATATGTGTTAAATGCTGGTGCACATGCTACAACCTTTGGTGGCAATCCAATCTGTGCGGCAGCAGGCAATACTATCATTAATCGTTTAACGCCAGAATTCTTAGATTCTGTAAAAGCAAAAGGGGACTATGTAAAAGCTACTTTAGCAGGCAAACCTGGTATTCTAGGTGTGAGCGGTATGGGCCTTATGCTTGGTATTGAAACTACAGTAGATCCAAAAGCAGTCATTCCGAAATGTCTTGAAAAGGGCGTTGTATGCTTGTCTGCAAAAAATAAAGTACGTCTTTTACCAGCTCTTAATATTCCTCAAGACCAATTGGAAAAGGCGATTACTATTGTAGCTGAAGCTATTGCAGAGTTAGCTGCAAAATAATATTTCGGATAACTTTCATAATGATTATTTAAAATAGTTGCGTAACCGTATAATTATTGAGATAAATCGATGAATATATAGACTTTAGTTCTCATTCGTGTTACCCTAGAAGAAACAGTCTATATTGGAGGAGTAAATATGAATACAGAATCCTTACGTAACGAAGTGTTGGTTCCTGCTGTAGCAAAAACATTAGATATTGCTACAAAAGCAAAACCTACAAAAGAAGAACTTTTCACAACAGCAAAAATTACGGCTGCTGTGGCAGTTGCAACAGCTGTTGTATCCTTGGCGGTACAAGCAGTATTACGCAACCGATAAGACATAAAGAAAACGACATGGCGATGCCTGTCGTTTTCTTTTACTTTTACCCTGTTATTCCCCTTGATTATGGGATTTTATAAGGAGGCGATACCATGCATAGTCGCGATTTAATCGAACAATATAAAGGCTACGTTCAAGAGTGGCGTAGATATTTTCATAAACATCCAGAGTTGAGCAATGAAGAGTTTGAAACAACTAAGACACTGGCTAAAGAATTAGAATCTATGGGCGTAGAGGTTCATGTAGATACAGAGCGTGGCATCGGCTTAATTGGTATCATCCATGGTGATAAACCTGGTAAAGCCATTGCTTTGCGCGCTGATATTGATGCATTGCCTGTTCACGAACATAATACAGTAGACTATAAATCAGAAACTGAAGGCAAAATGCACGCCTGTGGTCACGATGGTCATATGGCTATTTTGTTAGGTGCTGCAAAGATGTTAATGTCTATGAAAGATCGCATCGAAGGCGACGTATATTTAGCCTTTCAACCTGCTGAAGAGACAGGAGCGGGTGCACCAGATTTCATCAAATTTGGAGACTGGTACGATAAGGTGGATGCCATCTTTGGCGGCCACGTGTGGATTGATTTGCCAGCAGGACTCATATCTGTAGAAGAAGGTCCTCGTATGGCTGCAAGTAGCCAGATTACTATTAATGTAAAAGGTAAACAAGGCCATGGTGCACAGCCACATCAAGCGATTGATGCCATTGTAGTAGCTAGTGCTATCGTTATGAACTTGCAAACCGTAGTATCTCGTAATGTGAGTGCCTTAGATTCTCTTGTACTCACTATTGGTAATATTCACTCTGGATCTGAATGGAATGTTATCCCTGGTGAAGCTAAAATGGGGGGGACCATTCGATTCTTTGACCCAGACCAAGAAGAGTACTATGTTGAATCCATACGACGCGTAGTAGAACATACTGCTGAGGCTTATGGAGCAACTGCTACATTAGAATATGTAAAAAAAGTACCGCCTACTATTAATGATCCTGCATCCAGTGAATTGGCGGAACGTGTCGTTATTGATACATTAGGTATAGACAAGCTTTCTAAAATGCGTAAAGTAATGCCAGGGGAAGATTTTGCATGGTATTTACAAGATAAACCAGGATGCTTTGCCTTTATTGGTATTCAAAATCCTGAATTAGAGGCTACCTACGATCATCATAATAATAGATTCAATATGGATGATACTGTACTATCTGCCGCATCTGCCGTATATGCTGAATATGCCATTGCATGGTTGAAAGAGCATAAATAAAAGTATAAGAAGGAATAAAAGCACTGTTATCTTAAGGGTAATGGTGCTTTTTCATTGTATCTTTATTTATCTTTTGTGCATGATATAGCTATAATATAGGTATAACATGGGTTTAATACAAGTGTAGTATACATCTTATATAGGTCTAATATATATTCTCTAGTTGAGAGGTGCTTATTTATGAATATAGTTATATGTATCACCATTATTGCTATTACAGGTATATTGTTAATGAAGCGCTATCAACCACAGCCAGTTTTAATTGGTATGGGGATTCTCATGATGTTTATTGCTTATGAAGCAAATTGGATTGATGCTATACTCGTTGAGTCTCAATCTACAGGTGTCTTGGTATTTGATGCCATGGATATTGTGCGAATTGCTACGTCCGAGAATATAGTAAATTTAGGCCTCATGATTATGACCTGTGCTGGTTATGCAAAATATATGGAGCATATTGGGGCAGGGACGAGATTGGCACATACATTTATACGTCCTTTATATCGTCTAAATCGCCCATATATTGTATTGGCCCTAATGTTTCTTCTTAATATGGGACTGTCTATTTGTGTACCTAATCCGTTGAGTCTTGCACTCCTTATGATGGTTACTATGTATCCTGTATTGCTTCGCCTTGGGGTGAGCCCAGTGGGGGCTGCAGCGGTTATTGCTACGGGACATCTTATGGACGTAGGACCTGGTGCGGTATCTACCTTACTCATTGCAAAGACCTTAAATATGCCTGTGCCAAACTATTTTGTAGGCTATCAGTTGCGTCTTTATTTCTTAGTCGCCGTTGTGACGGCTATAGCACACTTTTTCTGGCAGAAATATCGTGACCGGGTGGAGGAACCTAAGGCTATAGATGCTTGTGAAAGTATTCCAGAGGCGCCAATAGGGCCTAAGCCGTATATGATATTCCCATTATTGCCATTGTGTTTTATTTTGGGCTTTAGTCAATATGGTTTACCTGGGGTGAAGATGAATGTAACCTTGGCTATGATGCTTGCCTTTGGTATAGCTCTATTAGCTGAACTAATTCGTCATCGTAATCTGCGTACAGTTCTTAAAAGTACAACTATTTTCTTTGAAGGCATGGGGAATCAGTTTTCTTATGCAGTGACACTTATTATAGGGGGACAAATCTTCGCCCAAGGTTTAGTGAGTTTAGGTCTTATTGAATCCTTACTTGGGGCACTTCAGACATTATCTCTTAACTCCATAGGACTTACCTCTGTGCTAGGAGGTGGTATGTTAGGCCTTAGCATGGTGACAGGTAGCAATGTAGCGCCATTATTTACTTTGGTTCCACTAGTACCTAATATCGTAGCTCATCTAGGCCTTGATCCGATTACTACTATGCTTGGTATGCAAAACGGTGCAAGCCTAGGCTTATTCCTTAGCCCAATCAGCCCCGTAATGGTCGGTGTAGCAGGCGTGGCCCATATTAAATCAGTAGACTTACTTAAACGAACTGCTGTACCTGTTCTTTTAGCATTACTTACAAGCTGTGTGGGGATATGTCTCCTTTACTAACTGTCATCTAAAAGACTAATTAGTTATATTTAACCAGATATACTATATATCGCTTTTTAAGTTTAGTTTAAAATTAGAAAACCCTCTTTACATGTATCATAAAGAGAGTTATTATATTCCAATAATAAATCATATGTAATTAAAATGGTTTCCTGCAAGAATGCAAGTTTTAGCGCTTTGCGGATAAAAAAGGGCCTTTCTTCGCCGGACGGTTCTAGAAGCCAGAAAGGATGTAATGAGCAATCAAGTTTCTATTTCAACAGCAAATATTCGTGGTGCCTTTGGGGGATTCTTTATTCCAGGTATGTATACAGCTTTATGGGCTGGCTTTGTACCATATTTAAAAGCAAAGCTTAGTATCGGTGAAGATGTATTGGGCTCTATGATTTTAGTGCTCGGTGTAGGCTCTTGTTTGTCCATGGCCATAGCTGGTAAGCTAGTAGAGAACTTTGGATGCAAGAAAGTCGTTTTATTAGCTAGCTTTATTGGGATGTTATCTCTTGCGGTTGTTACCATGTGCTCTACAATTGCTACGACCACAGCTGCTTTATTCTTCTTTGGTATTGGCGTCGGCTTAAGTGGTGCGTCTGCCAATTTACAAGCTATCTTGACAGAAAAGGTGAGTAAGAAACACTTAATGGGTGCCTATCACGGTGGATGGAGTTTAGGCGGTTTTGCCGGTGCTGGTGTTTTGCTAGTGTTCTTAAAAATATTATCCTTACCTGTTAATGAAAGTATTTGGGGCCTTCTCATCGTATTATTTATTGCCATGGTTGTGGTTAGCCAATTTATGTTGACCTTTGGTAGTGATCCAAATGCAAAGGTTACTAAAAAATCTAAAAGCCCATTATCTTTCCATCCTATTGCTATTATCTTTGGCCTATTGTCATTTGTATCTTACTTAGTTGAAGGTGCCGTAGGGGATTGGAGTGCATTATACTTGTTCGAAGATAAAGGTATCGTTATTGAAGAGGCCGTTATGGGCGTTATGCTCTTTAATGGTACTATGTGTATTGGCCGTTTGTTGGGGAATACAATTGGTAAACATTTAACCTCTAAACAAGTTGTTGTTGGTGGGTATTTATTAGGCGCTATTGCAATGGGGCTTATCGTATTCTTACCAGGTTATGGCTCTATGTATACGTATTTATTACTTGGTATCTCCTTAGCTATGGTAGTACCAAACTTATTCTCTGCCATGGGGGAACAAAATGTAATTCCTATGACACAAGCTGTGGCAACATCCACCATGCTTGGTTATATGGGGATTTTGATGGGACCAGCATTGATTGGTTTTATTGCTCATGGCACAAGTCTTACAGTAGCATTTATCGTATTGACTGCATTACTTGTAGTAAGTGCAGGTACTGGTAAATACGCTTATATGTTAATGGAAAAATCAAAAGAAGCTGAAGCTTAAATAATAGCCCCAAAGACGATATGTCTTTGGGGCTATTTTTATGAAATATGGCAATATTATTACGAATATGTTGTAGATCACATTGATTACATACAAAAAAGCCACAGGATAAATCCTGTGGCTTTTACATGTAATATTGTATTAACGGTCACCGTTGAAGATGGAGTTTTTAACAAGTACATAGTCTACTTTGCGAATTGCTTGTAGAGTAGTACCACCAGCGTAAGAAATAGCGGATTGTAAATCTTGTTCCATTTCAACTAATGTATCAAAGATAGAACCTTTGGAATCGATGAAGATTTTTTTGCCTTCCACGTTTTTGCGTTCACCTTTTTGGAACTCAGAAGCAGAACCAAAGTATTCTTTTACTGCTTTGCCGTCAACGATTTTTTCTTCCCCTGGAGATTCTTCATGACCAGCGAATAGGGAACCAATCATAACCATAGTCGCACCAAAGCGGATAGATTTAGCGATGTCGCCATGATCGCGGATACCGCCGTCAGCAATGATAGGTTTAGTAGCTGCTTTTGCGCACCAGCGAACAGCAGCCAATTGCCAACCACCAGTACCAAAGCCAGTTTTTAATTTAGTGATACAAACTTTACCAGGACCGATACCAACTTTAGTTGCATCTGCACCAGCATTTTCAAGTTCACGAACTGCTTCTGGTGTACCTACGTTACCAGCGATAACGAAAGTTCCAGGCAAGTTCTTTTTGATGTATTGAATCATATCGATTACAGCGTTGGAGTGACCATGTGCAATATCGATTGTAATGTATTCAGGTGTTAAGTTTGCTTTTTTGAATTCATCAACTAAAGCAAATTCTTCTGGTTTTACACCAATGGAAATAGAAGAATATAAATTAAGGTCGTGCATGCGCTTTACAAAGTCCATACGACGTTCTGGTTGGAAACGATGCATGATATAGAAA
Organism: Veillonella faecalis; assembly: GCF_024677885.1. Classification (NCBI taxonomy): domain Bacteria; kingdom Bacillati; phylum Bacillota; class Negativicutes; order Veillonellales; family Veillonellaceae; genus Veillonella; species Veillonella faecalis. Next base: position 71,818 of record NZ_JALBWL010000001.1, read on the forward strand.
TAACCTTCACGAGCTAATTTTTCTGCCAATTCTTCGTCGATAATAGTTTGCATATTTGCAGGAACTACTGGCAAGCGGAATGTGCGATTACCTAATTTTACATGTGTATCACATTCGCTACGGCTAGTTACGATACATTTATTAGGAATTAATTGCACGTCTTCATAATCAAAGATGTTCGTTGTATTAATCATATTTTCTATATCTCCTTCGAGTATTACAAATTGAACCTGTACCATTATACAAGAGACGCGTAAAATTTTCAATACGTTCCGAATATTTTGTTTGGACTCAGAAACGAACTGTAGTACAATACAAGTAGATTATGCAAGTTATATACATTAATATATATGGTAAAAGGAGGTTGATTGACATGGATCAGTCCAAAACTCGCATGCTTGCAGAAGCAGGTGTGGCGATTGCAATTGCTCAAGTATTATCCTTTATTACGATTTTTCATATGCCTCAAGGAGGCTCTATTAAGGCTGCAGCTTTGGTGCCGCTCATGATTTATGCCTATCGTTGGGGTGGTGCACGGGGAATTTTTGCTGGCGTCGTATATGGTATTTTACATTTTATTTTAGGCTTTAAATCATCTGTACACTATTTAAGTATTATATTGGATTATCTAGTTGCTTATGGTGCCATAGGTGTATGTGGTTACTTCAAAGATTCTATTTCTGGACTCATTACAGGTTCTATTGTTGGTATTGCATTGCGCTGGATCGCCACTGTTGTGAGCGGTGCCGTTGTGTTCGCTAGCTATGCACCTCAAGGTCAAAATCCATGGATTTACTCCATGATTTATAATGCCTCTTATATGGTGCCAGATGGGATTTTAAATATTGTTGTTTTACTATTCATCTACCAAGGTGTTAAACGAGGTTTAGGACGTCGTGGATAAATTAGGTTTAATTATTTTGGCTGGTGGTTTGAGTTCTCGAATGGGGCAACCTAAGGCATTATTGCCTTGGGTTAATGGTGAAAGCCTCATATCTCATGCACTTCGTAAGGGATTAGAAGCGGATGTGGATGATATCATCATCTCCATTGGTGATGATGATCAGTTAGGACATGCCATTCAGACTCATATCATTGATACGTTATCGAACGATGAGAAGAAAAAAGTTTCTATTGTTCGGGATTCTATTGAGCGATGTGGTCCTCTAGGGGGACTTTATAGTGCTCTAGCTGTTGGAATGAGTCCTGCCTATGCGGTGATGGCTGTAGATATGCCATTTATGCCTATGGATTTATATTATGATTGGTTATATCAAGTGAATCATAATAATTGGAATGTCATAGTTCCTACTGGTTCTAGAGGTAAGCCAGAACCTATGGCGGGAATTTATAGACCTCATATTGTATCATTACTTCCATCTATTCTAGCCGGTAAAGACGTATCGTTGCAGCATGCCCTTGATACGATTGGTCATGTTGAATCTATTGATGCCAGTGATTATGATTGGGAGCTAAGTAATGTAAATCATTATGATGACTATCAATGGGCTCGTGCATTAGCAGAAAATGAGTTTCGTCGAGTTCCAGTTATAAGTGTAGTAGCATCAAAACGTAAAACAGGTAAGACTACGGTAGTAACCCGTCTTGTAGCGGAGTTACAACGAGCTGGATTTTCTGTAGGCGTTGTAAAGAGTGATAAACACGGCTTTCAAATAGATCATGAAGGAACCGATACAGACCTTTCTTATAAAGCTGGTGCTGATGCGGTGGCTATTGCAGGTCCTAATGAAACAGCGATTCGTATACGCACTAAAGAACAATCAAATCTGTATGAAATATCACAGTTTATGCCTGTGGATATAGTTATACTAGAAACAAGGTCCCAAGGCATTGCCCCTATTATAGAGGTTACGCAAGAAGGACATACAGAAGAGCTTATCTCAGATTCTATTGATCGAGTAGCTATAATCGAAATTAGCAAGTTAGACCAAGACGTACCTGGATTAGTACGTCACATACAGGAAATGATGAGGTGTTTACATGGCCGTCGTTACTGTTGAGGAGGCCCTTCAATTATGGGAGAAGGCCTTAGATACGCAAGTTTATAAAGTAGAAATGATTGATGTTAAGTCTGCTAAGGGATATGTGTTGGCAGAGGATATCGTTGCACCCACAGATGTACCGGCCTTTTCAAAATCAGCGATGGATGGGTATACCATTGCCTTTTCCGCGGATTGTAATGAGTATATTGTTGACGGTGTTATAGGCGCCGGCGTTGTATGGGAACAACCTGTTGCACTAGGTCATGCAGTACGTATTATGACGGGCGCACCTATACCGGATACATGTGATACTGTTATCATGCAAGAACAGGTAGTTGGCTCCGGAGAACCAGGTACAACAATCACAATTCAAGGTAAATACAAATGTGGCGATCATATCATCCCTCAAGGTGAGGAATGTAGTGCTGGCACTATTGTGATTCCTTGTGGAACAGAGGTAACCTCTACGGTACAAACTGTTTTGACTGGTCTGGGGTTGACTGAGATTGCTGTCAATGCAATGCCTCGCGTGCTAGTCCTTACCTCTGGCCATGAGGTAATTGAACCTGGTGAAAGCTTAATAGCTGGTAAAATTTATAACTCTAATAGAGCTATGATTTGTGGACTCTTGGAGGATTTAGGCTTTCATAAGATTACGCACTATCATGTCAGTGATGCTCCAGAGGAATTAGACTCTGAAATTAACCATGTGTTACAGCTCAGTGAAGATGCCGATATCATCATTAGCTCTGGCGGTGTATCAGTAGGGCTGTTTGATACAATGCCTCTTATTTATGAAAAACTAGGCGCTAAATCCATTTATGAGCGCATTCAAATGCGTCCAGGTGCTGCATCCTATGGTGCAGTGACGCCGAAAGGTCAAATCATCTTTGGTCTATCTGGTAATCCAGGGGCTGCATTCAATGGATGGCATCTAATCGTAGCGCCAACATTGAAACGATATAAAGGCCTAAAAAACTGGACCACACCGGTAGTAGCCTGCGTAATGGATTCAGAAATCTTTAAGCGTAATGCCTTTGATCGGTATGTACAAGGCAAAGTAATCTTTGGCGGTGGGGCACCACGTTTTGTGGCAAATCGTCACTTTAACAGTAGTAGTATGCTAGGTTTATATACAGTTAATGCATTGGCATGTATTCCGCGTGGTGTACACGAAGTGCGGCCTGGCGATATCTTTGATGTGTATCTATTAGGATTACTACCTGCGGTTTAAAATATATGGACTTACAAGTTTTATATATGTAGCATTTAAAATTTAGCATATTAAATATTTGTAAGATTAATAGATATAAATAACACGACGAGGTCTCTTTGAAGGCCTCGTCTATTTATTTATATAAGTATATAAAATTACTTCAATTTTGTTGCTGTAGGAACTGAAATTAAATCTCAATTAATTTATAATAATTGTAACAAAAGGATAATCCTTTTAGTTACATCAATTGAGTTTTGACAAAATTTATTTCAATCTACTTTTTAATTACTTTTACCATTATGTAGTTATATAAGGAGTGATTTCTATGAGTAAAACTTTCACAAAAAATATCCCAGTCAACGAAATTTTACATCTAGGCGATCGTTTAGAGTATAAAGAAGGGCAAGTGATTAGTATTACGATTGCCCAAAATGAACGCCTCAGTATTACCTTATTTGCGTTACCAAAGGGCGAAGAAATCTCAACGCATGTAACTGTAGGCGATGCGATTGTGCAAATTCTTGATGGTGAGGCACACATCGTCGTCGGTGATGTGGAACACAATGTGAAAGCTGGTGAAACATTAATTATGCCTTCTGAAGTGCCTCATAGCCTCGATGCCCGAGAAAACTTCAAGATGCTGTTGACCGTAGTTAAATAAATATATCATAATGAATGCATCCCTTGGATTATAAGGGGTGCATTTTGGCATATGGAGTGATTGAATATCTATGGATTATTTCGACTATTCATATAAACATAATTACATAGAGTTTAGCAGTAACATATATAGAGTTGGCACATATCATTATAACTGGCATGGTGAGACGGAGATTCTTATTCTATTAAAAGGCCAAATGGAAATGAGTTGTAATGGTGAGACATTTACGATGGAACCACTTGATGTGGTCATTATCTCTCCTCAAGTGGGACATGCTACATTAGCTCTGGAGGAGGATGTCATTGTCTTTGTTCTTCATGTAGGAAATGAATTTTACCAACAGTATGATCCAGATTTTGGCGCCTATCAATTTGTATTGCGTTCAGATAATAGTAATCGTCACAGTCAATTCTTTACAACCTTACGGCATCATGCAGCTATGACGATGTTATTGATGACTAAAGGTGAAAGTCCGGTACATCGAATGTGGATAGAGCATCATTATTTAGCGTTGGCTGGGGATGTATTTAGAGAGTTTGATCCTATTAAAAAGATTCATGAAAATGCTAGACCTGGTGATATGAAACCAGCAACGTTCGATAAAATGATTGCCTATATTGATGAGCATTATGAGCAGAAAATAGAGCTAGAAGATATTGCGAAAATTGGGGGGTATAATGTTGCCTATACATCTCAGTTCTTTAAAAAGCAAATGGGCATTTCTTTTGTTGAATATGTTTTGCGTTTGAGACTTCGAGAGGCTACTCTTTGTTTAATTAACACCGATGAGGCTGTAGCACGAATTGCGAGTGATTGTGGCTTTGCCGATGTTAAAGCTTTTAATGTGGCTTTTAAAAAGCATTTCCGCATAACACCAACAGAGTATCGCAAACAAGTAAAGAATATTGGGCGTAAAACGACATTGCAAGATTGGAAGGAAATTATTTCTGTAGAAAATCAAGATGTTATAAATCTACTTCATTCATTCTTGTCCTATGAAGATGACTCACGAGCGAAGGATGAGTTAGAATTCATGAGTAAGAAGTTAGAACATTTGAAAGAAAAATTAGCTGATGTTGTAAAGAACTTATAATTAATTCCATATAGTTCGATAGAATGTATATCTTCATAACCTAGGTATTGTTAGCAAAATATTAGCAAATATTTTTTGATACATATATAAATGTTAGAATTGGGTGATTTTCTATATAAAAAATCATCAAATACTTACCTAAAAAGCACTACTATTGATAAGTAGTGCTTTTTTGATATCTTTTATGGGGGAGGATTTATAGATTGTCGGGAAATAAAAATATAATAAATCAAAAGAAAATCATCGTTTTATGTAAGTTTTACTAGAAAAACTACCTTTTAATTTGGATAGTTATATTCTCCAAACTGAGTAGAATATACTTCATCAGGAGTAAAAAATTAGTAAGTTATAATTTTGGAGGATATATGAATCAAGTAAAATTTATGGAAAACGTAGGTAAAGTTGCAACTGTTACTGCTGTAGCTATGTATGTATCTTACTTCCCACAAATCATGCATAACCTAGCGAATCCTGGTACTGGTGATTGGATTCAACCACTCGTAGCTGCCATTAACTGTACATTATGGGTAGCTTATGGTTTGTTCAAAGAACACAGAGATATTCCAGTAGCGTTAGCTAATGCACCAGGTATCTTCTTCGGTTTGGCAGCAGCGATTACAGCGGTTATGTAATTAACATGTAGAAACGTTAAATCTATGATTTTGATGATATATAAATATAAAATTACGGTTGACCGTTGTTTAATATATATATCATAATAAATGCATCCCTTTGATTAATAAGGAATGCATTTTTGATTTTTCAGGGAGAGTTTTGCAACTATGGATTACTTTCACTATACCTATAAACATAACCATATAGATTTCAATAGTGATATATATAAGGTTAGTACCTATCATTACAACTGGCATAGAGGGGTAGAAATCTTAGTTTTGTTAAAGGGACGAATAGACATGAGTTGTAACAGTGAGGTCTTTACAATGGAACCTCTTGATAGCATCATTATGTCTCCTCAAGTAGGACATGCTACGTTGGCTTTAGAGGAGGATACAACGGCTCTTGTTATTCATATAAGTAAGGAGTTTTTCCAACACTTTGAGCCTAACTTTGGAATGTATCAATTTGTACTGCGTTCAGATGCAAGTAATCGGAATAATCCTTTCTTTACGTTATTACGGCATCATGCAGCACAAATGATGTTGTTAATGGTGAATGGTAAAAGTCCTGATTATCAATTATGGCTGGAACATCATTATTTAGCTTTGACTAGTGCTATATATCGTGAAATTGATACGGTTAAGTCTATCCCTGTACATACAAAACCTGCGGATATGACCGTAGCCACCTTTGATAAGATGATTGCTTATATCGATGAAAACTATCAACAGAAGATTGAGCTAGAAGATATTGCAAAGATAGGCGGCTATAATGTGAACTACACATCTCAATTCTTTAAACGCCAGTTAGGTGTTTCTTTTCTTGAGTATGTATTGCGCTTGAGATTGCGAGAGGCTACAGTCCGTCTTGTTAATTCTAATGATGGGGTTGCACATATTGCTAGCAGTTGTGGATTTGCAGATATTAAGGCATTCAATGTGGCATTTAAGAAGCGGTTCCATACAACTCCATCTGAATATAGAAAGCAAGCAAAAGAGATGGGACGAAAGACAAAGTTACATGATTGGAAGGAAATTATTTCTACTCAAGAAAAAGATATTATGAAGATCTTAGAAGCTTGTGGCCCCTATAAAGCGGATTCTCTATATAGTCTTGAATTAGAGAGTGCTAATCAAAAATTACAGAATGTTAAGGAACAACTGGAGATTGTTGTTAAAAAACTATCATCTTAATTTTTCAGCTTCAATATGGTGATGATATGGCATAAATTGCATTCCACTATGTACATAATTTGAAAAATATACAATCATTAGGTATAGGTGATTTTGTATATATGATAATCCTCTGTAGATATATGGTTAAAGAGCATTACTTTTAGATAAGTAATGCTCTTTTTAGTTTTATTATGGGTGAAATTGTATATTTTATAATGCTAAAAATTTTAGATTATAGGCATTTTATATAGTTTTGACGATATTTAATTATTTAAAATGAACTTGTAAATTGGATAGTTATATACTGAAAAAAGAGTAGAATAGAATCATCGAAAGGAGCTAAGGTTCCGAAACAGAAATAATCACGTCTTAAATAATGAAGTCTTTTTGGAGGTTTGCGATGAGTACGAAGGAACAACAAGTACAAGAAATGACAAATAAGATAGCTAATTTCATTTCTTATATGGCAAAGGTATTGCCTGATGATGTACAAGAAAAAATTCATGAATTGGCACAGGATGAAAAAAATCCTATGGCTAAATCTATTTATGAAACAATGCAACATAATATGGATTTAGCAGCTCAGCTTAATCGTCCTTCTTGTCAAGATACTGGTGTATTACAATTTTGGGTAAAGGTTGGATCTAATTATCCCTTACTAGGAGAATTAGAAGATATTCTAAGAGAAGCAACTTATAAGGCTACACAAGAGGCTCCATTACGATTGAACTGTGTAGAAACTTTTGATGAGTTTAATACTGGTAAAAATATTGGCCTCACTGCACCTTATATTCACTGGGATATCATTCCTGGCCGTGATGATGTAGAAATCTTCCCTTATATGGCTGGTGGCGGGTGTTCCTTGCCAGGGTCAGGTAAAACATTGATGCCTGGTGAAGGCTATGAAGGTGTTGCTAAGTTTGTTCTTGATTTGATGACAAGCTATGGTTTGAATGCGTGTCCTCCACTATTGGTAGGTGTAGGGATTGCTACAACTATTGATACCGCTGCTGGATTATCTAAAAAAGCATTAATGCGCCCTGTATCTTCAAAAGCACCTAATGAAAAAGCGGCTTATATGGAACAATTGTTAGAAGATGGAATTAATAAGATTGGTATTGGACCTCAAGGTATGGGTGGGGATAAAACTGTTTTAGGTGTGAACATTGAACATGGAACACGTCATCCATCTGTTATTTCTTGTGCTGTTAGTGTAGGTTGTTGGAATCATCGTCGCGGCAATCTCGTATTTGACAAGGATGGTAATTGCACAGTTAAATCTCATAAAGGAGTGACATTATAATGGCTAAGAAAATATTAACTACACCTATTCAACAATCTGATTTAGCAGGCATTAAGCCAGGCGATGTGATTTATTTGACTGGGCATATTACAACCTGTCGTGATATGGGGCATCGTCGTGTGGTAGAAGAAGGTAAAACGTTACCGGTTGATGTTAAAGATGGGGCTATACTTCATGCAGGACCAATTATTCGTACAATAAGCGATAATGAATTTGAAGTTGTATCTGTAGGACCTACTACATCTATGCGTATGGAAAAATTTGAATATGAATTTGTTAAAAAGACAGGTGTACGTCTCATTGTAGGTAAAGGTGGAATGGGTCCTGAAACAGCACGTGCCTGCAAAGACTTTGGTGCACTACACTGTGTGTTCCCTGCAGGTAATGCCGTACTTGCTGCTACAGAAGTCGAAAAAGTAGAATCTGCTAATTGGAGAGAATTAGGTATGTGTGAAACTTTATGGACTTTTAAGGTTAAAGAATTTGGTCCGCTCATCGTATCCATCGATGCGGAAGGGAATAACTACTTTGAAAATAAAAAAGTAGAATACAATGCGAAGAAAGATGAAGTGTTAGAAGAGATTTATAAACACGTAAGCTTCATTAAATAATCGAATTGTGATCTTCAATTTAATAGGAGGATTATACGGATTTTGTACAATCCTCCTTTTTTGTACCCTTTTTTAGGTATATTACACGTATTGGGAGGTATTTATGGATACGAGTGTAATGATAACTCTTGGCTTCTTGGTATTTGCCATCGTCATGTTTGCATGGGAGAAAATTCCATTATCTATTACTGCTATGGTTGTAGCAGTAGGTTTGCACTTAAGTGGAGTCTTATCTGCTAAAGAAGCATTCGCCGGTTTTGTAGATCCAAATGTCTTACTATTTATGGGTATGTTTGTTATTGGTGAAGCTTTCTTTGCAACAGGCGTAGCCGTAGGCGTAGGTAATGTAGTTCATAAGTTTGCTAAAACTGAAACATCTTTACTCGTTGCAGTTATGATGATTACAGGTATTTTATCTGGTTTCTTATCTAATACTGGTACAGCGGCTGTACTGATTCCTGTAATTATCGGTATTTGTAAAAAAAGTGGTTTTAAACAAACTAAATTGTTGATGCCTCTTGTGTTTGCTGCAGCTATGGGTGGTAATATTTCACTTATCGGCGCTCCTGGCAATATGATTGCGCAAGCGGGCTTACAACAAGCGGGCCTAGGCTCTTTTGGTTTCTTTGATTATGGTCTAGTAGGTTTGCCAATTCTAATTGTTGGTACTATTTTCTATGCTACAATTGGTAAACGTTTCTTACCAGATGCTCCAAGTCATCAACCAGATGGTGCCTTTGAAGGCAATGACGATTATAGCCATGTACCGTCTTGGAAAAAATGGACTGCTGCAATTGTATTGATTTTGACAGTTGTTGCTATGATCTTTGAAAAACAATTAGGTGTAAAACTTTATGTGAGTGCCTGGATAGGTGCTCTTGTATTAGTTGCTACTAATGTTATTAGTGAAAGTGCAGCTGTTAGATCTATAGATATGAAAACAATCATGCTCTTCGCTGGCTCTATGGCCCTTGGGGACGCAATGGTTAAAACAGGTACTGGTTCTGTAATTGCAGATCTTATCGTAAACAGCCTTGGTGCTAGTCCATCTCCAATTGTTGTTCTAGTAGTAATCTTTGTGCTTGGTGTATTCATGACGAACTTTATGTCTAATACTGCTACCTGTGCATTATTGGTACCAATCGGTCTTAGCTTAGCATCTCAATTGGGATTCGATCCAAAAGCAGTGCTTGCAGCTATTGTAATCGCTAGCTCCTTAGCGTATGCTACCCCAATTGGTATGCCTGCGAATACTATGGTATACAACATTGCTGGTTATAGCTTCATGGATTATGTGAAAGCTGGTTTGCCACTCATCGTTGTATCTAGTATAGTAGCACTTATATTGTTACCAATTTTATTCCCATTTTAATGAGATAATATAAGTTTTTTAGAAAGAGCCCTAATGTATATTGCATTAGGGCTCTTTCTCATATGTGCAATAGGTAGGGATAAACGTATTAGATAATATAATTTAGCTATTAGATGTTTTAGATGTATTATACGTATTTGACGTATTAGATTTTCTATACGTCTTAGGCATCTTAGATCTATTAGATATATTACTAAAATTGTTAAGGATTAATATTAGACATACGTAATACTTTCATATATAATAGATTACTGTAGTTGTACAAATATACATCTACAGTAGACAATTAATATTAAATAGTAAATATTAGATAATATGTTAATAGTTGTTATATAGTTGATAGATGGCCATGGTGCCAAGGAGGCTTTATGTTAAGCGATATTGAGATTGCCCAACAGAATAAAATGGAAAAAATTCAGGTCATTGCCGATAAATGCGGTTTAACCCCTGATGATATTGAACAATATGGTCATTATAAAGCGAAGATTTCTTTTGATGCTATTCGTCGCTTAGAAGATAAGACAGATGGTAAATTGGTATTAGTTACGGCTATTACACCGACGCCAGCAGGTGAAGGGAAGTCTACAACGAGCATTGGTCTTGTACAAGGGTTACAAAAAATTGGCAAAAATGCTATTGCCACATTGCGTGAGCCATCCTTAGGTCCTGTATTTGGCATTAAGGGTGGTGCAGCAGGGGGTGGTTACGCTCAAGTTGTACCAATGGATGATATTAACCTTCATTTTACAGGTGATATGCACGCTATTACAGCAGCTAATAATTTATTGTCCGCTATGATCGACAATCACATCCATCAAGGCAATGAATTGCAAATCGATTTGCGTCAATTATCTTGGACTCGTGTTTTAGATATGAATGACCGTGCCCTTCGTAATGTTACCGTAGCACTTGGCGGTAAAGTGTGTGGTTTCCCACGAGAAGATCACTTCATGATTACTGTTGCTTCTGAAATCATGGCTATTCTTTGCTTGGCTAAAGATTTAGAAGATTTGAAAGAACGCTTTGGTCGTATCGTTATCGGCTGTAATTTAGCAGGTGAGCCTGTTTATGTTCATCAGCTAGGTTGCCAAGGTGCGATGGCCCTTCTTATGAAAGATGCTATAAAGCCGAATTTAGTACAAACATTAGAACATACACCAGCTATCGTTCACGGTGGTCCATTTGCTAATATCGCTCATGGTTGTAACTCCATCGTAGCTACAAAGCTTGGTCTTAAATTAGGCGATATCGTAGTTACTGAAGCTGGTTTCGGTGCTGACTTAGGGGCTGAAAAGTTCCTTGATATCAAATGTCGTTACGGTAATATTTTCCCTGATACAATTGTAATCGTAGCTACATTGCGTGCTCTTAAAATGCATGGTGGTGTGCCTAAACAAGAACTTAGCACTGAAAATGTTGAAGCTGTTACAAAAGGTTTCAGCAATTTGCAAAAAGCCATCGAAAATATGCGTTACTTCAATGTGCCTGTATTGGTAGCAATTAATAAATTTGCTACCGATACCGATGCAGAGATTGCTGAATTGACTCGTCTCTGTGATGACTTTGGTGTACCTGTAGAGCTCAATGAATGTTGGGAAAAAGGCGGCGAAGGCGGCATTGATATGGCGAAAAAGGTCGTAGAATTGCTTGAAGGTTCTAAACCAACACCTAAATTCGTATATGATTTAGAAGATAGCTTAGAAGAAAAGGTAAATAAAATCGTTAAAACCATTTATGGTGGCGATGGCGTTATCTTTACAGATAAAGCTAAAAAGCAAATTAAACAATTAGCTGATTGGGGTCTTGATCGTTTGCCTGTATGTATGGCAAAAACACAATACTCCTTATCTGATAATCCAGCTTTATTGGGGGCACCGAAAGGATTTACTATTACCGTATCCGATATTCGCGTTGCTAATGGAGCAGGCTTTATCGTATGTCGTACCGGTGATGTAATGGTTATGCCTGGTCTTCCTAAACGTCCTGCCGCTCTTAATATGGATATCGAAGCAGATGGTACGATTAAAGGTTTATTCTAATATAAATTCCTTGTAGTAGACAATTTTTTTACTGCCGATTGGTAGTGTCTACTTTCACTAGTTTATATAGTGTGTTACCTGTATATTTTTATAGAAATGACAAAGCGATAACAAGGATAGCTTGTTATCGCTTTTACATGAGGTCTTGTTATGAATTTAGTAGAACAACGTGTTGTAGATTTTGTAGCAGCTACTGCATCTAAAGAACCAACTCCAGGTGGTGGAGCCATTGCGGCCTTAACAGCTGCAACTGGTGTAGCATTAGCTGAAATGGTGGCGAATTTAACCTTTGGTAAAAAGGGATATGAAGATGTTCAATCTGACATGAAAGATCTTCAAGCTAAAGCGGAATCTATTCGTAATCGCATGCTCGAATTATCTCAAGCTGATGCAGATGTATTTAATATCTTTATGAATGCCTTAGGTTTGCCAAAGAATACAGATGAAGAAAAGGCTAAACGTACTGCCGCTATTCAACAAGCTTATAAAGATGCTGCAATGGTTCCCTTTGAAATCGGCGAGTTAGCCTATCAAATCTTTGATTTAGCAGAGTTAGCATCTAAAAAAGGTAATCAAAATCTTATTACTGATGGTATTATTGCTGCAATCAATGCTCGTGCTGCAGTAAAGGCGGCATTCCTAAACGTACGTATTAATTTATCAGGTATTAAAGACGAAGCATTTGTAGCTGATATAACCACAAAAATGAAGGCTATTGAAACAGGTTTAGATGATAAAGAAGCGGCAATTATAGCGTTATATGTATAGCCAATTCAAAATAGCAGTTTAAAATAGCAGATTAAAATAACAAGATATACGACTGTATATACTAATCAATAATACTGTGGATGATTTCGAACGATTAAGGTTTTTAAAAATCTAACGTTCGGAAAAATATCGAAAGAGAACTTATTATTTCTTTTAAAAATAATGAGTTCTCTTTTTTCTATTGTTAAAATCCGAACGATAGTGTAAAATAAATGGGTGTTATTTCGAGGTTTGATGTAGGAGACATTATGACAGATCAAAAACAAATGAATACGGTCGATAGTATGTTGCCAATACCACAGCTCTTTGCCTTTGGTTTACAACACGTACTGGCCATGTATGCAGGTGCCGTTGCTGTACCTATTATTGTGGCACAGGCCATGAATTTACCTATGGAAGATTTGATTCGATTAATTACAGCGGACTTATTTACCTGCGGTATCGCCACATTAATCCAAACATTAGGTTTTGGTAAAATTGGTGGACGTATTCCTATGATCCAAGGTGTTACCTTTGCTTCTGTTGGACCTATGGCCATGATTGGTGCTCAGCATGGTATGACTGCTATTTATGGTGCTATTATCATAGCCGGTTTATTTACCTTCTTGATAGCTCCCTTCTTTAGTCGTCTTATTCGCTTATTCCCACCTGTAGTTACAGGTACAATTATTACCATTATTGGTATTAACTTGATGCCAGTTGCTATTAATTGGATGGGCGGCGGTATAGGTAATCCTCAATTTGGTAGTTTTACTAATATTGGACTAGGGTTCCTTACCTTCTTAATTGTCGTATTTGTTTATAAATTTGCCAAAGGATTCTTTAGTAATCTTTCTGTACTAATTGGTTTGATTGCAGGTACAGCGATTGCGTTTGCCATGGGCGTTACAAACTTTGATGAAGTTGGTCGTTCCCACTGGATTGCGTTTATTGAGCCTTTCTATTTCGGGTTACCAACCTTTGATTGGGCGTCTGTACTTTCCATGATTATCGTAATGCTCGTAGTTATGGTAGAAACAACTGGTGATAGTATCGCTATTGGTGAAATCGTAGATAAGCCAATTGGTCGTAAAGAACTTGCTTCTATTATTCGTGCTGATGGGGTATCTACAATTATTGGTGGTATTCTTAATAGCTTCCCTTACACAGCATTCGCTCAAAACGTTGGTCTTATTGCCGTAACAGGTGTTAAGAGCCGTTTTGTTGTAGCTGCATCGGGTGTAATCTTAATTTTATTGGGATTATTCCCTAAATTAGCAGCCATTGTAGCTAGCATTCCGAATGCCGTGTTGGGCGGTGCTGGTATTGCCATGTTCGGCATGATCGTTGCTAGTGGTATTCGTTCCTTAGGCAAAGTTAGCTTTGAAGGCAACCATAATTTAATGCTCGTAGCTATCAGTATTGGTGTAGCTATGATCCCAATCGCAGCACCAAACTTTTATGCTAATTTCCCTGCTTGGGCACAAATTATTTTAAAATCTGGTATTACCTTTGGTAGTATTATGGCAATTTTGCTTAACTTACTATTTAATGGTGTTAATCATGGTGACGAAATTAAAGAAATGGGTCGCCGATAAAAATTACTAAAAAGAACTCTGTTTCTTGGAGCAGAGTTCTTTTTTAGTGATTAAATTCACAGGAAATTTGTGTGAATACTATGCTATAATAGATAGATAATTGTAGAATAATTTTGTGATGCTTTCAGGAACATGAAAATTATAAAAATGACTGCAATTACATGTTGAAATAAAGTTATGTATATATGGTATGTTCCCATAAGAAGGGAAGGGCTACATGGCAGAAGAAAAAATTATTGCTATCTCTATTAGTGAGAAAAAAGGGCAAAAGAAACATAATATTGAATCCGCTAATCTTATTGTAGATCACGGTATGGAAGGTGATGCGCACGCAGGTAACTGGCATCGTCAAATCAGCTTGCTTGGCATTGCAAGTATAGATCATATGCGCGCTCAAGGGGCGGATGTTAAACCGGGTGATTTTGCAGAAAATATCACTGTTGAAGGTATGGTACTTTACGAATTAGCCGTAGGTACACAATTACAAATTGGCAGTGATGTAATTCTTGAAATTACTCAAATTGGTAAGGAATGTCATCATGGCTGTGAAATCATGAAACAAGTAGGATCTTGTATCATGCCTACACAAGGCATCTTTGGCAAAGTCCTTAAAAATGGTACGATTCACGTAGGTGATGAAGTATCTATTATCAAATAACTTAGTCGTACAAACGAGGTGTGTTATGAAAGACGCATGGGGCCGTACAATTGAATATGTACGTCTGTCACTGACAGATGCGTGTAATTTTTGTTGTCCCTATTGTCGACCTGCTGAAATTACACCTCAAAGTCAAACCCAATTATTATCAGTTGATGAATGGATGACTATTTTAGGTGCCTTCCATCGTATCGGCGTGAAAGCGGTACGTTTAACTGGTGGCGAGCCATTGCTATATCCTCATATTGAAGAGCTTTTAACTCGTATTAAGGATACTGGTTGGTTTGAAGATATATCTATGACTACTAATGGTAGCTTGCTTGCATCTCGAGCACAACGATTGAAAAAACTTGGTTTGAACCGAGTGAATATCAGTTTAGATTCTCTTGAAAGTGATGCCTTTGCCACTTGTGTAGGCAAAGAGGGGCAGCTAGATTCCGTATTAGATGGTATTCGCAGTGCTATTAGCGAGAATTTTAAATCAGTAAAGATTAATACCGTATTATCTCGCCATTGGTCTGATGATGAAGTTAAATCTTTATTACAGTATGTAGAAAAGTGGCCTGTTGTATGGCGTTTTATTGAATATATGCCATTCCAAGGCGATGCGTTCCATGGTCCAACCTTTGATGAATGGAAGGCTCAATTAGAACGTGTTAGTGGAGGTCCGCTTACAGAAGTACATTCCGTTTATGGCTTTGGCCCTGCTACGTATTTAGCGCTACCAAGTGGAAAGGCTGTAGGATTCATCTTTTCTATGTCTCATAGCTACTGCGATACATGTAATCGCGTTCGTCTTACATCAGATGGGCAAATGCGTTTATGCTTGTTGCGTGATGATGAGGCTGATCTTGTATCTCTTGTGCGCAATGGTGCGACCGAGGAAGATTTAGCTTTGCATATTGAACGTGCATTGCAGCGAAAGCAAGAACGTCATGATGGCGTAGGTATGGAACAACCAGAACGTCCTATGTGGCGCATTGGAGGATAATATGGGATTTTTTGATTTTCTAAAACCAAGATCAAAGGAACATATTGAAGAATGTTGGCCTGGTGGCAAGATGCTTCAAGTCCATATAGAATACGATACAAAATCTGCTGTCATTACTTACAAGGGACGTTATGGATTGCAATTTAATGTGCCAAAGGCTGATGTGACAAATATTATTATTAAAGAGGTAAGTCGTACGCATAGTGTTCTTCAACTATATAGTGGTACTGACTGCGTAGGAACTAGTGATATTCTCCCTACGGAGGCTTGTAATACGATGAAGGATTGGCTAGGACGATATTGATGTATATGTTTTATAGGAATGTAATAAATATTCTTTACATTCCTATAAAATAGGCATATAATTAGTCGTGTCATGGACCACTAGCTCAGCTGGCAGAGCACCTGACTCTTAATCAGGGTGTCCAGGGTTCGAACCCCTGGTGGTCCACCAAAATAAACCCGCACTACTGTGCGGGTTTTTCTTCTATATTTTAAGTATTTGTATAATCTGCAACTACTTTATGGACGGATATGCTTCATTTACTTAATATGACGTATTTTGTAGACAATAAATGATTAAAAGCTTATTATTAATAATAATAGTTTTTATCATTAGGAGGTTCTTATGGCAGTAGATGTTTCTAGAACACAAGATGTGTATAAAGATGCTGGACAAAGTGTAAATTTTACAACATTATTATTAAATCGTAAAGATCGTGACGCTGAACTCGAAGTGATTCAAGATATGGCGGACCGCATTCAAGCTATTAAACGCTCTGTTAGCATTCGTGCAAATGGTGAAGGTTTGGGCATTGCTTTTGGTTTCAGCCGGAAAGCATGGGATTATTTATTCCCTAATGCACCTGTACCAAAAGAGTTAGAAGACTTCCAAGGTATTAAAGGTGATAAACAAGACGTACCAGCTGTAGCAGCTGATTTATTCTTACATGTACGTTCTAATGATGAGTCCGTTACATATACTGTAGTGGATCAAATTATGGAGTTCTTACGTCCTATTACAACTGTAGTCGATGAAACTCATGGCTTCCATTATGAACAAGGTCGCGCCATCATCGATTTCGTAGATGGTACTGAAAACCCTGTTGGTCAAGAAGCTGTAGAGTGGGGCGTTATTGGTGATGAAGATCCTGAATTCATTAATGGCTCTTATGCATTTGCTCAAAAATATGAACACGATCTTGATGCGTGGCGTGCGCTTCCTACAGAAATGCAAGAAAAGTTTATTGGCCGTCGTAAATTCAGCGATATTGAGTTAGAAGATGATGAAAAAGATCCAGCAGCTCATAATGTAGTGGCTCAAGATAATCGCGATGATAAAGAACATAAAATCGTGCGCATGAATGTAGCCTTTGCTCAACCGGGTCAAGGTGTACGTGGTACATACTTTATTGGCTATGCTCGTTACTGGGATGTAACTAAAACAATGCTTACTAATATGTTTACGCAAAATGATAAATTGCTTGATTATTCCAAACCTATTACAGGCATGCTCTTCTTTATTCCATCCCTTGATACATTGGATGCTATTGCAGAAGGCGAATTATAATCTGCATAGCTAGTTTATGCATGATTTATATGGTTTGTGATGCTCAGTTTTGTTAGCAGCATATAATTTGAGTGAAAATACCATATAAATTCTATAGAAGCGCTCCTTTTAGGGGCGCTTTTATGCTATAATAAATCTATTAAACTCGTAAAATCCATTGTAGTTATGAATGAGGTATTCCATGAATTATACTAGCACCCGCGGTACCGTTGCGGTAAATGAAACATATGCATTGTTGCACGGCTTAGCAGAGGATGGTGGTCTATATGTACCATCTTTATTCCCTACAAACTGCTTAACTTACAATGATGTGAAAGATAAAAACTATCAAGAGGTAGCAGCTATTGTATTATCTAAGTTGTTCCCATGCTTCTCTGAAGCTCATTTAAATGAAATGATCAATTCTGCATACTCTGATGCTAATTTCAGTACTCGTGATATTGCACCATTACATTCCTTATTAGAAAAGGTTTCTGTATTGGAATTATTCCACGGCCGTACACAAGCTTTCAAAGATATGGCATTGTCCTTATTCCCATATCTATTGGTGGCAGCAAAAGAAGCAGAAGGTGAGAAAAAAGAGGTTCTTATCTTAACGGCTACATCTGGTGATACTGGTAAAGCCGCACTGGAAGGCTTTAAAGATGTACCTGGTACACATATCCAAGTATTCTACCCAACAGATGGTGTAAGCCCTATGCAAGCAGAACAAATGCAAAAGCAAGAAGGGGAGAATGTTAATGTCACTGCGATTCATGGTAACTTTGATGATGCTCAACAATTCTTGAAACGCTTATTCGTTGATAAGGCTACAGCAGAAGAGGTTGCGGAAAAAGGTGTTATGTTCTCCAGTGCGAACTCCATTAACATCGGCCGCTTGGCACCGCAAGTAGTGTACTATGTAAATGCCTATGCTGAGCTCGTAGCACAAGGTGCTATTCACGAAGACGAAGCTTTCAACGTAGTAGTGCCAACAGGTAACTTTGGTAATATCTTGGCTGCTTACTATGCTAAAAAAATGGGTATTCCTATTGGTAAATTGATTTGTGCATCCAACCAAAACAATGTGCTCACTGAGTTCTTTGAAACTGGCACATACGATATGAATCGTCCATTCTATACAACGATTTCTCCATCTATGGATATTCTTGAATCCTCCAACTTTGAACGTTTCTTGTATTATATTTCTGGTGAAGATAGTGAACGTACCGCTGGTTGGATGAAAGATCTTAAAGCAACAGGTAAATTGACTGTCAATGAAGAAGAGTTCAGTCGTGTTAAAGCTAATTTCGCAGGTGCCTACGTTGATGATGAAGAAACAAAAGCCATCATTGAACAAGTGTACAACTCCTATGGTTATGTAATGGACCCTCATACGGCGGTAGCTATGGGTGCATACATGAAGGAATTAGAAAAACATCCTGAAGACGGTGCACGCCATACAATTATTGCGTCTACTGCACATCCATTTAAATTCCCTACAGCCATTTGCGAGGCTTTAGATATCAAAGTAGGTGACACACCGTATGAAAGCTTAGATAATATTTCTGCTGTAACGGGTGTAGCATTCCCTAAACAATTGGAAGCTTTGAAATCTAAACCGTTGCGTTTCACAAAAGCAATCGATAAAGAGGATATGAAACAAGAAATTCTTGATTTTGTAGATACGTTCTCTAAATAATACGATGCCGCCTTTCGTTAGAAGGGCGGCATATATTTTGGCTTTGTGAATTCTGTATCTCCTGTATATCGGAGTGCTTATATAGATAATACAGGACAGTAACTATGTAGTTACATTATAGTAGAAGTGTATAGGGAGGTAGTATGGCTAAAAAAGGCCTTATGTACGCATTGTTATCGGCTCTTTTGTTGAGTACGATGAATTTATTCGTAAAGATGCTAGGCTCTAATATTCCTTCTGGGGAAATTGCCTTTTTCCGTGGCTTATTTGGTACGGTAGCGGTTCTTATCGTTATGTATACCCAAGGCATCCGATTCTCTAAAGAAGATAGAGGACATCTACTAATGCGCGGTTTATACGGCGGCTTTGGTATGGTTTGTAACTTTATTGCCTTAGTGCATTTAAAGTTATCTGATGCAACGATTCTATTTCAAACATCAGGTATATTTGTATTGATATTTAGCGCCTTATTTCTTAAAGAACGGGTACCTAAAGGGGCTGGGAAATGGCTTCTTTTAATCTTTGTAGCTGTAATGGTTATGGTAAATCCATTTAGCTTTACCGGCTTTACTTGGTTTGCCTTAGTAGCTATTTTAGGGGCTGCTTTATCTGCGGCTGCGTATACAACGATTCGCCTTATATCTAAGCGAGGTAAACATAGTAATTTCGAAATTATGGCGTATTTTATGATTACAGGTATGATTGCAGGACTTGTTACAACTGATAAACTCGTTATGCCTCAAGGCACAGATTGGCTTATCATCTTGGCGATTGGTGGTATTAGTGTAGTGGCTCAGTTCTTCTTGACTGGTGCCTTTGTTACAACTAACGCTGTAGTGGCACAATTCTTACAATATGTTGGTGTATTCATCAGTTCCTTCTATGGCTTCTTGTTCTTTGGTGAAAGCTTATCTATTAAAACGATAGGCGCTGGTGTGGCGATGTTCGTATCTTCTGTTATGTTGGCTCGCCTCAAAGAACAAAGTGGACCTTTACAAGAAGGAAAGGTTATAGAGGATAAAATTAAATAATTGTCGAATCTATACAATAATAGACGTTGTATGACAGTAGAGGTGCTAATCACATTCGTGATTGGCACCTTTTAACATGGTGCGAAAAGTACGCATAAATACTGATTTATTACAATTTTAGATTGACCTATGAAAAACTATATTAAATAAATTCGAAAAACTACATCGAAAAATATTGACATCTCTTCATCTTTCCTTTATGATTAGTACAGTTATTAACGCATTCTCAATTAAGTGTATCTAGGAGTAGTGAGAACATGAAAGATTTTTTGAACGATTTTAAAGCTTTTGCATTCAAAGGTAACATGATGGACCTTGCTATTGGTATGATTATTGGGGCTGCTTTCACAGCGTTGGTTAACTCCGTTGTAAGCAACTTGTTCATGCCTATTATCAGCTTGTTCACAGGCGGTATTGATTTCAGTAACTTGTACTTGCCATTAAATGCTGCATCTAAAGATGCATTTATGTCTGGTGCTGATATTAATACAGCTCGTGCAGTTGGTTCTGTATTGCCATACGGTACATTTATTACTGATTTGATTCAATTCTTAATCTTGGCGTTCGTTGTATTCTTGATGGTTCGCGCATTAGCTAAAATGATGAAAAACGCGAAAGAAGAAGAAGCTGCTGAAGCACCTACAACTAAAGAATGTCCATTCTGTAAAACAGAAATTCACATTGATGCAGTTAAATGTCCTAACTGTACAGCAGATTTGAAATAATTCAAATTTAAAGCTACATAAAGGGAGTAAGGCCTAGGCCTTACTCCTTTTTGTTGTATTACGCCAGCTTTCTAGTATAAAATATAAGTATATAGTAGAAATATATAATATTAACTTTAACGCGAAATTCTTGTGCGTGTATTATAAGACGCTTTTGGAGGACTTATACATATGGAAAAAAAACCTCTAGTTGTTGTAAACGGTTTAGTCCGTAAAGATGCAATTGCTTATTTAAAAGAGCACGTAGATGTGCGCCAATGGACTGAAAAGACTGTAATGCCTCGTGAGACCTTAAAGGAATGGCTCGTTGATGCGGATGGTTTGTGGTGTGTTCGCCCTTTAGATGTAGACGGTGATCTTGTAAAAAATGCACCTAATTTAAAGGTTATTGCTCAAGCAGCTGTGGGTTATGATAATGTAAAAATTGATGAATTAACGGCAGCAGGTATTCCTTATGGCAATACGCCAGGTGTTCTTAATGAAACCGTAGCAGAGCTTGCTTTTACATTGATTGCCACTGCTAGTCGTCGTATTCTGGAAAATGCTAATTTCGTAAAAGAAGGACGTTGGGCTCAAAGACCATCTAATATTAAAGGTTTTGATTTGAGTCGCCGTACCCTTGGTATTATTGGGATGGGGGCTATTGGTGTATCTATTTCTCGTCGTGCCCGTGCATTCGGTATGACTGTGGTATACCATAATCGTAATCAGCGTATTGATGACAAGATTCATAAAACTACGTATATGGAATTAGATGACTTGTTAGCTACTAGTGATGTAGTTTGTGTGATGGCTCCACTAACAGATGAAACATATCACATGTGTGATGAAGCATTCTTCAAAAAAATGAAGAATACTGCATTGTTTGTTAATGTTGGCCGTGGACCTATCGTTGATACAGATGCTTTGATTAATGCCCTAAAAACAGGTGAAATCGATTACGCAGCACTTGACGTAACTGATCCAGAGCCATTGCCAGCAGATCATCCATTATTGGATGTTGAGAACTGTCTTATCGTACCACATATTGGTTCTTATACTGATCGTACGCGTTATGATATGTCTATTTTGACGGCTGACAATATTATTGCTGGCGTTCATAAGAAACCATTAAAGACCTGTGTTAATGAAGAAGTTAACTATAAGAAACCAGAAATGGATGTAGAGTCTGCCTTAGAAGAGCTTAAAAAAGCTGGTATAGACTTAGCTGATTTCGACTAATATCACAAGACCTCAAAAGATATGCGGTATTATGCAAAATATGGTAAAATAAAAGAATATTTATCCTATGGAGGTTAGAACGTTGGAACATAAAGATATTGAAAAAACTGTAGCTCCTGAAGAAGTTGTGTCTGTTAACTTTATCGAAGCTATCATCAACAAAGATAACGAAACTGGCAAATACGGTGGTCGTGTGTTAACTCGCTTCCCGCCAGAACCAAATGGTTACTTACATATTGGTCATGCTAAATCTATTTGTCTTAACTTTGGTATTGGCAAACAGTACAATGGCTTAACAAATCTTCGTTTTGATGATACGAATCCTGCAAAAGAAGATGTTGAATACGTAAACTCCATCATGGAAGATGTAAAATGGCTCGGCTTTGATTGGGCTGATAAACCACGTTATGCATCTGACTATTTTGGTCAAATGTACGAATATGCTAAGAAATTAATCGCTCTTGGCAAAGCGTATGTAGATGATCAAACGGCTGATGAAATTAAACAAACCCGTGGCGATTTCTCTACACCTGGTGTTAATAGCCCATACCGCGATCGTAGTGTAGAAGAAAACTTGAAACTCTTCGAAGAAATGAAAGATGGTAAATACGCTGATGGTGAAAAGGTATTGCGTGCAAAAATCGACATGGCTCATCCTAATATCGTTATGCGTGACCCTGTTATTTATCGTATTGTAAATACAGAACATCATAACACAGGCAATGAGTGGAAGATTTACCCTATGTATGACTTTGCTCATCCTATTGAAGATGCTATCGAACGTATTACACACTCTATCTGTACTTTAGAGTTTGAAGTTCATCGTCCATTGTATGATTGGGTACTTGAGGATTGGGATGATACTGAAATTCCGCAACAAATTGAGTTTGCTCGTTTAAATGTAACTAAAATGGTTATGTCCAAACGTAAATTGCGTGCACTTGTGGAAGCTGGTCTCGTAGCTGGCTGGGATGATCCTCGTATGCCTACTATTTCTGGCTTGCGTCGTCGTGGTTACACGCCAGAAGCAATTCGTGATTTCTGCGATCGCATTGGCGTCGCTAAAGCTGATAGCGTTGTTGATATTGCTTTGCTTGAGTTCTGTATCCGTGAAGATTTGAAACTCAAAGCGACACGCCCTATGGTAGTTATTGATCCTGTGAAAGTTGTTATTACGAACTATCCAGAAGGTCAAACTGAACTTTGCACAGTTGAAAATAATCCAGAAAATGAAGAGTTGGGTAACCGTGAAGTTGTATTCGGTCGTGAAATCTACATTGAACGCAATGACTTTATGGAAGAGCCAGTTAAGAAATTCTTCCGCTTGGCACCAGGTAAAGAAGTACGCTTAAAAGGTGCATACTTCATTACATGTACTGATGTTATCAAAGATGAAAATGGCAATATTACAGAAATACACTGTACATATGATCCAGAAACTAAGAGCGGCAGCGGTTGCACTCGTAAGGTAAAAGGGACATTGCACTGGGTTGAAGCATCTACTGCAGTAGATATTGAATCTCGCTTATATGATTATTTACTTAAAGAAGATTCCGATGGTAAAGACTTCTTGGGCGATTTCAACCATGACTCTTTACAAGTATTCCGTAGTAAAGGGGAAGCATGTCTTGCTAATACTGTACCAGGAGACCATTTCCAATTCTTGCGCCAAGGTTACTTTGTAACTGATAAAGATAGCACACCAAATCATATCGTAATGAACCGTATTGTTGGGTTACGCGATAGCTGGGCTAAGGCACAAAAGAAATAATTTAGTCAGTCATATACATTGCTAAGATAATGATAAAGAACCGCTCCATTAAGGGCGGTTCTTTACTACTGTGTTGTTACTATAAATGTTGAGAGTTTGTGACATTAACATTTCACTAGAGGAGACATATGAAAAAATTAGTATTACTTGCTACTGCAGCTGCTGTATTAGTATCTGTTCCAGCAATAGGTTCTGCAGCAAACATTAAGTCCGTTTTGAATAAAAGTCAAACTGTAACATATCAAGGTGTTAAATTACCTGAAGGTGTTACAATGTATCAAAATAATCCTAAAGCACTTTTTGCAGGCGAGGCAAAAAAAGATATTAAATCTGTGTTTATAGAAGCGGGTGCTACCTCTGCTAATGTATCTACATTGAATATTAAAAACGAAAATGAAATGAACTATGCTGTATATGGTGATGTAGTATTAGGAAAGCAATTATCTGGTCGCATGAGTGAAACTAAGCATGTCAATGCAGATCCATCTTCACTAGGTGCACTTGCCTCTGCTATTAATAAGGGGGATAGTCCAATCCTTGGTACTTTCACAGTTGTAACGCCATTAGCTAAACAAGGTAATGTATATGAAGGAATATTAAAATATAAAAGCGTAGCTAATAATAATTCTTATAATGAAGTTTTACATATTAGCCTTTTTGATGATAAATATACTGGTCCGAATGCACGCTTTATAGCTATAGATGAAGCTAATGATGCTGTAATATTCCCTAAAGTTAAGACTTTGCTAACCGTAAAAAAATAAATAATTATTGAAAATATATATCAATTATTCTTGACAATTTTTCTCATCAAGAGTACTATTGGCATATAGGAATTATTCTCATTAGAGAAAGTTCTAACGATGTGCAACAGGCAGGTACTATTATGATGAATTCAATTGACCATATCATTGGATATCATTGTGCACCGGCAATTCGAGGTATTAAGCTTTCGAACTTGGTTTCTATTCCACGGGACATGAATGAACAAATCCAATTTGTATTGACAGAATATAATAAAGAGTTCAATGAAAAAGGATTGTTCTTCTTTGAATTATGTCGCTGTAAAGCGCGTAGACTATTATTGGTATTCCGTGAGAAACAATTACGAGACTATGTACGGCAACCTGCAGTTATGACATTTTTGAAAGCCTACGGTTATCATGATCGCATGAGCATTATGGAGATGCTTGAGCACCTAAGATATCGTATGGAAGCAAGTGTTGATTTTCCACATGAAATCGGCGTATTTCTAGGTTATCCGTTAAATGATGTGAAATATTTTATTTCTCGTCGTGGCAGTGGATATCGTATGTGTGGAGAGTGGAAAGTTTACCATGATGTGGTAGATGCAAAGCGCTCTTTCTTATGTTACAAAGCATGTCGTGAATTTTGTCAAACTCAATTGATGTTGGGAAAAACATTTAGTTCATTGGTCGCAAGAACGGCCTAGGAGGTACAAGATGATTGGTGTAATTTATTGGTCTGGTACAGGCAATACAGAACAAATGGCTCAAGCAGTAGCTGAAGGTATCAAAGCTGCAGGTCAAGAAGTTGAAGTGAAATCTGTTTCTGAAGTATCCGTAGATGACGCAGCAGCTTACGAAAAACTAGCTCTTGGCTGTGCTGATATGGGTGCAGAACAATTAGAAGAAGGCGAATTTGAACCATTCTACACAGAATTAGAAGCTAAATTGGGTGGTAAAAAAGTAGCAATCTTTGGCTCCTATGGTTGGGGTGGCACTTGGTTAGAAGACTGGGGCACTCGCATTAAAGACGCTGGTGGCGAATTAGTAGCTGATGGCGTGGCAATCTTGGGTGAACCTGATGATGATGGTAAAGCACAATGTGAAGAATTGGGTAAAACATTAGCAAACGCATAATTTACTCTTAGCCATTAACATAAATCCTAACAGATAACAGTATATAAAGGCTGTAATAACGATATGTCGTTATTACAGCCTTTTTTGTATGCAATAAGGAGATTATTTACACTTACTATGTATATAGACGTAACTCTTTGATAGTTATAAATAGTAGGAATATTTATAATATATATATATGCATAATGACATAGCAGATAGAATTAATACATATAAAAATATAGATATACATTGATTTTTATAGAATTTGAATAGATTTAATTATATAGATGTGATAGTACAAAGGTCATTAAAAATTTTTATAACAGACAGTTTGTGTGATGGAAATCACAGGAGGTGTATGTGTTTGTAACAATGGATGTATGTATCTGTATGTTTATAAATAACTTTAATGCATAATAGCGTTGCATTTTTGTATACATAGACCTATAATTTAAGTAAGGAACCTAACAAAAAATTAGGTTGATACAAAAATAGTTAGAATTATTCTCATAATGCTAACTATGTAAGCGGACTGAAGTTATTTAGACCATAAAGTTAACCGATACCGATGAGAGGGAGGTTATCTCAATGAGTACATTGGAACGGCTAAAAGTAATAGCCCATGGATTGGCCATACAATTCGGACCATCTTGTGAAGTACTAATACATGACTTACAAGGAGATCTCGATACATCACTTGTATATATAGAAAATGGTACGATAACAAATCGTCATGTTGGTGATGGTCCATCACATGTGGTTTTAGATGTACTCAACTATGATGATGGTAGTGAAGGTAGATTTGGGTATCTAACAAAAACTAAGGATGGACGAATATTAAAATCTTCTACCATGTATATCCGTGATGATAATGGCAATATTGATTACCTATTAGGAATTAATCAGGATATCACAGAGTTTGTTATGATGCATCGATCACTTGAAAGTCTTATAGGGATAGGCCAAGCAGAGAATGGCACTGTTGAAAAAATTACTACAAGTGTATCGGAACTATTAGATGATTTACTACTAGAAGCAGAACGATTAGTTGGCAAACCTGGACCACTCATGAATAAAGTAGAGCGACTAAAAGCTATTAGCTACTTAAATGAAAAAGGGGCTTTTCTTATCTCTAAATCTTCAGAAAAGATTGCGGAGTATTTCAATATTTCTAAGTTTACTCTTTATAGTGATTTAAATACTGTAAAGGAAGAATCCTAGGAGGCAAATATGGACCGAATTCAGTGGAAACGTAATACGATGGCACCATCTAGTGACAAGTTTTTGTCCGTTATGGATGTTAGAGAAATTAAGAAAGCAAAAGCGTTTCATGAAAGTTTTCCACAGTATAGTGTAACTCCACTAGTATCGCTAGAAAAATTAGCAGATTATATCGGTGTTAATTCTCTCTTTGTAAAAGATGAATCTTACCGCTTTGGCTTAAATGCGTTTAAGGTATTAGGCGGCTCTTATGCAATGGCAAAATATGTAGCTCAACAAACTGGTAAAAATGTTGAAGATGTACCATATGATGTATTAACTTCTCCACAATTAAAAGAAGAATTCGGACAAGCTACATTCTTTACAGCTACTGATGGTAACCACGGACGTGGCGTAGCCTGGGCTGCTAATAAATTAGGTCAAAAAGCAGTAGTGTTCATGCCTAAAGGCTCTACAGAATATCGTAGGAAACAAATTGAAAATGAAGGTGCTACCGTAACAATCGAAGAATTCAACTACGATGAATGTGTACGGTTAGCAACTAAAAAATCTAAAGAAGTTCCAAATGGTGTTGTAGTTCAAGATACAGCATGGGAAGGTTATGAAGAAATTCCAAACTGGATCATGCAAGGCTATGGCACAATGGCTATGGAAACTGCAAATCAGTTAGAATCTGAAAACTGTAAGGTACCAACTCATGTATTTGTACAAGCTGGTGTAGGTTCCCTAGCAGGTGCTGTAGTAGGTTATTTCACTAATTTATACAGCAATGCAACTAAGAAACCTAAATTAGTGGTTGTAGAAGCTGAAGCAGCAGCTTGCTTATATAAAGGGGCTGTAGCTGATGATGGTAATCCTCGTATCGTTGAGGGTGATTTAGAAACAATCATGGCTGGACTTGCATGTGGTGAACCAAATACAGTTTCATGGGATATTTTGAGAAACCATGCGGATGTATTCGTATCTGCTCCTGATTGGGTAGCAAGACTTGGGATGCGCATTGGTGGTGCACCGATTAAAGGTGATACACCAATCACTACAGGTGAATCTGGTGCAGTTCCACTAGGTCTTGTAACGGCAATTATGACAATGCCAGAATATGAAGACTTACGCAAGGAATTAGAATTAGATGCGTCTTCAAAGGTGCTCTGCTTCTCCACTGAAGGTGATACAGACCCTGAAAGATATAAAAACATTATGTGGTATGGTGAAGATCGTTAGGAGGCATTAATTATGGATTTACAAGCAATTAAACAAGCAGCAGCAACTTATGGACCAGCGATGACCAAGTTCTTACGTGAAATCGTAGCATTCCCTGGTGAAAGTGCAGAAGAAAAAGAGCACGTTCAACGCATTGAAAAAGAAATGAAAGATCTTGGCTTCGACGAAGTTGAAGTAGATCCAATGGGTAACATTCTTGGTTACATGGGTACTGGTAAAACACTTATTGCCTTCGACGCTCATATCGATACAGTAGGTATTGGCAATCGCGATAACTGGAATTTCGATCCTTATGAAGGTTTCGAAGATGAAACTAAAATCGGTGGTCGTGGTGTATCCGACCAATTAGGTGGTATCGTATCCGCTGTATACGGCGCTAAAATCATGAAAGACTTAGGTCTTTTAAGTGATAAATATCGCGTACTTGTTGTAGGTACAGTACAAGAAGAAGACTGCGATGGTCTTTGCTGGGAATACATGATTAAAGAACGCAATATTCGTCCTGAATTCGTAGTATCTACTGAGCCAACTGACGGCGGTATCTACCGTGGCCAACGTGGTCGTATGGAAATCCGCGTAGACGTACAAGGCGTATCTTGCCATGGCTCCGCTCCTGAACGCGGTGACAACGCAATTTACAAAATGGCAGACATTCTTCAAGATATCCGTGATTTGAATGCTAACTCTGCTGATGAAAGCACAGCAATTAAAGGTCTTGTAAAAATGCTTGACCCTAAATTCAACCCTGACCACTACGAAGAAGCTCGCTTCTTAGGTCGCGGTACTGTAACTACTTCCCAAATCTTCTACACTTCTCCAAGCCGTTGTGCAGTAGCTGACTCTTGCGCCGTTTCCTTGGACCGTCGTATGACAGCTGGCGAAACATGGCAATCCTGCTTGGCAGAAATCGAAGCTTTACCACATGTTAAAGAATATGGTGCGAAAGTATCCATGTATGAATATGCTCGTCCATCCTGGACTGGTTTAACATATCCAATCGAATGTTACTTCCCAACTTGGGTAATTCCTAAAGATCACAAAGTAACAGAAGCTTTGGAAGAAGCATACACTAGCTTGTATGGTAATGAACGTATCGGCGCTGAAGATACAGTTGAAATGCGTAAAGCTCGCCCATTGACTGATAAATGGACATTCTCCACAAATGGTGTTTCCATCATGGGCCGTAACGGTATCCCTTGCATCGGCTTCGGTCCTGGCGCAGAAGCACAAGCACATGCTCCTAACGAAATTACATGGAAACAAGACCTTGTAACATGTGCGGCTGTATATGCATTATTGCCATCCGTATACTGTAAAGACTAATATCACATAAATTGGATTAGATCTCTTTAAAACGGAAATCACTAGAACATCGTTCATAACTACAAATTTAATACGGTACCTCACCATTGGATGAGGTATCGTATAAAGTTAGATCCTAAGTAGCCCTTTAGGGAATTGAAAGAGAGGACTTACAGATGACAGACTTCAATAAAAGTATTGAAACTTTAAAAGACTTAGACGTTAGCAAAATGTACGGCGAAGATTTCTTCCTTACATGGGAAAAATCTGAAGATGAATTAAAAGGTGTTTGGGCAGTAGCAGATGCGTTACGAGCTCTTAGAGAACGCAATATCTCCACTAAAGTATTCGACAGTGGCCTTGGTATTTCTTTATTCCGCGATAATTCTACAAGAACTCGTTTCTCCTTCGCCTCTGCTTGTAACTTGTTAGGTCTTGAAGTTCAAGATTTGGATGAAGGTAAATCCCAAATTGCTCACGGTGAAACAGTTCGTGAAACAGCGAATATGATCTCCTTCATGGCTGACGTTATCGGTATCCGTGATGATATGTACATCGGTAAAGGTAATGCTTACATGCATCAAGTATCTGATGCAGTTAAAGAAGGTCATGAAGATGGCGTATTAGAACAACGTCCTACACTTGTAAACTTACAATGTGATATCGACCATCCAACACAAATTATGGCTGATGCGGCTCATATCATCAAAGAATTCGGTGGTGTAGAAAATCTTAAAGGCAAAAAAATTGCTATGACTTGGGCTTACTCTCCATCTTATGGTAAACCTTTATCCGTACCTCAAGGTGCTATTGGTTTATTCACTCGTTTAGGTATGGAAGTTGTATTAGCACATCCAGAAGGCTATGAAGTAATGCCAGAAGTTGAAGAAATCGCTAAGAAACAAGCTGAAGAAAGCGGCGGTTCCTTCCGTAGAACTAACGACATGAAGGATGCTTTCAAAGATGCAGACATCGTATATCCTAAGAGCTGGGCTCCATTTGGTGCGATGGAAAAACGTACGAAATTGTATGGCGAAAACGACCATGAAGGCATTAAAGCATTAGAAAAAGTTCTTCTTGAAGAAAATGGTAAACATAAAGATTGGGCATGTACTGAAGAGATGATGAGTCTCACTAAAGACGGTAAAGCTCTTTACTTACATTGCTTACCAGCAGATATTACAGGTGTAAGTTGTGAAGAAGGCGAAGTAGACGCAACAGTATTCGATCGCTATCGCGTACCTCTTTATAAAGAAGCAAGCTACAAACCATATGTTATTGCAGCTATGATCTTCTTAAGCAAATTTAAGAATCCTGTAGAAACCTTAAAAGAATTAGAACGGAAGGGAACTGACCGAGTTCAACCGTAAAGTAAACTTTAGGGGCCATCCGTGTTGATGGCCCCTTTTTATTCTTAATAGTTTGTTATGAGGCATAACATGAAAAAAAGAGTTGTAGTAGCGTTAGGTGGGAATGCATTAGGTAATTCCCTTCCGGAACAAAAAATTGCAGTAAAAAGTACAGCTAAAACGATTATTGATTTAGTAGAAGCTGATTGTGATGTGGTAGTAACTCATGGCAATGGCCCTCAAATTGGTATGATCAACAATGCGATGGCTGCATTGACACGAGAAGTAGAAGGACAACCTAATACACCATTGTCCGTATGTGTGGCCATGAGCCAAGCATATATCGGGTATGACTTACAAAATGCCCTTCACGAAGAGTTGTTGAATCGTGGTATTGAACATCTACCAACTATGACAATGGTTACGCAAGTATTAGTTGACAAAAATGACCCTGGATTCCAAAATCCAACAAAACCAATCGGTCACTTTATGACTAAAGAAGAAGCTGAATACGCAGAAAAAAATTATGATTACGTTGTAAAAGAAGACTCAGGTCGCGGCTATCGCCGTGTAGTAGCATCTCCAGCACCTCAGGAAATTATCGAAATTGAAGCTATTAAAGGCTTAGTAGGTAAACAACTAATCGTTGCTTGTGGTGGTGGCGGTATCCCTGTAACTAGAGAAGGTAATGAACTTCATGGTGCAGCAGCCGTTATTGATAAAGACTGGACTAGTAGCCTATTAGCACAAGAAATTGATGCAGATGTACTTGTTATATTAACCGCTGTTGAAAAGGTTGCCATTAATTTTGGTAAAGAAAATGAAAAATGGCTAGATGAAATAACCGTGGCAGATGCGAAAAAATATGCAGCAGCAGGCGAATTTGCAGAAGGCTCTATGAAACCTAAGGTAGAAGCAGCTATTGCTTTTGCGGAATCTAAAAAAGGCCGTGTTTCCATTATCACATTATTAGAAAAATCTAAGGATGGTATAGCAGGAAAAACAGGTACGCGTATCGTATTATAATAATATATAGATTTATAAGTATGCATCCAACGTTTCGTTGGGGAGGTGCCCTATGATTATATTAGGAAAAGGTACTGTAATTACGCGCGATACTGATAGACCTATCATTTATGATGGTGCTGTTGTTATTGACGGAACTCAGATTATAGATATTGGTACATATGATGAATTATGTAAACAATATAAAGATGCAGAAATTATTGATGCTCATGGCGGTTTGATTATGCCAGGCTTTATCAATGCACATCATCATATTTACTCTGCTCTTGCACGCGGCTTATCGTTACCAGGTCCAGCACCGACTAACTTCGGTGAAATCTTGGAAAGACTTTGGTTCTACTTAGATAATAAATTGACAGCTCCTGATGTAAAAGCAAGCGCATTACTTACGTATTTAGGCTGTATCGAAAATGGTGTAACTACTATTTTTGACCACCACGCTTCTTATGGTGAAGTTCATAACAGCTTATCTGTTATTGCTGATGTAGCTAAACAGTTCGGCGTTCGTTCTTGTTTATGCTATGAAGTATCTGACCGCAACGGCGTAGATCAAATGAAAGCTGCTGTTGCAGAAAACGTACGCTTTGGTAAAGAAGCAAAACAAGATCCATCTAGACTTGCTGCTATGATGGGCTTGCATGCATCCTTTACTTTAAGTTCTGAGACTTTAGATTATGTGAAAGCTCAAAATGAAGATAAATTAGGTTATCATGTTCATGTTGCAGAAGGCCCTGAAGATGTGGCAGATAGTAAAGAAAAATATGGCATGACACCTGTTAGACGACTTGTTGAAGCTGGAATTTTAGGTCCTAAGAGCATCGCTGGTCACTGCGTACACGTAACAGACCAAGATGTAGAATTATTGAAAGAATC
Source organism: Veillonella faecalis (assembly GCF_024677885.1). NCBI lineage: Bacteria > Bacillati > Bacillota > Negativicutes > Veillonellales > Veillonellaceae > Veillonella > Veillonella faecalis. The sequence continues at coordinate 104,759 of NZ_JALBWL010000001.1, forward strand.
TCAAGCTAAGGTTGTACACAACCCAGAAAGTAACATGGGTAATGCATTAGGCACAACAGATATCTTGAAACTATTAGGTGCAGGTATCACAGTTGGTCTAGGTACAGATGGTTACACAAATGACATGCTCGAATCTTACAAAGTAGCAAACTGCCTTGTAAAACATGAGCAACATAAACCATATGTAGGCTGGGGTGAAGTTCCTCATATGCTATTTGAAAACAACCGCAAAATGGCGAATGAATTCTTCGATACTACAGTTGGCATCCTTAAAAAAGGTGCCGCAGCTGACGTAATCGTTCTTGATTACGCAGCACCAACGCCACTTGATGAAAATAACATCAATGGTCACTTATTATTCGGTGCTAATGGTATGTATGTGGTGACAACTATTAGTGATGGTGTACCACGTATGATCGATCGTAAGTTACAAGGCATCGACAAAGCTGAAGTAATGAACGAAGTTTTAGCAACATCTAAAGGTTTATGGAAACGACTAAACCCATAACGCAAGCGCTTTAAAGGAGTGTGACATTATGAGTGACATTATGTATCCGGTAAGTTTCGGAAATTTGATGAACCACATTATGACTGAGTACAAGATGTACAATCGTATTTACAATGTAAATAAAATTCATCGTACGAATCATGATCAACGATTATCTATTTTTGGTAAATCCATTGAAAACCCTGTAGGTCCTGCAGCTGGCCCTAATACACAGTTGGCACAAAATATTGTGGCTTCTTATGTAGCTGGTGCTCGTTGCATCGAATTGAAAACTGTACAAATTATGTACGGTGAAGAATTAGGTATTCCTAGACCTTGTATCTACTCTGTAGACGAAGCATACAACGTAGAATGGTCTTCTGAATATAGCTGTGATGAAGCTGCTGATGAATACATCAAAGCTTGGTTCGCATTGAAATTGATCTCTAAAGAATTAGGCTTAGGCGATCCAGATGGTTTCTTGTTTATCATGAGTGTTGGTTACAATTTAGCTGGTATTAAGAGCCCAATGGTTGATAAATTCATCAACACAATGCGTAGCGCATCTCAATCTCCTATGTGGGATGAATGCAAACAATGGTGTCTTGATCATGTAGATGAATTTGAACATATCGATGCTGATTTCATCAACTCCATTAGCGATGAACTTTGCCAAGCAATCACATTGTCCACAATGCACGGTTGCCCGGCTGAAGAAATCGAATCCATTTGTTCTTACCTAATCAGTGAAAAAGGTCTTCATCTATACTTGAAATGCAACCCTACATTATTAGGTCCAAAACGTATTCGAGAGTTATTAGATAATGCTGGTTTTGAATATATTGACTTTGAAGATCATCAATTCGAAGTTGATCTTCAATTCGATAAAGCTGTTCCAATGTTAGAACGTCTTATCGCTCTTGGTGAAAAACACAACAAGATCTTTGGCGTTAAATTGACAAATACATTCCCTGTACAAATTCATAATAATGAATTGCCAGGTGAGCAAATGTACATGTCTGGTAAATCCTTGTTACCTGTAACAATTGGCGTAGCTGAGCTTTTAAGTGCTCAATTCGGCGAACGTTTACCAATGTCTTACAGTGGTGGTGCTGTAAAACAAAATATCAAAGCTATCTTTGATTGTGGTATCTGGCCTGTAACAGTATGTACAATTCTTCTACAAGGCGAAGGTTACAATACGTTCAAAGGCTTAGCAGATGAAGTTGAATCTACCGATTACAACGCTGCTTTGAAAGTGCATAAAGATCTAATCGCTAAACTTGCTAAAGATATTAGTGAAAATAAAATCTTCAAGAAGAGCGATGCAATGAAGAAAAAACGTGAAGCAATGCCATCCTTCCCTGGTACACGTAGCTCTGACTACCACTGCCGCGTAGTGTGTGGTGCTTGCGTTCGCGTATGTCCTAATAGATGTAATGAAGTCGTTACTGTAAATGATGCTAAATTGATCGTCCATGTAGATCAAAGCTGTAATGAGTGTGGTAACTGTGCATGTCATTGCGTAGAACCTTGTCAACCATACAAGGATCGCATTACATTCTTCCACAATGCTGAAGCTTTAGCAGATAGTACAAATGATGGTTTCTACATCACAGGCACTAGCTGTGGTTACCGCTTCAAAGGTGAAGAAGCCGTATGTGACATTGATGCATTACCTGAAGAATTGAAAGGAGTTGTACATGCCTTCTGTAAAGAGCATGTGTACTATGTATCATGATTATCATACAACAAGGGGACTTGGTCTTAACTGATCGAATCCTTACCGGAGATTTATTAATTGATGGCGACAAAATTGTCGCCATCGATGAACACGTTCCTGTTCCAGAAGGAGCTAAAGTAATTGATGCAAAAGGTTGCTATGTGTTCCCTGGATTCATAGATCCACACACACACTTTCAGATGACAAATGCCTTAGCGTCTACTGCGGATGATTTTGATAGTGGTACAAAAGCCGCTATTCTTGGTGGAACAACATCAATCATTAATTTTGCTTCTCCTGAGGAAGGATCCCTTTGTAAAGGCTTAGAAGTTCATAAGGAGCGTGCCGCAGGGCATTGCTCCTGTGACTACAAATTCCATATGGAGCTTGTAGAAATGAATGATATTGTGGCCAGTGAAATCCCAAAAGTGGTTGAAGCTGGTGTATCATCCTTTAAGGTATATTTAGCTTATGGCTTCCGTTTAACGGACCGTGAGATTTATGATGCTATTGAAGCTATAAAACCAACAGGCGCACTTGTAGGAGCTCACTGTGAAACTGGTGATCTCATCGATGCACTCGTAGCTAGTAAGCGTAAGCGCGGTGAACTAGATATAAGTAATCATCCTCTTACGAGACCAGCTATGATTGAATCCGAATCAATTAAACGATTTAGTACAATCGGCGCTTCTCTAGAGTATCCAGTCCATATTGTGCATGTAAGTTCTAAAGAAGGGGTAGAAGAAATCCTTCGAGAACGCTCATTAGGTCATACCGTGACTTGTGAAACATGTCCACAATATTTGGTACTTGATGAATCACGATATAGCTTGCCAAATTATGAAGGCGCTAAATATGTGATGAGTCCACCTCTTAGAACCAAAGTAGATCAAATGACATTAAAGGAAGCCCTAGTAAATGGAACATTCCAAACTATTGGATCCGATCACTGTAGCTTCAATTTTGAGGATCAAAAACTAAAAAGTCGTCATGACTTTACCCGTATTCCAGGCGGTATTCCAGGCGCTGAGGAGCGGGGCATCGTCGCTTATGATGTATTGGTAAACCAATGCAATATGAGTGCCGTAGATTTTATGAAACTAGTTAGTGAAAACCCAGCGAAACTATATGGCATGTATCCTAAGAAGGGGACATTAGCTGTAGGTAGTGATGGGGATATTACAATTGTTGATAAGAGCGTAGAACACGTTCTTTCCAAAGAGTCTGCCCATACAAAGGCTGACTATATACCTTATGAGGGGTTATCCGTAACCGGTAAGGTTCGCGATGTAATCCTTAGAGGTCACCATGTGGTACAAGATGGATCCTTAATAGAATCATATCTTGGTGAATGTATTCCTTAATGAAAGGAGGGCTATATATGTACCGCTTTCAAGTGAATGGCACCCAACATGAGGTTCAAGAGGATCAGCGTTTAATTGATTTCTTGCGAGCTGATTTGAAATTAACTGGCACTAAAGAAGGTTGTAGTGCGGGTGCTTGTGGTACGTGTACAGTAATTATAGACGGAAAAAAAGCTAAGGCTTGTGTAAGCAAATTATCCCAATTGGATGGTAAATCAGTTGTAACGATTGAGGGCCTAACAGAACGGGAAAAAGCAGTATACACCTATGCTTTTGGTGAATGCGGAGCGGTGCAGTGTGGTTTCTGTATCCCAGGTATGATTATTAGTGCAAAAGTTTTGATTGATGAAAATAATGACCCTACACCTGATGATGTAAAAAAAGCTATTTTAGGCAACATTTGTCGTTGTACAGGCTATGTAAAAATTGAAGAAGGCATTATGCTGGCAGCAAAAATGTTCCGTGAGAACTTACCAGTTCCTGAAAAGGATACAACTGGTAATGTAGGTGCTCGTTTACACCGTGTAGATGCAGAGGAAAAAGCACTAGGTACTGGACAATACGCTGATGATATACATATGGATGGCATGATTTATGCTAAAGCATTGCGCTCTAAATATCCTCGCGCTAGAGTTGATCGCGTTGATGTTTCTAAAGCACTTGCACATCCTAAATGTGTAACGGCTTTAACTGCTAAAGATGTTCCATTCAATAAGACTGGTCACTTGGTACCAGACTGGGATGTGCTCATTGCAGAAGGCGATATCACTCGTTATGTCGGTGATGCTATTGCACTAGTAGCGACAACTGAGAAAAAATACTTAGATGAAGTTCTTGCTCTCGTTGAAGTTGATTATACTGAGTTAGAGCCTGTAGTAGACCCATTAGAAGCATTAAAACCAGATGCACCTCAATTACATCCAAGCGGAAATGTATTGACTCGTCAAACATTATCTCGTGGTGATGTAGATAAGGCTATTGCAGAGGCTGCATTTGTAGTAACAAATCACTATTCCACACCTCAAACAGATCATGCATTCATGGAACCTGAATGTGCTGTAGCATATCGTGAAGGCGATGTAATTCATTTGCATTCTGGTAGCCAAAACGTTTACGATGATCGCCATGAAGTGTCTCGTATGCTTGGCATCCCTGAGGAATCTGTACAAGTTCATAGCATGCTCGTAGGTGGCGGCTTTGGTGGTAAAGAGGACATGAGCGTACAGCATCATGCATCTCTTGTAGCTTGGCTTACAGGCAAACCAACTAAGGTTCTCTTCTCTCGTCAAGAAAGTCTTAATATTCATCCTAAACGCCATGCGATGGAAATGGATATTACTACTGCTTGTGACGCAGAAGGCAACTTGGTAGCAAGTAAGGTAAACATCGTATCTAACTGTGGTGCATATGCATCCTTAGGTGGTCCTGTACTTCAACGTGCAGGTACACACTCTTGTGGTCCTTACAAATTTGATAACTTTGCCTTTGATGGCGTTTGTGTTTACACAAATACTGTTCCTGGTGGTGCATTCCGCGGGTTCGGCGTAACACAAACTATCTTTGGTCAAGAACAAAATATTGATGAATTAGCAGCATTGGTAGGCATGGATCCTTGGGAGTTCCGTTATAAAAACGTTGTTCGCCCTGGTGACTCCTTACCAAATGGCCAAATTTGCTCCGAAGAAACTGCATTAGCAGAATGTTTGGAAGCAGTAAAAGATGCATACTACGCATCTGACCGTACAGGTCTTGCTGTATGCTTGAAAAACAGTGGTATCGGTGTAGGGTTACCTGATACTGGCCGCATTATCTTAGAAGTGCGTGACGGTGTGGTTCGCATCCGTACTGGCGCAGCTTGTATCGGTCAAGGTATGGCTACTATGGCTACTCAAGTTCTTTGTGAAACAACTGGTTTAACAGCTGACAAAGTATTTGTAGAACGCCCTGACACAGTACGTACACCAGACTCTGGTACAACTACTGCATCTCGTCAAACAGTATTCACTGGTGAAGCAACTCGCAAAGCAAGTCTTCGCTTGAAAGAAATGTTAGAAACTAAGTCATTAGAAGAACTGAATGGTGTAGAAATTTATGAAGAGTTCCTTGGTGAAACAGATCCATTCAACTCTGATAAACCACATCCAAAAAATCACGTTGCCTATGGTTACGGTGCTTGTGTAGCAACAATTGGTGAAGATAATAAAATTGCTGATTTACATGTAGCATACGACGTAGGTCGTGTAGTTAACCCACAATCTTGTGCTGGTCAAGCTGAAGGCGGCGCTATCATGGGTATGGGCTTTGCTGTAACAGAAGACTTCCCTTATAAAGATGGCTATGTAACAGCTAAATACGGCACTCTAGGTCTTCTTCGAGCGACACAATGTCCACCAATTCATGTAAGTTTGATTGAAAAGGGGACACCAGAACAATATGCATACGGCGCTAAAGGTATTGGTGAAATTTCCAGTATTCCAATTGCACCAGCTATTGCAAATGCGTATCGTCGTATTGACGGAGAACCACGTAGATCTTTGCCGATTCAACATACAGGTTATAAAAAATAGAATATTTGCTTAATGGGTAGGGGCCTAAGGCCCCTAGCCATCAAGGTTCCCACGTGAAGTCGATGAGATTTCTCTAAACTCTATCATGTACGATAGTATGACTATATAATTTTACTAGTAACTAAAACGTAAGATATGAGGTGATTCTTATGAGTAAAGCTATATCTGGCGTCGACCATGTAGATGGTATGCTGCCAATCCCGCAATTGTTTGCTTATGGCTTACAGCACGTACTAGCTATGTACGCAGGTGCAGTAGCGGTACCAATCATCATCGCACAAGCGATGAACTTACCTATTGAAGACTTAATTCGTTTGATTACGGCCGACTTGTTCACATGTGGTGTTGCTACATTGATTCAAACATTAGGCTTTGGTCCTATCGGTGGTCGTATTCCTCTTATTCAAGGTGTAACATTTGCTTCTGTAGGTCCAATGATTATGATTGGTCAGCAGCATGATATTACAACTATCTACGGTGCGATTATCGTAGCCGGTATCTTTACATTCCTTGTGGCTCCATTCTTTAGTCGTTTGATTCGTCTATTCCCACCTGTAGTAACAGGCACTATCATTACTATTATTGGTATCAACTTGATGCCAGTAGCAGTTAAATGGATGGGTGGCGGTGCAGGCAGTCCAAACTTTGGGGATCTGCTTAACATTGCTCTTGGTGTAGCTACATTTATTATTGTTATTATAACCTATCGATTTGGTAAAGGATTTATTGGTAATCTAGCAATCTTAGTAGGTCTTATCCTTGGTACAGCCCTTGCTATGCTTTGTGGTGTTACTGACTTCTCCGAAGTAGGTCGTTCTCAATGGGTATCCATTGTAACACCGTTCTATTTTGGTCTTCCAACCTTTGACTTTGCTTCTATGATTTCTATGATTATTGTAATGCTCGTAGTTATGGTTGAAACAACTGGTGACAGTATCGCAGTAGGCGAAATCGTTGATAAACCTATCGGTCAAAAAGAGTTGGCTGCAGTACTTCGTGCTGATGGCTTATCTACTTTAATCGGTGGTGTGCTTAACAGCTTCCCTTACACAGCGTTCGCTCAAAACGTTGGTCTTATCGCTGTAACACGCGTTAAGAGCCGCTTCGTTGTAGCAGCATCTGGTGTTATTCTTATTTTATTAGGTCTTTTCCCTAAATTAGCTGCTATCGTAGCTTGTATTCCAAATGCCGTTTTAGGCGGTGCAGGTATCGCAATGTTTGGTATGATCATTGCCAGCGGTATCCGTTCCCTTGGTAAAGTTAGCTTTGATGGTAACTACAACTTGATGTTAGTAGCGATTAGTATTGGTGTATCCATGATTCCTCTAGCTGCGCCTAACTTCTATGCACATTTCCCAGATTGGGCTCAAATTCTTTTGAAATCTGGTATCACAGCTGGTAGTATCATTGCCGTTCTTCTAAACGTTGTATTCAATGGCTTTGGTTACAAAACTGTTAACGAACCTAATCGTGCAATACGTAAATACCGTCACTTCACACGATTCAAAGGCTATCCTAAACATTTCTATCAATAATATATAGTTAGACGAGTTTATTCTCATACGATTACATGTATTGTCTTTCACAATAGAAACCTTGTTTGTATAGGTAAAACATCTATATACATGTTTTCGATTTTAAAAGGGCTCACTCTAGTTTTAGAGTGAGCCCTTTTTTGTGTGGAATCGTGTACTACTTTGGTATATAATTAAATAATATTATTACAAAGGAGAAGCATTATGAAAGACGAGCGATTTATAGTTACGTATCGAATAGAAGCAGGTTCATATGAAGAAGCAAAAGCAATTGCTTGGGCTGTTCAAGTAGAACAAACCATAGAGTTTCCTTATGAGTTTATTACTGATTCGTATATTAAAGAAAATATCACTGGTCGGTTAGAGAGCCTTGAGCCTATGGAACAAGGTTCTGCATATGTTAATGTTGGCGTTATGCCAAATGCTGTAATTGATGTATCTCGTTACTATGTGGCTCGTATTTCGTATCTTGTAGATACTACGGCATTAGAAGCGACACAATTTTTAAATGTTGTCTTTGGAAACTCGTCCTTACAACCTCATATTTGGGTGGTTGATGTAGAGTTATGTCCAACCCTTTATGATGTGTTTACAGGGCCTCAGTTTGGTTTACAAGGCATTCGTGACTTAGTGCACACACCGACACGACCTATGATTCAGGCGGTTGTAAAACCTATGGGAACACCTAATGAAGAGTTAGCTCGTATGTGTGGAGCTTATACACGTGGTGGGGCAGATGTTATTAAGGATGACCATGGTATCTCTAACCAGTCGTTCTCTCAATTTAAAGATCGGGTAAAGCGATGTGCTGCTATAGTGCGTGAAATGAATGATAAACACGGCAAACATACCTTATATGCAGCTAATGTGTCTGGCGATGGTACAGACGTAATAGAACGTGCTTATTTTGCTAAGGAAGCTGGCGCAACGGCCCTTATGGTGGCCTCAGGGCTCGTTGGGTTTGGTTGGCTACATAAACTAGCTAGTGATGAAAAATTACGATTGCCTATTATACACCATCCCGCTTATTCAGGTGGATTTGTAAGTCCTGGCACATCTGGTATAGCTGATTATCTACAATTAGGCTTGTTACCTCGTATTTTTGGGGCTGATATGCCAATCTTTGTATCCTATGGTGGACGTTTTACTTTCACAGAGGAGCAATGCAAGAGAATTTCGAATTATATTAAACAACCTATGGCATTGATGAAAGCGGCTTGCCCAGCTCCAGGTGGTGGTGTAACAGATGCTCGTCTTAATGAACTAGTTAAGTTATACGGTAATGATACAATGTTCCTCGTTGGGGGCGATATGTTCCGTAGAGGTCCGGATATCGAGTCTAATATGGCTTACTTTGTAGAGCGTTTGACTGACTTATCTGAAAGTAAGTCATGATAGTTTACGGTTATTTAACTTAATACAATAGTTATATCGAATAACTAAGTTACTGACTTTCACAAAAATATGTAAAGAATTATGATTAAGTATATGGAGTGTTTTGATGAGTGAATCCTCACCGTTGGAGGTCCATGTCCTTGCTAGTGGTAGCAAGGGCAATTGTACAGTAATAAAAAAAGGGAACTCCGTCATATTGCACGATGTAGGCATTAGCTGTCGGCGCATCGTAAATGGATTAAAAGAATTGCATATCGATATGGCACAGGTAGAGGGCATATTTATCAGTCATGAGCATAGTGATCATATTGCAGGACTGCAACAACTGTTGAAACGATTTGATATTCCTGTGTATACGAAACAGGGAACGTGGCGTGAAATACAAGATAAGCTCGTCGTACCAAAGAATCAATTAATTGAACTGACCAAAGGTAGTCTAACATTAGGGAATCTGATTGTAGAACCTTTTGCAGTGAGTCATGATGCAGCAGATCCAATTGGAATAAATGTATTTTCTGGAAACGACAAGGCTACAGTCGTGACCGATACGGGTATTATTTCTGATGATATATTACATAGAATCGATGATAGTACGTTGTTAGTGCTAGAGGCTAATTACGATCCTCATATGTTGCGTTTTGGACCATATCAACCATTTTTAAAACAACGGGTGGCCAGTGATGAAGGCCATTTAAGTAATGAAATGGCAGCTCAAGCCTTGCTTATGATGAAGAGACCTGACTTTATGCAAGTTATTTTAGCTCATCGCTCTGAAAATAATAATAATGCCGTCCTTGTTACTCAAACAATTGGAAAAATGCTCGTAGATGGTGGCGTACGTATTGGGCCGGAAATGAAATTACAACATGGTCAGCCTAATGAAATTGTGTCTATGCAATCAATAAAGAGGTAGAGTATGAGATTTTATGTAATTTGTATTGGCAAACTAAAGGATGCTTATTTACGTGATGGGGTAGCAGAATTCGTGAAGCGTATGCGACCATATGGCGGCATTACCATTACCGAACTAAATGAAAGTAAAATTGGAGATAAACCAAGTGATGCAGATCGTAAACAAGTCGTTGTAGAAGAGGGGGAACGATTATTAAAAAATGTTCCTAAGAATGCTTATACAGTGCTACTCGATGTGTACGGTAAAACGATGTCCTCGGAAGATTTGGCAAAGACCGTGGCAAAATTAGAGGTGGATGGCGTTAGTGATATGGCGTTCATCGTTGGCGGTGCTTTTGGCGTAAGTGATGAACTACGTAGGTCAGTAAATTATAAATTATCCTTTAGCCCAATGACCTTTACCCATCAAATGGTACGCTTATTACTAGTAGAACAAATTTATAGAGCCTCTAAGATTAATCGTAACGAACCATATCATTGGTAATAGACTAATAAATTATTTATATAATATTCTTATAAAAAAGGAGTTTTATTATGCTATGTCGAATAGTATAATAAAGCAAGATGTATTTGTAAGGAGGAATTCACTATGAAAATTCAAGAAGTAATGAATAAATACCCTGTTACTGTTGGCAAGGATGCGCCGATTTCTGATGTGGCTGACTTATTGGTAAAATATAATTTAACAGCTGTTTCCGTAGTGGATGACAACAATAAATTATTAGGTATTATTTCTGAAGGTGATTTGCTTTATAAAAAAGTTCGCCCTCATGTACCTCACTATGTAAATGTGTTGGGCGCTAGTATTTATTACAATGGCATTGGCGAATATAATGCACAATTCAAAAAATTGTTAGCATCTCACGTTCATGAGTTGATGACTGACGAAGTCATTACAACTACACCGGATAAAGATGTAGAGGAAATTGTATCTGTTATGCTTGATCAACATTTGAAAAATGTTCCTGTTGTAGATAAGGATTACCATTTGATTGGTATCTTGTCTCGTCGTGACATTATCAAATTGATTGCTAAAGATAACTAATTCGCATAATTATGTAGAACATAGAAAGACCACCCATTTCGGGGTGGTCTTTTAGTGTAAATTGAGAAGAATTGCATTGACTTTGCATTTATGTTATTATTAGGAGTGCATAATATACTACAGAAATTTGGGCGTATTGCCCTTCGAGGAGGACATATTTTAAATGAAAGCAACTGTAAATCCTGTTGATCAACACGTAGTAACGTTAACTATTGAAGTACCTGCAGCAGAAGTAGATAAAGGCATTAAGCAAGCTGTAAAACGCATTGCAAGTCAAGTAAACATTCCTGGCTTCCGTAAAGGTCATGCACCTCGCCGTATTTTGGAAATGAACTTCGGCAAAGACGCTATCATGGAAGAAGCATTCGAAGTATTGGCTAGCCAAAACTACAGTGCTGCACTTCGTGAAAACGATATCGTTCCTGTATCTGAACCAGAAATCGAACGCGAACAATTCGAAGAAGGTAAAGACTTGATTTTCAAAGCTACTGTAACTAAACGCCCTGAAGTTAAACTTGGCGACTACAAAGGCTTAGAAGCTGAAAAACAAGATGCTACAGTAACTGATGAACAAATCGAAGAACAATTGAACAACATCCGTGAACAACAAGCAAAAATGGTTGTTGCTGAAGAAGGCGCTACAATTCAAAAAGACGACTTCGCAGTAATCGACTTCGCTGGTTCCGTTGATGGCAAACCATTCGATGGTGGTGAAGGTAAATCCTACCCATTGCAAATCGGTTCTGGTAGCTTCATTCCTGGCTTCGAAGATCAATTGATCGGCGCTAAAGCTGGCGATGATGTAACTGTAAAAGTAACATTCCCTGAAGACTACTTCGTAGCAGAACTTGCTGGTAAAGAAGCAGAATTCAAAACTCATATTCATGATATCAAACGTAAAGAGTTGCCTGAATTGAACGACGAGTTCGCAAAAGAAGCAAGCTCTTACGAAACTATTGAAGAATTGAAAAAAGATCTTCGCGCTAAAATGGAAGAAGAAGCTTCCCGTCGCGCAATCGATACTTACAATGCTGACTTGATTCAAACAGCTGTTAAAAATGCTACTGTTGAAATTCCAGAAGTAATGATCGAAGATCGTGTAGAACAAATGATTCAAGAATTGGCTATGAACATGGAAGGCCGTGGCTTGAAACTTGATGACTACTTGAAATTCTCCAATAAAACTATCGAAGATTTACGTTCTGAATACAAAGATTCTGCAGCTGAAAACGTACGTGCTGATTTAGTATTAGACGCTATCGCAACTGCTGAAGGTATCGAAGTAACTCCAGATGATATGAACCGTGAAATCTTCATTATGGCTCAAAACTTTGGGGCAGATCCTAAAGAAGTTTGGGATATTATTGCAAAAGAAGGTCGTGTAGCTATGTTGGCAGGCTCTGTAGCTCGCAAAAAAGCAGCTCGATTCATTATTGATAATGCAAAAGGCGCTGAAGCGGCTAAATAATAGTTTGCTCAACTAGGTACATGAAAAGGTGAATATATGTATGTACCAATCGTAGTTGAACAAAGTGAACGCGGTGAGCGTTCCTATGATATTTACTCTCGCTTGTTAAAGGACCGCATTATCTTCCTAGGTGGACCTATTGATGATAATGTAGCAAATGCGGTTATTGCGCAAATGTTATTCCTAGAAGCAGAGGATCCTGATAAGGATATCCATTTGTACATTAATAGCCCCGGTGGTGTTGTAACTGCCGGCATGGCTATTTATGATACGATGCAATATATTAAACCAGATGTGTCTACCATTTGTGTAGGCTCTGCAGCAAGCATGGGGGCCGTGCTTTTAACAGCAGGTGCCAAGGGCAAACGTTATGCGTTGCCTCATGCACGCGTTATGATTCACCAACCATTAGGTGGTGTTCAAGGGCAAGCATCTGAAATTGAAATCCATGCCCGTGAGATTCTTCGTATGCGTGAAGAATTAAATGGTATCTTAGCTTCTCGCAGTGGACAAGATATTGAGGTTGTAGCGCGCGATACAGATCGCGATAACTTCATGAGTGCTCAGGATGCCGTTGAATACGGCTTAATTGATGAGGTGCTCACAAGAGAACCTGTAGAAAGCAAGTAATGGAGGCGCCCATTGGCAAAAGATAAAGACACTATGCGCTGCAGTTTTTGTGGACGCACAAGCGAAGAAGTCCGCAAATTAGTAGCGGGTCCTAACGTATATATTTGTGATGAATGCGTTGAAGTATGTGAACGTATTATTGCTGATGAGTTAGGTGACGTAGAGACGGACGACTTCAACTTAAAAGAATTGCCAACGCCGAGAGAAATTAAAGCTCATCTTGACGAATATGTTATTGGTCAAGATGATGCTAAAATCTCTTTAGCTGTGGCTGTATATAATCACTACAAACGTTTACAAACAGATAATGTAGTTGATGATGTAGAATTACAAAAGGCTAATGTTTTATTCATTGGTCCTACTGGTAGTGGTAAAACACTATTGGCTCAAACCTTAGCGAAAATGCTAGAAGTACCATTTGCTATTGCAGATGCTACAAGCTTAACTGAAGCTGGTTATGTAGGGGAAGATGTGGAAAATATCTTGCTCAAAATTATCCAAGCTGCAGATTATGATATAGCTCGGGCTGAACGTGGCATTATTTATATCGATGAAATTGATAAGATTGCACGTAAGTCTGAGAACCCTTCCATTACACGTGATGTGTCTGGTGAAGGCGTACAACAAGCATTACTTAAAATCTTAGAAGGTACCGTAGCTTCTGTTCCGCCTCAAGGTGGTAGAAAGCATCCAAATCAAGAAATGCTTCAAATTGACACTACAAATATTCTCTTTATTTGTGGTGGTGCATTTGATGGTATGGACAAGGTTATTACTAAGCGTACCGCTAAGAAAACCCTTGGTTTTGGTGCAGATGTACAACGTAAAGAAGAACGTAATATATCGGCTATCTTGAAGGATGTTGTACCTGAAGATTTATTGAAGTTTGGCTTAATCCCTGAGTTCATTGGTCGTTTGCCAGTAATGGTAACATTAGATCAATTGGATAGAGATGCATTGATCCAAATTTTGACAAAGCCTAAAAATGCATTAACAAAACAATATGAAAAAATTCTATCCCTTGATGGTGTAGAATTAACTTTCACTGAAGATGCATTAGAAGAAATCGCTGATGAAGCATTACAGCGAAAAACAGGTGCTCGTGGTTTGCGTGCTATCATTGAAAAGGTGATGAAACGCGTTATGTTTGAAGTTCCTTCCATGCCGGAAGTAACTAAGTGCATAGTTAATCGTGAATCCGTGTTGAGCACAGGTGAACCTATACTCAAAAATGAGGCAGACCAAGACATCCAGTTGAAATCGTAATTCGAAGAAACTCATTTCTGTGTAGGAATGAGTTTCTTTTCATAATATAAATACCTGGAGGAAGTATGAATTTACTCGAAATTGGGATTCCAACCGTACCCCTTAGAGGCATGGTTGTATACCCGAATATCGTGATTCACCTCGATATCGGTCGAGACAAATCCATTAAAGCGGTAGAAGCCGCAATGAACGAGGATCGCATTTTAGCAGTTGTCAGCCAAAAGGATGATGCTGTTGATTCGCCAACTGTTCATGACTTAGCCCAAATGGGTACATTAGTAAAAATTAAGCAAATGTTACGCTTGCCAGGTGGTATTGTACGTGTTCTTGTAGAGGGCATTACACGTATTCGCGTAATGAATATAACAAGTATGGATCCGTACTATGTAGGGGACTACGAGCGTGTAGCCTCCGAATTTGAAGACGATGTTGAGCTAGAAGCCTATCGTCGTTTAGTGCAATCTAAGTTTGGCGAATGGGCTGAAGAGGCCAAATCTGTTACCGATGAAGGCGTAACACGGGTTATGGAATTACGTGACCCTTGTGAATTAGCTGACCAAGTTGCGTTCTTGTTGCCTATTAATAATACTAAACGCCAAGAGTTACTTGAAGAGTTATCCGTAGCTCGTCGTTTAAATATGATCGTAGGCATCTTGAATATGGAATTACAAATTTCTGATTTGGAAAATTCTATTAATAATCAAGTTCGTCAATCTATGGAAAAAGCGCAAAAAGAATATTTCTTGCGTGAAAAAATCCGAGTTATCCACGATGAGTTGGGTGACAAAGGAGATCCAGAGGAAGAAGCAGAAGAGTTACGTGTTAAATTGAAAGCACTCAACCTTAGCGAAGATGTACATGAACGTATCGATAAAGAAATCTCTCGTTATAGTCGCATGCCTCAATTGATGCCAGAAGCAACTATTTTGCGCAATTACCTAGATTGGGTGTTAGCGTTACCTTGGAACGAATTGACTGAGGATCGCTTAGATATTAAAGAGGCTCATGATATGCTTGAGGCTGATCATTATGGCCTTGAAAAGGTTAAGAAACGCATCCTTGAATTCTTAGCTGTTCGTAAGTTAACTGGTAAGAATAGTGGTTCCATTCTTTGCTTAGTTGGACCACCAGGTGTTGGTAAAACATCCTTGGCTACGTCTATAGCTAAAGCAATGAACCGTAAGTTCATCCGTGCATCTTTAGGTGGTGTACGTGATGAAGCTGAAATTCGTGGCCATCGCCGTACGTATATTGGTGCATTGCCTGGTCGTATGATTCAAGGCCTCAAGAATGTAGGCACTAAGAACCCTGTATTCTTATTGGATGAAATTGATAAACTTGCATCTGATTATAAAGGCGATCCATCCTCTGCATTGTTAGAGGTATTGGACCCTGAACAAAATAGCACATTTAGTGATCACTTCATTGAAGTACCATTTGATTTCTCCGAAGTATTCTGGATTACAACGGCTAATGTTGCATCCAATATTCCAGGTCCATTGTTAGATCGTATGGAAATTATCGAATTATCTAGCTATATGGAACAAGAAAAATTAGAAATTGCTAAGCGCTATTTAGTACCTAAACAAATCAAGAAAAATGGCCTTGAAGATTACAAGGTTAAATTATCTGATGCAGTGTTGAAAAAGGTAGTTTCCGAATATACTCGTGAAGCGGGTGTTCGTACCTTAGAAAAAACGATTGCTAAGATTTGTCGTAAGATTGCTTATAAAGTCGTTGAAGAAGGTGGGGATGCACCGAAAGTAACGACAAAAAATCTTCCCGAATTCTTGGGTGCACCAATTTTTGTTGACCAAGAGCGCGAAAAGAAACCGCAAATTGGCTATGTAAATGGTCTAGCTTGGACTTCTGTAGGTGGCGTTGTATTGCCATGCGAAGCAACAACTATGAACGGTACAGGTAAACTTGCATTAACGGGTAGCTTAGGTAAGGTTATGCAAGAGTCTGGTCAAGCTGCAATGAGCTATATTCGCCACAATGCAAAAGCCTTAAAAATTGAAGATGATTTCTATAAGAAACTCGATATACACGTTCACTTGCCAGAAGGTGCAACACCTAAGGATGGCCCTTCCGCAGGTATTACGATGACATTGGCTATGGTATCTATTTTAACAAACCGTAAGGTTCGTTCTGATATTGCCATGACTGGTGAAATTACATTGCGTGGCCGTGTACTACCAATTGGCGGTTTAAAAGAAAAGTTATTAGCAGCCTTGTCTAATGGTATTAAAGAAGTATTGATTCCTAAAGGTAATGAAAAGGATATTGCAGAATTACCTGATATTGTAAAAGACGGTCTCATTATTACGCCAGTTAAGACAATGGATGAAGTATTAGCAAAGGCACTTGTGTAATGCAAAAAAAGAAAAAATCCACTAAACAAATGGGCCCAAAACCACAATATACACGAAAAGAACCGAAGGGGCCTCGTATTATAGCAGCAAAATATAATACTTCCTGTGTTAAGGCTGATCAATATCCTGAAGGGGATACTGTGGAAATAGCCTTCATCGGGCGCTCTAATGTGGGCAAATCTTCGTTGATTAACTCGTTGTGTAATTATCGTGGGTTGGCTCTCGTTAGTGGCCAACCAGGTAAGACTAAGACAATTAACTACTTTGATATTGAATCAAAAGAGGATATTTCTGAAACAGAGGAACGCAGATATAACTGGTTTCTCGTAGACCTTCCTGGTTATGGTTTTGCAAAGACAAATAAGGGAAACCGCAACTTGTGGTCTTCCTTTATTGCCGATTATATTTTACATTCTGAACGATTGATGTTGTTGTGCTTACTTATCGATGGCCGTCATCCAGAGATGCCTATCGATAAGGTGGCCTATGATTGGCTCGTTGAAGCTGGTGTACCATTACAAATTGTAGTTACTAAAGCTGACAAACTAACGGCTAAAGAGAAGTCTGCGAACTTGGCTAAAATTAAGGAAATGTATCCAACGAATACACCGCCTATTTTATATAGCTCCTTAAAACACACGGGACGTGAACTTTTACAACAACGCATCAATAAAGTTCTAGTAGGAGATGAAGCATGAGTCAAACCAATGAATTAGAGATTATGGAACGCATTGCTCTAGATTTAGAGGGTGTGGAAGAGTCTCTTGCATCATCTTTTAATACAGGTGCAGAAGACTTTAATGCACTGATTCGACCATTATCTGCTGCAGGTGGCAAGCGCTTGCGTGCGCAATTATGTTTATTGATTGCTAATGCAGGTACATCTGTAGAACGTCAGCGTATTAGAATTGCTGAAGCCGTAGAGATGCTTCATTTAGCGACTTTGATTCACGATGATGTGTTAGATCAAGCAGAGATTCGTCGAGGTGAAGAAACGATACATATGCATAAAGGAAATAAGGTAGCTATTCTTAGTGGTGATTACTTGTTTGCTAAAGCATTCCAAATTGTATCTGAAATGCCTAATATGAAATATTTGCAGATTTTTTCACATATCATTACTTGCCTTGTGGAAGGCGAGTTTATGCAGATGGAAGATGTGTATCGCATCGATCAAGGGATTGAACGGTATATGACTAAGACCCAAAAGAAAACAGCTGACTTTATGGAAGGCTGTATGGAACTTGGTGGCCTATTAGGGGGCTGGAGCGAATCTGAAATCGTTGAGTTGAAAAAATATGGTCATGCTCTGGGCATGGCATTCCAAATTACTGATGATATTATGGATTATCGTGAAACAACAGCGACGACTGGTAAACCCGTGGGGAATGATCTTCGCGAAGGTTTATTGACATATCCGTTGTTAAGTATCGTTAATGATGACAATAAAGATAAATTACTTGAGGATATTAAAGCCTTGAATAATGGCGGCGATGAGCAGGCTATTATCGACTATGTTATCGGTCAAGGCGGTATTGATAATACATTAGCTGTAGCTGATCAATATTGCAAAGATGCTTTGGCAGCACTCGATGCTGTCCGTGATTTCCCAGGCAAGGAATTCCTTGTGATGGCAGTAGAAAATTTAGCTGATAGAAAGGTATAATATGGAACCATTCGAACCAAAACCGGACTTCGAATATCCCATACAAAAACCTTCTTTTGATAGTGTAGTTCGTCAAAAACGTCGCGAAGCAGAGTTAAAGGCTGAGCAAGAACAGTATAAGGTGGCAAATCAACGCGTTCCTGAGGAACCGGAAGAAGAACCGATTTATACTGAAATGGAACAGAAAATGATGGACGAAGCTAGGGAACTATCCCTTGTGGGACATCTATCTGAATTGCGAAAGCGTCTAATTATAATGGCTGTTGCAGTTGTTATAGGAACTTGTATTTCTTATTATTATGTAGACTTTTTATTGGAAATACTCCTAAAACCAGCTGGTAAGCTCTATTATATGAAACCAACTGAAGCCTTCTTTACATATATGAAGGTGTCTATTGTAGGTGGTCTTATTATAGGGGCGCCTATTATATTGCATCAGATTTGGCTATTTGTTAAGCCAGCCCTTACTGTACGAGAAAAGCAGTTATCTAACTGGATCTTACCGGTTGCCATAGGTCTATTTGGCATAGGTATTGTATTTTCTTATTTTCTCGTGCTACCAGCAGCTGTTAAGTTCTTTATGGGCTTCGCTACAGACGAATTACAACCGCTATTTTCCATCGGCCAGTACATGGACTTTGTATTATCCTTTGTACTACCCTTTGGATTTATCTTTGAGTTGCCGTTGATTTTAATCATCTTGGGATATTTCAACTTAATTACATCGCGTTTTTTAAAAACGAAGCGAAAGATATTTATTCTTATATCCTTTATCATAGGTGCTGTCATTTCACCAACACCGGATATGTTCTCTCAAACGATGATTGCATTGCCTATGATATTGCTATATGAAACGAGCCTATTTGTATTGGCTAAGATTATGAAGCGCTAAGGAGTTTATTTAGGAGGAACGATGAAAACCTACGAAAATTTAACCACTTATAACCCCGGTGAAATAGAAGGGAAATGGTATTCTTATTGGGAAAACCAAGGATACTTTCACGAAGAAGTAGACACAAATAAAGAGCCATTTAGTATCGTGTTGCCGCCTCCTAATGTAACTGGTATGTTGCACATGGGCCATGCTTTAGATAATACATTGCAAGATATCCTTATTCGTTTCAAACGCATGCAAGGCTACAATGTATTGTGGATGCCAGGTACTGACCATGCTGGTATTGCTACACAAATTAAAGTAGAAGAAATGCTCGCTAAAGAAGAAGGCAAATCTCGCTATGATTTAGGCCGTGAAAAATTCGTAGAACGCGTATGGGAATGGAAAAAAGAATACGGTGATACTATCGTAAAACAAATCCGTAGCCTAGGCGCATCTTGTGACTGGTCTCGCGAACGCTTTACATTGGATGAAGGATACTATCATGCAGTGCGTGAAGTATTCGTAAGCCTTTATGAAAAAGGTTTAATCTATCGTGGTGAACGTATTATCAACTGGTGCCCTCGCTGTGCTACTGCTTTATCTGATGTTGAAGTTGAACATGAAGACGAACATGGCCACTTATGGCATATTAAATATCCTGTAAAGGGTGAAGATAATCGTTTTGTTGTTGTTGCTACAACTCGTCCAGAAACAATGTTTGGTGACGTGGCAGTAGCAGTAAATCCTGATGATGATCGTTATAAAGACCTCATCGGCAAAACATTGATTTTACCATTTGTTAATCGAGAAATTCCTGTAATTGCCGATGACTATGTAGATGCTAGCTTCGGTACAGGCTGCGTAAAAATTACGCCGGCTCATGACCCTAATGACTTTGAAATGGGCCAACGTCATAATTTGGAATCCATCGTTGTTATGAACAATGATGCCACAATGAATGAAGGTGCTGGCAAGTTCAATGGCATGACTCGTGAAGAAGCTCGTAAACAAGTAGTAGCAGAACTCAAAGAATTAGGCTTACTTGAAAAAATCGATGATCATGACCATGCAGTAGGTCATTGCTCTCGTTGTAATACAATTATCGAGCCAATGGTATCTAAACAATGGTTCGTAGATATGAAACCATTGGCAGAGCCAGCACTTAAGGTTGTTAAAGACCACGAAGTAGAGTTCGTTCCTGAACGTTTTACAAAAACATATGTGAACTGGCTTGAAAATATCCGCGATTGGACGATTTCTCGTCAATTATGGTGGGGCCATCGCATTCCTGCATGGTACTGTGATGATTGTGGTGAAACAATCGTTAGCCGTGAAGATATTACAGAATGTCCTCATTGCCACGGTCATGTTACACAAGATCCAGATGTTCTTGATACCTGGTTCAGTTCTGGCCTATGGCCATTTGCTACTATGGGGTGGCCTAAACAAACACCAGAACTTAAACAATGGTATCCAACAAGTGTTCTCGTAACTGGTTACGATATTATCTTCTTCTGGGTTGCTCGTATGATCTTCATGGCTCTTGAGTTTGAACATGAAATTCCATTTAAACATGTATTTATTCATGGTCTAGTTCGCGATAGCCAAGGCCGCAAAATGAGTAAATCCTTAGGCAATGGTATTAACCCTCTTGAGGTTATCGACCAATATGGTGCTGATGCATTGCGCTTTACTCTCGTAACTGGCAACACACCTGGTAACGATATGCGCTTCTATATGGAACGTGTTGAGGCTAACCGTAACTTTGCTAATAAGATTTGGAATGCATCTAAATTTGTATTGATGAATCTTACAAATTATGATGAAAGCTTCGTTCCAACAGCAGATGATTTGACATTGGCAGACCAATGGATTGTTCAAAAATACAATGAAACAGTACAAAGTGTAACGTCTAATCTCGATAAATTCGAGTTGGGTGAAGCTGCAAGTTCTGTATATGATTTCATTTGGAACACATACTGTGACTGGTATATTGAGTTAGCTAAACCTCGTTTATACAACGATGGTAATGAACGTGATCGTCGTACAGTTCAATATTTACTTGTAACAATCTTGCGTCAAATGCTTGAATTGTTACATCCATTTATGCCGTTCGTAACAGAACATATTTGGCAACATTTACCTCATGAAGGGGATAGCATCGTTGTTGCAAAATGGCCTGAAGCATTAAAGTTTGATAATCTTGAAGGTGCAGCACGTCAAATGGAAGTTATGATGGATGCCATCAAAGGTATTCGTAACATGCGTGCTGAAATGAATGTGCCTTTAGGTAAAAAAGCTGAGGTTATCGTAGCGCCAACAGATGAAGCATTAGCTCAAACTGTAGCAAATCATAGGGATTACTTTGTTACATTAGCTTGGGCTGAGAAGGTAACAATTCTTGGTGCCGATGATCCAAAACCAGAAAATGCAACTGTAACAGTTGTAAATGGTATGGAAGTATATCTCTTACTTAAAGACTTGATCGACGGTGAAAAAGAAAGAGAGCGTATTGCAAAGGAAAAAATCCAAATGGAAAAAGAAATTTCCCGTTTGGAAGGCAAATTGTCTAACCAAGGCTTCCTCGCAAAAGCTCCAGAAGCTGTAGTAGCAAAAGAAAAAGAAAAGTTAGAAGAATATAAACAAAAACAACAAGCGTTATTGGAACGTGAAGCGTTCCTTGAAACCTTATAATAGGAGGTTTATATGACATATCAAGAGGCCTTAGCCTATTTAGAACAGGCATCTTCATTCGGTATTAAGCCTGGCCTTGAACGAATTACAGCGCTTATGGAAGCCCTTGGGAATCCACAAGAGGACTATAAAATTGTTCATGTTACTGGGACGAATGGTAAGGGCTCGGTTACCTCATATATTTCCTACGCACTGTTTACAAGTGGATTACGGGTGGGGCGATTTACATCGCCTCACCTTCAATCCTATACGGAGCGAATTCAAATCAATGATGGAAATATTACAGAGGAAGCCTTTGGCGAATTAGTTAGCCGTGTAAAAGTGGCAGTTGATACTATCATTAGTAACGGCATAGAAGCACCAACGCAATTTGAAATCTTGACGGCTGCAGCCTTTTTGTTCTTCAAAGATCAAGCTGTAGACTATGCAGTGGTAGAAGTTGGCTTAGGTGGACTACTAGACTCCACAAATATCGTGACTCCAAAAGTATCTGTTATTACCAATGTAACAATCGATCATCAAGCATATTGTGGTGATACTGTTGAGGAAATTGCACGTCACAAGGCAGGGATTATTAAATCCAAAGTTCCTGTTGTAACGGCTGCACAGGATGCACCTCTTCGTATTATTGAAGAAGTGGCTAAAGAGAAGCATGCTAAAGTATATGCTTTCAATAAAGATTTTGGTATCGATAGCCGTAGTGCCGTAACAGGTGGTCAAATGATTACTGTGAGTACTAATGATGCCGCTCCTGCGATGCTCTTTACGACAATGGCCGGTATTCATCAATCTGTAAACCTCGCATGTGCATTGATGGCTGTACGTCTATTGATGAAAGAAGATAAGAGCATCAGTGAAGAAACGATGCGCGAAGGCTTTGCTCGGACTACGTGGGCAGGACGTTTTGAAGTTAAACGCGGCTTAGATCGCACCTTTATCTTTGACGGTGCACATAATGCGGCTGGAGCAGAATCCTTCAGTATGACCTATGCTGAGCTATTTAAGGACGCCCCAAAAACGATTGTGATGGCAATTCTTAAAGATAAAAATCAAGATGCTATTATTCGTGAAGTAGTTAAGGCAGGGGATACGGTTCTCGTAGTACCTGCACCAACAGATAGAACAGAAGTACCAGAGGTTTTGGTTGAAAAAATACGTCACATTGTTCCAAAAGCTGTAGCCCAAACAGCTGATTCTGTTGAAGACGCATTGGCTTTAGCCTACAAACATACAAAGAATGGTGATATTATCGCTGTTTGTGGTTCTTTATATATTTTAGGAGATGCTCGTCAGTGGTTTAACCATGAGATGAGTCACTAAGGTGAGCCTATGGAACTCTCACTTATTCCTAATCAGAAGAGAATTACGTTCTATATCGAGCGTCTAATTTATGGTGTGGTGGTTGCTATGCCATTACAACCTATGGTGGGGGATGTACTCCTGTGGCTAGCGATAGGACTTGCTTTATATGATTTGATATCTAGTAAATCACTAAGCTTACCAACGGGCTATTTATCGTGGTCTGTTATGATATTTGTAGTATGGACTGGAATATCTTCGCTGCTTTCAGAAAATTGGGATTGGTCACTTCAAAGTTGGTTTTATCAAATCGTGGCCAGTGGAGGTATGTATTATTTAGTTCGTACATACATTCAAACACCTAAACAGTGGAATTATTTTCTTCGTGCCTTATTAGGTACTGCTGTTCTAGTGTGTATCATAGGTGCTTATCAATATGTATTTGTTCCTAACATACATATAAAAGAGTGGGTAGATGCAGCACAGTTTCCAAAATTGATGCGTCGCATGTCGTCCACATTACAAAACCCTAATTTATTGGGCGCCTATCTATTGATGGTACTCAGCGTATGTATCAGCTATATCTTGGTATATATGAAAGAAAATCGTACTCGTGAAGTCGTTACGATGCTCGTTATAGGTATTATATTATTTTTAACGATGCTATTAACCTATTCTAGAGGTATTTGGATTAGCTTTGCGGCCATGATCCTCTACTGGGCTATCTTTGTAGAAAGAAGATTATTCTTATCCCTATTAGTAGTGCCAATTATCTTGTACTTTTATGATGGTGAAATCGCCTCGAGACTATGGTCCATATTCCAAGGCCATGATACGTCAGCTGATCTTCGATGGGCTTTGTGGGATAGTACTATGTATATCGTACGTGAAAACCCAATCTTTGGCATTGGGTGGAATACATTTTACTTAGTATATCCAGATTATAATTATTATATTCAAGGTCCCCACGTCTTGATGTATCATGCTCATAATTTGTATCTCAATATATTAGCTGAATCAGGTATCCCAGGATTGATATCATTCTTAGCAGTTATTATTGGTCATGTTATTACATCTATAAGACTTAAAGGGGATATATTCCGCCAAGCTGCACAAGTTGGTGTAGGTGCGTTAGCTATAGGTGTTTTATTTAGTGGCTTATCCGATTTTGAGCTATATAGTCATCAAGTAACCATCGTATTTTGGCAACTATTTGGCTGGGTAGGAGCTTTTGTAAAAGTTCAGTTATCTGCTGATAAATCTGCATAATTGTAATATCTTGTATAATTAGCATGTTTTATGGTAGATATATAATTTCATAATATGGTATAATTAATACATACCTTGGGTAGGTACGTATTAAGTAGTATAACCGGTTTTCTAATGTTAGACATAATTGAACATTATCGTTAGCATTTGAAAGCCGGTTTTTTGTATATCATTGTATCTTTATAGGGAGGTGTAAGGTCTAGTTCTTGTATATGAGATGTTGTTTTATATTGAAAAGGGTCTATATGTTGTATAGAGAGAGTTCGATTTAATTGAAAAACATCAATATATGCCATATATCGATGATTCCTGTGAGTTATAACGATGTGAATAAAACTTATGTGGAAATGTGAAAATCTATGCATTTTAATCATAATGCTAATCAAAGTGTGATAAAAAATACATTTTAGTCATATAAGTTGACAATGCATTGGATGTGGACTACGATGAAGTCGGTTTAAGGAACGACCAAGAGATCAAACTGTCGTTTATACAATGTTACTCTTAAAGGAGATGGTAATGGTGATAGACATCAAAGACCGCGTTAAATGTGCGGCCCTCCAAGGTAAAATTGTCACTGCTTATGATGCAGCTCTTTTGATTAACCCTAACGATAAAGTTGGTATTTCCGGCTTTACTCCATCTGGTTATGCAAAAGCAGTGCCATTGGCATTGGCAGAAAGAATGGAAAAAGAACCATTCAAAATTGATTTGTGGACAGGTGCTTCCGTAGGTGATGAAGCTGATGGCGCGTTAACTCGTGCTAACGGTATCAATCGTCGTTTCCCATATCAAACAAATGGGGATACACGTAAAGCCTTAAATAGCGGTGCTGTTAAATACATCGATATGCATTTAAGCACAATGGCACAAAATGTTCGCTATGGTTTCTTTGGCGATTTAGACGTAGCTATCGTAGAAGTTTGTCAAATCAACGAAGATGGCTCTTTAGTACCTACAACATCTGTTGGTAACTCTCCAACATTTGTTAGCCAAGCTAAAAAAGTTATCGTAGAAGTAAACGTATCCCAACCACTTTCCTTGGTAGGTATGCATGATATCTATGAACCACTCGATCCACCACATCGTAAACCAATTCCATTGGAAACACCTGGTGATCGTATTGGTACTGAAGCAATTCCTTGTGATCCAAGTAAAATTGTTGCAGTAGTACCTTGTGATGTTCCTGATACAACAAGACCTTTGGCACCTATCGATGATGATGCAAAAGCAATGAGTCAACACCTTATCAAATTCTTCGAACAAGAAATTGCAGAAGGTCGTTTACCTAAAAACTTGCTTCCATTACAATCTGGTGTAGGTTCCGTAGCGAATGCGGTAATCAGTGGTCTTGCTAAAGGCCCATTCACAGATTTGTCCATCTATACAGAAGTAATCCAAGATGGTATGTTCGACTTGATCGATGCTGGTAAAGTAACTGTATGTTCCGGTACTGCATTAAGTCCTTCTCCAGATGGGTTGAAACGTTTCTATGCGAATATTGATGAATATCGTAAAAAAATCATTCTTCGTCCGCAAGAAATTTCCAACAACCCTGGTATTGCTCGCCGTATTGGTGTCATTGCCATGAATACCGCTATCGAATTTGATATTTTTGGCAATGTAAACTCTACTCATATTATGGGTAGCAAAATGATGAATGGTGTTGGTGGTTCTGGTGACTTTGCACGTAGTGCATATCTCACTATTTTCTGCACTAACTCCGTTGCTAAAAATGGCGACATCAGTTCTATCGTTCCATATGTATCTCATGTGGATCACCCAGAACATGACACTATGATTTTCTGTACAGAACAAGGTGTTGCTGATTGCCGTGGTTTGAGCCCAGTGGAAAGAGCTCGTTTAATCATTGAAAAATGTGCTCACCCAGACTACAAACCTATGTTAACTGAATACCTAGAAAAAGCATTAGCTGCAACAAAGAATGCCCATACACCTATGTTGCTTGATGAAGCTCTTTCTTGGCATAAACGCTTCACAGAAACTGGAAGCATGAAAAAATAACCTGTTTTTTTAGGAGGATGATGAAAACATGGCTTACGAAAACTTAAAAGCCCAAATTGCTGAGTACAACAAACTTTGTGACGAAAAAAGTGCAAAAACTCCAGAACGTCAAAATTTAAAATACAACCGTGTATATACACCAGTTGATATCGAAGGTTTTGACTATGAACGTGATTTGGGTATGCCTGGCGAATTCCCTTACACTCGTGGCGTACAACCTACTATGTACCGTGGTCGTTTCTGGACAATGCGTATGTATGCAGGCTTCGCTACAGCAGAAGAATCTAACAAACGTTACCGCTACCTAATCGAGTCTGGTGCAACTGGTCTTTCCTGTGCATTCGACTTACCTACACAAATTGGTTACGACTCCGACGATGCAGTTGCAGAAGGCGAAGTTGGTAAAGTAGGTGTAGCGATTGACTCCTTGGCAGATATGGAAATCTTGTTCGACGGCATCGATCTTGGTAAAGTATCCACATCCATGACAATCAACGCTCCAGCATCCGTTTTGTTGGCAATGTACATCGCAGTAGCTGAAAAACAAGGCGTACCTTCCACAGAATTGAAAGGTACAATTCAAAATGATATTTTGAAAGAATACGCAGCTCGTGGTACTTACATTTTCCCACCAAAACCATCCATGCGTTTGATTACTAATATCTTCGAATATTGTTCTCAAAATGTTCCAAAATGGAACACAATCTCCATCTCCGGTTACCATATCCGTGAAGCAGGTTCCACAGCAGCTCAAGAAATCGCATTCACAATTGCTGATGGTATCGCATACGTAGAAGCAGCTTTGAAAGCTGGTCTTGATGTTGATACATTCGCTGGTCGTCTTTCCTTCTTCTGGAATGCTCATAACAACGTACTTGAAGAAGTTGCTAAATTCCGTGCATCCCGCCGTTTATGGGCAACAATCATGAAAGAACGTTTTGGTGCAAAAAAACCAAAATCCATGATGCTTCGTGTACATACTCAAACAGCTGGTTCCATGTTGACTGCACAACAAGTTGATAACAACATCGTTCGTGTTGCTCTTCAAACTGCAGCTGCTGTAATGGGCGGTACTCAATCCTTACATACAAACTCCCGTGACGAAGCGTTGGCTCTTCCTACAGAAGCATCTGTACAAGTAGCTCTTCGTACACAACAAATCGTGGCTTACGAATCTGGTTTGGCTGACGTAGTTGACCCATTGGGCGGTTCCTACTATGTAGAAGCTATGACTAACGCTATCTATGACGAAGCTATGGCATACATCAAGAAAATTGATGAAATGGGCGGCGCTGTAGTAGCAATCGAAAAAGGCTACATCCAAAAAGAAATTCAAGAATCCGCTTACAAATGGCAAATGGAAGTTGAATCTGGCTTGCGCACAATCGTTGGCGTAAACAAATTCCAAGTTGAAGAAGAAGCTCCAAAAGACTTACTTCGCGTAGATGCTTCCGTTGGTGTTAACCAATCCAAGAAAACTCAAGCAGTTCGCGCTAACCGCGATCAAGCAGCAGTTGATAAAGCATTAGCAGCTCTTAAAGCTGGTGCAGCTGATGAAAACGTTAACTTGATGCCATTAATTCTTGATGCAGTTAAAACATACGCTACTTTGGGTGAAATTTGTAATGTATTGCGCGAAGTATTCGGTGAATACGAAGCTCATTCCACATTATAATATCGGCTAATTTCGGAGGTAATTAATCATGGCAGAAAAACGTATTAGAGTAATCGTAGCAAAACCAGGTCTTGATGGTCATGACCGTGGTGCAAAAGTAGTAGCACGCGCACTTCGCGATGCTGGTTTCGAAGTAATCTACACTGGTCTTCGTCAAACTCCAGAACAAATCGTAGAAGCAGCTCTTTCTGAAGACGTTAATGTAGTTGCATTATCCCTTCTTTCTGGTGCTCATAACACATTGTTCCCTAAAATTGTTGAACTTTTGAAAGAAAAAGGCATGGGCGATGTACTAGTAATCGGTGGTGGCGTTATTCCTGACGCTGATATCCCTGGCTTGAAAAAAGCTGGCGTAGCAGCAGTATTCACACCTGGTACACCAACTGGCGATATCGTTAAATTCATCAACGAAAACGTTAAATAATTAATTGGGCAAGAGAGGGGTTCAACTGAATAGTTGTCTCCCCTCTATTCCCATATTTTAAGATAGGTGGTGAGGCGAGTGGATTTAGTTAAAGAACTTTTTGAAGGTTCCCGACTAGCCTTAGCACGGTCCATAACAGCTGTAGAAAACGAGTATGAAAATGCCATTGATATTATGAAGGCAATTTACCCTAAAACAGGGAATGCACGTATTCTCGGTATTACAGGGGCCCCTGGTGCTGGTAAAAGTACTTTGACTGATAAAGTTGTTAAACATTATCTAGATCAAGGTAAAAAAATCGGCATCGTTGCCATCGACCCAACAAGCCCATTCTCTGGTGGTGCTATCTTGGGGGACCGTATTCGAATGAATGATTTGACATTAAATGAAAATGTATTTATTCGAAGCATGGGCACGCGTGGTAGTCTTGGTGGTTTATCCAAAAAGACTGCGGACGTTGTAAAACTCATGGATGCCTTTGGCATGGATTTAGTAATCATTGAAACAGTAGGTGTAGGTCAATCCGAAGTAGATATCGTTAAAAATGCAGATACTACACTGGTTGTACTTGTTCCTGGCCTCGGTGATGATATCCAAGCTATCAAAGCAGGTATTCTTGAAATTGGCGATGTATTTGCTATCAATAAAGCTGACCGAGATGGTTGTGATCGTTTGAATGTAGAAATTGAAATGATGCTTGACCTAGACTCTCGTGAAGTAAAATGGCGCCCACCAATTAAGCGCACAATTGCTAGCAAGGACCAAGGCGTAGATGAACTCATCGACGCTTTAGATGAACATTTTGAGTATCTTGAAGATTCTGGTGAATTGGAATCTCGTCGGGCAGAACGTACTCGTGATGAAATCATCGCAATGATTAATGAACAAATTGGTCGTTATGTAGCTGATAAAATTGTTACAAGCGACGAATTTAATAGCCAAGTGGCAGCTGTTAACGAACGCGAAAGCGATCCATACACAGTTGTTAACGGCGTAATGACAAGCGTGCTAAAGTAGACGGCGACTACATAGCATTAGAGATTTAGCCTTGAAAAGGAGATAATCGAAATGGCTTTTAAAGTATTACAAGTGGATCACATCGGTATTGGTGTTAATGATTTAGCAGCAACTAAAGAATTCTATAAAAATGCATTGGGTATTCAACATCTTCCAGAAGATGAAGTGGTTGAAGAACAAAAAGTAAAAGTATCCTTCTTCCCATGTGGCGATGCTGAACTTGAATTCTTAGAAACTACAACTCCAGATGGCCCTATCGGTAAATTCATCGAAAAAAATGGCGGTCGTGATGGTATCCAACATGTTGCATTGCGCGTTGATAATATTGAAAATGCTATTGCTGATTTGATGGCTAAAGGCGTTCGTATGATTGACGAAAAACCTCGTTACGGTGCAGGCGGTTCCTCTATTGCTTTCTTACATCCAAAAGCAACAGGTGGCGTATTGCTTGAATTATGTCAACGTATGAAATAATACAGTATCCAATTCACATCATTATGTATGAGTAATAGATATACATATTCATATAATCACTAGTTATATATTAAATATGTATGCATGCTTGAACTTTAATTATTTATGAAATAAAATGATACTGTAACAAGTTTTATTTGGAGGTGCTATAATGGCAACAGTGCAAGAAAAAATCGAGTTATTGCACGAAAAACTAGCTAAAGTTAAAGCTGGTGGCGGTGAAAAACGCGTTGAGAAACAACATGCTCAAGGCAAAATGACTGCTCGTGAACGTTTGGCTAAATTATTCGATGATAACTCTTTCGTTGAACTTGATCAATTTGTTAAACATCGTTGTGTTAACTTCGGTCAAGAAAAGAAAGAATTACCAGGCGAAGGTGTAGTAACTGGTTATGGTACTATTGACGGTCGTTTAGTATATGCATTTGCACAAGACTTCACTGTAGAAGGTGGTTCTCTTGGTGAAATGCATGCTGCTAAAATTGTTAAAGTACAACGTTTAGCAATGAAAATGGGTGCTCCTATCGTTGGTATCAATGATTCCGGCGGTGCTCGTATTCAAGAAGCAGTAGATGCGCTTGCTGGTTACGGTAAAATTTTCTTTGAAAATACAAATGCATCTGGCGTTATTCCACAAATTTCCGTAATCATGGGCCCATGTGCAGGTGGTGCTGTATATTCTCCAGCATTAACTGACTTCATCTACATGGTTAAAAACACATCTCAAATGTTCATCACTGGTCCTGCAGTTATCAAATCTGTAACTGGTGAAGAAGTAACAGCTGAAGACCTTGGTGGCGCAATGGCTCACAACTCTGTGTCTGGTGTTGCTCACTTTGCAGCTGAAGATGAAGATGATTGCATCGCTCAAATTCGCTACTTATTAGGCTTCTTGCCATCCAATAATATGGAAGATGCTCCATTAGTAGATACTGGCGATGATCCAACTCGCGAAGACGAAGGCTTGAACAGCTTGTTGCCTGATAACAGTAACATGCCATACGACATGAAAGATGTTATCGCAGCTACTGTAGATAATGGTGAATACTATGAAGTACAACCATTCTATGCTACAAATATTATTACTTGTTTCGCACGTTTTGACGGTCAATCCGTTGGTATCATTGCTAACCAACCAAAAGTAATGGCTGGTTGCTTGGACATCAATGCATCCGACAAATCTTCCCGTTTCATCCGTTT
Organism: Veillonella faecalis; assembly: GCF_024677885.1. Lineage (NCBI taxonomy): Bacteria > Bacillati > Bacillota > Negativicutes > Veillonellales > Veillonellaceae > Veillonella > Veillonella faecalis. Next base: position 136,146 of record NZ_JALBWL010000001.1, read on the forward strand.
CTGTGATGCTTTCAATATTCCAATCGTTAACTTTGTTGACGTTCCTGGTTTCTTGCCTGGCACAAATCAAGAATGGGGCGGTATCATTCGTCATGGTGCTAAAATGTTGTATGCTTACTCTGAAGCTACAGTACCAAAAATTACTGTTATCACTCGTAAAGCATACGGCGGTTCTTACCTCGCTATGTGTTCCCAAGATTTGGGCGCTGACCAAGTATACGCTTGGCCTACATCCGAAATCGCTGTAATGGGTCCTGCTGGTGCAGCTAACATTATCTTCAAGAAAGACGAAGATAAAGATGCTAAAACAGCTAAATACGTAGAAGAGTTCGCAACTCCATACAAAGCTGCAGAACGTGGCTTCGTAGACGTTGTAATCGAACCAAAACAAACTCGTCCAGCAGTTATCAACGCTTTGGCAATGCTTGCAAGCAAACGCGAAAACCGTGCTCCAAAGAAACATGGTAATATTCCATTATAATTCGTTTCGATAACAAGAACATCGAATTTGGGAGATACCTTTCTTTACTAATTTTTTAGAAAGGGGAATGATTATGGAAGGACAAGCAGTTACTACCAATCCTTGGTTAATCATGGCCATTAATATGACAGTTGTATTTGTTGTGTTGATTCTTTTAGGTGTTTTAATGACAATTGTTCATTTGATTGACCCTACTAAGAAGAAAAAAGAAGTACCAGCAAGTGCACCTGTTGCGGCTCCAGCAGCTACTCCAGTGGCTGCACCAAGTGCATCTGCTCAAAATGAGGATGAAGTAGTAGCAGCTATCGTAGGTGCCATTGTGGCGATGGGGTATTCATCTGAACAAATTGCATCTATTCGACCTACAGCAACCAGCGCTAAATGGCGCTTGGAAGGTCGTTTAAGCGGTAGAGGTTAATAAAATTTTAGGAGGCATTTGTAATGAGCAATGCTACAACAACTAACGGTAAAGCTCCATCTCAAGATGTAGTAGCAGTAATCGTTGGTGCATTAGCGGCAATGGGTTATTCCGCTGATCAAATCGCGCATATCCGTCCAATCGTAAGCTATAATTGGAAAATGGAAGGCCGTTTGCGTGGTAATCGATAAGATTATAGGCTAATTTGATAATTCAATAGATTATCTAATTTATATGTGTAAAAGAAATTTATAAGTATTGTGTAGACATACACATTTTGGAGGAATTTAAAATGAAAAAATTCAACGTTACAGTAAATGGCACAGCATATGATGTAGAAGTTAATGAAGTAAAAGCAGCAGCTCCTGCAGCAGCTCCTGCAGCGGCTCCTAAAGCAGCTCCAGCAGCAGCTCCTAAAGCAGCTCCTGCACCAGCTCCAGCTCCAGCTGCAGCAGCAGCTCCAGTTCCAGCAGGTGCTGAAACTGTAAAAGCTCCAATGCCTGGTAAAATCTTATCTGTAGCAGTATCCGCTGGTCAAGCAGTTAAAAAAGGCGAAACTTTGTTGATTCTTGAAGCTATGAAAATGCAAAACGAAATCGCAGCTCCTCATGATGCTGTAGTTGCAGAAGTTCGCGTAGCTGCTAACCAAACTGTATCCACTGGCGATGACATGGTTGTTCTTGGTTAATACCAAGTTGTGTATGACGCGGCTAGTCCGCGTCGTATAACAATTTTATATTTGTGAAAGGGGAACGCATATGGAGGCTTTTGCTGTTGCGATTCAATCCGTTATAACTGATAGCGGGTTCCTCGCATTTACAACAGGCAATGCTATTATGATTCTTGTAGGTTTGATCCTATTGTACTTGGCATTTGCTAAAGAGTTTGAACCATTATTGTTGGGTCCGATTGCGTTTGGTTGTGTACTTGCTAATATTCCTCGTAATGGCTTCGAAGAAGGCGTTATGGCTCTTATTAGTGCAGGTATCTCTCAAGAAATCTTCCCACCTTTAATTTTCCTTGGTGTAGGTGCAATGACTGACTTTGGTCCACTCATTGCTAATCCTAAAACATTGCTTTTAGGTGCTGCTGCTCAAATCGGCGTATTCGTTGCTTTAGGTGGCGCAATGATGCTTGGCTTCACAGCTCAAGAAGCGGCTGCTATCGGTATCATCGGTGGTGCTGACGGTCCTACATCCATTTATTTAGCTACTAAGCTAGCTCCTCATTTATTAGGTGCAATCGCGGTTGCCGCATATTCCTATATGTCCTTGGTACCGTTGATTCAACCACCTGTAATGAAATTATTCACTACGCAAAAAGAACGCGAAATTGTTATGGAACAATTGCGTGAAGTTACACGTTTTGAAAAAATCGTATTCCCAATTATTTCTACGATCTTCATTTCCTTATTGCTTCCTTCCATTACATCCCTTTTAGGTATGTTGATGTTAGGTAACTTGTTCCGTGAATCTGGCGTAACTGATCGTTTGTCCGATACATCTCAAAATGCTTTGATCAATACTGTTACTATCTTCTTAGCAACTGGTACTGGTTTAACAATGAGTGCGGAACACTTCTTAAGCGTGCAAACACTCCTTATCATTTGCTTAGGTTTAGTTGCATTCATCGGTGGTACTGCTGGTGGCGTATTATTCGGTAAATTGATGAGCTTAGTAGATGGTGGTAAAACAAATCCACTTATTGGTTCTGCTGGTGTATCCGCGGTTCCAATGGCGGCTCGCGTATCTCAAGTTGTAGGTGCGAAAGCTAACCCAGCTAACTTCTTGCTCATGCATGCTATGGGTCCAAACGTAGCTGGCGTTATCGGTACAGCAGTAGCAGCAGGTACAATGCTTGCTATGTTGTCCAACCACTAGTAATTTAATAATTATTCACCAAGGTGTGCCTAATTAGGTACACCTATTGGTGAATATAAAAACCCTTCAAATCTATGTATTCATGCATAAATAGGGTATATTTGCAATAAATGCTTTTCAGATCGGTCATTAGGTGATACAAGCATTCACACAATAACCTTCTAGTGCTTTAAATTTAGTAGAGGTGGTCACTTGTTATCTGTAGAATTAAAAATACTGATTTGTTTTATCTGGGCATTTATTGTATTTTTTATTACGGCACTGATTATCGGTGTTGAAGGCAAAGCTAAATGGTTTCAACGCAGAACTAAATATACTTGGTTTAATCGCCGAGGATTTTTAGGTGAAACCTTATTCTTTGGGTATCCTAAAACAAGAGAGGGATATGGGATTACTTTTTTGATGGCTTCCGCCATTGGTATCGTAGGTTATATTTTATACCTCTTATAACTATATCAGTGCATTTCTCTGAAGGGAGATGATGATGTATGGGTACTGCAGAACAAACCTTAATCGTCCTCGCAGTCATGGCTGTTTTATTTGTTACGGAAATTATTCCTTTAGCTATTACTTCTTTAGGCGGCGCTATTACACTTGGCCTTATGGGTATTATTACTCCTAAGGTTGTATTCTCTGGTTTATCTGATAGTACAGTTGTGTTGTTTGCTGGCATGTTCGTTGTTGGTGCAGCATTGTTCTACACTGGTTTGGCTCAAAAAATTGGGGAAACAGTAGTATCTCATGCTGGTACTAGCGAAAATGGCTTAATGCTAGCAATCATGGTTGTTACAGCAACTATGTCCGCATTCTTATCTAACACTGGTACTACAGCTGCTTTACTTCCTGTAGTTGTTGGTATCTGTGCTGTTGCTAAGATTCCTGCATCTCGCCAATTGATGCCTTTAGCATTCGCTGCAGGTATTGGTGGTATCATTACAATGGTTGGTACACCTCCAAACATTATTGTAAGTGGTACATTAACTAAATTTGGTGAACAACCATTTGGTTTCTTTGAATTTGCTTGGATCGGTATTCCTTTGACTGTCGCAACTATCGCATTTATGATGCTTATTGGTAAACATTTATTGCCTAAGCATGAAATTCAAGATGCTGGCGACGTTGAACAAGAAGTAGCTGCTGAAGATATTTCTAACGATCCTAAGAAACAATTATACTCTGGTCTTATTCTTTTAGGCGTAATCATTGCTATGATTTTAGGTGACTTCCTAAAAGGTTATGGTATCAACTTACCATTGAGCATGGTTGCAGTTATTGGCGCAATGCTTTGCGTATTAACTGGTTGCTTGAACGAAAAACAAGCTTACACATCTATTGACTGGGTAACAATCTTCTTATTCGCTGGTATGATGCCAGTAGCAACTGCACTTGATCAATCTGGTGCAGGCAAAATGATTGCTAATGCAGTAATCGGTGTTATGGGTTCTGACCCTAGCCCTTACTTTGCAACAGCAGTATTATTCGCATTGTCTTGTGTTATGACTCAATTTATGTCTAACACAGCATCTTGCGCATTATTGGCTCCTATCGGTATCTCCATTGCTCAAGGTATGGGCGCTGACCCTCATGCTGTATTGATGGCTATCGGCGTTGCTGCATCTTGTGCATTCGGTACACCTGTAGGTACACCTCCAAATACATTAGTACTTGGCCCTGGTCAATACAAATTTACAGACTATGTAAAAGCCGGCGTTCCATTGATTTTAGTTTGCTTCGTAGTAAGCTTAATTATCATTCCAATGGTATGGCCATTCTTCCCTGGTAAATAATAGGGGATAGGTTACTCTACTATACAAGCACACACGAGGTCGAATCGTAAGATTCGGCCTCGTTTTTTATGATTTTAGCCTATATGATTTTAATATAGATTACATATAAGTGTAATCAAAAGCAATATGAATTAAACTAATTTGCATGATTAATTTTACACAATTGACTACATCGAAAAAAATATGATATAGTATATTGTGTAATATATAATAATGTAATGTTGAATAAGGAGTTCATCTATGACAAAAGAAAGATTTAACATGTTAGTTGGTTCTATTGGTGCATTTATTGGTGTATTTGTATTTTTAGCCTATATCCCACAAATAATTGCTAATCTTCATGGTCAACCTAGTCAACCATGGCAACCATTATTTGCAGCAGTATCCTGTTTGATCTGGGTATTATATGGTTGGACAAAATCACCTAAACGTGATTATATTTTAATCGTACCAAACCTTGCAGGCGTTATTTTAGGTACACTAACATTCTTAACATCTTTCTAAGTGCTATAAGAAAAAAATAGTATTATTGTTATATAGTGAATAATAGTAAAGATATTACTTTACTTTATAAATATAAATGAGGTCGAATCGTATGATTCGGCCTTTTTTAGAGTGAAGTTTATATGTTAGATTAAAATATAGATAAGCGTTAAATCTGTTGTAATAAAAAAATAGTTTTTATGATAATAAATATTGATAATTAAATTCCTATTATAATGATTAGGATTTTATAAAATTGATAATTACAACATTCTCATTTGTTGAATATCATATTCAATTAATTAAATGAAAAGTAATATCAAAATACCTATAAACATAGGCTTTGTATGATAAAAATGAAAAAGTAATATGCAAAAATATATACAGTTTTTTATCATTTTCATTTGACTTTCAAAAAGAACTGTGTGATAATGAGAACATAAGTTGAGGCAAGTGCCTTTCTAAATGATAATAAAAAGTTCTGATCTATATTTTTATGGAGGTCCTAATTATGAGAGTTATTGCTGATGGTTGCATTAAATGTGGTTCTTGCGCATCTGTTTGCCCAGTTTCTGCTATTTCTGAAGGCGAAACTAAATATGAAATCAACGATACTTGCATCGATTGCGGTTCTTGCGAATCCGTTTGCCCAGTATCTGTAATTTCCGCTGAGTAATCACAAATTAAATCGCCCCTCATTGAGGGGCTTTTTATTTTGCCTAAATTTGGTTAACTTAGTATAATAGGACTATTAAGATATATATTATAGTAAGGGAGTACATCTTGTTTTATATTATACTAATCCTATGGTTACTATTAGATCAATGGACTAAATATTACATAATGAATCATTTTATGTTAGGGGAGTCTTTACCAGTTATTCCTAATGTATTTCATTTAACATATATTATTAATCGCGGTGCTGCGTTCGGTATGCTAGCTAATCAGCGATGGTTCTTCTTATTGGTAGCGGTTATTTTGCTAGGTGCTTGTGCGTATTATTGGAAGCGCTTGTCAAAAGGTCCGTGGACGTTGCAGATTGGATCTGCTTTATTAGTATCTGGCGCCATTGGTAATGGTATCGATCGTTACATGCTTCATGGCGTTGTTGATTTTTTTGATTTCCGTATATGGCCTATTTTTAATGTTGCTGATATTGGTATCTGTGTTGGCGTAGCTTTAGTAGTCTACTATTTATTTACATTAAAAGATGATGATAAATGATTAATTAATATATGATGATAAATATTAATTAAATATGATACTTAACTCATAGAGAGGTAGAGGATGAACGAATATATTGTAAGTGCTGAGCAAGACGGCATGAGACTAGATGTGTTTTTAACTGAACAAATGGAAGGGTCTCGTAGCTATATTCAAAGCTTAATAAAAGGTGGTCACGTTACTGTTGGTAATAAGATTGGTAAGGCAAATCTTAGACTTACACCAAATACTGTGATTCATGTAGAGGTACCAGAGCCTGAATCGGTAGAGGTAAAGGCGGAAGATATTCCTTTAGATGTATTGTACGAAGATCATGATATTATCATTGTAAATAAGCCACGTGGTATGGTTGTTCATCCTGCAGTGGGCAATTATTCTGGCACACTTGTGAATGCATTGTTATATCATTGCAAAGATTTATCTGGTATTAATGGTGAAATAAGACCTGGTATTGTCCATCGCTTAGATAAGGATACATCCGGTGTTATGATGGCTGCCAAGAATGATGCAGCTCATATTGGGCTAGCGGAGCAGGTAAAAGAGCATTCGGCTAAACGGACGTACTTAGCTTTGGTACAAGGTAATATTGTAGAAGAGAAGGGCACAATTAAGGCTCCTATTGGAAGACATCCTAAGGATCGTATGAAAATGGCTGTTGTCTTTGAAAATAGTAAGGATGCAGTCACTCACTTTACTGTTGTTGAACGTTTTGGCCATCAAACGTTGGTGGAATGTAATTTAGAGACTGGTCGAACACATCAAATTCGTGTTCATTTTGCTCATATTGGACATCCTGTCGTTAATGATCCATTCTATGGTTACCGTCGTATGGATTTCCCTATTGAAGGGCAAGCATTACATTCTAAATCTCTAGATGTAAAACATCCTATTACAGGTGAAAGTATGCATTTTGAGGCGCCTCTTCCAGATGACTTCAAAGCATGTATAGAGTTTGCTAAAACATATCGAGAAGATAAGCGTAAATAAGAGAAAAAATGAAAAGAAATCAAACGAAATGTAAAGAAACGTAGACAAACGTAGACAAACGTAAATACATGCAAATGAAATAACTGCCTTATATTGTGGTTTACTAAATAATCTTCTAACTATATTTGTAAAGGGGCATAGAGAACTCTGTGCTATAAGGGCGTATATATGGAAAAGAAACGCTTATTGATGGATCAAGATGCTATTATGCGCGCGATTCGTCGTATTAGTCACGAAATCCTAGAACGTAATAAAGGTTTATCTAATGCTCTTATTGTAGGCATTGAACGACGTGGTGTTATTTTGGCAAAACGTTTGCAGGCCGAAATCGAACGCATTGAAGGTATTCGTATTGAATGTGAATCACTCAATGTTGCTATGTATCGTGATGATCGTGATGCTCGCCAAAAAGAAGGCGAACCATGTACGATTGATACTACAGAGAAAACAATTATCCTCGTTGATGATGTGCTTTACACAGGACGCACCATTCGTGCAGCTTTAAATGCATTGATGACATCTGGTAGACCTAAATCAATTCAGTTAGCAGTTCTCGTGGATCGTGGCCACCGTGAATTGCCAATTCGTGCAGATTATGTAGGTAAAAATATTCCTACGTCACATCTTGAAAGTGTACGCGTTGCCGTTGCTGATTTAGATGGTGAAGAAGGGGTTACAATACAGGAATAACCTGTATTGTAACCCCTTCTTTTTGTTTGCTTAAATTTATCTAGATAAATTAAGCTCTGCTCGTTTTTTTATCTCAATCTAAATCTAAACATAAATGACAAAGTTAAGTTATTTATTTAATATATTGTGGTGTATATGTATAGTCTGTATGGCCTATACGGTTAGCTTCATTATGGAAACATAAGGCTTGTATATCTGTCGCTAGCGTATCTATATGATGCATAGATTTTCCAAGATTATTGAGCTGAGTAGGTGCTTTAGCCCATTTTTGAATGAGTGGAATGTCATGTTTAGTTCTCAGCCATTGACGTCCTCTGTCGTTAAAGGCTAGTAATCTAGCGTATTGAGGACCGTCTTGCATAGCGATATTTATCAAGTCTTTCGTAATGCCTAATGTAAGATATGCACCCATGCGCTGTAAACGGGCGTAGGTGTAGCGCTTGGATTTTATTTGCTCAATGGCAGATTCCCATGAAGGCTGTTGTGCTGCTTTTAACCACAAGTGTTCAATACCTTCAGTAAAATCAACAAAACGCTCTAATTCATTGATATTCATGCGGCGACTCAACATATGTACCATATTGTAATATCTATTGTAGTCGACATAGTCATCATTTGTGATTCTATGCGTCATATCAGCTAGAATTGGTGTTGGAATAGTACTTTGAAGCGTTGAACACATATCTAAGGGATTAGCAGTAGTGATGAGATGACGCAATGCCGTACCGGATGGTAACTCTTGATTGAAATTGTGATTGTGGTGATCAGATGTACGCTGAATAGGAATATATTCTAAGTTTGGATAATATTTTATTGCAGCACGGATATATTCAAGTCCTAATAAGGCATTAGGTGTGCTAAGTGATTCGGAGCCTAGCGCTTTACGGAAGGCTGTACCATAGGACATGCCTTCATTTAAATAATTGCGTAATTCATTTTGGGTGCTTTCACAATCCATACGCTTAGCCGTATGAATGAGTTGATTTAAATCAGTTGTTTCAGAACCAAAAGAAAGCGTATCAATGGATAAAGCCTTAATTAAACGAACCGCACCTGTCCCAAAAAGTTGCGCACTGCCTAAGGAATAGAGTGTAGGGAGTTCGATAACAACATCTGCACCGCCAAGCATGGCCCAACGCGCGCGATCGAATTTTGAGAAAAGGGCTGGTTCGCCACGTTGTACAAAGGAGCCACTCATAATGCAGATGCGCAATACATCAGGGTATTTTGTAGCTAATGTATGTAGTTGATGTGCATGACCATTGTGAAATGGATTGTATTCGCAAATAATACCGATGGTTTTCATAGTGACTCCTTTCATTAGTGTTAGTGTAACAAAGCATAGAAAGACTGTAAATAAATTTTGAACTTAAGAGGCCGTATAGTAAAGAAATAGATGTAAAAAATGTGTGTAAAACTAAAGTTTTTTGTAGATTTTATTTGTTCTATAGGCTATAATTAACTGTAAATGCTGAATTGATGTGAGGTATATGATGAAACAAAATTGGAAACGTACATTACAAGGGGCTCTGCTCGGTGCTGCGCTACTAGCAATGGCGGGATGTGGCTCTACAAATGTAATGGATACATATAGTTTTGGCCATCAAGTTATCCGTGCTGGTCAATCTGAAATTACCATTGCTTTGCCTTATGAAATGGGTAAAAGCACAAAAAATATGTCTGATGATGGGTATCCAATTGATATTTATGGATCTGTTACAGACCATATGGTGATTGAGGTTGAGGCTTTGCGTGCCGGTGAAAATAAACCATTGCCAACGGTGGATGAGTATGTTAACCGCAGCAAATCTGAGTTTACTAAAATTGGCGGCACCATCAAAGAAGAGTCTGTAGCTTTAGAAGGCGCGTCTGCTAAAAAGCTTGATGTGACTTATACAACTCAAGGGCAAACATTTAGATTTTCTCAATACGTATTCTTAGATCATGGCGTATTGTGGAATATAGTCTACCAATATCCTGAAAAGGATCAGGTAGGTGCTGATATCAGCAAAGAAATTCAAAACAAGATTCAAGTTACACAACAGAAAGAGGGTTAATCGATGAACGTATTAGTAGTTAACTGCGGTAGTTCTTCCTTGAAATATCAATTACTTGATATGACAACTGAAACAGAATTGGCAAAAGGTCTTTTTGAGAAGATTGGTGATCAAGACGCTATCTTCACTCATAAACGTCCTAACGCAGATAAATTAGAACGCGTTGAACCAATTTTGAATCATAAAGAAGCTCTTCGTATTTTACTTGATATTTTAGTTGATGCTGAATATGGTGTAATTAAGTCTATGGACGAAATCGACGCTGTTGGTCACCGTGTAGTACATGGCGGTGAAAAATTCGCTGACTCCGTATTGATCACTCCAGCTGTTATGGAAGCATTAGAAGAATGCTGCTCATTGGCTCCATTGCATAACCCACCAAACATTCAAGGTATCGAAGCTTGCCAAGCTATCATGCCTAACGTACCACAAGTTGCTGTTTTCGATACTGCATTCCACCAAACAATGCCTAAAGAAGCTTACATGTATGCGCTTCCTTACGAATACTATGAAGATTATGGCATCCGTCGTTACGGTTTCCATGGTACATCCCACAAATATGTTGCACAACGTTGCGCTGAATTGATGGGCAAACACATGTCTGATCTTCGCATCATCACATGTCACTTAGGTAATGGTTCTTCCGTATCCGCTATTAAAGGTGGTCGCTCCATCGATACTACAATGGGCTTTACTCCATTGTCTGGTTTGATCATGGGTACTCGTACTGGTGATATTGACCCAGCTATCGTTCCATTCTTGATGAACAAAACTGGCATGAACTACGATGAAGTAGACGCTATTATGAATAAAAAATCCGGTGTACTTGGTATTTCCGGTGTGTCCAATGACTTCCGTGTTATCGAAGAAGCAGCATCTAATGGTAACAAACGTGCTCAATTAGCATTGAACATGTTCCATTACAAAGTTCGCCGCGTAATTGGTGCATTCGCAGCAGTTATGGGTGGCGTTGATGCTATCGTATTCACAGCTGGTATCGGTGAAAACGGTATCGGTAACCGTGATGCAATCTGCAACGGTTTAGAATACTTGGGTACTCGCATTGACTCTGAACGCAACAACATCCGCGGTAAAGAACAAGAAATCAGTGCTGAAGGCTCCAAAGTTAAAATCTTCGTAATCCCTACAAACGAAGAAATCATGATTGCTCGCGATACTCAACGTATTACAGCATCCTTGAAAAAATAATATAGTTCGTATCTGAACTAGGTGACTAATAGAGTCATAAAACCCCGTCTATATCATAGATATAGGCGGGGTTTTTGTAGTTTTTATACTTAGAATACCTTATAATAGAATGTATAGTTATAAAGTAGTAGTTCTTTTAAAGGGGTAACATATGACAGTATTATATGAAGAAAAATCTCAGCGTGCTAAAAGTGCAGAGTGGCTAGTATTATGTTTTGTTATTCTATTATTATGTGGTGTTGGCTACACTACATATCGTAGTATTAACTTGCATACTATACTAATAGCAGAATATTTTATTGAAATTATGGCTATCATCGTAATTGTTAAACAAGCCGTTAGTCGATATACCTATATTTTGACAGATACAAAGTTAGTAATTGAAGAATCTTCTATATTTAGAAAGCGCCATTTTGAGGTAGATTACGATATGATTGATGGCGTATTTAAGTTTGAACGTGAATTATTGACAAATATTAAATATCGATATAAATATAGAAAATGTTCAACTTCTGATCCACGTCCTATTTGGTCTCTAGTATATGCGATTGTAAAGGGTGATAAGGTTCAAAATGGTCGCCTTTTATTGAAAGCAGATGATAAATTTTTTGACATCTTAGAGGAACATGTACCAGGTCGTATCCGTGTGCCTCAAGCGGACATTGTGTTTTATGCTGCAGTCCGTGCTGATGCGGTAAAACATGGTGAAGATGTACAAGAGTACTATAAAAAGTTAACAACACCTGAAAAGGATGGCCCTGATATTCTTGTTTAATTTACAGATCTTTTCTAATTTATATTATCTAAATTAGTTGGAATGGTTTTATTTATAAAACGGTGAAATTAACTAAAATTCATATACTATAAAGGAGTGCAAATGGCTGGATTATATTTGGCGAGCCAATCACCACGAAGAACTGAATTATTAACACAAGTTGGTATTGATCATATTGTTGTATCAAGTACCTATGAAGAGGCTAATAAGGGTTATGATGATCCTATTGAAATGGTGAAAGAACAAGCTTTAGGTAAGGCTCGTGCGGCTGTAGGCGTACCTGAAGGGAGCATCGTACTAGGTGCTGATACGATTGTCGTATTAGACAATCAAGTGCTAGGTAAACCTCATGATGAATCTGAGGCCCGTCATATGCTAGAGCGTTTATCAGGCCAAGTTCATTCTGTAATTACTGGTGTAGCCTTGCTTATTAAAGGTCAAGAAATAGTTTTTCATAATGAAACAAAGGTATATTTTAAAAAATTAGCTCCTTTTGAAATCGAATCCTATATTGCTAGTGGCGAACCTATGGACAAAGCTGGCGCCTATGGCATACAAGGTAAAGGTGCTTTATGGGTAGAGAAGATAGAAGGCTCTTATACCAATGTGGTAGGATTACCTGTTGAACATGTATACGATGAATTGTGTAAAGCATTAGGTGCTAAATAATACTATCATTTGATGGCGATGGTGCTATAATCGGCTGTGCTGTGCTGTGCTGTGCTGTGCTGTGCTGTGCTGTGCTGTGCTGTGCTGTGCTGTGCTGTGCTGTGCTGTGCTGTGCTGTGCTGTGCTGTGCTGTGCGCTATTGATATAGTAAGAGAGTAGATGTGTGTAGTTAGATTTACAAATGGTGTTATCTATTTGAATGGAGAGATTCTATGGAAGTACCAACAGTAAGTGTAAAAGACATGTTACCATTTCAGCGTCCCCGTGAAAAATTTCTTGCTTTAGGACCATCCCATATGGCGATGGAGGAATTGCTAGCTATTTTATTGCGTACTGGGGTGAAAGGTCAGTCTGCCATATCGCTAGCGAGTGATATCGTACAGTCCTATGATGATGGGGCGTACGGTCTTAATAGAATGACCGTTGAAGAGCTTATAAAAATTAAGGGAATTGGCACAGATAAAGCGGTAACTTTGTGTGCGGCTCTTGAGATGGGGCGACGATTAGGGGAACTAAAAATTAAGGAAACATACGAAGATTTTTCTCAACCTTTTGTCATTGCTCAATATGTAATGGAGCGCCTGCGACACGAAGATGTGGAGCATGTATGGGCAGCTATGTTGACGTCTCGAAATAAGTTGATTCAGTTAGAACATATTTCGAATGGAGGTTTAGTATCTAGCCTCGTAGAGCAGCGAGCTGTTTTTAAGAAGGCCATAGCTTGTAATGCGGCAGCCATTATCTTAATACATAATCATCCATCTGGCGATAGCCGGCCTAGTGACGAAGATATTCGGCTTACCAAGTTATTTGTTAGTGCAGGTCAGTTTATGGGAATACCAGTATTAGATCATATTATTATTGGTGATAATGAATTCACTAGCCTTAGTGAAATAGGTAAACTTAGTTAGAGAATGCACATATTAATAGTAAAAGCACTCATAATAATGAGTTCACTCTTTTTGATTTGTTCAGTGAAGAGATGTATACATCATTATAGGAGTGCTTTTTCTATTTGGTATGGTCTATACATAGCAAGGTGTATCAGTTGTAAGTGTATAAATTATGTATGACTTAAGGGTACTTGAATTATGCATTTTATGTGCTTTTAACATGGGGAAAAGCCTTGATATCAATAGAAAAAGTCGCATTATATGTGGTAAAATGGAATGATGATGTAATGAAGGAGATTTTACTATGAGTTCCATTTTACCTACTCTAGGAAAAGATGTAAGTATAGATATTGGTTCCATACAGACGCGCCTCATGGGGGGGACGCGAGGAACTGTTATAAGCGAACCATCTATTATAGCAACTGATACAAAACAAGAAAAAGTAGTAGCCGTTGGGGATGAAGCGGCACGTCTTGTATTGCGTATGCCCGATATGTGGCGCCCTTTGACACCATTAAAAGATGGATTTATTGTGGACTATCGAGTTATGCACACGATGCTTAACTATTTTCTGAATAAAGTGTCTAATGCATTGCGCCGCGCTCGAGTTCTTGTTGGTGTTCCTTGTGGGATGACCGACGTTGAGCAAAGAGCGATGATGGATGCTGTTATTCAGGCCGGCGCACGCGAAGTATTTCTTATCGAACGACCTGTCGCTGCAGCCATTGGTTGCGGTGCACCTATCTTTGAAGCTCGTGGATCTATGGTCATTGATATTGGTGGTGGCACTGTTGATATGGGCATTGTTTCATTGGGCGGCATTGTAGATAGTGAAACGATTCGCTTCGGTGGCTCAGATATCAATAATGCATTGCTACGCTATGTACGTGAGTGTTTTGGGGTTATCGTTTCTGAAGAAATTATAGAAGATATTAAACATACAGTAGGCACTGCTATGGCACCTTTAGAAGATGCCGAATATGCCTTTCAAGGCCGTGATATGATGAATGGTTTAGGCAGACGTTGTGTTATTCATCAGTCAGAGGTATATCAAGTTGTTAATGACTGTATTGCTGGCCTTTTAGATGAAGTGAAACAAATGATTCGTTCCGCTGAACCTGAGATTGTAGCTGATATTATGCAATATGGAATATATCTTACTGGTGGTACTGCGCAACTGTCGGGTTTGGCTGAGCGTATTGGGGGCGAGTTAGGTGTGCCTGTACATGTTCCGGATGCACCAGAGACAAAAGTCGTTGTGGGCCTTAACGGGGCTTCATCTGACTTGGTGAGCTTATCACGTTTTATTGTGAATTCTAAAAATAGAAAGGGCCAAGACTAATATGATACAGTCAGATAAAAAGTTAATTATCGTTGTTGTTATTAGCTGTATCCTATTAGCGTTGCTCGGATTTGCATGGAAACAACGAACTAGTATTCCTTTTGTTACTGTCACTCTTGAAGGTATTACAACGCCATTTGCTTATGGATCTGCCCGTTTGCTTGACGGTGTACAAACCGGTTTTACAGTACTCAATAGTGCTATTTCTGCAACTATTGAAAGTGATGAGGCAGCATCTCGCAAGGCTGCATTAGAACAAAAGGTTGTTAACTATGATGAAGTAGTAGCAGAAAATATTCGACTTCGTCAATTGCTCAACTATAAGAGCAATCATCCGGAATTCTCCATGACTTTAGCCGGTATTATTACAAAGGATTACGGCACATGGACAAATACTTTCACTATCGATAAGGGTAGTGAAGAAGGAATGGCTGTCAATATGGCTGTCGTTGTACCAAGTGGGGTAGTTGGTTTTATTACCGATGTATACCCTCACTCTTCTCGAGTACAAACCATTCTTGACCCACGTAGTGCAATCGGTGTTATTGTACAACGTCCTGAATCTCGCCTATCTGGTGTCGTAAAAGGTGATGGCGACTCACCTCGTACGCCATCAATGGTAAATATTGCCCGTGATGGTGATGTATTAGTAGGGGATAAATTAATCACCTCTGGGTATGGTGGTATCTACCCTAAAGGATTGCCTGTTGGTAATGTACAGTCCATCGAAAATGATACAGAAGGTTTTGTAAAGAATGCCGTAATTACACCAAGTGTTGACTTCCATCGCATTGAAGAGGTGTTCGTACTCACGTCATCCTCCCTTAGTGCACCGCAAAAGCCTGAACTTGAGCCTAAACTTGTGCCTCAAACGCAACGAGATCAAGTAGAAGGGGTAAAGGGGGCCGTTAAACAATGACGCGTCTAGCTTTAGTCCTTTGTGGATTTTTAATTTACTTTATTCAGGCTCAACTGCTGCCTGCTATATTCCATACAAACTGGTTACCAAACTTGATTTTAACCATTACTGTTATGGTAACGCTTTTTAAAGGGCGTCGCATGGGCATCATGGTAGCCGTTGTAGGTGGTATTGTTCACGATGTACTAATCTCTAACTTCTTTGGGCTCCATTTATTCCCCTATGTAATCGTGGTGTATCTCTTATCTGCAGTGAAACATCGCATTTATGAAGAACGTTGGTATTGGTCAAGCGCCATAGTGGCTATCTGTACATTATTAGATGGCTTGATTCGTAGCTTTATGATATTAGCTAGTGGTGGTGACTTACACCTTGGTGTATATCTATTACATATGGTCGTACCTGTTCTATTTTGGAATGGCGTATTGGGAGCTATTGTGCATGGCTTATTGTGGCGTAAAGAGGAACAGCAAGATTATATTTGGTAAGTTTGGTTAGGAGGTGAAAGAGTGCTAGAAGGCCTCTATAAACGGAAAAAAACGAGTCGCTTTGATGTACTCTTTTACATTGTAGCGGCCATATTTATAGTGTTAGCTCTGCGTTTGTTGACGTTGCAAATCTTGGCTGGTGGTTATTATCAAGCTAAGGCAGAAGGCAATCGATTGCGCATGGTTACAATGACAGCTGCTCGTGGTATTATGTACGATCGAAATGGTCAAATCTTAGTCGGTTCTAGACCAGCTTATACTATTTCTATTATGCCAACAGGCAAGGCCTTAGATGAAGGGGAAGTTGCCAAATTAGCAGCATTACTAAAAATGAAGCCTGAGGATATTACGAAGAAGGTGAATGACCACAAGTATGGTTATGAGCCAATTCGTATTGCCAACGATATTTCAATGGACGTAGTAACGACTATTGAGGAACACCGTCATGAATTACCAGGCGTAACGATTGATGTGGAGCCACTTCGTTATTATCCATATGAGACGATGGCATCTCAGCTCTTTGGCTATGTAGGGGAAGTGAGCGAGGAAGAATTAGAAGAGCTAAAACAGAAGGATCCGAATACCCTTGTTAGCGGCGGTACTATTCTAGGTCGTTCCGGTCTCGAAAAATTATATGATTCTATTTTGCGCGGCACCGATGGTGGTAAGCAGGTAGAGGTAGATGCTACAGGTCGCCCTGTGGCGGAGGTGGACCGGAAACATACGGTTCCCGGCTCTAATATTCATCTAACCATCGATGTGAATTTACAAAAGGCTGCAGAAGAAGCTGTTAAAAACCAGCTCGATCAACTGCGGGCTCAAGGTATTCCGGCCCAAGGGGCTGCTGTGGTGGCCATGGACCCTAATACCGGCGCCATTTTGGCTATGGTTAGTGCTCCTGAGTTCAACCCAAACTGGTTTGCGAAAGGCATTACAACAGCTCAGTGGAATCAGCTTAATAACGATAAGAATCATCCTTTTGACAATAAGGTTATTTCTGGTGAGTATCCACCAGGTTCTCCGTTTAAGATTATTACGGGGACGGCTGCGCTAGATCTTAAAAAGGTTACGCCTGAAGAGTTGATTTTTGATAGCGGTAAACATTGGCTTATTGATAAGCGTAATGCGGAAGGTGAAGCATTAGGTTGGCTTAACTTTAATAAAGCCCTTGCCAAGTCTGACAACGTTTACTTTTATGAAATGGGTAATCGCGTTGGCATAGAAGAGCTTGTAAAATATGCGGGCTATTTTGGTATTGGTGAAAAAACGGGTATCAATTTGGCGGGCGAGGCTGCTGGTAATATGGCAAGTCCTGCGTATAAGCGTAAAGTTTTTGATGAGGATTGGTATTTAGGGGAAACCTTTGATGCGGCTATCGGTCAGTCTTTCACCTTGACTACGCCGTTACAAATGGCAGTTATGCTCAGTGAAGTCGCCAATGGTGGTATTAAATATCGACCATATGTGGTAAGCCGTATCGATAATAAGGATGGTACCCCAAAAGAAATCTTTGGACCTGATAAATTAGGTATTCTACCAGTTCCTAAAAATATTATGGACCTCATTCGAGAAGGTTTGCGTGATGTTACTAATGAAGGCGGTACAGCAGGGGATTTATTTAAAGGTTTCCCAATTAATGTAGCTGGTAAGACGGGTACTGCGGAAAATGCACATGGCCGAGATCATGGCTGGTTTGTAGCCTATGCACCATATGATAAGCCACAAATTGTTGTGGTTGCACTTGTAGAACAAGGTGGATTTGGTGCTGGAGCTGCAGGTCCTATCGTACGTGATGTATTGGCTGCGTACTTTAATGTACCAGTGAATAAGAAATCTAATGATACAAATAGTAAAAGTAACAAAGAAACCGCTACTGGGGCCAATACTGCTAATGGACAGAAGCCGCAGAATACGGTAACGAGTGGGCAACCAAGAAAGGATTAGTATGGGCGAAATCATCGGTGTTGTATCTGGTAAGGGTGGTGTAGGTAAAACTACCATTACCGCTTGCCTAGGTGCAGCCTTAAGTCATGCAGGGCACCGCGTATTGCTCTGTGATGGGGACTTTGGATTGCGCGATTTGGATCTTGTGTTAGGTGTAGCAGATGAAATCATCTATGATGCACTAGATGCGAGTGAAGATAAAGAATATACAGACGATGCTATTGTAACAATTGCAGAAAATCTAGATTTCTTACCGGCTAGTCAAAGTGCGCGCTGGGAAGATATAGGTCGTAAGAAGTATAAGAAATTAGTCCGTCGACTTTGTGATGTATATGACTATATTTTGATTGATGCTCCAGCCGGTATTGGTAAGGGCATAGAGTCTATTTTAGACTTGGTAAATCGCTGTATTGTTGTAACACATCCGTTGTGGGTATCCTTACGTAATGGAGCGCGCATGATTCAAGTGTGTGAGGAACATAATATTCGCGATTTTGCTATTGTATTTAATGCAGTACCTACAGATGGGGAAGACATAGACTTATACGATATGCTAGAAGTTCTTCGCGCCGAATATGTAGGGGCTATGATTCCTTATGATGAAGATGTGTTAACCTATACACAAGATGGACATCTGTTAGAGCTTGCTTCTCATGAATTCCGCAATGTATTAGCACCTCTTGTAGACTATGTTGTAACTGGGGATTGCTGGGAAGATTATGATGTACAAAAGCAATTTGATGCCTATGTAGCGAAGAAAAAGGCTGCTACAGAAAAACAAGGTACACCTACACTTGCTGCAGCTGGTGAGTCTATCTTTGAAGACTCGAATAATGTTCTCTATATTAATCGCGGCGGTTGGACTACTCAGCGCTTATTAGTGCAAGGTAAGCAAAGCTTATGGCGCCGTCGTAAATTGAAATAGGTGATATGATGTGGCGGAAACTATGGAACGATAGCGACTGGGCTATTATCATATGTACTTTCTTACTTGTTTGTATTGGTTTAGCAGCCATTGGCAGTGCAACCCATGTTAATCAAGAGCCTATTGGATTTGGTAGTTTAGTAGTAAAACAACTTATATTTTTCCTAGCTAATGTAGCCGTTGTGATAGGTATGCAGTTTCTTAACTACCATCGCCTAAAGGATTGGGGTAATATCATTTACGCCATTACCCTTTTGATGTTGATTGCCGTTATGGCCGTTGGTACCTCTGCATTGGGGGCCCAACGCTGGATTCAATTGGGACCTATTACGATTCAACCATCAGAGTTTTCTAAATTGCTCATGATTATTTGCATGGCTAAAATGCTAGAGCCTCGTATTGGCAAGTTAGATACATTTAAATCATTAATATTGCCTATATTATATGTTGGGGTACCTATTGCACTCGTATTCTTACAGCCTGACCTAGGTACATCTCTTGTGTATATTGCTATTTTTGTGGGCATGTTATTTATTTCTGGTATTAGAACAAGACTTATAAAAATTATTGCCGGTACTGGTTTATTATTGATGCCTTTAGGTTGGTTTGTACTGAAAGAATACCAAAAACAACGTATTCTCGTATTTTTAAATCCAGATATTGATCCTTTTGGATCTGGCTATCATATTATTCAGTCTAAGACTGCCATTGGTTCAGGTTTGATTTTTGGTAAAGGTATCTTTAATGGTACGCAAAGTCAGTTGAACTTCTTACCAGAAAACCATACGGACTTTATTTTCTCCGTTATTGGTGAAGAATTTGGTTTTGTAGGTTGTATCATTGTATTGTTCTTGCTCTTTATGCTCATTTATCGGAGCATTAAAGTAGCCTATATGTGTAATGATAATTTTGGTATGTTATTAGCTACAGGTATTGCTACCATGTTTACCTTTGAGGTACTCGTTAATGTAGGTATGACTATTGGTATTATGCCTGTTACAGGGATTCCATTGCCATTCCTTAGCTATGGTGTCAGTGCGTTGACTACGAATATGTTGAGTATTGGTATTTTGTTAAATATCGCAATGCAACGGACAAAATATATTTTTTAAATAACCTATATATAGGATTGATTGTGAAAGAAGTCTTTCAGAAAAGACGGAGGATGTATGATTCAATTAGATACGTCATGGTTACAACATGTCCAAAAGCCTGCTCGTTATACTGGTGGCGAATATAACAGTATCGTAAAAGATCACAGTACTGTTGATGTAACAATGGCATTAGCTTTTCCAGATGTATACGAAGTGGCTATGAGCCATTTGGGCATCAAAATTTTATATGGTCTTGTAAACCGTCGTGAAGATGCAGCAGCGGAACGTGTGTTTGCTCCGTGGCATGATATGGAAGAGGAAATGCGCAAGCGCAACATTCCTTTATTCTCTTTGGAAACTCGTACGCCTATTAAAGACTTTGATGTACTAGCCTTTACGCTTCAATATGAGATGAGCTTTACTAATATTTTGAATATGCTCGATTTGGCTGGCATTCCTATGTACGCTAAAGATCGTGATATGGATTTCCCGTTACTCGTATGTGGTGGCCCATGTGCATTTAATGTAGAGCCTATTGCAGATTTCTTTGATATTGTATCTCTCGGTGAATCCGAAGAATGGGGCGATGAATTTATCGACCTCTATAAAGCTGAAAAAGCAAAAGGTTTCCCTGGTGGTAAAGAGGCGTTTTTGCGTAAAGTGGCTCAAATTCCTGGTACCTATTGTCCAGCGTTATACGATGTAGAATACACAGAACAAGGCGATTTTAAATCTATTATACCTCGCTTTGAAGATGTACCGGCAGCTGTAGAGAAACGCATCGTAGAAGATGTAGAAAATGTGTTCTACCCTACAAAACCTGTAGTACCTTTCTTGGATATTGTGCATGACCGGGCAGTACTAGAATTATTCCGCGGCTGTACACGTGGTTGTCGTTTCTGTCAGGCTGGTATGTTATACCGTCCTGTTCGTGAAAAGACGCCAGAGCGTTTGCTTCAAATTGCTAAGGATACGATTGCTAATACTGGTTATAATGAAATCTCTTTGATGAGTTTGAGCTCTGCGGATTATTCTAAATTGCCAGAGCTAGTAGATATGCTCATGGAAGAGTTCAAAGATAAACAAGTGAGCGTAAGCTTGCCATCCTTGCGCATCGATAGTTTCTCCATCGATATTGCGAAAAAGGTGCAACAAGTACGTAAGAGTGGTCTTACTTTTGCTCCTGAAGCGGGTACACAGCGCATGCGCGATGTTATCAACAAAGGCGTTAGCGAAGAAGATTTATTGGCAGCGTGTACAAATGCCTTTAAATCTGGGTGGAATACAGTTAAACTGTACTTCATGATGGGCCTTCCTACTGAAACTGATGAAGACCTAGCAGGTATTGCTGATTTGGCGTACAAGGTGCTTGATTTACACCGTGATATTACGGGTAAACGCAATGGTTCTGTAACTGTGAGCGTATCCTTCTTTGTGCCAAAAACACATTCTCCATACCAATGGTATGGTCAACAAGATGTAGAGGAAATTCATCGTAAGCAACGGTATTTAAAATCTCTCATCAATAATCGCAATATTTCCTATCATTACCATGATGGCTATACGGGCTACATGGAGGCTGCCTTTGCTCGTGGGGACCGTAGATTATCTGAAGTTCTTGTAAAAGCCTGGGAAGCAGGTTGTAAATTTGATGGTTGGACTGAGTTCTTCAACTATGAAACTTGGTTACAAGCATTCGCTGACTGTGGTTTAGATCCTGCATATTTTGCACGTCGTACTCGTGATTTCGACGAACCATTACCTTGGGATCATTTAGATTGCACTGTAAGTAAAGCTTTCTTGAAACGAGAGTGGGAACAAGCGGTAGAGGCAAACTTAACAAGTGATTGCCGTCGCGGTCCATGTAAGGGCTGTAACGTATGTCCAGAGCTAAATACTGCAATTATTGACTATAAGGAGGGTGGCAGAGTTGAAAAAGTTACGTTTGGCCTTAAATAAAGGCGAAAAATTGCGATTCTTGTCGCACCTTGATTATGCACAAGCAGTAGAACGTATGATTCGCCGCGCAGAAATTAAAATGGCTTATTCTGAAGGCTTTAATCCACATATGAAAATTAGCTTTTCCTCTGCACTTGCCCTAGGTGTAACAGCGGCGGCTGAATATATCGATATGGATGTGCTAGAAGAGGACTCTTTAGAGTCTATTATGGAGCGTTTGAATCGCGTAGCACCGCCAGGTCTTGAGGTGCTAGGTGGCAAGGAAATGCCTGAAAAGGTTAAAAAGATGATGGCTATCTGTAACTTTGCTATTTATGAGGTAACAGGCCCTGTAACAGATGAAAACGCTGATTGGAATGCATTACTAAAACCTTTCAATGAAGCTACGGAGATTTCTTATGAAAAGGTAACGCCTAAGAAAACTCGCACTATTGATGTGAAAGAATTTGTAAAAGAACCTATCGTAGCATCTGTTAAGGACGGTATGGTAACCCTTACTATGGGCATTGGCATCTATCCGCAAGGTACAATCAAACCTAGCGAAGTGTGGAATCTTGGTAAAGACCAATATAATTGGCCTATTACAAGTGGCTATGAAATTCATCGTAAAGCGATTATGGTGGAAAATGAAGATGGTCGTTACACTCCATTGGAAATTAACTACTAATACTCGTTATATACATCTAAATTACTAATATCTTTACATAAATCTTAAGCGATTTATATACGCTTTAGTGCTTTAAAAGAGCTATATATTTTAAATTGAACGAAGGGAGGGATAGGATGCATAAAATTTTGGTCAATGTTATGCGAGAAGAAATCCGCATGGCTGTTATCGACGAAGAAGGGCAGTTAGTAGACTTTGTCTTAGAGCGTACTGATGAGTCTCATATGGCAAATCATATGTATAAGGGCACTGTTAAGAACGTGTTAAATGGTATGCAAGCGGCCTTTGTTGATATAGGAGGCTCTCAAAATGCGTACTTGAACCTTCAACAGGGGAAAGAACAGAAAATCTTGCCACGCCTATCTGTGGGACAACAAATTCTCGTACAAGTGGTAAAAGAGGAAATGCTTGGTAAAGGCGCTCGCGTTACAGCTGATGTGAGTTTGGCAGGACGTTTTATGGTGCTTTTACCATATTCTGAAGGCATGCATATTTCTAAGAAAATTACTGATGAAGCAGTACGTGCTAAATTACAAGAATTAGCAGCGCCTTATGTACAGGAAGGCTGTGGATTTATTATTCGTACCGCAGCTGCCAAGGCTAGTGCTGACGAAATCGGTCGTGATATGGAATATCTATGGCGTACATGGCAACATGTGTTAAAACGATTTAAGGTTGCTAAGAGTGGTACTGATCTCTATAGTGATGCGGATTTTTGGTTCCGTCTTGTACGAGACTATGCGCATCGCAATGTAGGAGAGATTATTGTAGATTCTGATATGGGTGAGTCTCGATTGCTGGATCTCTTAGGTCATGGGCCTACATCACAGCAAATTAAAGTGACACGTCACCGAGGTAGCACACCTATCTTTAAAGCCAATCATATTGAACCACAATTAGAAGATCTTATCTCTCGTGATATTAATCTACCTTCCGGTGGCTCTATCCGTATTGATCATACGGAGGCTCTCACCGTATTTGATGTAAACTCGGCTCATTACACAGGTAAGTCTAATAAGTTAGAAGATCTGGCTTTTACAGTCAATAAAGAGGCGGCAAAGGAAATTTGTCGACAATTGCGATTGCGCGATATTGGTGGTATTATCGTCGTCGATTTTATCGATATGAAGGATAAGTCCCATCAACAAGAGTTGTTAAAATTGTTGAGCGCACAAGCCAAGTTAGACAAGATGAAAACTGTGGTATGTGGTATTAGTTCGCTTGGTCTTGTGGAGATGACAAGAAAGCGTGCCCGTCAAGGTTTGCAAACTTTGATGTTTGATACATGTCCTCAATGTGGGGGAACTGGATACATGTTGTCAGGCAGAACTGTATACATGCAAATTATCCGTCGTATACGTGAGCTGTTTAAATCAGGTCGCATTAAATCTAATCTAGAAATCGAAGTACATCCAGAGGTAGCCCAATACTTAACTAAGGCTGTTCTTGAAGAGTTAGGAGATTCTATAGGGCGTAAGATTTCGATTGTAGTGAATTCACAAATTAGCCGAGAAGGATATTCTTTGATGGCAGTAGCAGAATAAGTAAGTAGTTTTTATAGGTGAGTTTCGTGTCTGTATTTGAAATTATATTAATTAGTATTGGTCTAGCTATGGATGCCTTTGGTGTATCGATTGGTAAAGGTTTATCAATGCCGGTAGGTGAAAATGGCCGAAAGGTTACATTGGCATTCTTATTTGGGTTATTTCAGTTTCTCATGCCTGTTATGGGCTGGCTTATTGGGCGACAGTTTATAGATGTCATATCTGAATGGGATCATTGGATTATCTTTGGCCTTCTCGGCTATTTAGGTATCGCTATGATTAGAGAGGGGCTTAGCGATGAAGATGATGAAGATGATGATAAACAGTTTTTAGGCGTTTGGGAAATGATGATGCTCTCTGTAGCTACCAGCCTTGATGCTATGGCTGTCGGTCTTACCTTTGCCTTCATGCCCATCAATGTGTGGGACGCATCTGCTATGATCGGTGTTATTACCTTCGGTATTTCTTTAATTGGAGTATACTTAGGCAAATTTATGGGCCAGTTTGTTGGGAAATATGCAGATATTCTCGGCGGTGGTGTACTAATTCTCATCGGTACTAAAATACTTTTACAACATCTCGGAATTATCGGAGAATTTTAGAGGTTTGTATATATATGAAAGTATCAGAAACTGAACTATTTATGTTGAGTTTTGTTTGACATGTATAGGTAAATAGGATATACTATATCAGTATTAGTTCGGTTTACTGAACTTTGCAATCCGCGTGAAGCAGGTTTAAACGCCCGACCGAAGTTCGGGTCGGGATACCGAATTCAGCGAGTTCGATAACAAGGAGGTGTTCTCATGTACGCAATTATTAAAACTGGTGGTAAACAATATCGCGTTGCTGAAGGCGATGTAATTACTATCGAAAAATTGGAAGCAGCTGCTAACGAGTCCGTTACATTCGAAGAAGTTTTGACTGTAGTGAATGACGGCGACGTTAAAGTTGGCGCTCCTCTTGTAAACGGTGCAAAAGTTACAGGTACAGTTCTTGAGCATGGTAAAGGTAAAAAAATCTTAGTATTCAAATACAAAGCTAAATCCAACTACCGTCGTCGTCAAGGCCATCGTCAACCGTTCACAAAAGTTCGTATTGAATCTATCCAAGCTTAATTATGGTTTCTATTGAAATCCAGCGGAATAGTGATGGTCAAGTCATTGGTTGTCACCTATCCGGTCATGCAGGATATGATGAGCATGGCTTCGATATCGTATGTGCTGCAGTGTCTGCTTTAACGGCAACGGCAATGTTAGGACTTACCCAGATTGCTCAACAAGAAGGGGAATATACGAATAGCGAAGGTCGATGTGATATGGTTCTCTCTGGTACGATTAACCAGAGTGGACAGGATATTCTGGGGACTATGCTTCTCGGTCTAGAGGAAATTAGCCGTCAATATCCAGAGTTTGTCCAAATACACGAAATATAGGAGGTGAACTTAATGTTTACTTTTGATTTGCAATTGTTCGCACATAAAAAAGGTGTGTCCAGTACTCGTAATGGTCGTGACAGTGAATCTAAACGTCTTGGTGTTAAATGCCATGATGGTTCCATCGTAAAGAGCGGTAACATCATCGTTCGTCAACGTGGTACTCACTTCCACCCTGGTACTAACGTAGGTATCGGTAAAGATGACACTTTATTCGCACTTGTGCCTGGTAAAGTAGCATTCGAACGTGCTGGTCGTTACAACCGTAAAGTTAGCGTATACCCTGTAGAAGCTTAATTTTACAAAGATTATTAATCCCTAGTGGTTTTCCACTAGGGATTTTTTGCTTTCTGTAGTATGTGTCTGATAGATATATTATAATTAAGTTTAGCATTATCATATTGGCAATGATATCATAATTAGAATCATTATGCTTAAGAATACTAAATAACTAGCAACAGTGAGCCGATATTTTGCTTTTAATACACATATGACGAGATAGGGGGCATTATGGCACTGCTAGAATTATCAAATATATCTTATATTATAAAAGACAAATCTATTATCAGTGATGTATCTTTATCGGTAAATCAAGGCGATTATATTACTATTGTAGGTCCTTCTGGAAGTGGTAAAAGTACACTTTTAAAATTATGTAGTGATCTGATTAGTCCTACATCGGGAACTATTACTTATAATGATCGTCCTTTAACGGCTATAGATCCTGAATCTTATCGTAGAGAGGTGGGCTACTGCTTTCAAAGACCTTATTTGTTTGCGAAAACAGTACGTCGTAATATTCTATTTCCTTATGATATTCGCGGTTTAAAACCGGATATGAGTCGTATAGAATATCTCTTTGATTTACTACATATGCCACTAAATTATATGGAGCGCCCTAATGATGAGTTGTCTGGTGGTGAAATGCAACGAATATGCCTTATTCGGAGCCTTATTTTCGAGCCTAAAGTGTTGCTTTTAGACGAGGTTACGTCTGCCTTAGATGCGACGAATACATCTATTGTAGAAAATGTGATTGATGAGCTTCATAAAAAGGGGATCACCATTATCTCCATTACTCATAATGAAGAGCAAAGCTTGCGTATTGCAAATCGCCGCATCACTATCGTAGACGGTCAATTAGCTAAAGAGGAGGTACTGATATGAGTCAGTTTCAAACTATATCTACTATATCGTTGTGCCTTGCATCAGTGCTAGTTATTATTAGTATGATTATGTCTTACCGACAAGAATTGAAGCTAGAAAAGGATATTTTCATCAGTGCTATACGTGCTACAGTTCAACTATTAGTCATCGGGTTTATTTTATCCTATATTTTTAGTACGGAAAGTCCAATATTTATTATTGGCTTACTTGGATTTATGGCTTTTAATGCCGCTTATAACTCAGCTAAACGAGGGCAAGGGATTCCGCATGCGTTATGGATTTCCTGGTTTGCTATCACCATTGGTGCATGGATAACCTTATCTATTTTATTGGTAACTGGCGTGCTTAGTTTTACTGCGTACCAATTGATTCCTGTTGGTGGTATGGTCATTAGTGGTGCTATGGTAGCCATTGGGCTTTGTTATCGTCAAATGCTATCAAATTTTGAATTGCGTAAACAAGAGGTGGAAATTAAATTAGCCTTGGGTAGTACACCTAAACAAGCTTCGAAAGCAATAGTTCGTGATGTTATAAAGACGGGTCTACAACCTACTGTAGATAGTGCCAAGACATTAGGTATCGTATCGCTGCCGGGGATGATGACAGGCCTTATCCTAGCAGGCATGCCTCCATTAGAAGCTGTAAAATATCAAATGATCGTTACATTTATGTCGTTATCCACTATATCGATTGCTTGTTTTATTACGTGTCAATTGGCATATAGAACATTTTTTAATACTAGAAATCAATTATATAAGTAATTTCTATTGAAATGTTAATAGTAAATAAGGAATTAATTTAATTACATACATTTTAGTCATATTCGATATAGATAATCGATATAAATTAGAAATTCCCATACTATAAAGGTTGCTTCCTCTTATGAGGGAGTAACCTTTTATTATTGTGTGTCAAATTCCTATGTTTTTTAGTAGGAATAGTGGTATACTATGTACAGTATCAGTGAAATACCAGAAGACTGGTTGTCATATACTTTCATATACCTAAAGAGGGGTGGCGTTGCCACTAGAAAGATTTGAGGTAAGTACTATGTATGATGTAAAATCTCCAAAGGCGGAGGAATTTATTTCCCATCAGGAAATCCTTGACACCCTTGCCTATGCAGAGGAAAACAAGGAAAATCGGGAGTTGTTAGATGCTATTTTAGCAAAAGCTGCTACATTTAAGGGGTTAAACCATAGAGAAGCAGCTGTTCTATTAGAATGTCCGTTGCCTGAATATAAGGAAAAGCTTTATGCGTTAGCTAAAGAAATCAAGAAAGCTATTTATGGCGATCGTATCGTTCTATTTGCACCATTATATTTGTCTAACTATTGTATTAATGGTTGTGTATACTGTCCGTACCATTCTAAAAATCGCGATATTAAACGTAAAAAGTTGACTCAAGATCAAATTAGAGAAGAGGTTATTGCCTTAGAAGCAATGGGGCATAAGCGCATTGTTATTGAGTCTGGTGAAGATCCTCTTAATAATCCTCTTGAATATATTTTGGAATCTATCAAGACTATTTACGGCATTAAAAACAAAAATGGAGAAATTCGCCGTGTAAACGTAAATATTGCAGCTTGTTCCGTTGAGGATTACAAGAAATTACATGAAGCTGGTATTGGTACATATACATTATTCCAAGAAACGTACAATAAAGAGAACTATGAAGCACTTCATCCAACAGGCCCTAAGAGCGACTACGCCTACCATACAGAGGCGATGGACCGCGCTATGCAAGGTGGCATTGATGATGTAGGTATCGGTGTTCTTTATGGCTTAGAACATTATAAATATGATTTTGTAGGTTTGTTGATGCATGCAGAGCATTTAGAAGCAGTATTTGGTGTAGGTCCACATACAATTTCTGTACCTCGTATTTGTCCAGCTGATGATATCGATGTAGATGATTTCAGTAATGCTGTACCTGACGATATATTTGAGAAAATCGTTGCTCTTATTCGTGTATCCACACCGTATACAGGTATGATTATGTCTACCCGTGAAAGTCAATCCATGCGTGAACGCGGTTTGGCATTAGGTATCTCCCAAATTAGTGGGGGCTCTCGTACTAGCGTAGGTGGTTACAAAGAAGAAGAGAAACCAGAGGATAATTCGGCTCAATTTGATCGCAGTGACACACGTACATTAGATGAAATCGTAGATTGGTTACTAGATCTTGGATATGTGCCTAGCTTCTGTACTGCATGCTATCGAGCAGGTAGAACAGGGGACAGATTTATGGCCCTCGCTAAATCCGGTCAAATCCATAACTGTTGCCAACCTAATGCATTGATGACATTGAACGAATACATCATGGATTATGGTGATGAAAAAACTAAAGCTCATGGCGCTAAGGTTATTGAACAACAGTTAGAAAATATCAAAAATGATTTAGTTAAAGATAAAGCTAAAGCTTATATTGCACAGATGAAAGACGGCGAACGAGACTTCCGGTTCTAAGTAATTCACTGATCGAGAACCTCCTATTGATAATGGGAGGTTCTTTTTTGTTGAGAAAATGTCAAAAGTTAAATGAGAATAAAATATATAAAATGGTTTATTTTATTCGCTTTTTGATGTATAATAAATAAAAATGATAATGATAATACGTTGAAGTTTTATACTAATATTGATTATAAACTACTGAGGGATATGATGATTAAGAAAAAACGTTGGCGCATTTCCACAAGCGACAAAGAACAAGAGAATATCTTAATCCGTGAACTTGGTGTGAACCCTATTGTGGCAAAATTAATGGTTAATCGTCACATAGATGTTGATGAAGGGCGTCGGTTTTTACAAGGCTCTTTGTCTGATTTGTTAGATCCATTCGCATTAAAAGATATGGATGTGGCTGTTTCGCTAGTTCAGGAGACAATTGAAAAACATAAACCAATCGTTATTTATGGTGATTATGATGTAGATGGCATTACTGCAACATCTGTTCTATATCGTTTTTTAAAGAAACTAGGTGCTGATGTTACCTATTACATACCAGAGCGTCAAAGTGAAGGGTATGGCCTCAATTTAGAGGCTTTAGAGCATCTTATAGAGCAAGGGACAGCTCTAGTAATTACCGTGGATTGTGGTATTAGCTCTTACGATATTGTTGAGGCTGTACGTGACCGTATCGATATGATTATTACGGATCATCATACGGCACCAGATATGATTCCACGAGCAAAGGCTGTTATTAACCACAAGCAAAAGGACTGTCACTACAAGGATAAGAATTTATCCGGTGTTGGGGTTGCTTTTAAATTATGCCAGGCATTGTGGCTTACAAAGACTGGTGAATGGTATTTAGATGATTTAGATATCGTTGCATTAGGTACTGTGGCGGACGTTGTGCCGTTAGTCGGTGAGAACCGCA
This sequence comes from Veillonella faecalis, assembly GCF_024677885.1. Lineage (NCBI taxonomy): Bacteria > Bacillati > Bacillota > Negativicutes > Veillonellales > Veillonellaceae > Veillonella > Veillonella faecalis. The sequence continues at coordinate 166,565 of NZ_JALBWL010000001.1, forward strand.
TCATCGTAAAAGCAGGCCTGGAGAAGATGAATAGTCAACCTAATTTAGGCATTAAAAAGCTCATCGATGTAGCGGGACTACATGAGCGAACTATAACATCTGGGCATATTGGTTTCACCTTAGCCCCACGGCTCAATGCAGCAGGTCGCGTAACCCATGCAACACGTGCTGTTGAGTTGCTAGTTACTGATAATACTGACATGGCTGAAGCGATTGCTGAAGAATTAAATGAAACAAATCGTGAGCGTCAAGAACTAGAGAGAAATATTCACGAACTAGCTCGTATCGATGTGGCTAACCAAGGCCATAAGGCAGACTATGTAACCGTTGTAGCCGGTGAAGACTGGCACCCTGGTGTTATCGGTATTGTGGCTTCTCGCTTAGTTGAGGAGTTTTATAAGCCGACCCTGGTTATTAGTATCCACGATGGCATTGGCAAAGGCTCCTGTCGTAGTATCGATGGTTTTAATATCTACGATGCACTGAAGTCTTGCGAAGATGTGTTATTACAATTCGGTGGCCATGCTGCAGCAGCAGGCTTCAGTATTGATGCAAATCGTATAGATGAATTGCGAGACCGTTTGACTGCATATTGTAAGGAGCATGTAACAACAGAGGAATACATTCCCGTTGTTGCTATTGATGCGGAACTACCCGTTGATGATATCGATGTAGATATTATTGACCGCGTATCAGCCCTTGAGCCATATGGTATGGCCAATAGTACGCCGGTCTTTGCCGTTATGGAAGCAATCGTACAAGATATAATGCTAATGGGACAATTGAAAAATCATTGCAAGGTGATTTTAGAAACCTCTAGTGGCACATTGGATGCCATTGCTTGGAATCGACCCGATTTATTTAAAACTATATTCATTGGAACTGTGGTGAAAGTAGCATTTTCATTGCAAAAGAATGAATGGCAAGGGATGGTTTCTCCACAGCTTATGATCCAAGCTATTGAACCGCTCACTGAAGAGCCGATTACGCTTTCCACGGAAGGTCTTAGACAAATGTATGTCATAGTAAAACAAGCTATGCGTGGTCGTAGTCAATCGGTGTATAATGTGGAACAAGAAATTTTGCGCCGTAAGCCGGCAGATCAAAATAATCGCAGTGCCCTTACATCCTTAGATGTATTTAAGGAGTTGGGCATCATAGAAGAATATACCAGTGATGATGGTCAATTAATGCTAAGATGGAATGCCATTGAAGGAAAATTAGATCTTGTCACGTCCGTAACATTTCTTACCTATAGTGTATAGGAGGTGACACCATGACAACTGTAAATGAAGAAGGCAAAGCTTTAGTAGAACAAAGCACTTTTAATAAAGGAAAAGCTTTAGCTGAATTTATGGAGTATATCCATACCTATTTAACAGATGATGAGTGTAACCAAGTATTAAAGGCTTTTGAGCTTGCAGATAAGGCTCACGAAGGTCAGCTTAGAGCTTCTGGTGAACCGTATATCATGCATCCACTAGCAGTAGCTGATATTTTGGCACACTTACAAATTGACCATATCACACTTATGGCAGCACTCATGCATGATGTGGTTGAGGATACATCATATTCAAAGGAAGACTTAGAGGAAATGTTTGGCTCTGAAGTAGCATTCCTTGTTGATGGTGTAACGAAATTAAACCAATTCCAATATGAAACAAAAGAAGATCGGCAAATGGAAAATTATCGGAAGATGATTTTAGCCATGGCGAAGGATGTGCGCGTCGTTGTTATTAAACTAGGTGATCGCCTACATAATATGCGTACCTTAAAGCATATGCGTAGCGACAAACAAAAGCGCATTGCAAAGGAAACATTAGAAATCTTTGCTCCTTTAGCACATCGCCTTGGTATCTTCAATGTGAAATGGGAGCTGGAAGATTTATCATTCCGGTATTTAGAACCAGAAAAATACTATGATCTTGTAGATCAAATGAAACAAAAACGCCAAGCTCGTGAAGACATTGTAAATGATACGATGAGTCAACTCACTAAGGCTTTAGGCGAAGCTCATATTAAGGCGGATATCAAAGGTCGTCCAAAACATTTCTACAGTATTTACAAGAAGATGAAAAAGGACAATCGCGATTTATCTCAAATCTATGACTTGCTTGCAGTTCGTGTTATCGTTGATACAATTCCTGATTGTTACGCGGTACTAGGCATTGCTCATAGTTTGTGGAAACCATTGCCATATCGTTTCAAAGATTATATTTCCATGCCGAAATCTAATATGTATCAATCGTTACATACTACGGTTATCGGTACCATGGGGCAACCTGTAGAAATTCAAATCCGTACATGGGAAATGCACCGCGTATCTGAATACGGTGTTGCAGCGCATTGGCGTTATAAAGAAGGCAATAAAAATGGCGATAAGGATTTCGACCAAAAGGTTGCGTGGTTGCGCCAAGTATTGGAATGGCAAGATACAAGTAATCCAACAGAGCTTGTAAATGCTTTAAAATTAGACGTATTCTCCGGTGAAGTATTCGTATTTACACCAAAAGGCGATGTTGTTAAATTGCCGATAGGTTCTGTTCCACTAGATTTTGCATATCGTGTTCATACCGATGTAGGGCATAGATGTGTAGGTGCCAAGGTAAATGGTAAAATTGTACCTCTTGATTACACCTTACAAAATGGTGATATCGTAGATATCATTACATCTAAAACAGGCCGTCCGAGCCTTGATTGGCTTAATATCGTAGGTTCTTCTGAAAGTAAGAGTAAAATACGCAACTGGTTCAAGCGTGAAAATAAAGCTGAAAATATTGAAAAAGGCTTAGAAGCTCTTGAAAAAGAAGCAAAACGATTAAATTATAGCTGGAAAGAGTTGATTGCTGACAATCGTCTCCAACAGGTTACAAAACAACTGAAAGCTGGCACTGAAGAGGAAATGTTTGCTGCTTGTGGTTATGGCGGTATTCCTGTTAGCACGGTTCTCTTGCGGTTAATTGAACTGTATAAAAAATCTAAAGAAGCAGAAGAGTCTAAACGCAGCACTGAACAAATCATTGAGAAACTAAAAGCTCAAGGTCCAAAAACGACCAAGAATGGTACAGGCGTTCTTGTAAAAGGCGAAGCTGGTGTTATGGTGCGTATGGCGAAATGCTGTAGCCCTGTACCTGGTGATGATATCATCGGTTATATCACGCGTGGTCGTGGCGTATCCATCCATCGCTCCGATTGTACGAGTCTAGGGCATACGCCAGAAGATTTAGAGCGTATGATTGAGGTCTCCTGGGATGGTTCCTCTGGTGAATCTTTCCACGTAGGCATCGATATCCAAGCTTATGATCGAAATGGTCTGTTGATGGAGGTTATGGCTGTACTTTCAGAATTGAAAATCACCATTACAAACATCAATGCAAAGGTTCAAGAAGATACTAAAACCGTAAGTATCAATGTAGTTGTTGATATCCGAGATATTTCACAATTAGATTTTGTTATGACTAAGTTGCGTCGTATTCGTGAAGTATATACGGTACAACGTAGTAAAGGAGGGGCTTAATGAGTGAACAACAATTAGTGCTTATGCGCATGCCATTAGGTCCATTAGGGACTAACTGTTATGTTATCGGAGATAAAGAGGTAGGAGAAGCTTTCATTATTGATCCTGCTACTGCTGAAGTATTAGAGTCTTTAAAGAAACATGATTTAAAACCAAAGGCGATTTTGTTAACCCATGGTCATGGTGATCATATTGGTGGCGTTCAAGATATTGTAGATACATATCATGTGCCTGTATATATTCAAAAGGGTGATGTACCATATTTGGCAGATCCTGAGTTAAATCTCAGCGCCTATAGCAATCCTACACCCATTAAGGTAAATGCTGATATCATCGAGGTTAAGCAAGGTGACCATATTACATGTGGCGCTATTGACCTTGAAGTACTTGAAACGCCAGGTCATACGCCAGGTGGGGTATGTTATTATATGGAAGGCCTTGTATTTGTAGGCGATACACTATTTAGAGATTCTGTGGGACGTACAGATTTTCCAAATGGTTCTTATGAGACGTTAATGGAATCCATTAAAACGCAGCTCTATAAGTTGCCTGATAATACTATGGTGTATCCTGGTCATGGGCCGGAAACAAATATAGGTTATGAAAAACAATACAATCCATTCGTTGGAGCGTAGGTTTTATAAAATTTTGTAAGAAGTAAAGGGGATAGTTATCATGAATACAACATTAGAAAAATTAAAAGAACGCATTAAAGACAAAAAATACAAATTGACTACACAACGTCAAACAATTTTACAAGCCTTCATCGATGCTGATGAAAATCATTTAAGTGCAGAAGACGTATATGTACTTGTAAAAGAAGTGGCTCCTGATATCGGCTTGGCTACTATTTACAGAACACTTGATCTCTTCACTGAACTTGATTTGTTGAAACGTCTTGATTTCGGCGATGGTCGTAACCGTTACGAATTAAATGATGAAGAGTTCGCTCATTTCCATCATCATTTGATCTGCGTAAAATGTGGCAAAGTATCCGAGTTTGAAGATGATATGCTTGAAACACTAGAATCCATCATTGCTAAAAAATTGAACTTCCGCACTATCGACCATCAATTGAAAGTATATGGTTATTGCAGTGATTGCCAAAATCATATGTCTGAAGCAGAACTTGAAAAATTAGAACGTATGGCTCATCACCATGCTTAATGGATATCTATATGCGGGACCATTACCGCTTGGTTCTGTAGTGGCTCATAATTGTGGTGCTGCAGGCCTGTTTTCTGACAAGGTGCATCCAGATGTTATCCTTGAAGCTCATGAAGTCGATGGATTGTATACCTTAACAGTTACCATTGGTGAGACAGTTCAGACTTTTGAAGGCCCTGTTTCCTCTATGGGACGACGTCAAATAGGGCAAGCTTTGTTAAGCTATTTGCGTGAATATCAAGGCTTGCCAGTTGATGCACCATGGGGGACTATGGTCGGTGTACGCCCTACAAAGCTGCTACATAAATATATAGATACATATGGCTCTGTCCACACAGCAACTCGTCACATTAGGGACGAGTTTTCTGTGTCTATGGAAAAACTTGCCACTTTAGGCTCTATAGGTGAATACCAACGTCCATTTTTAGCTGATACAGACCATAAAAAGGTGAGTCTCTATTGTGGCATTCCTTTTTGTGACACCCGCTGTGTTTACTGCTCCTTTCCGTATGGACTCTATCAGGACTATGATGGTAAAAGCCAATTTTTAACTGCCTTAGACCGGGACATAGAGGATATGAAAACTATTGTTGAATCTTATGGCTTAACGGTAGATACCATCTATATGGGGGGCGGTACGCCGACGGTGCTAGGGGACGAAGACTTTCACCAAGTTCTAAAACAGCTATCTATACTTGTTCCTGAAGGTCATGAGTTTACTGTAGAAGCGGGGCGACCGGATTCTGTTAATCCTACAAAGTTACGATCTATGCTTGATTTAGGTGTCAATCGTATCAGTATTAACCCACAAACGATGCAAGATGATATTTTACGTCGCATAGGGCGTGGACATAGTGCACGTGATATTGATGAGTTGTTACAATATGTCAAACATAATACGCCGTTAGCGGTAAATATGGATTTTATTGCCGGTTTACCAAATCAAACGATGCAAAACATGATAGAGAATATGGATTATGTATGTCAAAATTTGCCGGAAAATGTTACAATTCATACGTTAGCATTAAAACGTGGTAGTCCATTGTATGATTTAAATATGCAAGATGATATCCCTGAGGAACATCTCGTAGCAGACATGGTACAATATGGTAAAGAGCATCTAGAAGCGGCTGGCTATGTACCATATTATCTATATCGTCAACAATATATGAGAGGACAGTTAGAGAATATCGGCTATACCTTGCCTGGCAAAGCGTGCGAATATAATATTCAGATTATGGAAGAGCGACAAAGTATTCTATCCATGGGACCTGGTAGTTCATCTAAGTGGATGCGGGCCCCTGAATATCGTCAATTGAAACAGCATATGCCAAAGGATGTAGATGTTTACCACGCAACGATAGATGCACTATTAGAGAAACGACATAGAATTTGTAAAAAATTTTGGGAGGTTGTGTAATGGCTATTAGAAAACCAAGAGGTACACAAGACTTTTTGCCAGAGCAAATGATAAATTGGCACTATATTGAACAGCGTATGCGTGAAATTTGTAAGGTATACGGGTTCAACGAAATTCGCACACCTGCCTTTGAAGATACTAAATTATTTTTGCGTGGCATCGGTGAAACTACAGATGTAGTACAAAAGGAAATGTACACATTTACTACAGGTGATGATGGTGGCTCTAGCTTTACCTTGCGCCCTGAAAATACAGCATCTGCAGTACGGGCCTATTTAGAAAATAAAGTATATGGTAAAGAAGGCCTTACAAAATGGTATTACATGGGGCCCATGTTCCGACATGATAAACCACAAGCTGGCCGTTACCGCCAATTCCACCAATTCGGGGCAGAGGTATTAGGTTCTCAATCCCCTGTAGTGGATAGTGAAGTTATCTGCATGGTCGTACAATTGTTGAAAGACTTTGGCCTTAAAGACCTCAATGTAGAGGTTAACTCTGTAGGTTGTCCAACATGCCGTCCTGTATACCGTGAAAAATTAATTGAGTTCTTTGAACCTAAAAAAGAACAATTATGTAGTGACTGCCAAGAACGTTTGTATAAAAATCCTTTGCGTATCTTGGATTGCAAAAATGAAACATGTAAATCCTTGTCCGTAGGTGCTCCTGAAATTCACGAACATTTATGTGAAGAATGTCATGATTACTTCGAAGAATTAAAAACTTATTTAACGGCTGCTAATGTGCAATATGCATTAAATCCTCGTTTAGTACGTGGCCTTGATTATTACACAAAAACAGCATTTGAGGTGCAATATACTCCATTAGGGGCTCAAAGTGCAGTAGCCGGTGGTGGTCGTTACGATGGCCTTGTAGAGGAACTCGATGGTCCTCATACACCAGCCATCGGTTTTGCGATGGGCATGGAACGTTTATTATTAGCCCTTGAAAAACAAAACTTATTACCGGAACAAACTGTAGAGCCATCTGCATTCGTAGTAGCTCTTGGTGATGCGGCTAAGGTTGAGGCCTTCAAAATTTGCCAAGCATTACATGATGCATATGTATCCGTTGAAATGGACGGACAGGGTAAGAGTATGAAGGCACAATTAAAATATGCTAACAAAATTAATGCAAAATATGTTATCATATTGGGTGATGATGAATTGGCTCGTGGGGAAGCCATAATCCGATTCATGGAAACTAGTGAACAAGAAACTGTACCACTCGATACAGTTTCTGAACGTATAACTTCTTTGGTGAAAGGATGACAATTAGAATGGAAACAATGCAAGGCTTACACCGTACGCACGGTTGTGGCACCATCTCTGAACAAGAGGTAGGTAAAGAGGTCGTATTATGTGGTTGGGTTGAACGCCGTCGTGATCATGGTGGTTTGATTTTCTTGGATTTACGTGATCGTTCTGGCGTAGTACAAGTAGTGGCATCTCCAGATCATAACGTGGAATCTTTCCACAAAGCAGAGGATGTTCGTAACGAATATGTACTTTGTGTACGTGGTAAAATTACAAAACGTGATGAAGCTGCTATCAATCCAAATCTTCCAACAGGTGCATATGAAATGTACTGTGAAGAATTGCGCGTATTGAACTCTGCTAAAACACCTCCATTCTATATCCAAGATGATATTGATGTAGATGAAAATATTCGTTTAAAATATCGTTACCTTGACTTACGTCGTCCAGAAATGCAACGTAACTTGATTTTACGTCACAAAGTAACAAAAGCAATGCGCGACTTCTTCGATAGCCGCGATTTCTTGGAAATTGAAACTCCAATGCTTACTAAATCTACACCAGAAGGCGCTCGTGACTATCTAGTACCTTCTCGTGTAAATGCTGGTACATTCTATGCATTGCCACAATCTCCACAAATTTTCAAACAAATCTTGATGGTAGCTGGTTATGAAAAATATTTCCAAATCGTTCGTTGCTTCCGCGATGAAGATTTGCGTGCAGACCGTCAACCAGAGTTCACTCAGCTCGACTTGGAAATGTCCTTCGTAGATGAAGAAGACATTTACTCCATGCTTGAAGAAATGATTGCTCATGTATTCAAAAATGCATTGGGCAAAGACATTACATTGCCTATGCCTCGCATTACATGGGATGAAGCAATGGATAAATATGGTTCTGATAAACCAGACCTTCGTTTCGACATGGCCTTTACTGATGTAACTGATCTTGTAAAAGATACAGAATTTAAAGTATTCCGTTCTGTTATCGACAATGGTGGCGTAGTTAAAGGTATCGTAGTACCTGGTGATGCAGGTATTCCTCGTCGTGAACTTGATGACCTCGTTGAATATGTAAACCGTTATGGTGCAAAAGGTCTTGCATGGGCTTGCTTCAACGAAGATGGTTCTATCAAGTCTCAAATCATGAAGTTCTTAGGTGAAGATACAATCCGCAACATCGGTGAAAAAATGGGCGCTAAAGGTGGCGACCTCGTATTGATGATTGCTGATAAACCAGCAACTGTAGCACGTGCATTGGGCGAATTGCGCCTTGAAATGGCACGTCGTATGAACATGATTGATCCAGATAAATTGGCATTCACATGGGTAACTGATTTCCCTATGTTCGAATATAACGAAGATGAAAAACGTTATGTTGCAATGCACCATCCGTTCACAATGCCTCGTCATGAAGACCTTGATAAATTGGAATCCGATCCTGGCAGCGTAAAAGCAATCGCTTATGATATGGTATTGAACGGTGTTGAAATCGGTGGCGGTTCCTTGCGTATTTACCAATCTGATGTACAAGAAAAAGTATTCAAAGCTATTGGCTTGTCTGAAGAAGAAGCAAAATCCAAATTCGGCTTCATGCTTGATGCATTCCAATATGGTGCACCTCCTCATGCAGGCTGTGCATTCGGTCTTGATCGTCTTGTTATGTTGATGGCAAAACGTCAATCTATCCGCGACGTAATCGCATTCCCTAAAACTCAATCTGCTTCTGATGTTATGAGCCAAGCGCCATCTGAAGTAGAACCTAAACAATTAAAAGAGTTGCATATTAAACCAGATATCGAGGAAGAAGAAGAGCAATCTTTGGTGTAAAAACATAGGCAAGAATTGATTAAAATTCAAATGTCAAGACTTGTTTATTACCAATCTTTCTGATACTATTTATGTATAAGATATCCCTGCCATGTGCGTGTGATATCGCAGTTTTGAGCCAACACATTTACTTCGGGAGTCCGAACTCTCGTCTGAACGTTACGCCCTTACGGGACAACTGCAGGATGAGGAGGACACCCACCTGCCCTAAGCAGGATCAAAACGCGGTACATTACGGCATGGTGGGGCTTTTTTGCGTGTAAAAATGGCATATAATGAGAACATCAATGGTTTAGAAATATGGATATTAATAGTTTAGATACTGTGAATTGAGGTGATAGAATGGATAGTTTGTTTGATTTAGAGCCTACAAATGCATATGAGCCACTTCCTGTGCGTATGCGTCCTACCAAGTTGGATCATTTATACGGTCAAGAGAAGGCCGTAGGGAAGGGGACCTTCTTACGTGCTATGGTAGAGAAGGATACCATTCCATCTATGCTTTTTTATGGGCCTTGTGGAACGGGGAAAACTACACTAGCAGGTATCATTGCTAAGGTAAGTAACAGTCATTTTGTAAATTTAAATGCTACCAATGCTGGTATAGGTGAGTTGCGTAACATCATAGAGGATGCTCGTAAGCGCGTACGGTCATTACAACAAAGAACTATATTATTCCTCGATGAAATCCACCGTTTCAATAAAAGCCAACAAGATGTGTTATTACCTTGTGTAGAAGATGGTACGATTATCCTCATTGGTGCCACCACAGAAAATCCGTTTTTTGAGGTTAATAGACCGCTTTTATCCCGTTTGCGACTCATAACATTGGAGGCTTTAACACCAAAGGCGATTGGTCAAATTTTGCGTCGTGCTATTACAGATGAAGAGGTAGGTCTTGGTAAACGCTGTTTACAAGTAACCGATGAAGTGCTAGAGGATGTAGGGATTTTCGTTAATGGCGACGGTCGTATGGCGTTGAATATTTTAGAACAGGCTGCAGCTATGGTACCGGATGAAGGGACTATAACCATAGAGGTTCTTGAAAAAGTTGTGGGACGTCGAATTTACACATATGATAAAAAAGGTGACAGCCACTACGATACAATCTCTGCTTTTATTAAAAGTATGCGTGGCTCTGATGTACAAGCGACGGTGCATTATTTGGCACGTATGATTGAAGCGGGGGAGGATCCTAATTTTATTGCTCGTCGTATCGTAATATGTGCAGCTGAGGATGTAGGCCTTGCAGATCCGCAAGCTTTAATTCTAGCCAATGCAGCGGCTCAAGCAGCTCATATGGTAGGATTTCCGGAGGCTCGCATCATATTGTCTGAGGCGGCTTGTTATGTAGCATTAGCACCGAAAAGTAATTCTGCTTATTTGGCTATCGATGCAGCAATTGCCGATGTGCGCCACAAGGATTGTGGACAGGTGCCAGATCATTTAAAAGATAGTCATTATAGTGGGGCGAGCAAGCTAGGTCATGGGAACACCTATAAGTATGCCCACAACTATCCAAATGGCTATGTAAAACAGCAATATTTACCAACACCTCTTATGGATGCTTCGTACTACAATGGTATTAAAAGAGGCAAGGAAGAACAGTTACTTTGTGACTGGGAGAAACGGCGTAAAAGCTAACTAAATACTTCGATATATGCTATAATATAATGATAAGTTAATTTACAGTAGTGTTATATAAGTAAGGGGTTTGTATAGATTTATGGCAGAAGAAAAAACTTCCACCAAAAAACGCAATACACGACGAAAGCGAACAAGTACAAAACAGCAAACTAAGTCTCAAGGGTTTTCCTTGCGCAGCGAAGTTAAAGGCTTAATTGTAATTGCCTTTGCAGTTATTTCCTTGCTCGGATTCTTTGGGTTTGAACTCGGTCTTGTAGGACAGATTTTAACAGGTATATTCCGTTATGGTTTTGGCCTAGGCGGTATTATTCCTTGCCTTGGTGTGTTCTGGATTGGCTGGCGATTATTGTATAAAGGAACATTTATTTCCGTTACTAAACGGGGCGTTGTAATGACTTTGTTCTTCCTATTCTTGCTAGCCCTTGTTCCATTGTGGCGCGTTCCTGAGGGGCAGGAATTAATCACAACACAATTGGCTGACCAAGGTGGTGTAGTAGGTGGTGCCATCGCTACATTCCTTCGCACCCTATTAGGTGAGCTAGGGGCTATCATTTTAGATGTGTTCTTATTATTAGCTTTTGGTATTCTGATCACTCGTTTATCTTTGCGAAGTGGCTTGCAAAAGGCAGCGGATAAAACACAAGTAGGTTTAGATGTAGCTAAAGAAGTGGCTGCTGAGAAGGTAGCTGTAGCTAAAGAGGTCTTTGAAGATTGGAATGAACAACGTAAAGAAGCTGCAGAACAACGGAAAGCGTATAACAGGGAAAAGGATACACGCTTTGCTGATGCTGCAGATCAAGCGTTAGATACACTTGAAAAACGAGGTATCACTACTGACCGAGATAACTTTGAAACGAGTGCGGTTGTAGATAATGAACCTATGGTGGATACAGTAACGACTGTAGAAGCTCCAAAGGCTCCTACATCTTGGAAAGAATTAGCTGAAATAGAAGCGCGCAACCGTGCAGCAGAACAATTGGCGAATATTTCTGAAGATGCTGGTGATGCGAAGTCTTATGATGTAGATGATTTTGATCAATTCTCTGATGCTAGTAGATCTACAGGTGATGACTATATATATACTCCAGATGAGGATTATACATATACTCCAGACGAAGGATATATAGATGAATCTGACTCAGTAGAGAATAACCATGAGGAACAACCAAAGTTTACATATCAAAATACAACGATTAGTCCATTGGAAACTAATCACGCTGCCATAGCTTCTGCTGTACCTGGAACAGGTGCTGCAGCAAGTTCTGTAAGTGCTGGTGCCGGTATGTCTGGTATAAGTTTACAAGTACCATCTACTATTAGTACTACAGAAGATACAGCACAAGTAGCAGTATCTAAAGATGGTCAAATTCATCGTACCTATGATAGACCTTATCATTTCCCAAGCCTTGATATTTTGGCGAAAGGGAAGGGGAGTCAAAGCAATGGTGAAGAAGTAGCGCAAAATGCAATGATGCTTGAAAATGTATTGAGTAACTTTGGTATTACTGCTAAGGTCGTTAATGCTACACAAGGTCCAACTGTTACACGCTACGAAATTGAACCTGCACCTGGTGTAAAGGTTAGCCGTATCGTCAACTTAACTGATGATATTGCCTTAAACTTAGCGGCTCAACATATTCGGATGGAGGCTCCAATCCCTGGTAAATCCGCCATCGGTATCGAGGTTCCTAATAAGACGACAGAGGCCGTTCATTTGCGTGATGTTCTTGATTGTAGTGACTTCAAGGATGCTCGTGGGGGTATTCCGGTAGGTCTTGGCAAGGATATTGCAGGTAAGCCTGTTATTACTGACCTTGCGAAGATGCCTCACTTGCTTGTAGCAGGTACTACTGGTTCTGGTAAATCTGTATGTGTAAATACTTTGATTTCAAGTATTCTATTTAGTCGTAAACCAGAAGAGGTTAAGCTTTTATTAATCGACCCTAAGATGGTTGAATTGTCTATCTACAATGGCATTCCTCATTTGATGGCGCCAGTTGTAACAGATATGAAAAAAGCAGCTGCTGTATTGCGTTGGGCTGTTCGTGAGATGGAGGCTCGTTATAAAGCTTTTGCAGCATCTGGCAAACGCGATATTAAGAGCTATAACGAAGCGCACCCTAAGGCGGCTATGCCATTGATTGTATTAATTATCGATGAGTTAGCTGACCTTATGATGACTGCTCCTGATGATATTGAAGAATCTATTAGTCGCTTAGCACAAATGGCGCGTGCTGCAGGTATTCACATGGTACTTGCTACGCAACGTCCTTCTGTCAACGTTATTACAGGCTCTATTAAGGCCAATGTACCTAGCCGTATTTCCTTTGCCGTAGGCTCTCAAATTGACTCCCGTACTATTCTCGATATGGCGGGTGCTGAGAAATTACTTGGTAAAGGGGATATGCTATTTGCTCCAATTGGTGCTAATAAACCAATTCGTGTACAAGGTGCGTTTATCTCTGATGATGAGGTCGAACATCTTGTGGAATTTGTAAAAGCTCAACGTGAACCAGAATATGACGATACTGTTACACAAGAGGCTGAAAAGGAAACCGAAAAAGAATCATCTGAAGAAAATGATATCTACCGCGATGAATTATTAGAACGTGCTGTTAATCTCGTTATGGAATCTGGTCAAGCTTCTGTGTCTATGTTACAGCGTCGATTCCGCATTGGATATACTCGTGCGGCTCGCCTTGTTGATACGATGGAAGATCTTAAAATTGTTGGTCCTAGTATGGGTAGTAAGGCTCGAGAAATTTTGATGAGCCCTGAACAAGCTAAGGCGCGATATTTCTCAGACTCCAATGATGAGCAATAATTAAATGATTACGATATGAGTATTATGTAGATTAAGAGAGGAACGAAAATGGCTGAATTAGGCGAAGAATTACGACGTGAACGAGTAAGACGTAATTTAACCTTTAAAGATGTAGAGCAAGTACTGCACATTAAAACAACCTATTTGGAAGCTATCGAAGATGGTAAGTATGACATCATTCCTGGTCAGGTCTACGTAAAAGGCTTTATTCGTAATTACGGTAATTATTTAGATCTTGATGGGGATCGCTTGGTAAAAGCCTACCAAAGTCAAGTAGGAGATATTGATACGTTTTCTTTGCGTTCTGTGACGCGTCAGAAGGCACAAGCAGCGCCAAATTTGGTACAAAGCGAATTCGTTGAATACCAAACCTCTAAGAAGCGTATGTCTTTAGAAACGCGACAACGAAAACGCCAACGTTCTATCGTTCAGGAACGTATTATTTTAGGCATTATTTTATTCTGTATGGCATTATTTTTACTGTGGTTATTCCTTTTCTAATAGTTGATTAGGAATGATAGAAAGGCATTTACACAATCAATGGATAGATTTTTAGTAACAGAACCTTCGGATATGAAGGAACGAGGTTGGGCCGAATTAGATTTTGTCCTCATTAGTGGGGACGCCTATGTTGACCATCCTTCCTTTGCACCTGCAGTTATCGGCAGATACTTAGAATCCAAAGGGTATCGTGTAGGCATTATAGATCAACCAGATTGGAATTATGTAGAGGCTTTCAAAAAACTTGGTAAACCGCGTCTAGCATCCCTTGTTACGGCAGGGAATCTAGATTCAATGCTCAATAAATTTACGGCGGCAAAGAAAATTCGTCGACAAGATGACTATTCTCCAGGTGGTGAAGCGGGCCATCGCCCAGATCGAGCTACCTTGGTATATGCGAATCGTATGAAGGAGGCTTACAGTGATGTGCCTCTTATTATCGGTGGCATAGAGGCGTCCTTACGCCGATTTGGTCATTATGATTATTGGTCAGATACTGTGCGTCGTTCTATTTTAGTTGATTCAAAGGCAGATGTACTCATTTATGGTATGGGTGAACTTCAAATTGTAGAATTAGCTGATGCGTTAGATCAAGGTAGATTTAAAGAGTCCTTGCCATCTATTCGCGGTATTTGTTATATGGCCAAGGAAATCCCTACTATAGACTATGTTGAGTGTCCATCTTTTGAGGAAATTAAAGCGGATAAGATGGCTTTTGCTGATGCATTCCGTATGCAGTATGATGAACAAGATCCATTCTATGGTCGTATAGTAGTACAAAAACATGGCGATAGATATCTTGTTCAAAACACACCTGCATTGCCACTTACGCAGGAGGAAATGGATGGCGTATATAACTTGCCGTATACTCGCAAGTGGCATCCTAAATATGACGATAAGGGTGGCGTACCAGCATTAAGCGAAGTACAGTTTAGCCTTGTAAGTCAACGGGGGTGCTTTGGTAGCTGTTCATTCTGTGCAATAACCAATCATCAAGGTCGTATCATCCAAAATCGTAGTCATGAGTCTTTACTTGATGAAGCTCAAACTATGATTAATATGGATAACTTTAAAGGATATATTCATGATGTTGGGGGCCCTACGGCGAACTTCCGTCATTTAGCTTGTGACAAACAAGCTGTATATGGTGCTTGTAAAGGTCGTACTTGTGCTGCTCCAGAGCCTTGTGAAAATCTAAATACAAACCATGATGACTATATTGCTTTACTCCGTAAATTACGTAAGCTAAAAGGCGTAAAAAAGGTATTTGTTCGTTCTGGCTTGCGTTATGACTATGTTCTAGCGGATAACAATAAAGATTTTGTCCGCGAGCTTTGTGAATTTCATGTAAGTGGACAATTAAAAGTAGCGCCAGAACATGTTTCTAAACGCGTTACCAATATGATGGGCAAAGCTGGTAAGGAAGAGTTCCTCACCTTTAAATCTTGGTTTGAAGAGGCCAATAAAAAGCTTGGTAAGAAGCAATATTTAGTACCATATTTTATGAGCTCTCATCCAGGTTGTGCCTTGGAAGATGCTATTGAATTAGCTGAGTTCTTACGTGATCAACATATGTATCCAGAACAAGTGCAAGACTTTATTCCTACGCCGGGGAGCTTATCGACATGTATGTACTATACGGGCATTAACCCACTGGATGGAAAACCTGTATATGTTGCCAAAAAAGGTAGAGATAAAGCTAAGCAGCGGGCCTTAATGCAATATAAAAATATTGAAAATTATGACCTTGTAAAAGAGGCGCTCATTGAAGCTAATCGACGTGACTTGATAGGGTTTGGACCTGAATATTTGATTCCACCACGCCCAATTGGTCGGACTAATCGTCCTAGTCAATCTAGTGGTTCTCGTAATAGTGGGAAGAATAATGATCGTCGCAACGGACGTCAGTCTAGTGAGAAAAGTAGTAAGGGTAGACCCTCTCGTAATGGCATGACCAAAAGTCGCCCATCTAATAGTAATCGAGGACGTGGTAGTCGTTAATAATGGAGAATAGTTTTGTCTATTCTGGTTTGGGAATACGTTATGTCTTATAGGAGGCATATATGAAACGGTGGATTGCTCCGGGCGTTTTAGCCCTATTTGTTATAGGAATGTTAACCTATGGCGTAAACTTTTACCATCAAGAACAGTTAGAACATGCAAAAGAACCTGTTCGTGGTGAGATTACAGTTTATACAGACTTGCCGAACAATATAACTACATTGCTTGCCGATCGTTATGAAGAGGAGAAAAATGTAAAAGTTACAGTTATGCCTCTTACAGAAGAGCAAATGGCCCAACGGTCGGCTTCAAATGTAGCTGATACATCTGGTGATCTGGTACTTACCTCTGAAGATAATCTCGTTGTAGGGGCAAATGCAGGGAAATATGCACCTATCGTTAATGAGAGAATTGACGAAGTACGTGATAATCTAAAAGATATAAATGGGTATTGGGTAGGTCTTTGGTATGATCCTATTGTATTTGTTCAAAATGACACCTTCTACAATGGGATAGGTAAATATATTACTACTTGGGATACATTGGGCAAACAAGGTGATTGGTCTATTGTGATGACCGATTTTGTAGCATCCCAAAATGCAGCTAATTTGTTATATAACATGGTGGAATATAGAGGCGAGCCTGAGGCACTGAACTATTTATATAGCATAAAGCCACATATAATACAACATGCCAAGTTCTTGTCTACTCCAGTTCGCTTAACTGCGTTAGGAGAGTCTAATATCGGCATTGGTAATTTGTCTGATGCGGCCCAATATACTCGTCATGGATATCCGATTAAGGTTATATACCCAACAGATGGAACATCTTATTATGTAACTGGCGCTGCTGTATTAAAAAATTCAAAACATAAAGCAGATAGCGTTGAATTTATTAATTGGTTGTTATCCACAAAGACTGCAAAATATATGGTTGAAAATAATTTCACCTATATATTTACGAATCCAGAAATGGATGAGCCAAAAGACTCATTGGGGCACGAGTTGATTTTATGGCCTGTTAATGGTGGTTACACTATAGATGGTAAAAAGTTATTGTTAAATCACTGGGTTAGCCAAGTGCGCTTCCGCAAGGAGTAACTCAGTTATATAGATCCTATTACAGGAAGTAAATTGAGAAATAAACTAGTTATGAAAGGATATAGAATGGGTAAGAAATTAGGGTATGTTAGCCTAGGTTGTGCTAAAAACTTAGTAGATACAGAGGTAATGTTAGGCTTATTGAAAGATAATGGCTATACGATTACAGAGGACCTAAGCGAAGCAGATCTTATCGTTGTAAATACCTGTACCTTTATTGAGAAAGCAAAAGCCGAGTCTATTAATACTATTCTTGAGGTGGCTCAATATAAAGAGGATGGTAAATGTAAAGGCCTTATTGTAGCAGGTTGCTTAAGCCAACAATATCAAGATGAATTATTCCAAGAAATTCCTGAAATTGATGCTTTAATCGGTACAGGTGCATGGGACCAGATTATGGTAGCCGTTGATGCTATTGAACATGGCAATCGCAGTTGTATCATGGAAAATATTACAAATATTTATGATGAGCGTATGCCGCGTATTCAAACAACGCCTCGGTACAGTGCATATGTAAAAATTGCTGAAGGCTGTAATAATGGTTGTACCTTCTGTATTATTCCAAAGGTGCGTGGTGCATTCCGCAGTCGTACTATCGAGTCTATTAAGGCCGAAGTAGAACGATTGGCTGCATCCGGTGTTAAAGAGGTCGTTCTTATCGCTCAAGATACGACTAGCTATGGTATTGACCTCAACGATGGTAAGCCATTGTTGACTACATTGCTTAAGGAATTAACTACTGTAGAAGGTATCGAATGGATTCGCATGTTATACTTATATCCAACTTTCTTCTCCGATGAATTGTTAGATATTATCGTTAATGAGCCAAAACTTTGTAAATATGTAGATATTCCATTGCAACATGTGAATAACGATATTTTAAAACAAATGAATCGTCGTGATGATCGTAATGATATTGAATGTTTGCTTAAGAAGATTAGAAATGCACCGACTCATATTACATTGCGCACATCTATCATCGTTGGGTTCCCTGGTGAAACAGATGAACAATTTGAAGAACTTTGTGACTTTGTAAAAGAAATCAAATTCGATAATATGGGCGTGTTTACCTACTCTCAAGAGGAAGGTACACCAGCTGGTGCCCGTGAAGATCAAGTCCCAGAAGAGGTTAAAGAAGAACGTTATCATATTCTTATGTCCATCCAAGCTGCTATCTCTGAAGAGAATAATCGCGATTTAGAAGGTACTATTGACTATGCAATGGTGGAAGAAATCGAGGACGGCGAGAATGGTACATTACTAGCTAAAGGACGCTTGAAATCTCAAGCACCTGATGTAGACGGTAATATGTACATTGAGGACTGCGGTGAAGAGGTTCAACCTGGTGATATTCTTAAGGTACAGGTAGAGCAAGGCTTTGCGTACGATGTAGTAGCTACGGTTGTAGAATAAAACACAGCTCGATTCTTTCGATTGTGGAGGTGATCTGATGATTGTAGAACTTATTTCTACAGGTTCAGAATTATTGCTAGGCGATACAGTGAATACAAATGTATCTTGGCTAGCACAAGAATTAAATAAATTAGGCTATACTATTGCTCATCAATCTGTAGTGGGGGATAATCCTAAGCGCATGGCAGAGGTCTTTCAATTAGCTAGCACTAGAGCGGACATCGTTATTAGTACTGGCGGATTAGGACCAACGCAAGGAGATATTACACGAAATGTATTAGCCGATTCTATTGGACGACCTATTGTATTTAATCAAGAGGCTATGGATGAGGTTAAACATTTCTTTGAAAGTGTAAAACGAACTGTACCCGATGCAAGTCGTCGAGAAGCTGAGTTACCTGACGGCGCAAACGTATTACATAATCCGGTAGGCGTGGCGCCTGGTGTTGTAGTGGAAGATGGCGATACTACATACATACTTTTGCCAGGACCTCCTGGTGAGATGAAGGGTATGTTCCACGATAGTGTGGTGCCTTATTTAATGAATCGATTTGGTTCACAAGGTGTTGTTACCTCCTATCGATATGGCGTATATGATATTCGTGAAATTGATTTAGAAAATACCTTAATGGATCTCATTAAGAACCAATCGAATCCAACCATTGCCTTGCTCATTAAAAAGGGCTATATCGAGGTTCGTATCACCGCTAAGGCTGACACCTTAGAGGCAGCACAAGCGCTTCTCAATCCTTGGGATACTATCATTCGAGAGCGATTAGGAGCTCGTGTAGGACGTGACTTGACTGTTTCTATGGAGGAAACACTTGGTCATGTATTACTTGAAGAGCATAGCACTATTAGTACTGCTGAATCCTGTACTTCTGGATTAGTTGGTAAGTTACTAACTAATGTGAGTGGTAGTAGTGAATACTATATGGGTGGTGTCATTTCCTATAGTAATGATGTAAAACATCGTGTACTAGGTGTACCTCAAAACATGCTCGATACATATGGTGCCGTAAGTGAGCAAGTCGCTAAGGCTATGGCAGAGGGGGCACGAACTGTGGGTCAAACAACATATGCCGTTTCTACGACTGGCATAGCTGGTCCCGGCGGTGGTAGCCCTGAGAAGCCAGTTGGTCTTGTGTGGTTCGGTGTAACTGGACCTCATGGGACAGTAGCTCACAAGGCTAATTTAATTGGTAATCGCGAAGATATTCGACAAAGTGCAGCAGAGCTAGCACTATATTATGTGTATACTTATATAACAGAAAAGGGGAAATAAAATAATGGCTGTAGATGGCAGACAAGCAGCGTTGGATAACGCGTTAAAACAAATTGAAAAAGACTTTGGTAAAGGCGCTATTATGCGCCTTGGTGAAGCAGCAGATCGCATGAATGTAGAGGTTATCTCCTCTGGTTCCCTTGCTATCGATATCGCTGTTGGTGTAGGGGGCTTCCCTCGCGGCCGTGTAATTGAAATTTACGGTCCGGAATCTTCTGGTAAAACAACAGTAGCGCTTCACGCTGTAGCAGAAGCGCAAAAACAAGGTGGCATTGCGGCTTTTATTGATGCGGAGCATGCGATGGATCCAGTATATGCTCGTAATTTGGGCGTAGATATTAATAATCTATTGATTTCTCAACCAGACAATGGTGAACAAGCGCTTGAAATTACAGAAGCTCTTGTTCGCAGTGGCGCTGTAGATATCGTCGTAGTTGACTCCGTTGCTGCTTTAGTTCCTAAAGCTGAAATCGAAGGCGAAATGGGCGATGCTCACGTAGGTCTTCAAGCTCGTTTGATGAGTAAAGCATTGCGTAAATTGACTGGTATCATCAGCAAGTCTAAAACTGTTGTTATCTTTATCAACCAATTGCGTGAAAAAGTAGGCGTCATGTTTGGGAACCCTGAAACTACAACAGGTGGTCGTGCATTGAAATTCTATTCTTCTGTACGCCTTGATGTTCGTAAGGGTGAACTTATTAAAGCTAACAACGAAAACGTTGGTGCTCGCACTAAAGTTAAAGTAGTTAAAAACAAAGTAGCACCTCCATTTAAAACAGCAGAATTTGACTTGATGTATGGTGAAGGTATTTCTAAAGCAGGTACTCTTATCGATATTGGTACAAATATGGAAATCATCAATAAATCTGGTGCATGGTATTCCTACAATGGGGAACGTATGGGCCAAGGTAAAGAGGCGGCTAAACAATACTTGCTCGACAATCCACAAATCGCTGATGAGATTGATCGTATTATTCGCGATACATTAGCGGTTGGCACTGAAGAAATCGATGTAATCGGTGAAGAAGTAACTGAAGAAGTATAATCATGAGTGAAGAAACGATGCAAGCTGCTATGGATCAAGCGTATCGCTTCCTAGCTCAACGATTTCTAAGTTCCTATGAACTGACACAAAAAATGAGACGTAAACAAATCGAGGACCCAATCATTGAGCGGGTCCTCGAACGCCTTAGAGACTATGATTATATCAATGATGAGCGCCTGTCTGGACAAGTATTAGACTATTTGATGAAAGAACAAAAATACGGCGCCTACATGATTAAGCAAAAGATGAAACTTAGAGGTCTTACTGTGCCTCCGGAAATCTCTGATTATGATGAAGTGAAAGCCGCTTATCGTGTGGTGGAGAAAAAATTTGGTTCCATTCTCAATGAGGACTGCACTCCTCGTGTAAAAGTCTTTAATTTTCTCAAATATAGAGGGTTTTCAACGAGTACTATCCAAGTTGTGTGCAATGATTTTTATGAATAGATAGTACTTTTTCTGAGGCCTTACCAGGCTTGTAAAATCTTGACAGAAAGGGCTTTCAAGTCTAAAATTAATAATAGCCTTATTTATTTATATGATGATATGGCTAAATGATAATTTAATGCATGAAGGGCATAAAAAGGAGCATGAAAGCTCGATTTTGAGAATTTAAGAGGAGGTGAGACAGATTTTAGAAGATGTGGGACATATTTTAGAGTATTGTCTAATTGCAGTGGTAATGGTACTGATTGGACTAGGGGCAGGCTATTTTTTTAGAAAAAATATTGCTGAAGGAAAACTGAATCAAGCTGAACAAGAGGCTGCACGCATCATCGCAAATGGTGAGCGCACAGCTGAGTCTAAAAAGAAAGAAGCTTTATTAGAAGCGAAAGAAGAAATTCATAAGCTCCGTTCTGATGTAGAACGAGAAAATAAAGATCGCCGTTCTGAACTTCAACGTATGGAACGTCGTATTCTTCAAAAAGAAGAATCTTTGGATAAAAAATTAGACAATATTGAACACAAAGAGGAAGCTTTACATCGCAAAGAAGCTGACTTAGCCCAAAGCCGTGAAAAGATTGAAGCTTTGTATGAAAAACAAATGGCAGAGTTAGAACGTATTTCTGGCATGACATTTGAAGAAGCTAAGAATATCTTGTTAACAAATGTAGAACAAGAAATTCGTCATGAAACGGCAATTATGGTTAAGGAAATGGAGCAGCAAGCTAAGGATGATGCGGAGAAAAAAGCAAAAGAAATTATCTCCTCTGCAATCCAACGTTGCGCAGCTGACCATGTGGCGGAGACTACCGTATCCGTAGTGGCATTGCCTAATGATGAAATGAAAGGCCGCATTATTGGTCGTGAGGGCCGTAATATTCGCGCACTCGAAACATTAACAGGTATTGATTTGATTATCGATGACACACCAGAAGCAGTTATTCTTTCTGGCTTCGACCCAATTCGTCGTGAAGTGGCTCGTATTGCTTTAGAAAAATTGATTGTAGATGGTCGTATCCATCCAGCTCGTATTGAAGAAATGGTTGGTAAGGCTCGTAAAGAGGTTGACCAAACTATTAAAGAAGCTGGTGAACAAGCAACATTTGAAGCTGATGTTCATGGCTTACATCCTGAAATTGTTAAGATTTTAGGTCGTTTGAAATATCGTACTAGTTACGGTCAAAACGTTTTGAAACATTCTATTGAAGTATCTCATTTAGCAGGTTTGATGGCAGCTGAACTAGGCTGTGATGTAACATTGGCTAAACGAGGTGGTTTGATCCATGATATTGGTAAAGCATTAGACCGTGAACTTGAAGGTTCTCATGTTCAAATCGGTGTTGATGTGGCTCGTAAATATCGTGAAAGCGCAGCAGTAATTAACTGCATTGGCGCTCATCATGGTGATGAAGAGTTCCAATCTGTAGAAGCTGTATTAGTAGCAGCTGCTGATGCTATCTCTGCGGCTCGTCCAGGAGCACGTCGAGAAACATTAGAAAACTACTTAAAACGTTTATCTAAATTGGAAGAAATCGCTGAATCCTTCGAAGGCGTTGAAAAATGCTTTGCTATTCAAGCAGGTCGTGAGATTCGCGTTGTAGTAAAACCGGATAAGATTGATGAAGCTGAGTCTACATTACTTGTTCGGAATATCGTAAAACGCATCGAGTCTGAACTCGAATATCCAGGCCAAATTAAGGTCGTAATTATTCGTGAAACTCGCGTTGTGGATTACGCAAAATAATATGCTATAAGAGATAAATATAGGCTGCAATGATTTCATTGCAGCCTATTATTATCAAATTTCATTTGCATATAATTTAAAGATACGGAGTATAGGAATCCTTATGTATTGATTTTTAATAGATGATGATTCCTATGATTCGTATCGGTTATTAAACCGGTTGACTCGATAATTGATTAAATTACTTTACAAATAGAGGATTTTTTATTTGTATATCGAATTAATATATATAAGGGAAGGAGGCGTTGGCTATGAGCAGATATTTTGAAAATGAATTGATTGAACAAATCAAAGATGCAAATGATATTGTATCTGTAATATCCGAGCATGTAGCTTTAAAGAAACGGGGCAAGAACTATTGGGGTTGTTGTCCATTTCATAATGAAAAGACGCCGTCCTTTAGTGTTGCCCCTGAAAAGGGCTTTTATTATTGTTTTGGCTGTCATGCATCGGGGAATGTCATTAAATTCCTCATGGAACTAGAGCATTTAAGCTTTGTAGAGGTTCTAGAGCGGCTTGCTAATCGTGCTAATATTCCCTTGCCGGAGGCAAAACTTTCACCAGAACAACGAGCTCGAGATGAACGACGAAAAAAACTATATGAAGCGTCAGAATTAGCGGCTACATTTTTCCATAACTGCCTTACTCAAACATCGATTGGTAAGGTGGGCCTTGATTACTTAAAAAAACGGGGCCTTACAAAAGATACGATTGAAAAATTCAAATTAGGCTTTGCTCCAGATGGTTGGGACAAGTTGTATCGCGCCTTTCACGAACGTGGCATCAATGATTCTATTCTCTTGGAGTTGAATTTGGTCCGTAAAAACCAAAAGGGACAGTTTTACGATTTCTTTAGAAACCGAATTATGTTCCCTATTATGGATGGTAAAGGTCGTGTAGTTGCCTTTGGTGGTCGTGTTATGGATGACAGTACGCCAAAATATTTAAACTCACCAGAATCAGCCATCTTTGAAAAGGGAAAACTATTATTTGCCTTTGATAAGGCTTATAAATCTATTCGTCAAGAGCGACAGGCTATCCTTGTGGAAGGATATATGGACGTTATATCTGCTCATAACCATGGTGTTACTAATGTAGTAGCATCCCTGGGGACGGCTTATACACGAGATCATGGTCATATCTTAATGAGGCAGGCTGATGAAATTGTGCTGGCTTATGATATGGATGGCGCAGGTCGTCAAGCAGCAGCTAGGGCTATAGAACTATTACAAAATACGGACTTTAAGGTGCGTGTTTTAGCTATGCCAGATGGTAAGGATCCAGATGATTATGTACGTAATCATGGAGGACAAGCATTTAAAGATTTAGTGGCTAAAGCGGTTAAGCCTCTTGATTATTTATTAAGTGAGTCCTTAATCAAACACGACACAAATAATACGGAAGGGAAGCAAGCTGTTATGGCTGATGTATTCCCATATATTGCTAATATAGATAGTCAAACACAACGGGATGATGCTCTAAAGACATTGGCATTACCACTATGGCTTGATAATAGTAGTATTTTTAGATATTTCCGAGACTATGTAAAAAAAGGACAAATTGAATTGGTTGATACTGCGTCTACACCGTTGCCAACACAGGATTTACCTAAAGGTGATGCAGAAAAATTATTGTCCTTAGCCTTTACAGATGGTGAAGTGTTACAACATATGATGAGCTATTTGCCATTAGAAGACTTTGAAAAAATTGAATATCGAGGTATAATAGAAAAGATATTCACCTTATTTAAACAAGAAGGTCGTCTAGATGATACTGCCATTCAATCTGTTTTATCCCCATCGGAGTATGATATTTACTCTAGATTGGTTGTTATGAGTGACGATGAATATAAGGTACAAGTGCCTGGATTAATCCGCAAGATCAGGATTCATTCATTGCGTGAACAGTATAAAGCGCATTCAATTATGGCGGATCAATTAAAACGGGCAGGAGATTCGACATTTATTAGCGAATTACATAAGTGTCAGGAAATACAGAACTTAATTAGAGAATGGTCTAAGTAATATAATGTAAGAAGGAGAGCGCTGTGGCTAAGAAAGTACAAAAAAGTCAAATAGAGGAGATTGTAGAACAACTTCTTGAAAAAGGCCGAAAAACCGGCGTGTTGACACAATCAGAGATTTCAGATGCTCTTCATGAGCAAACTGGACTTACTGCGGAACAATTAGACGATATTTATACTACATTTGGTAAATTAAATATTGAAGTAGTGGCTGATATCGACAGTGAGGATGCGGACGCTAATCCAATAGAACCAGAAGAAGAGGATGAAGAAGATACTTCTAGTGAAAAGAATATCTCCATCGATTTAAGTGTAGACTCTGGTGTTAACATTGATGATCCTGTACGTATGTATCTCAAGGAAATTGGTCGTGTCCCATTGCTTTCTGCAGATGAAGAAATCGTTTTAGCAAAGCAAATTGAAGCTGGCGCAGCAGAAGATGCTACATATAAAGATATTCAACTTGCCAAAAAGGCTAAGAAAAAATTGGTAGATGCTAACTTGCGCTTAGTTGTAAGTATTGCAAAACGTTATGTAGGTCGCGGCATGTTATTCTTGGATTTGATTCAAGAAGGTAACTTGGGCCTTATTAAAGCTGTAGATAAGTTCGATTATACAAAGGGTTATAAATTCTCCACATATGCTACATGGTGGATTCGTCAAGCTATTACTCGTGCTATTGCGGACCAAGCTCGTACGATTCGTATTCCTGTACATATGGTAGAAACAATCAATAAATTGATTCGTATTTCCAGACAATTATTGCAAGATAAAGGTCGTGAACCATTACCAGAAGAAATCGCAGAAGGTATGGGCATTACGGTAGAGCGCGTGCGTGAAATTCAAAAAATCGCACAAGAGCCAGTATCATTGGAAACTCCAATTGGTGAAGAGGAAGACTCTCACTTGGGAGACTTTATTGAGGACCAAGATGCTATTGCTCCAGACGATGCAGCTAGCTACATCTTATTACAAGAACAAATTGAAGATGTATTTACATGCTTAACTGACCGTGAGCAACAAGTATTGATTTTGCGCTTTGGTTTGAAGGACGGCAAACCTCGTACATTGGAAGAAGTAGGTCAACATTTCAATGTAACTCGTGAACGCATTCGTCAAATAGAAGGCAAAGCGCTTACTAAATTGCGCAATCGTGGTAAACGCGATAAAATTAAAGACTTCTTATAAGATGTTGGATCTTTTAAGGGTTGTAATGCAGTGTTCTCTAGCACTGTGTTACAGCCCTTTTGTGTTATATTACTGTCTATGCCCGTTCTCTACTGCAGAAAATATGGCAAAATATAGCTCATGAAACAGTTATAGAAATACGGTGTGCCTTGACTTAGTACTAGCCTATTCGGTATAATTAATGAGCTAGAAACTAACTGTGGGCCTATAGCTCAGGGGTAGAGCAACCGGCTCATAACCGGTCGGTCCCTGGTTCGATCCCAGGTGGGCCCACCAATTATGTTGATATCTACCGTCCTTGAGAATTCAAGGGCGGTTATTTTTATATATAGTAATAGAGGAATTATGGAACCTAGACCTATGATGGATCGCTTAGAGGCGGTGTTTTCAATCGTACCAAAAGCTCATGCTATAGCTGATATTGGTACTGATCATGGATATTTAGCAGTAGAACTCATCAACCGTAATCGTGCTGAATTTGTTATTGCTGGCGACGTGCATAAAGGACCTTTAGAATCTGCAAAAGAATATGTTCAATCTTGTGGATTAACTTCTAAAGTAGATTGTCGATTAGGTGATGGTCTAAAGGTAACAGAGAAGGGCGAATTAAATGGTGCCATTTGCTGCGGTATGGGTGGATACCTTATGCGCGATATTGTAGACGCCGGTCCAGAGCCTTTAGAGTTCTACGTATTACAACCACAGAATGGACAAAAAGAATTACGTCAATATATGGTACAAAAGGGCTATGTTATCGTCCTTGAAATCATCGTTGAAGATGCAGGAAAGCTATACACTGCATTTTTAGCAGTGCGTAATGATCAGGTAGAAGCGTATACGGGCATGACTGAATACGTAGATGTTTATCAATCATTGCCAGAGGATTCATTATTATGGTCTGTAGGTGCTCTTTTAGAACAGGAGCGACCATCACTTTGGACGAAATATATTGAGTACTTAATATATCAACGACAATGTGCACTAGATGGTATGACTGAGCAATTGAGCCATACAGATAAATATAAGGATCTAGAGCGTGAAGTAGAATTTCTGTACGGACTTTTAGAAGATAGAAAGAAGTGAGCTTTATGACAACAGTTCAACAAGTTATTACCTTAATGGAACAATTGGCCCCTCGTTCTTATGCAGAATCTTGGGATAATGTGGGCCTCATGGTGGGTGATAGAAATGTTATCGTTACAGGCGTGTTAACTACATTAGATGTAACAGAGGAGGCTATTTCATATGCCATTGAACATGACTGTAATCTAATTGTTAGTCATCACCCGTTGATTTTTAAGGGCTTAAAACAATTGTCTTGTGATACGGCGCAAGGGCGAATGATTAATCAATTAATCCAACATAATATTGCCGTGTACAGTGCACATACCAATCTTGATATTGCACCTGGTGGCTTGAATGATATGTTGGCAGAACAATTAGGTCTTATAGATGTTAAGGGCTTTATCAAAACTGGGGAAGACGCATTGTATAAGATAACTACCTTTGTACCTGAAAATGCAGCTGATGCGGTTCGAATGGCAATGGGAGCTGCTGGGGCTGGACGTATTGGTAACTATGAATACTGTAGTTTTAGTGCTCATGGTGAAGGTCGTTTTGTAGGCAATGATGACTCTCATCCTGTTGTGGGTGAAGCAGGATCTATGACAGTAGTACCAGAAGTACAAATCAATGCGTTGGTAGATGGTATACATTTGCAACACGTCATTGAAGCGATGAAAGATGCACATCCTTACGAAGAGGCCGCCTATGAGGTACTATCCTTAGTTGAGCCGAAAGAGGCGACTCAATATTTAGGTCGTATTGGTAGATTACCAAACGCCTTAGATTTAGATACATTCCGTGAATGGGTACAGGAAGCATTACCAGAGGCTAATATTCGTTTTGCTGGCATAGCGCCTAAAGAAATTCAATCCATAGCACTATGTTCTGGTGCCGGTGCTGAATTTATTAAGGATGCAGCTCGCTTGCATGTAGACGCATATGTTACAGGCGATGTGAAATATCATGATGCACAATTAGCTAAAGAGCTTGGATTGCTTGTAGTTGATGCAGGTCATTTTGGCACAGAATCTATTGTTGCTAGCGGTTTATGTGACTATTTACTTAGTAAAGATATATCTGTTCCTGTGAAAGCTTTTACAGAACAGAATGATTTCTTTTTCTTATAATATTGCATTTTCTTGCAACAAATAGGCTAGCTATGATAAACTGAATTGAAGCAAGTATGAAAGACGGTTGCGAGTCCATAGGACTCGAGGAAAGTCCGAGCTCCATAGGGCAGGATGCCAGATAACGTCTGGCGAGGGTAACCTTAGGGAAAGTGCCATAGAAAAGGAAACCGCCACGTCAGTGGTAAGGGTGGAAAGGTGAGGTAAGAGCTCACCAGCAGTTTGGTAACAGGCTGGCTCGGTAAACCCCATCCGGAGCAAGACCGAATAGGGAAGGGTTAAGGGTGGTCCCGCCTACCTTCCGGGTTGTGTCGCTCGAGCGTGCAGGCGACTGTACGCCTAGAAAGATAATCGTCACCGCGCAAGCGGAACAGAACTCGGCTTATTGATTGCTTGCTTCCATATTTAAGATATAATTTATAGTATATAAGATTGTAGATCTTTGTTAGGAGAACTTCATGGCAATTACAGCGATTACTAGTGTACAAGAATTTGATGAAAAAGTACTTGGCTCTAAAGGTTTAGCTATTGTTGATTTCTGGGCTGCCTGGTGCGAACCTTGCACTGTTATGCGTCCAGAGGTAGAAGCTGTAGCAGAACGTTTGAAAGGACAAGTAACGTTCTTTAGTGTTGATGCAGAAGATAAAAATCTTCGTGGCGTTTTGTTGAAAGAAGACATCGATGGTATTCCATCCATGGTATTCTATCGCGATGGCAAAATGCTTGATTCCCTTGTAGGTTACAAGAAAGCTGATGTGCTTGAGGCTCTAATCAAGGAAGTTATCTAATTTAGTGATAATTGAAATTTTTAACAATATCATATAATACAAGGCTGTATACAAGTTAAATAAATTTTCTTGTATACAGTTTTTTTGTTTAAAATCTGTAGTTTTAACATTTATTAAGTGATATAATAAAGTTGTAAGAATATGATTGTTATCATAATAGCTATGATATATTGAATGTTAAAATTAATTATCATAATATGATTATCATCATAATGGTTGTAGTTTATTAAGTAATATTGATATATTGCGCAAAGTTGTTGTAAGGAGGCTATATTCCGTGAAGAATCGTATAAACAGTTTATGGACACTCTTCCAAGAGCGACGTTTGAGTCGACGCACATTTATGAAATCCTGTGTAGCACTCACCGCTATTCTCGGTTTGCCACCAACGATGTTAGATACCGTTGTTAAGGCAGCTGAAACAACTGAATTGCCTACAGTAATTTGGTTACATGGTCATGAATGTACTGGTTGTAGTGAATCATTCATTCGTTCATCTTCTCCGTTTACATCCGATGTAATTTTGAACATGATTTCCCTTGAATATGATGATACTTTGGCGGCTGCATCTGGTGCACCATTAGAAGAACATTTAGAGAAAATCATTAAAGAAAAAGCAGGCAAATATATTTTGGCTGTTGAAGGTGGCGTACCACTTGATGAAGATGGTGTTTACTGTACAGTAGGTGGACGTACATTTAAAGAGTCCTTACTAGAAGCGGCTAAAGGTGCAGCAGCAATCATTGAATATGGCTCTTGCGCATCTTGGGGTGGTATTCAAGCGGCTAAACCAAATCCAACAAATACAGTATCTGTATCTTCTGTTGTATCTGGTAAGCCTATTATCAAAGTTCCTGGATGTCCTCCAATTCCAGAGGTTATGACTGGTGTAATTATGCATTATGCATTATTCGGCCAAATCCCACCTCTTGATTCTCAAGGTCGTCCTAAACAATTTTATGGCAATCGTATTCACGATACATGCTATCGTCGTGCCTTCTTTGACTCTGGTCTATTCGTTGAAAAATTTGACGATGATGCATCCAAATCTGGTTGGTGCTTGTACAAAGTAGGTTGTCGTGGACCTCAAACATATAATTCTTGTGGTAACTTACGTTGGTGGAATGGGTTATCCTACCCAATTCAATCCGGTCACGGTTGTATTGGCTGCTCTGAAAAGGGCTTCTGGGATAATGACGTATTCTATAAACGTTTACCAGATATTCCATTGGCTAAAACCATCACAACTGCTGATACAATCGGTACCGTAGCTGCTGTTGGTGCCACTGCAGCTGTTATTGTTCATGGTGCTGCAACTCTTACGCGTAATAAAATTCTTGATATGAAAGAAGAAAAACGCTTAAAAGAAGAAGGCTTATGGGATGAAAAGAAACATAATAATGGAGGAGGTCACTAATGAAACGCGTAGTAGTAGATCCGATTTCCCGTATTGAAGGTCATTTACGGGTAGAAATAAAAGTTGATGAAGCGAGTGGTAAGGTAGAGGACGCATTGTCTTCTGGTACTGCTTGGCGCGGTATCGAACTTGTTGCTAAAGATCGCGATCCTCGTGACCTTTGGGCTTTCGTACAACGTATTTGTGGCGTATGTACTACAACACATGCGTTGGCAGCGTTACGTGCTGTAGAGGATGCACTTGGTATTACTATTCCTAAAAATGCAAACTATATTCGTAATATCATGCATAGCTCTTTAGATGTACATGACCATATCGTACATTTCTATCACTTACATGCTCTTGACTGGGTTAGCCCAGTAGCAGCTCTTAGTGCAGATCCAGCTAAAACTGCACAATTACAAAATGATGTATTAGCTACTTATAATGTAAGTGGTTTGGCGCCAGCTGAAACTGCGTCTAAAGACTCTGCATATCCTAAAGAGTTCCCTAAAGCTACCACTGCCTATTTTGCAGCGGTACAACAAAAGGTTAAGAAAATCGTAGAATCTGGTCAATTAGGCATCTTCTCCGCTCAATGGTGGGATCATCCTGACTATAATTTATTGCCACCAGAGGTTCATTTGATGGCCGTATCCCATTACTTGAATATTCTTGACCGTCAACGTGATATCGTTATTCCACACGTTGTATTTGGTGGTAAAAACCCTCATCCGCATTACATTGTTGGCGGTATGCCATGTTCCATTTCAATGAATGATATGAATGCACCTATTAATACACAACGTCTTGCTGCGGTAGAACAATCTATTGCATTGGCTAAAGATCTAGTAGATAATTTCTATGTTCCAGATTTATTGGCTATTGGCAAAATGTATGTAGAAAAGGGCATGGTCGATGGTGGTGGCCTAGCGAAAAAACGTGTTATGTCTTATGGTGATTACCCAGATGATACATATTCTGGCATTTCTAATGGCGATTACCATAAGAAATGTGTGGTTCGCTCCAATGGTGTAGTTGAAAACTTTGCTTTAGGCGTAGATAAAGCTACATTTATTCCATTAGAAGGTAAAGACTTCATGGATCCTCAATACCTTAGTGAAGAGGTTGATCACTCCTGGTTCACATATCCAGATGGTAAAAGCTCTCTTCATCCTATCGAAGGTGTTACAGATCCTAAGTTTACAGGTCCTAAATCTGGTACAAAAGAAAAATGGGAATTCCTTGATGAAGATAAAAAATACTCTTGGATTAAATCCCCAACATTCAAAGGTAAAACTGCAGAGGTTGGCCCATTAGCAAAATATATCGTTGTATATACAAAAGTAAAACAAGGTATCATTAAAGACCCAACTTGGGCAGAGTCTATGATTGTTCGTCAAATCGATACAGTATCCCAAGTATTGGGCGTACCTGCACATGTATGGATGACAACTATGGTAGGTCGTACAGCATGTCGTGGCCTTGATGCACAAGTAGCAGCAAATATGAGCCAATACTTCTTCGATAAACTTGTAGCGAACATTAAAAATGGTGATACTACAGTGGCTGATACAACTAAGTTTGAGCCAAATACATGGGATAAAGATGCTAAAGGCGTTGGCCTTGTAGATGCACCTCGTGGTGGTTTGGGCCACTGGATTCACATTAAAGATGGTCGCTCTGCAAACTATCAATGTATCGTACCATCCACATGGAATGCATGTCCTAAGACTGCAGCAAATGAACATGGTGCCTACGAAGACTCCATGATTGATACACATGTAAAAATTGCAGATAAACCACTTGAAATCTTGAAGGTAATTCACTCCTTTGACCCATGTCTCGCATGTGCAACCCATTTATACAATAAAAAAGGCGAAAAAATTGTTTCCGTCAATACAGATGCATTGTGTAAATAAAGGGTGGTGGGCTTATGTTAATACATACTGACAAAAAGGCGTATGTCGTATTTAGTCTATGGCTGCGCATATTCCACTGGACTATGGTGCTAAGCGTAACTGCATTATTCTGGACAGGTCTATATATTGGTGATCCAGGATTTGCGGCTATCACAGGTAATCCAGAGCCAACCTTTGCTATTGATGGCTGGTTCTCTATGGAAACTATGCGTCGTATCCATTTCATTGCAGGGGTTATCTTAACATGCTCCTTTATTTTCCGATTTGCAGGAGCTCTTTGGAATCGAGGAGATAGATTATTACCTAAATTCCGCCAAAAACGGTATTGGTATGGTCTTAAAGAAACTACATTGCACTATTTGATGATTCCACAAAAACACGAACATCATTGGCTTCGTAACTCCTTAGCAAGAACTGCATATATGATGGTATATGTAATGTTTTTCTTTGAAATCTTAACGGGCTTTACAATGTATTCAATGGTGGATCCTAATGGTATTCTAGGAACCCTATTCGCACCAGTTGTTACATTATTTGGTGGTGAATATAAGGTTCACATTATTCATCACTATATTGCGTGGGGATTCTTGTTCTTTACTATCGTTCACGTGTACATGGCATTCCGAGAAGACGTTATGGAGGAATCCGGCGAAGTATCTGCTATGGTTTCCGGTATGAAGTATTATGCACATGATCCAATCGATATTGAAGATCTAAACGGTAAACGCCGTCGTGGTGAACGTATCGATAAACCATCTGGTACTACATATCGTCCAAGTGATCCTAACGATCCTAGAGAAAGAGAATTACAAGATAATGACTAATACAAGTACTGATATCATCAGTGGCTTGGAACAATACGCGGACTCTGAGGGTCCGCGTATTGATTTAAATAGCCTTTATGATGATGGTAATAATGAAATCGTCCTCCTCGGTGTAGGTAATATATTACTTACTGACGAGGGGTTAGGGGTTCATGTAGTAAAAGAGTTGAAAGAGTCTTTCACATTTAAACCGTCTATTTCTATTATTGATGGTGGAACGATGGGGATGGAGCTACTTACGTATATGCGTGGAATGAAGAAAATTCTTCTTGTAGATGCTATCAATGGTGGAGAAGCACCAGGAACTATATATGAGTTTCCTCATAAGGAATTAGAACAATATTTTACAGAGCATATTTCTGTACATGAAGTAGGGATGCAAGATATTTTACGTATCCGTGCTATTCAAGAGGATCCATTAGAGGATGCAGTGGTTATTGGTGTAGAACCAGAATCATTAGAAATTGGCTTTGAACCTAGTGCGCCTGTACAACGAGCATTACCAGAGGTTAAAGAGCGGGTATTACATGTTCTACAAGAATGGGGCGTAACTGCAGAGCTTAATACTTAAAATAATGCGTTTATAGGATATAAAGAGTATCTCTAATAGGAGTATTTATGATTGAGAATTATAGTAATGTTCGCGCTGTTTTAAATGAGTTGCGTTTAGCTCTTAAAAACTTGCGAGAAACGGGTGAGACATATTCAATTTATATTGAGAAAACAGGGCTCACAGAGGAAGAACAAGTGGAAGTATTAGAAACACTTGGCCGTGGTCATATTACGATTAACTTCAATGAAACTGATCAGCCTGTAGAGTGGTATGAATCTCAATTCTCTGGAATTTGGATTGGAACCTTTAAAAATGGTCGAGATGATTCAATTTTGCACACCGTAGAGGTTTCAAAGTATCCTGTAGTGGCTGGTGCATATGAAGAGGATATGGAGCTTGCAGAGGAAGATTTACAATCTTGGATTGATGCTGCTGGCCTATAATAAAAGAGACCCTAATAAGGGTCTCTTTCTTCTCTATTGATGAAAAGATTCTAGTAAATCTATTTTGTTAATACCATAATGTTAGTTTTTTATATTATTAGTATTTTATGCATATTTTGGGCCATATATTATTGGTTTATGCACAGCGTGATTAGTAAAATTATTTCAATTTTCATGAATTTAAGATGAAGTGCGTTAAGGTTCTTATATTTATAGCTGAAAATATATTTGATATTTTGATTAATTGGCGATTAAATCATAATTAACAGCAATTCATTGATTTTTAGTGATATAAATTTATTTTATAATATGATTTATTGAGTAGTTATTTAGATAAGTAAAATAACGACTTATTCATAGAACTTATATATAGGATAAATGAAGAGGAATGTCGATAGAGTTTGTAGAAATCGCATGATTACTGGGGTTATAGATATTATTTTTCCTATTGTTAACCTTGGCGATTTGCCTTAATTTACTAATTAACTTAAAATATGTGAGTAAAATACTTTGGAGGATTTATGTTACTTTCTATTGTAGTGCCTGTATATAACGAAGAAGAGAACATAGCGAATTTTTATAAAGCTGTAACTGATGTTATGTCAGGACTCACGTACGATTATGAACTAATCTTCGTAGACGACGGTTCTAGTGATTCGTCATCTATGATATTGCGTGAAATTGCTTACAATGATAAACATGTCAAAGTGTTATTGCTTGCTCGTAATTTTGGGCATCAGACTGCGCTTACTTGTGGTCTTGATTATGCTCATGGAGATGCAGTTATTACAATGGACGGTGACATGCAGCATCCACCGGCTTTGATTCCTGAACTTGTTCGTTTGTGGGAATCGGGGTATGATGTAGTGCGCACCATACGCGATTCAACTGAAGATGCTAGTTGGGCTAAATCTTTCACGTCTAAGTATTATTACAAACTAATGAACAAAATGGCCGATGTTCCTATTGTTGAAGGGGGATCTGATTTCCGCCTCATGAATAGTAAAGCATTGGGCACATTGAAACGGTTCAGAGAACATGGTCGTTTCTTGCGCGGTATTGTTGGTGCCTTAGGGTATAGACAAGCTGAGTTGCACTTTGTAGCGCCACCTCGTTTTGCAGGGGTCTCAAAGTTCAGCGTGCGCAAAATGATACGATTTGCTCTCGATGGGGTAACAGCCTTTTCAAGAGTTCCTTTACGGGCTGCTTTGTACGTCGGTGTACTATGTGGTGGGTTAAGCTTCTTGCTTATTTTACACCTCTTGTATGTATATCTTACGGGTCAAGCCTTGAATGGATGGACTACCTTGGGCGTATCTATTTTGTTCATTGGTGGAATTCAACTCGTCGGACTGGGAATTATTGGCGAGTATGTAGGTCGTATTTTTGAAGAGGTGAAGCAACGGCCTTTGTATTGGGTTAAGTCAGCTATAAACTTTGATGAGCATGAAGAGGCTCCATTACTTGGACCTAGTAGTGCTGATGTATTTATGGCACCTAAGACTTATACTGACAAAAGCAAAGAAGACTAGCTGTATTTGTGAATGCAAATAAATAGACGGTTAGTATATTTTGAATAAATAACTTACTTTAAAAGTTTTTGGAAAGGAAGCATATGAAGTCAAAATATAGTAAGGTTAAAATAACGGCATTAACATTAACTTTTGTGTGTGCCACAACAGCCATGGTAGGTGCAACAACATTACAATATGGTGATAAGGGCAAAAGTGTTACAGCGGTTCAACAACAACTAATTAAACACGGTTATAATGCTACAGATAAAAATGGTGTATATGGTAAAGAAACGAAATGGGCAGTTCGTCTGTTCCAACAAGATCGTGGCTTACCAGTGGACGGTATTGTAGGTCCTGCTACGTATAATGCATTGATGAGCGCTCCTCGTTCTACGAAGGCAGTATTGACTCAAAATGCTGCAACTAAAGCAGTAGCAACAAAATCCGCTTTCACAAACAACAATGCGACATCTCGTCGTGTTGCTGGTCAATCCATTACTGGCAAAAATATTAAATTAAATAATATTACGAAAAATGAAACACCAAATAGTATTCATGCTATCTTGGCTGAAGCAGACAAATACCGCGGTGTACCATATGTATTTGGTGGTACTACACCAAGTGGTTTCGACTGCTCTGGTTACGTTAAATATGTATTTGCAAAACAAGGTATTTCTTTACCACGTTTAGCAGATGAACAATATAACGTAGGTGTTGAGGTTTCTCGTGCAAACTTAAAAGCAGGGGATTTGGTATTCTTTGAAACATATGAACCAGGTCCATCTCACTCCGGTATTTACATTGGTGATGGCAAGTTCATCAGCGCCACTTCCAGTCGTGGTGTAGCAGTAGCAGATCTTGATACTGGCTATTGGGGTGAACGCTATATCGGCGCAAAACGCGTTGTATAAACCAATACATATTAGCTTTAAAAGAGGCTATACGAATCAATTATGTTCTGTTGATTTGTATAACCTCTTTTTCTCATTTCTAGAATTATTAAATTTTATCCTTGTATTTGCTATTGTGAAAGTCGGTAAATTCCGCATAATCTCAATGTTTTTAATAGATTTTATGTCGTTTTTACGATATAATGAAGAGTAAATAATTTTAGGAGGAATATACACATGAAGGGTAATGAACTGCGTCAAGCATACTTGCAGTTTTTTGAAAGCAAAGGACATTTAAAATTAGATAGTTTTTCTCTTATACCAGAAAACGATCCATCTCTATTATTGATTGGGGCAGGTATGGCGCCATTAAAGCCTTTCTTTACAGGTAAATTGGTACCTCCTTGTCATCGTATTACAACAAGCCAAAAATGTATGCGTACAGGTGACCTTGAAAACGTAGGTCGCACAGCTCGTCACCATACATTCTTTGAAATGCTTGGCAACTTCTCCTTTGGTGACTACTTCAAAAAAGAAGCAATTCACTGGGCGTGGGAGTTCTTAACTGAAGTTATTAAACTCGATAAAAATAGATTGTATGTTACTGTATATCCAGATGACCAAGAAGCATATGATACATGGCACAATGATTGTGGTGTAGAAGAAAGTCATATTACACGCCTTGAAGATAACTTCTGGGAAATCGGTGAAGGCCCATGTGGTCCTGATAGTGAAATCTTCTTCGACCAAGGTCCTGAACATGGTTGTGATGATCCTAACTGTGCACCAGGTTGTGACTGCGATCGCTATCTTGAAATCTGGAACTTAGTATTCACTCAATTTAATAAAATGCCAGATGGTTCTTATGAACCATTGCAACATAAAAACATCGATACCGGCGCTGGCCTTGAACGATTGGCTTCCGTATTACAAGGTTGTAAAACAAACTTTGAAACAGATTTGATTTTCCCAATTATTGAAGCTACAGCTAAACGCGCTGGTGTTACATATAACGAAAATCCAAATACTGATGTTTCTTTAAAGGTTATCGCTGACCATGCTCGTGCTGTCACTGCATTAATTTCTGATGGCGTATTGCCATCTAACGAAGGTCGTGGTTACGTATTGCGTCGTATTTTACGTCGTGCTGTACGTCATGGCCGTTTACTTGGTATTGAAGGTATCTTCTTAACACCACTTATTGATGTAGTAGTAGATATTCTTGGCCCTGGTATTAAATCCATTGCTGAGAAACAAGACTTCGTTAAACGGGTTGTACAAAATGAAGAAGAACGATTCAACCAAACATTGGAACAAGGTCTTGAATTGTTGAATTCTTTGATTGATACACTTGCTGCTGAAAAAGCAACTGTTGTGCCTGGTACAGAAGTATTCAAACTATATGATACATACGGATTCCCTTGGGAATTAACAGAAGAAATTGCTTCTGAACGCGGCTTTACAATCGACCATGAAGGTTTTGAAGCAGCTATGAAGGAACAACGTGAACGCGCTCGTGAAGCTCGTGTAAAAGAAGATGCTAAGGTAGCAACACCTGACATCACATTCTTGAAAGACGAAGAGCTTCTTGAAGATGAAGCTGTAACTGCTTCTTCCGTATTAATGATCGGCAAAGGCTCTGAACGTTTACAAACAGCTGCTGATGGCGATGAAATTACTGTTATCGTACGTACCACACCATTCCATGCTGAAGGGGGCGGTCAATTAGGTGATACAGGCTTTATCGTTGGCCCAATGGGTAAGGTAGAGGTTCATAATACAAAACGTTTACCTGAAGGCACTGTATACCATATCGGTACTGTTGTGGAAGGTTCCATTTCCGAAGGCGATGATGTAACGCTTGAAGTAGATACAAATCGCCGTGCTGCTATGGCTCGTAACCATACAGCAACACATTTGTTACATGCAGCATTGAAAAAGGTACTAGGCGAGCATGTTAACCAAGCTGGTTCCTTAGTAACTCCAGATTACTTGCGTTTCGACTTCACTCATTTCTCCCCTGTAACACAAGAGGAACTTGATCAAATCGAAGCTCTTGTAAATGAAGAAATTTTAAAAGCTACAGATTTAGCTATTGCTGAAATGTCTATGGACGAAGCAAAAGCTAAAGGTGCGATGGCACTCTTTGGTGATAAATATGGTGATGTAGTTCGCGTTGTAGAGGTTCCTGGTTTCTCCGTTGAATTATGTGGCGGTTCTCATGTAGGTAATACAGCTTTCATTAGTTCCTTCCGTTTAACATCTGAAGCGGGTATCGGCTCTGGTGTACGTCGTATTGAAGCAATTACAGGTCGTGCAGCTCTAGATGCAGCAAAACATGATCGCTTGACTATCGAACGCATGGCAGGCGAACTTAAAACTAAAGCACCTCAAGTAGAAGAACGTTTACATCAAGTGTTGGCAGAAGCAAAAGAAACTGCTAAAGAATTAGAACAAATTCGCAAAGAGGTTTCTGCAGCTGGTGCGGCAGATATCATTGCTGGTAAGGTAATGATTGGTGACGTTGCATTTGTAGCAGCTGCTGTAAAAGCTTCCTCTATTGATGAGTTACGTGATATGGCTGATATGGGCCTTGATAAATTGTCTGGTTCTGGTGTAGTGCTTGTAGGCGCTGCTATGGGCGATGACAAAGTTAACTTTGTATGTAAAGTATCCAAAGATGTAGTGGCTAAAGGTGCTAAAGCTGGTAATATCGTAAAAGCAGCAGCTCAAGTAGCTGGTGGTAATGGCGGTGGCCGTCCAGATATGGCTCAAGCAGGTGGTAAAGAACCAGCTAAATTGACAGAAGCATTAAAAGCTGGTGGTGAAGCTTTAACATCTATGTTACAATAGGCATATAATTTTATAATTATACTTGTATCTGTTATAGAAAAATTTTATGATGCATAAAAAGTTACTGACTTTGTAGCTTTAATTCAAGTATAATAGTAGGCGAGGTTTCACTTTTACAGTGAAACCTGCCAATGTAATAAAAAGGAGGGATACGATGAAGGTTTCTGATGAAACTATGTTATTCCGTAAAGTAGACGATGAACCGATGACAGCTGAAGAGGTTCTTACTCGTGTTTATCAATCTATTCAAGAAAAAGGTTACAATCCAATCAATCAAATCTTAGGGTATCTTATTTCTGGAGATCCAGCGTACATTACAAGCTATAATAATGCACGTTCTGATATCCGTCGTTTAGAGCGGGATGACTTGATTGAGGAATTGTTGAAAGAATACGCAAAGGCAAAACAACTATAATGAGAATTATGTCATTAGATGTGGGCAGCCGTACTATCGGTATTGCCTGTAGTGATGCACTGCTCATGACAGCACAAGGTATTGAAACCATTCGTAGAACATCTCTTGAAAAAGATTTTAATCGCTTACAAGAACTCATTGCTGAATATGAAGTACATGAGCTTGTAGTAGGTATGCCGAAGAATATGAATGGTACAAAAGGTGAACGAGCTGAAAAGACTGAAGAATTCGTTGAAAAGATGAAAGAAGTCATCGATTTACCTGTTTCATATTGGGATGAGCGGTTATCTACGGTTATGGCTGAACGGCAACTCATTGCAGCTGACGTAAGTCGTAAAAAGCGTAAATCCGTTATTGATAAAATGGCAGCGGTTGTAATTTTGCAAGGATACTTAGATCGCTTGCAGTTCAATAAATAAATCTTTTTTTCCACAAGGAGGGTTTCCAATGGTTGACCAAAACTTTGAAGGTGAAGTGTATTATTTAGAATTCGAAGACGAAAACGGCAATAAACAATACTTCACAGAAGATGTTGTTCTAAACCATGAAGGTCGTGAGTATGCAGTTCTTGTACATGTACAAGACGAAGAGGCAGACCACGAAGGTCAAGATGACACATACATGATCTTGGCTAGCATCGAAAAAAATGAAGAAGGCGTAGAAGTATACGTACCTTTAGATGAAGAAGATGAAGTTTTTGAGACTCTAGTAAAATTGTATGAAGAAATGGAAGATGGCGAGTAGTTGTTTTCTTTATAAATCTAGCGTGTTGTCTTTGGGCAATACGCTATTTTTATTTGTTATATATTAAGATGCCCATAATATGATAATGTCCTTTTATATAGGGGAAATATGGACTTTATGGTATAATAAGATGATAAATACTGTTATGTTACAGAAAGGAACTCAACGTCGTGAGAAAAGCCTTAAGATATATTTTAATCCTTATTATTGTAGGCGTATTAATCATCGCAGGTGGTTTGGGAGCGATTTATTTAGTGCCAAACACCTTTGCTCAAGATGATGGTACACAAGTACTTGTCATCGAAAAGGGGCAGACTGGCACTGAAATTGCAGACATGCTCTATGAACGAGGTCTTATTCGTTCCACACAAGGCTTTAAGCTTTGGTTATATTTGAGCGGCACCAATGATAAACTTCAAACTGGTCACTACCAAATTCCTAACAAGGTAACTGTGCGCGAACTCATTTCTTTATTACAAGAAGGTCATGTAGAATCTATTCGTGTTACAATTCCTGAAGGATACACAGTTGGTGATATTGCTATCGTTCTTGAAAAAAATCAAATTATGAAGGCAAAGGATTTCTTAGCAGAAGCAAAGACCTTTGTACCATATCCATATATGAAGGGTACAAGACCTGCTACATATCCGGTAGAGGGCTTCTTATTCCCAAGTACTTATGAAATTCCAGTAGGTGCAACGCCACGTGAAGTGATTCAAATGATGGCTGACGAAATGAATCGTTACCTCACACCGGCTGTGAAGAAACAAATTCAAGCTCAACACATGAGTATTCATGACTTTGTAACATTGGCATCCATTGTTGAACGTGAATCTTTATTTGATGCAGATCGTCCAACAATTGCAGGGGTATTTAAAAAACGGTTAGCCCATGGTATTCCATTACAATCTGATGCGACAATTTCCTATGTACTAGGTTATGCAAAAGAAGATGTAACTATTGGTGATACGCAATTACAAAGCCCGTATAATACATACGTATCTAAAGGCTTGCCACCAGGACCAATTGCGAACCCTGGTAAAAAAGCATTAGATGCAGTCTTGCATTCTGAAGATACAGATTATTTATACTTTGTAGCGGATAAAGATGGACATAATCACTTCTCTAAAACATATGAAGAACATTTAGCGGAAGTTCATAAAATCTATGGTAATGATACGGCTACATCCTCTAATACAGAGGCCGCAGTACAAGCTGGTCCTAACTATGACGTGGCTGTGGCAACGACAGAGCCTAACTACAATTACAGCTCTGAAGAAGCGGTGGAAGCAGATTCTCAATATGTTAATGTGGAACCTACGTACAAATATACACCAACAACGGTTCCAGCTGCTGAAATTCCAGCACCAACACCAGCTCCACAAGTACCAGCTCAATCTGCACCAGCAACTCAATCATCTAGTTCTAACTCTTATGTGCCAACTACAACACCTGCTCCAGAATCTATGCAAAATGTTGTACCAAGTACACAACAAGTACCTCATATTGAAGTAAAGCCAGCTGAATCTGTGGATCGTTCTACGTTGGTAGTTCCTAGTGGTAATAGCAATAAATAATGTAGGAGATTGAATCTACTTTCATGACATTAAATGATATTTTAAATGAACAGCGTATTTACGCGATGATTAATGATGTACCGATTCTACGAGAATCTGAGGTTCATCTCTTTGAAGAATTAATAGGTTTGTACCGGCCCACCTCTGTGTTAGAGGTGGGCACCGCCATTGGTTACTCTGCTTTGTTGATGGCTCCGCTACTCGACGAAGAGGAGGGACATATTACATCTATTGAATTAGATGATGTGCGTCACGAAATGGCGAAATATTATATTAACCAATCTGATTATGCCGATACAATTACATTGCTGAAAGGCGATGCGTCTCAAGTCTTAACGGAACTCACCGGTGAATATGATCTAGTATTTTTAGATGGTCCCAAAGGGCAATATCTTAAACAATTAGAACTCATTTTGCCTCATGTGAAAGAAGGAGGCGTTATCCTTGCAGACAATGTACTTTTTAGAGGCTATGTAAGAGGCGATAAGGAGCCGCCAAAACGGTTTAAGACTATCGTAAAACGGTTAAAAGAATACTTAACGTATGTTGAAAATAAAGAATTGTTTAACACCACCATCTATCCAATGGGTGATGGTATGAGTGTGAGTGTGTGGAAAGGGCACAACAAATAATGGCAGAACATTTTATGGAATTGCTTTGTCCAGCCGGTAATATGGACAAGCTTAAAATGGCTATTCGCTATGGTGCGGATGCTGTATATTGTGCAGGCAAACGTTTTGGCTTGCGCGCAGGTAACTCTAATTTCTCCGATGAGGAATTAAAGGAAGCTGTAGAATTCGTACATGCTCATGGTAAAAAACTCCATGTTACATGTAATATCATCCCTCACAATGAGGACTTTGAAGGTTTAGAGGACTATTTGAAATTCCTTGAAAGTATCGGCGTTGATGCGATCATCGTAGCCGACATGGGTATCTTTAGCCTTGCTAAACGCGTGGCTCCAGGCCTTGAACTTCACGTAAGTACACAAGCTTCCACTACAAACTGGCATACAGTGCAAATGTGGAAAGAACTGGGTGCCACACGCGTCGTAGCGGCTCGCGAAGTATCCTTAGCAGATCTTAAAGAAATGAAGGATAATGTAGATATCGAAATCGAATCCTTTGTACATGGCTCCATGTGTATTTCTTACTCTGGTCGTTGTCTATTGTCTAACTACATGACAGGCAACCGTGATGCGAACCGCGGTCAATGTTCTCAATCTTGCCGCTGGAAATATTCCCTTGTTGAATCCAACCGACCTGGTGAATATTATCCAATTGAAGAAGATGAACATGGCACATATATCTTTAACTCTAAAGACTTGTGCTTGATTCACCGCATTCCTGATTTATATGAAGCTGGTATTGATAGCCTTAAAATTGAAGGCCGTATGAAATCCGTTCACTATTGTGCAACGGTAGCAAAGGTATACCGTACAGCTATCGATACATATCTTAAAGAAGGGAAAGACTGGTATGTTCGTCCAGAATGGATTGCAGAATTAGAAAAGATTTCTCACCGTCCATATACAGATGGTTTTGCAGAAGGTCGTCCTGATGAAACGGCTCAAAACTATGGTAAATCTACCAATACACAAAGCCATGACTTCATCGGTTTAGTTATGGGCTATAACGAAGAAGAAAAATACGTTGATC
Source organism: Veillonella faecalis (assembly GCF_024677885.1). Taxonomy (NCBI): domain Bacteria; kingdom Bacillati; phylum Bacillota; class Negativicutes; order Veillonellales; family Veillonellaceae; genus Veillonella; species Veillonella faecalis. Next base: position 210,737 of record NZ_JALBWL010000001.1, read on the forward strand.
TTGAACAACGTAATAACTTCAAGGTCGGCGATAAAGTAGAATTCTGCCAGCCTAAAGGGGACCTTGTGGAAACTGTAATTGAAAAAATGACAGACGAAGATGGTAATCCAATCGACGTAGCGCCTCATGCGCAAATGAAAGTGCGTATCTACATGGATACACCACTTGAGCCATATTCTATGATGCGCCGTGAGTGCAAATCAAAAGAAGCTTAGTAGGTAGTATATTAACGACAGACATATCTAATGGATGCCTATACTAGCGATATGTATAGCATTTACATTTTATAGTAATGATGTGTAGGAGGACTTATGAGTGGTACATCTTTAGAACCGAGTAAATCTATCGGTGCATTTACTGATGTACCAGATTTAGAAACCTCTGGGGAAGAGGCGTATGTGTACTTTCATCTTGAACCGAAGCATACGAACTATATCAATCGCATCATTGAAGGCTATGAATACTTAGGGGTTATGACATCTATTGATATAAATGGACGATGTATGCTAAGGTGTACACCTTCAACACGGCCCTTGGCTATTGAATTATTAAGTAGTCTATCGGATTATGTCACTATAGACGAGTAAGTATATGTTGAAGCTGCATATAGACGATTAGTAACCATAAATGATAGTGAATTAAACACATCATTCTACATTTATATTTATGTCAACATATATAGTAGAGAAATGAGAGTATATCTATGAAACAATCTATTTTGAAACGTGCATTATTAACAGCTTGCCTTAGTGTATCTATGGCAGGCGTAGCTATGGCAGGTCCTGTAGGCCCTGTTATTATTCCTCAAGCAGGGGATGTAGTAGTCATCAATCATGGTCCTGATATGACCTTCACTGGTAATATCAACTTTGATGTGGAAAGCCAAACTAACAATAATTTACAAGTTGGCTCCACTGTGATTCCTAATGTTGTATATGGTGCAGCGTTCAATAAAACTGGTGCGCCAGATACAATTATCCCAGCTCAAACTTACGTGTATGTAGGCGCAAAAGATGGGGCGAATGCTTTCACAGAGGCTAGCGATGCTGACAAAAAAGGTGCTAACTGGAATGTAGAAACCTTGAAAAAAACTAAATCTGGTGACGTACAATTGGCAAGCCGTGGCATTCCTGAAAAGCCATTGGCAAATCAAGTAGCAACTATTAAAGATTCCATTATGCTTAGCGCCGTAGACCTCAGTACAACAGAGGTAGGCCGAAACAGCAAGGGCGTTCTATATATGACTGTTCCTAAGGAATTAAAATTGACTGCTGACACAGGTATTCCTGAAGACGTGCGTGAAACAATGCCAGCTATGTTCCGTGGTAAAATGGGTGATTCCCTCATGGTGAATCTCATGCCTTTAAATGAAGAGGAAAAACAACAATTAGCGGCAAACCCACATAATGCAAATACAATCGTATTCAACCGTGGTATGAGCATGGCAAAAATGATTGGTTCCTCTGCACGTACAAGTAAAGTGTACACATATATGAAGGATCATTACTTGAACCTCGTTATCGTAGCAAAAGATTACGACGATAACGGTGCTCGTGGCAGCGGTGTTATGATGGTTTCTAAACAAGATAACTCCAATGATGTGCTCTTAACACTTTACAAAGGCCCAGATCTTTCCAATAGCAAATTGGAAAAAGTAATTGGTGCTATGTTATCTACAAACTTCAAACGCTAATAATCTAGCTAATGTACAGTGAGCTGTAGTAGAGCTACATTGGTTAGCGTATATATGATAATCTTAATAAACGGCTCGAGTTTGATATGTCCCCCTTTTAATGGACAACCCGTAAATGGGGTACATATCAGTTATATCGGGCCGTTTTTTTATGATGTGTTTGAAGGCGTTTCTTTAATTTATAGATTTTGTGAAATTTACAGTTAAACTGTATTGAATTATTTGATTCTCTATGATACTATAATCTAGTAAAAGTTATGCAAAGGACATGATTCTCATATCCCTGTGTACCAGAGAGAGGCTGATGCTGGAAATGCCTTACACATATATTAGAGTTACCCCCTTTAAACTGATTTGTCGAACCTAAGTAGGCAAATACGGCCGCCACCGTTATCGGGCTTAATGAAGTGAATTAACTATACACATATATTTGTATAGGTAGTTAACTAGGGTGGAACCGCGAATGATCTTCGTCCCTTGTTTTGTAGGGATAGAGGGTCTTTTTTTATTACAAAAATCCAGTCTATCCTAGATAATAAATTGGAGGAAAGAAAAATGGCAGATGTAAAAATCATTTTACCTGATGGTAGTGCAAAGGAATACGCTGCTGGCACTACTCTTGGGGAAGCAGTAAAACAACTATCTAACAGCTTGGCTAAAAAAGTACTAGCTGCTAATGTAAATGGCGAATTAACAGACCTTCGCGAAGAATTAGTCGACGGTTCTGAAGTAGCGTTCTTAACATTCGAAGAAGATGGTGGTAAACATACTTTGCGTCATACAGCTTCTCATATCTTGGCTCAAGCGGTAAAACGCTTATGGCCTGAAGCTAAATTGGCTATCGGTCCTGCTATCGATAAAGGTTTCTACTATGATATCGATATGGAACATACTTTGACTCCTGAAGATTTAGGCAAAATCGAAAAGGAAATGAGCCGTATTGTGAAAGAAAACTTGCCTATCACTAAATCTGTAATGTCTCGTCAAGAAGCTATCGAGTTCTTCAAATCTAAAAACGAAGACTACAAGGTAGAATTAATTGAAGATCTTCCTGAAGATGCTGTTATCTCTTGCTATGCGCAAGGTGACTTTATCGATCTTTGTGCAGGTCCTCACGTGGCATCCACTGGTAAGGTAAAAGCTTTCAAATTACAAAGCATTGCAGGTGCATACTGGCGCGGCGATGAAAAGAACAAAATGTTGCAACGTATTTACGGTACAGCATTTGAAAAGAAAGAAGAACTTGATGCATACCTTCACTTGCTTGAAGAAGCAGCTAAACGCGACCACCGTAAACTTGGTAAAGAACTTGGTTTGTTTGTTATCAAAGAAGAAGGTCCTGGCTTCCCATTCTTCTTACCAAAAGGTATGGCCCTTCGCAACGAATTAGAAAACTTCTGGCGTGAAGTTCACCATGAATTTGATTACGAAGAAATTCGTACACCAATTATCTTAAATAAACAATTGTGGGAAACATCTGGTCACTGGTTCCATTACCGTGAAAATATGTACACTACAATTATCGATGATGAAGAATATGCAATTAAACCAATGAACTGCCCAGGTGGTATCTTGGTTTACCAAAACGAAATGCATTCCTATCGCGACTTCCCATTACGTTATGCTGAACTTGGTTTAGTTCACCGTCATGAATTGTCCGGTGCTTTACACGGCTTATTCCGTGTACGTGCATTCACACAAGACGATGCTCACGTATTCATGTTGCCAGATCAAATGCAATCTGAATTGATGAAAGTTATCGAATTGTTCGACCGCATTTATAGCCAATTTGGTTTGAAATACCATGTGGAATTGTCCACTAAACCAGACAATGCAATGGGTGACGATGCCATTTGGGAAGCTGCTACAGAAGCATTGCGCAATGCTATTGAAGCAAAAGGTATTCCTTATGTAATCAACCCTGGCGACGGCGCATTCTACGGCCCTAAACTTGACTACCATATCGAAGATTCCTTAGGCCGTACATGGCAATGTGGTACTATCCAATTGGATATGAACTTGCCTGAACGTTTCCAAATCGAATATGTTGGCGAAGATGGTCAAAAACATCGTCCTATCATGATTCACCGTGCATGCTTCGGCTCCATGGAACGTTTCATCGGTATCTTAACTGAACACTATGCAGGTGCGTTCCCAACATGGATGGCTCCTGTACAAGTTAAAATCTTACCTATCTCTGAAAAACATGTTGAATATGCTAAAGAATTGGCAAAACAAATGCATCGCGATTATGTACGTGTAGAAGTGGATGATCGTAGCGAAAAAATTGGCTACAAAATCCGCCAAGCACAAATGGCAAAAGTTCCATACATGCTTGTGGTAGGCGATAAAGAAGTTGAAGAAGGCACAGTTAACGTTCGTAAACACGGCGGTGACGAATTAGGTTCCGTACCATTCGAAGAATTCTTCAATTCTATTAAAATCGAAATCAAAGAACGTAACTAAATATTTAGCCCCCATATACTAAAGCCTTTCATTAGACTTAAGTCTAGGCGTTGGCCATTTGTATAGTGGGGGCTATCTCTTTAATTGTTACCTGTGAGTAGCGAAAGGAAATACTATGAAAGAAGTAAATTCATATGGTTGGAAAGCCGTTATTGGTTCCTCCATTGGTTATGCTATGGATGGTTTTGACCTCTTAATTCTTGGCTTTATGCTGACACTAATTTCTGGAGATTTAGGTTTGACCACTGGTCAAGCGGGATCTCTTGTGACGTGGACCTTGGTTGGTGCCGTACTTGGTGGTTTCATCTTCGGTACCTTGTCAGATAAATTTGGTCGCGTTCGCGTTTTAACTTGGACGATTGTTTTGTTTGCTATATTTACTGGGCTTTGTGCCTTTGCTCAAGGGTATTGGGATCTTCTAATTTACCGTACAATAGCAGGTATTGGTTTAGGTGGTGAATTTGGTATTGGTATGGCGCTCGCTGCTGAAGCTTGGCCTGCTCAACACCGTGCAAAAGCAACAAGCTACGTTGCCTTAGGTTGGCAATTAGGCGTGTTGGCTGCTGCTTTGTTAACACCATTACTCATTCCTATCATTGGATGGCGTGGTATGTTTATGGTTGGCATTATTCCAGCGTTAATTGCTTGGGTATTCCGTGCGAAACTACATGAACCAGAAATCTTTGTACAAAGTAAAGCAGATAAAGAGCATTCACATACAAACTCTTTCAAGTTATTAGTAAAAGATGTAAGAACTACAAAGACATCTATTGGTGTTGCTATTTTAACATCTGTTCAAAACTTTGGATATTACGGTATTATGATTTGGTTACCTAATTTCTTAAGTAAGCAATTAGGTTTCTCTCTAACAAAATCTGGTTTGTGGACAGCGGTTACTGTTTGTGGCATGATGGTCGGTATTTGGTTATTTGGCCGCTTAGCCGATAAAATAGGTCGTAAACCTACATTCATCCTATTCCAAGTATGTGCTGTAGCATCTATTTTAATCTACTCTCAACTATCTGATCCAACTGCCATGCTATTTGCTGGTGCAATCTTAGGCGCCTCTGTAAATGGTATGATGGGTGGCTATGGTGCCTTGATGGCAGAAGCCTACCCAACAACTGCTCGTGCAACGGCTCAAAATGTACTATTTAATATCGGTCGTGCTGTAGGCGGCTTTAGCCCAATGGTAGTAGGTATGATTATCTCCATGTACTCCTACCAAGTGGCAATTGCATTCCTAGCTATTATCTATGTACTTGATATTCTTGCAACCCTATTCTTGATTCCTGAACTTAAAGGTAAGGAATTAGAATAAGAAAACGAGTAAATAAGATTAATAAACAAAACTAGTAAATAAGAGTAGTAAATAATTTAACTACATTAAGCGCTGTCTTCGGACGGCGCTTTTTTGTGCTTGTATTTAAATTTTGTTTGTAGTTTAATTTGTAATTATATTTCTAGTAATTCGGAATAATACTGTTATTTTGCAGGAGTTTTAGAATCTTTGTCGAATATTATTTTGGTTATTCATACTTTGATGTAAAAACACAATGCAAGCTTTAATTAATTATATTATTTTGCTGGTACTACCATTTAAAAATAATTTTTAAGGACAGATATAAGTCATTTTAGAGATACTACCAGTTAAAAGTAATTTTGCTAAGTAGAGATATAAGCTGACTTAGAGATACTACCAGTTAAAAGTAATTCTGCTAAGTGAAGATATAAGCTGATTTAGAGATATTACCAGTTAAAAGTAATTTTGCTAAGTAGAGATATAAGTTGACTTAGAGATACTACCAGTTAAAAGTAATTTTGCTAAGTAGAGATATAAGCTGACTTAGAGATACTACCAGTTAAAAGTAATTTTGCTAAGTAGAGATATAAGCTGACTTAGAGATACTACCAGTTAAAAGTAATTCTGCTAAGTGGAGATATAAGCTGATTTAGAGATACTATCAGTTAAAAGTAATTCTGCTAAGCGGAGATATAAGCTGATTTAGAGATACTACCAGTTAAAAATAAATATTTTTAACTGGTAGTATCTGGAAAATAGGTTATGTATGGAAAATTTGTAAAATGGTAAAGGAGTGAGTCTATTGGCGCGATTACGATTACGTAAGGTTAGTGAGAGTGAAGAAGGTTTTAATCGATTAGAGCGAGCTATGCGATACGGTAAACGGTTAAAGTTAGCCAAAAGAGTTCCTAGAGATGTATTTATGCCAGAGGATAAGAAGTTATGGTTTTTATTTGAGCGTATATATACGGTGATTCATGATAAGGAAGTAGCTGTATTAAGACGTTTTGGGTTGACACCGATGCAATATAATGTGTTGGAGTTTGTCTATGTTTCGTCGTGTAAACCAACATTAGGCTTTATAGTGGATGAGTTACGAGTGTCGTATGGAAATTTATTTGCAGTTGTAAAAAATTTAACAAAGAAAGGTTTATTGACTTGTAGTGTGTGTTCAACTGATAGACGATCTAAAAGTCTTGCTTTGACTTATGAAGGAAAGCTTTTATTTGAAGAAGTACAAGTTGTGCATGATAAAGTATTAGGTAATATGTTTTCAGCTATGCGCAAAAATAAGAAGAGTGACATTAAATCTGATCTAACATTTATACTTAGACATTTCAGTCCAGAAAAAATAGAGTAAGAAATAGAGTAAGTATTGAAGTAAGCGATAGAGTGAGTGGGCATAATAGATAAAGTGGGGATATGGAGTAAGTTAACCAGTTAAAACAAAAAATCCTACAATTTCTGTTAATAAGAAATTGCAGGATTTTGATGTTTTGTTAGTTAGTTTTAAGCTATACCAATCCAGTGCCAATATGTAAGGGCAAATACGAGCATCATCACATAGCCAATAATAGTCAATGGAATGCCTGTAGTCATAAATGTTTTTACGTCGAATGTGTCGGTACCGTAAGCTACCATACCTTGTGGTGAGTTTACTGGTAATACTAGACCAAAGCAGATGGCATATTGCATAAGCATGGTTACACCGATTGGGTTAAGTCCTTCTGCGTTATGTCCTACTACAATAGAAATTACAATAGGAATCATAGCAGAGGAGAGGGCTGTAGCAGATGCAAAGCCTAGGTGGATAACAATGAGGAAGGCCGCCATTACAGCAATTAAGATGAATACGCTTGCACTTTCAAGGGAGAAGGCGTTTACGAATACTTGAGCAAGCCAAGTGGCTGCCTTTGTTTTCAGTAATACAGAGCCAAGGCCGATACCAGCACCAAACATAACGATGGAACCCCAGTCGATGTTCGGCTGTGCAAATTTCCAATCCATAATGCCAATCTTAGGGAAGAAGAACAATGCGATAGCTACAATTGTTGTAGTTGTTGTATCGATAGAATGTAGCTTGCCACCAGTAGCCCATAATGCGAGAAGACCGATAGAGATACATAACAGTTTCTTTTCATCCATGCTCATAGGACCGATTTCTTGGCGCATTTTAGCAAGCTGTACATCGCCACCTACAAGTTCTTTGAACTCTGGCTTAATTAATGCTTGTGTTAAGAAATAGGCGATGATAACCATAATGATGGAGAATGGAGCCGCTGCTGTGAGCCAATCTATCCAGCTAATAGATGTATTCATCTGTGTTTGCATAAAACCTACTGCTACAAGATTTTGAGCTGCAGCTGTTTGAATCATAATATTCCAGAACGTATCAGCTTGTACGGCACCTACCATGAGTAGAGCTGCTACGCGGCTTTTACGTTCAATACCTAAGTTTTCAACAATACCGATGATAATCGGTGCTAAGCAGGCAATACGCGCTGTTGCACTTGGTACGAAGAAGGCGAGGATAAGGCCTGTAATAATAACACCTAAATAAATACGGCTAACCTTAGTACCAACGCTAGATAGTACTAACATGGCGATACGACGATCGAGACCCGTTTTACGCATAGCTACAGAGATAAACATAGCAGCACCTACAAGAATCATGGCTGGTGAAGAATAACCAGAAATGATAAGCTTCAAGGCATTGGCTGTGCCCATCGCCTTAGCAGGGGCTTCGGGATTTGGTGAGAATCCTAATAGTAAAGCGGTAAGTGCAGTAATCATGGTAGCACTTACTGGATAGGAAACAGCTGATGTCATCCACAAGATAATGGCAAAGGCGAGTACACCGATCATACGATGACCACCGGTAGATAATGTTTCTGGTGTAGGTAATAATAAAATGCCACCTAGAACAATGAAAGATAAAATAAGTCCAATATTTTGAGCAGTTGTACGCGCCTTTTGAGGAGGGGCAGTGGTTGTTACACTCATAATAAAACTCCTTTCAATTTGTGTAATACCTATTACTGTATAATAATAAATAATGTAAACTATATAAGCTAGACTATCCTATAAAGTACACTATCCTATAATGTACACTATCCTATAATGTACACGATTCTATAAAGTACACTATATAAGCTAGACTATTCTATAAATATTATTGTATCGTATTTTCTATAGAATTAGTTGTATAATTTATAAGAATATTGTATACATAAAGAGAGAACGGTGTCAGTAAGTATACCTATATACAGAACTTATAATGTCTGTTATACTATAAGAGTTGTAATAACAATTTCATTGTTAAAAGCTCAATATTTTTTGTTGACTTTCATCAGTCAATTTGTTATTATAATTAAGTAATTTATGAAGCAGAGGCCATCCGCCACTCACCTAATACCAAGAAGTATGAGGTTAATATAGAGAACTCTATTCGGATGGTGTTTGCCGTCCGTTTTTTTTATTCTCTTGGAGGTGAACGCTATTAGCAAGGATACACCACGCATTAATGAAGAAATTCGTGCTCGTGAACTTCGTGTCGTAGGTCCTGAAAACGAACAAATCGGCATTATGTCTGGCCGTGAGGCGTTGGCATTAGCTGAAGAAAAGCATCTTGATCTTGTGGAAATTGCACCTAACGCTAAACCACCGGTAGCTCGTATTATGAACTACGGTAAATATCGTTACGAACAACAAAAACGCGAGAAAGAAGCGAAGAAGAAACAAAAAATCGTAACTTTAAAAGAAGTTAAGTTACGTCCACATATTGAAGACCATGACTTTTACGTAAAAATGAAAAACGCATCCAAATTCTTGGGTGAAGGTAACAAAGTAAAAGTAACTATCATGTTCCGCGGTCGTGAACTTTCACATCCAGAACTAGGCATGGCAGTATTGACACGTTTCGCTGAAGAACTCAAAGAAACAGCGTCTATTGAAAAAGCAGCTAAATTAGAAGGTCGTAACATGACCATGATTTTAGTAAGTAAATAATGTTTTGGGAGGATTATAATTATGCCAAAAATTAAAACTCGTCGCGCAGCGGCTAAACGTTTCGCAGTAACTGGTACTGGTGAATTCAAGCGTGCAAAAGCTTTCAAAAGCCACATTCTTGAGAAAAAATCTCCAGCTCGTAAACGTAATTTGCGTAAAGCTACATTGGTTGCAAAAGCTGACCACAAACGCGTAGCTAAATGCTTACCATACGCTTAATCGTTAACTATTAGATCGATATATCGTAATTTAGGAGGAATATACAATGGCAAGAGTGAAAAAGGGCGTTACAGCTCATGCACGTCATAAAAAGATTTTAAAATTAGCTAAAGGTTACCGCGGTACACGTTCTCGTTTGTTCAAAAAAGCTAACGAAACAGTAATGAAAGCGTTGTACTACGCTCGTCGTGACCGTCGTGCGAAAAAACGCGAATTCCGTCAATTGTGGATCGCTCGTATCAACGCAGCGGCTCGCATCAATGGCACAACTTACAGCCGTTTCATCGCTGGTTTGACTAAAGCAGGCGTTGAAGTGAACCGTAAAATGTTGGCTGACTTGGCAGTTAACGATGCAGCAGCATTCGCTAAACTTGTTGAAGTAGCTAAAAACGCTTAATAGCATAACAATACAGACTAAGGACTCTCTTTGGAGGGTCCTTTTTTGCATTGTGAAAGTATGCTATAGTGAAAATACAATCGTGTTGTGTAAAAGCGGGAGAATAGAGGAGGAGTAGGTAATGGAACAGTTATTTTATCTGTTGATACCGTTAGGACTTTGTTTGTTCTATTTAGGTATTAAATATACGATTCGCTTTGGTAGAGCTAAGATGCTCTATGAGATGCCTTATGTAAATAAAGAAGGCACTTTTACGTTAGAGCGAGCAGGAACGTATGGGGTGTGGCTCAGTGGAAAAATGTTTACAAGGGCACCTATTGGCGAATTTGGCTTTAACTTAGTTGATGAAACAACGGGAAGGACAATTCCTTTATTTCTATCTATTATGCGTGCCCGGGTTAATAGTTTAACTCACTCAAGAATGGAACTATATACCTTTGATGCGGGTCCAGGCACCTATAGACTGTCCATTACAGAAGATCCTTTTGTGCTAGATACAGTAATGAAAAAAGTAGGCGATAAGGTGATTAAAGGATCGGTTGATTATAATCAATTTACTATACAAATCTATACACATACTTCCTTTGTTTTAAGGTTTATATCAATTTGGATGATTGCAATTGGACTTATTATTGCTGTATTAGGCGGAGTTCTTCCTAACACTTTAGTGTGAAATAGTAGTTAGTTTTGGCTATTTTATATAATGAATAAATTATCATAAATGTGTAATAGAAAAAGAGGAGTTTTATCATAGCTTGTAGAACTAACACAGTAATGACCTATTTAAAGGTGTTTGTAAAAGGAGACATTATTATGGGAATCTTTAAAAAGCTATGTATGACCTCTATGTTAGGTGTTATGTTGGCGGTACCTACGTATGCAACTGTTGTTACAGGCAGTCAATCAGATGTAAATTTAGATTTAAAGTATCCTTTAGTTTATACAGATCATGCTTATGCTCAAAGAGTTATTAATACAGATATTGCAAATTATGTACTCGAAGCAAAGGATATGTATTACAATCAACATATTTATCAAGTTTCTCAAAACTATAAGGTTACCTATGAGGATAGTCAAGTTGTTTCAATCCTACTAACGACCTATTATTACTACGCCGGAGCAGCTCATGGTATGTATAATACAAGAGGTCTTGTATATAATAAAATAACAGGTCAACGTATTCCATTATATAACTATGTGAAAATTGCAAATGCAGGACAATTGGATAATGGACTACGATCCCACGTGTTAAATTATTATATAGGTAATCATACAAAGAGCTATATTCCAAGTGGATGGAGTGTCAAATATGTGACAGATAATTACTGCTTACGCGGTAAGGGGAATATAGATTTAGTTTACCAACCATATGAATTAGGTCCGTACGCAGCTGGTAATACTTATATTGGTTTTACACCAAAATCTATTGAATACTTTAACAGAATGAACTCCTGATAAAAGTATGTTAACATATTGAGCCTAACTGTATTTTGATGAATTAAATAGTATTCTTGTAATATACGACAAAAGCCTATAGTACATGTTTAGTACTATAGGCCTTTATCGTATTTACCATATTATCTTCTATATCCACCGCATCCTCTAGTATTAGAGTTTGGACCGCAATAATTTTGGTTGTTATTGTTGTCTGGTGCATAGTTAGTATTGCTCGCATTGTTATCGGAGTTGTATTGTGTGTTAGTGTTGCAATTGTACTGAGAGTTATTGCATACATAATCATAAGCAAATCCTGTAGATACTACAGCAGTTACGGCTAAGAATGTCATGACAATTATACGTTTTGTGAATTTCATATGTATCATCTCCTTGTTTCTATATTTATATTATACTACCATGAGTCAAATAAAGTATGATATTCTATATATAATATTGGGGAGACACTATGTGAAAGGATGAGAGTTTATGATGAAACGTGCGTTAATGGCTGCACTATGTTTTAGTTTTGTGACATTAGGTAGCCAAGCAATTGATATTAATATACCAGGTGCAGATCCTACAATATCAAAGGATGCCTATCAAAATTATCGGAAGGTAGATGCGACCGCTAAGAAGATGGAAGCTGATGTAGGCGATAGGGTGAGGGCAAAATATGCAAATAATATGCCTAAAAAATGGACGATAGATGAATTAGTCTATTTAACTCAAGAATTAAATCATTCAGTTAACTTCTCATCTTCTGTTTTTATTCTTAAAGATAATGGAGCTAATTTAAAATTTACTCTTCCTGACGGGACTCGGTTTGGTAAAACTACTAAGGGGGACCCGTTAACTACAGAGATAAAGCGTGGAAACTTTCTTTTGATTGATGGAAACCTAAATTATAACATTCGCAAAGAAAATCAAAGCACGTCTACAGGGAATTCATTCTCCTATTCAACTGTTAAAAATGCAACATGGGAGATTAGCCCAACTAAAACGAGTTCATTAGAGGGGGCTATTAATTTTAAAGTTAAGGCAGATCCTTCAGTATCGTATCGAATTGCATTTGATTTGACTAAAAAGAAAGAAGTAGATTTGTTGAAAACACATAATCAAGAGTATGTATATAAACAACTCATGTCTCCGTTGGTTAATTATGTGTTGCCGTCTATTGAGCCAGCTAAGCAATTACTTTCAAAAACTAAACCTATAACAATTAATGGATTTACATTCCAAACATTGAAGTCTAGTGATTTAACTTATAATGGTCCTGATAATGATGCTATTTACATTTATGATGGTAAAAGCTATCGTGAAGGCATTATGGTACGAGAATTACAGCCAGAAGAATTAGCTAAACCACATACAATAAATGCTAAATTAATACAATTCTTTGCTATGTATAAGCCTTACTCTGAGTATAGACCTATTCAATATGCAACCGTTTGGAATGATGCTACCCCTGCTATTTATATGGAAGTAGAACGATCCACATCAAAAATGTATATTCAATCTTTATATGATGATAAGTATTTATATACGCACTTTATCATGGCAGATTTAGATTATAAAGTACCGTCAAAAGACTTGCGTGATGTGGTCCAATACGTAGATAATGCAAATGATAAAGACAAATACTCAAAAAGTTTAGCAGGTATGTCAGCTGTACCAAAAGGTGTATTTGATATGACTTTATTTCCAAGAAAGCAGTAAATAATTATGAATCTAATGACCTTAGGACTGAACCTATGGAAATAGTTAATCTAAAATGTGAACATGATTTAATTCCTACCCTAATTCGTGAAAGCGGAATTTACCCTGCGTATCATATGAATAAACAACACTGGATCTCGGTGGATATTGAAAGATATGAAGATGCTGAAAAATTTAAAATGCTGGTGGATATGAGCTATCAGTTGGTGGGGAAGAAGTAAATATATACAATTTATAAAATATTGTTCATAAAGCTTATAGTATGTTTAGCAACATTCTATAAGCTTTTTTTGACGCTATAATTATTTACATACTATATAAAAGATGTGTTTAATTTTACTCATTTATTCATTGGCATATCTGATATATGAATATATAATGAAGATATACGTTTGTTATTAATATATTTATAGGTGTATCATGAAGATTTTTGATAATAAGACCTCCGTTGTAAGAGATGATTTGATAAAAACAATTTCAAATGGAGATAAGATTTCTATTACTGCATCCTACTTTTCTATTTATGCTTTTGAAGCTCTTAAAGATCAATTAACCAATTGTGATGAGATTCGGTTTATTTTTTCATCTCCTACTTTTGTTAAAGAATCTACTCAAAAAGCTAAAAGAGAATTTTTTATTCCAAAATTAGAACGTGAAAAAAATTTATATGGTACTGAATTTGAAGTGAGGCTTCGTAATGAGTTAACTCAAAAAAAGATTGCAAAGGAGTGTAGTGAATGGATTAAAAAAAAGGTTTCTTTTAAATCAAATACTTCAAATGCAATGATGAGTAATTATATAACTATTGAATCTAATGAAAAGCAATATGCATATACACCGCTAAATGCTTTTTCAACTGTTGATTTAGGTTGTGAGGAAGGAAATAATTTAACAAATTTCGTTACAAAAATTGAATATCCAGAAAGTTTACAATTGATTGATACATTTAACAAACTTTGGAATAATGAAGAGAATTTAGTAGATGTTACTAATGAAGTTGTAGATATGATAGCGAATGTATATGAAGATAACTCACCTGAGCTTATATATTTTATGACTTTATACAATATATTTAGTGAATTTTTAGAGGATATTTCAGAAGATGTTTTACCTAACGAAGCAACTGGTTTTAAACAAAGTGTTATTTGGAATAAGCTTTATGATTTTCAACGAGATGCTGTTCTAGCTATTATTAACAAGCTTGAACAATATAATGGGTGTATCTTAGCTGATAGTGTTGGTTTGGGAAAAACATTTACGGCATTGTCCGTTATTAAGTATTATGAAGGTCGGAATAAAAATGTGCTAGTTTTATGTCCCAAAAAACTAGCTGAAAATTGGATGACCTATAGAGGCAATTTAATTAATAATCCATTATCAGAAGATAAACTAAGATATGATGTTTTATATCATACTGATTTATCACGTACATCTGGAATGTCTGGTATTGGTTTAGCTATAGATAGAATTAATTGGTCTAATTATGATTTGGTGGTTATTGATGAGTCTCATAATTTTAGAAATGGACCTGGAACCGATAGTAAGGATAGTGGGAAATTAAATCGTTATACGCAATTGCTAGAACGTATTATAAAGCCTGGAGTTAAAACTAAAGTATTAATGTTATCGGCTACTCCAGTTAATAATAGATTTAGTGATTTGAAGAATCAACTTGCTCTTGCATATGGTTCAGATTCTAGTGATTTTAGTAAATCTTTGAATTTAAAAAATGATATCGATAATATATTTTCACAAGCACAACGTGTTTATAATATTTGGGCTAAGGCAGACGAAGAATATAGAACAACTGAAAATCTTTTATCTAAATTAGATTATGATTTCTTTAATATCCTTGATCAAGTCACCATTGCAAGATCTAGAAAACATATCCAAAGCTTCTATGATATTGCGGAAATTGGACAGTTTCCTAAACGTTTAAAGCCAATTTCTTTAAGACCCAAATTAACTGAAACTACAGATAAGGTTAGTTATCAAGCTATCTTTTCTATTTTGGGGCAATTAAATTTAGCAATATACACTCCGTCGTCTTTTATTCTACCTTCACAATTGAAGAAATATCTTGCTGCAGGAGATATAGAAAATATGCAAAGGGGACGTGAGATTGGTATACAGAAGTTAATGAGTATTAACTTGCTTAAAAGAATGGAAAGCTCTGTATATTCATTTATGCTTACGTTAAATAGAATCCTAGCATATTATAATGATATTTCCAATAGAATCGAACTATTTATGGATGGAATGAAATCGGGCTTAAATCTTTTGTCGGATTTAACTGATTTATCATCTGAGTTTGATGATGATGATCAAAATACAGATTTTTTTACAGTTGGAAAAAAAATCCAAATAAATTTATCGGATATGGATTATATTACCTGGAAGTCTGAAATTGATAAAGATATAAATCTTTTAAATCGACTATTAGATATGGTAATGGTTATTACTCCAGAGACGGATAATAAACTTTTAAGTCTTATGGATATTATAAGAAATAAAATTGAGAATCCTATAAATAAGAGTAATCATAAAATTATCATATTCACTGCTTTTGCAGATACTGCCGAGTATTTGTATGAACATGTTACAAAAATATTAGGTACTGAATTAAATTTAAATGTTGCCCTTGTAACCGGGTCAGTTGATGGAAAGACTAATATTCCTAATTTTAAAAGTGACATGAACCATGTTTTAGCTTGTTTTTCTCCAAAATCAAAAGAGTATGAATTAATATATAAGGATGAAAATCAAAATATTGATATATTAATTGCAACTGACTGTATATCTGAAGGTCAAAATTTACAAGATTGTGATTATTGTATTAATTATGATATCCATTGGAATCCTGTTAGAATAATCCAACGTTTTGGACGTATAGATAGAATTGGAAGCACTAATGATGTTATTCAATTAGTCAATTTTTGGCCAGATATTGCATTAGATGAATATATAAATCTAAAAGCACGTGTGGAAACACGAATGAAAATTTCTGTAATGACTTCTACTGGGGATGATGATCCTATTAATATAAATGAAGATGGGGATTTACTATACAGAAAAAGTCAGCTTGAACGGTTACAGAATGAAGTTTTAGATATTGAAGAAATGAATACAGGAATATCCATAATGGATTTAGGTCTAAATGATTTTAGAATTGATTTACTACAGTATATGAAGGAGCATTCTAATATTGAACGATTACCAAAAGGTATTAATGCTGTAGTACAAGGTGAAAATCCAGGAATTATCTTTGTTCTTAAAAATATCAATACAAATGTAAATATTGACAAACAGAATAGATTACATCCTTTTTATTTAGTGTATATTAGTGATACTGGAGAAGTAATTTCAGACCACTTACATCCTAAAGAGACATTAGATCTATTGAGATATCTAGCAAAAGGAAAATCTAGTGTAGATATTAAACTTTCACAACTATTTAATAAGATGACTAATGATGGGACAGATATGGAGAAGTCATCTTATTTACTACAGAAGACTATACAATCTATTATTAATGTAAAGAAACAAGGTGATGTAGACTCCTTTTTTAAATCAGGAATTACCACATTGAAAGATACCTTTATAGATGGGCTTGATGATTTTGAACTCATTTGTTTTATGGTGGTGATGCGATGAACTATTTACCTGAGAAAACAATAGTAAATCAGAAGATTCCGAAAGAAGCATTTTATAAGAATCTAAAACTTAGTAGTAAATTAAAAAAATCCTTTATTGATGATATAGAATCAATTGTAGTTACACATAGTTTAACTAATAATTCGTTGGAGATTACAACCGAAACTATTATTGAGGAAATATTGTTAGTTACAATAGATTTAAGAAGAAATGATTATAATATTAGTTTAATTGAGACAATTTTGAAATCAAATCCTCATAAATTATTGATAAAATTAAGATTTAATAATCAATTGCAATATCTGTTTTATGAGGATAAACTCTACAAATCAGAGTGGAAAGAATCTTTTAATCTTGATTATGACAATAATATTAAGACTCTTGATGCTTTATGGTGTTACATTATTATACATGTGATCGGCATAGAAGAAAGATTCGATAGTGATAAAAATATAACCACCATATTAGAGTGTTACAATAAAATTAAAAAGCTAGAAGAAGCTATAGATAGATTAGAGCGTAAAATTTATAAGGAAGTTCAACCTAAGAAGAAATTTAAACTCTATCAAGAGTTACAACTGTTAAAACAGTCATTGGAGGAATGTATTAATGGATAAGTTAAAAATGCAAACGGCTAATTTAGCAGATGAAAAGTTAAAAAATTTACTAGAATTATTTCCTAATATAGCTACTGAAGCAATTGACTCAGAGGGAAATTTAGTTAGAGCTATTGATAAGGATATTTTGACTCAAGAAATTAATAGTATTGTAGTTGAGGGTCGTCAAGAAAGATATCAATTTACATGGCCAGGTAAAAAGAAAGCTATTGCACTTGCTAATACACCTATTAATAAAACATTAAGACTAAATATAGAAAAATCAATTGGTAAAGATGGATGTGAAGGTAAATTAGACTCTGAAAATCTATATATTGAAGGGGATAATTTAGAGGCATTGAAATTACTGCAAGAAACATATTTGTCTAAAATAAGTCTTATTTATATTGATCCACCTTATAATACGGGGAGTGATTTGGTTTATTTTGATAATTACAGTCAAAGTAAAGAAAGTTTTTTGGATAATACAGATATTATTGATAGTAAAGGTAATCTATTAGTTCATAATCCTTCTACAACAGGGAGATTTCATACTAATTGGTTAAATATGTTATATCCTAGATTATATTTAGCAAGAGACCTACTTGCTGATGATGGGCTTATATTTATTAGTATTGATGAAAATGAATTTGTTAATTTAAGAAAAATTTGTGATGAGCTTTTTGGTGAGCATAATTATATTTCCGATTTTATACGTAAAACAAAATCAACAACGAATGACTCAAAAATTGGAATTAATTATCAACATGAATTTTTGCTTTGTTATGCTAAAAATAAGTCTAAAGTAGAATTATTTGGGGGTGAACGTAATTTAGAACGCTTTAAAAATCCAGATAATGATCCTAATGGCGAATGGACATCTTATGATCCTAGTGCTAGAAGTGGAACTTTAAAGAATAATTATTTTGAAATTCAGAATCCTTATACTGGAAAAATTGATATCCCACCTAATGGTCGATTTTGGGCTTTTTCCAAAAATACTGTAGAAAAACATATTAAGTCAGGAAAAATATCCTTTAAAGAAAGTCATGGGGAAAATGAACGTGGATTTATATATAAAAAATATAAAAGTGAACTCAAAAATACGCGTGAAAATCTAAATTCTCTTGAATTCACCGATAATAAATATATGAATCAAGTTGCAACTAAAGAAGTCAATGAATTAGGGTTATCTGGTTATTTCTCATATCCTAAAAGTGTTAATTTTATAAAAAAAATTATAGAACATAGTGTTAATTCAAAAGATGGAATAGTCCTTGATTTCTTTTCTGGATCGGGAACTACAGCACAAGCTGTAATGGAATATAATGAAGAAAATAATAGCAACCTAAAGTTTATTTTGATTCAGTTACCAGAGCTATTAGATATTTCGAATAATGCTATTGATGAAGGTTGTAAATCAATTTGTGATGTTGCTTTATTGAGACTAAGAAAATCAGTAAAAGCCTCTGGGGAGACCTTTAATGGAGATATAGGTGTACGTTTATTTTATGTTGATTCTTCTAATATGAAAAATACGTATTATTATTCACATGATATAGAACAATCATTATTGGATAAATTAATTGATAATATTAAGCCTGAACGAGATTCGCTAGATTTATTGATACAAGTAATGTTAGAGTTAGGTATTGAATTATCAACTCCGATTAACATGATTTTATATAATCAAGAAGAGATTTATACTGTTGGTGATAATTATTTAGTTTCTTATTTAGATAGAAAAACATTGACAGAGGATTTAGTTATCTATTTAGCTAAGTTGAAGCCTGTTTATGTAGTTTTTAATAATCAATCCATTGATAATGATAGTTTATTATCTAATATTGAACAAATATTTAATACTTATAGCCCAGATACAAAAAGGATGGTTATCTAATTATGCCTAATATTAATTTTAGATTTACAATTCAACCATATCAGTCTCAGGCTGTAAATAGTGTAGTTAAAGTTTTTGATACACAACCATTTCAAGTTAGTAATAAATTTCGCCGTGATTTAGGGAACATGCCTTCTCAATCATCCTTATTTATGCCCAATTTTGAAGGTGATGATATTGCTGCCGGTTATGCGAATGCGGATATTACACTATCCGAGGCACAAATATTTAAGAATATTCAATCAATCCAACAAAGAAATAATATTATAGTTGATCAAGATATAGATAAATCCTTAGGTCGATGTACTTTAGATGTTGAGATGGAGACTGGTACAGGTAAGACATATGTTTATATTAAAACTATGTTTGAATTAAATAAGCTGTATGGGTGGTCTAAATTTATAATTGTTGTGCCATCCATAGCTATACGTGAGGGCGTATTTAAAAGTTTCTCCATGATGGAAAATCATTTTATGGAGACTTATCACAAGAAAGCACGAGTATTTATTTATAATTCTAGTAATCTTAGTGAGTTAGATTCATTTAGCCGTAGTGCAGATTTACAAGTCATGATTATTAATATGCAAGCTTTTAATAGTTTTGATGCCTCTAAAAATAAAGATGGTCGTGGTGGGAATGAAGCAGCACGTATTATTTTTTCAGAGCGTGATGATTTTGGCTCACGGAGACCTATAGATGTTATTGCTGCTAATAAACCGATTATAATATTAGATGAGCCACAAAAAATGGGAGGTGAAAAAACACAAGATGCTTTGAGACAATTTAACCCTCTTTTTACTTTGAATTATTCTGCTACTCATAAGGATAAACATAATTTAGTATATGTATTAGATGCATTAGATGCATATAATAATAAGTTGGTGAAAAAAATTGAAGTCAAGGGCTTTGACTTGGAAAATTTAAAAGGTACTGATCAGTATTTATATTTAGCTGAAATAATACTTTCACCAAAAGTTCCACCTAGAGCTAGAATTGAGTTAGAAATAAAATATAATAAGTTTATAAAAAGAGAGACTAGAATTGTTGATATAGATGATAACTTATATGTATTATCTAGGGAGTTAGAACAGTATAAGGGATATCACATCAACGAGATTTCTCCAGGTGGTTTATCTGAAAATGATTTGGGTTATATATCTTTTACTAATGGTGTAAAACTCTATGTGGGTGAAGTAAAAGGTAATATTTCGGAAAAAGATATTCGACGCGTACAAATTAGGGAGACTATACGTTCGCACTTTAAGAAAGAGGAGTTACTGTTTTCAAGAGGCATAAAGTCCTTATCTTTATTTTTTATTGATAAAGTAGAATACTATCGTAAATATAATGAGATAGGAGAAGAAATAAATTCTGAATATGGTGATATATTTGAGGAAGAATATAACCATATTTTGGAAGAGTATATTTCAATAGGCAATACAGCATATAGTAATTACTTAAAGAATATCGAGACAAGTAAAACTCATACAGGTTACTTTAGTATTGATAAAGATGGACGGAAGGTTAATAGTAAGACTACTAGAGGTTCAGATATTACAGATGATGTATCTGCATATGATTTGATAATGAAACATAAAGAGCGATTATTATCATTTGAAGAGCCTGTAAGATTTATATTTTCACATTCTGCATTACGTGAAGGTTGGGATAATCCAAATATATTTCAAATTTGTACGTTAAAACAAGGTGGTACTAGCACTACTAATAAGCGGCAAGAGGTTGGGCGTGGATTACGTATTTGTGTTGATCAGTCTGGTAACCGAATGGATTATAGTCTCTTAGGAAATGAGTTTGAAGAAATTAATCAATTAACTGTTATCGCAAGTGAAGGTTATAAAGATTTTGTTTCATCTTTGCAACGTGAAATTACTGATGTCCTTTACGAGCGACCAACGAAGGCATCTATTGAGTATTTTGAAGGTAAGATAATTGGTGCTGGTGATTACAAAAAGATTATTACAAAAGAAGATGCTACATGTATTTATTTTTATCTAGTACAAAATAAATACATTGATTCTAAAGGAACTATATTACAATCGTATTATGATGATAAAAATAATGACTGTCTACAACCACTTGAAGCAGATTTAGTAAATCATACAGAGGATATTCATAAATTAATTCAAGCTATTTACAATCCACGCATACTTGAAGATATGGTGTCAAATGCAGACACTACTAAAATAAAAGAAAACCCACTTAATGACAACTTTTATAAGCAAGAGTTTCAAAAATTATGGAAATGTATTAATCATAAATACACATATACAGTAGACTTTGATAGTAAGGAGCTAATTAATAAGTCTATTAACTATATAAATAAACATTTATTTGTTACTACTTTACAATATACTGTGACTACAGGTATTCAAGAGCGTGTATTAAGTGCAGAGGTAGTGAAGTCAGGTCAAGCATTTAAAGAGTCTAATATGGAATCTCAACAATTGACTAGTTCTATTAATGGCTCTGTAAAATATGATTTGGTAGGAAAAGTTGCTACTTCGACAAACTTAACGAGAAAAACAGTTGTGAAAATCTTAAAATCTATAAGTTCAAAGAAGTTTGATTTATTTAAGGTTAATCCGGAAGAGTTTATATCTAAAGTTAGTTCATTAATTAATGAACAGAAAGCAACTATGATTGTTGAAGATATTACATACAACTTGACAGATAAAGTTTATGAATCTGAAATATTCACAGCAGAAAAATATAAGGATTATACAAAAGCTATCAAATCAAGTAAGCATATTCAAGATTATATTTTTACAGATGGTTTCGCCGAGAATTCTGTAGAAAATCGATTTGCTAAATCTCTTGAGCTTGATAGTAAAGTTGTCGTATATGCAAAATTACCTCGAGGATTTAAAATCCCCACTCCAGTTGGTAATTATACACCTGATTGGGCTATTGCTTTTGAGAAAGATAGTGTTAAGCATATTTTCTTTATAGCAGAAACAAAAGGGGATATGAGTTCATTAAGTTTAAGACCTATTGAACAAGCAAAAATATCTTGTGCAAAAAAACTTTTTAATAGCTTATCTAATCAAGATTTGGTATATCATGAAGTTGATTCATATGAGAACTTAATGGCTGTTATGGAGTCTATATAATTAAAAGGGTGGTAGTTTTATGGCAAATTTTAAAGTTGATGTAGTAGGAAAAATTACAAATTTTGATTTGTCTGCTAAAGATGCGGTTATGTCGATTTTAGAAGCAGTAATAAATTCAATTCACTCTATTCTTGAACGACAGAGTCAAGACCATAGTTTTCAAGATGGATATATTAATATAATTGTAGATAAAAATAAAGATAATTTATTTGGTAAAGAGATTTCTTCTGTTACAATTGAGGATAATGGTGTAGGTTTTACAACTGAGAATATGGACTCATTTTTGACAATTGAGTCACAACGCAAGATAAAATATGGTGGAAAGGGAGTTGGCAGATTCAGTTGGCTAAAGGTTTTTTCTCAAGCTGAGATAGTAAGTAACTATTGTGAAAATAGTGCTTTTTATAAAAGAAAGTTTATTTTTAATGCAAAAGATAATATAGATGCAATACCACAAGACAGTGATATTAGTGAATATAAAACTATTGTAAAATTAGTAAATCCACATCAAGAATTACAGCCATTTTTAAATAAATCAATTGAAGCTTTAGCAAAAATTATTGCAAAACATGCTCTATATTATTTAATTTCTAATCCTATTAAAATCAAAATTTCTGAAAATGAGAATGAGGTTTTTGTGAATGAATTAGTTTCTAATAACATTCAGGAAATAAATAGTAGTAGATTTAACACGAAAAAATATGATTTTGAGATTAAACATTATAAGATTAACAAATCGTTTATAAATCATAATGAAGTTTTGCTAACTGCTGATAGTAGATTAGTAGAGTCTTATAATGTTGAGAAGTTAATGCCTATTTTATCTGGATGGGTAGATAGTTTTGAATGTTATTATGCAGGAATAGTTTCTGGTGAGTATTTGAATACTCATGTTCAAGCTAATAGGCTAGGCTTTAATATTTCAGAAGAGTCGGGAGAATTAGATCCATATCCTTGTATGAAAGATATAAAGGATAAAATTATCTCAGAAATTATGTTTGTATTAAAGGATGATATAAATAATATACAAAAAGAAACATATGATAAAGTTGTAAACTATATTGACAATCAAAAGCCTGAATATTCGGTATTAAAACATTATTGTGATGAGAAACTTCGATTAATTAAACCTAATTTAAAAGAAGATAAGCTAGATGATGAATTGCATCGGATATATAGAGGTTTAGAACGTGAAAGTCGTGATAAAATTAGAGTTCTAATTGATGAGAAAGATATTTTTGGTAGTAATTATAAGGAGGTTTTTTTAGAAGAGTTTTCGAAATTTGATGATTGTAGTAAGTCAAATTTAGCTAAGTATATTACATATCGAAAGATTATTATAGAGTTGTTAGAATCTGCATTGAAACGAAACAATGATGGATATACTAAAGAAGAAGTAATACATAATATTCTTTTTCCTATGAGATCAACTAATGAAGAATATGGACCTTGTTCACATAATTTGTGGCTAATTGATGATAGATTATCTTATATGTCGTATATAGCCTCGGATAAGAAAATTATTGATGGTAAGAATAGACCGGATATCTTATGTATGGATACTCCCTCTGTTTTCAAAAGTGATAATTATTCTGGTACGCATGATTCTCTTACTATTATAGAGTTAAAGCGACCTATGAGAAATGATTATAATGATGAGAGCAATCCTATGGTGCAAATGTTAGATTATGTTAGCGCAATACGGGATGGAAAAGCAGAAACACATGATGGGCGGCTAATAAATGCTGACTCTAATACAAGATTTTATTTATATGCTATTTGTGATATTAATAAATCTTTATTAAGAATATTAAATCGAGATGATTATAAACCGCTTCCAGATCGATTAGGTTATTATAAATATCATAGTGGATATAATTCACAAATTGAAGTACTATCATTTGATAAATTAGTAAATGATGCGAGAATCAGAAATCGTATTTTTATAGAAACTCTTGGAGGGATGGTATCTTTTGATAAGTTATAAGTACTTTTATTTCATAAATTTGCATGAAGTTAATAATTTATAGATTTTGAAACCTTCGGTTTTAATTCGTTGAAATTTAAATTAAGATAGAGTTTTGGTATAAAATATTGATTTTAAAATTCTCTTGGGGAAAATGAGCTGAATTGTACCGGCTTTTTCTATAAATAATTATGTTAAAATAAATATTACATAGCTATTTTTAGGAAAGTAGCCCATGAGAGTGGAATTTATTTCCATAATGGTCTTAGCTTTTATTATGAATATGGATGAATTAAATACTAAGTTCTAGTTAATAATTTATCTTTACCCGGTGCAGAGCCTAGCATTCCTGTAAATACGTATGAGATGTGTAGTAAAGGTTGTTAACAAGAAGAGGTAACTGTTGTATCGGTTCATGATAGCTAAAATAACTTTGAATTTACCATACCTGATTGTAGTTTAGATGGTGAATTTAAACTAGAAGAGGATAAAAATTATATCGGACTAGGAAGTATAGCAACTAAAACTGAACTCGTATGGTATAGGGTATAGCTACGCATACCAGACTGAATTGTTTCTACTGATAGAAGTGGTGATTTTTTATTCTAATATTGATAAAGGTGCTTGGACGATTAGTGATATAAAGAAGGTTGGACAAATGTATGCTATTGGAAAATAATTCAATAATCAGAAAAATGTGAAAATGTTTTTTAGTATTCACAGCTTGCTAATTTAATAATATCAGGCTTAATAAATGACTCTTTAATGGCTAACTAATTATGGTCATCTTAGGGTTTTACTTGATCAATTTAACTCAAATACAGTTTTTGTAATATTATATGTCTATTATAATAAAATGTATTAAATGGTTAGCTTGCCAGCTTTTGTTTCTAGGTTTTAATATTGAAAAAACGGTCTCACTTTATAGTCAGACCGTTTTTTACTTTATTTTCATGAAATCTCTTTATTCAACCTGTATAATACCCTCATTGGTCTAATGAGAGGGTAGATATAGATGAGAGATACTGCAAAGCAAATTATAAATTACTGGTATACACTTGAATGTTTGCAACCGAAAGAGGTTCCTAAGTATAAAGCGATTCCTAAGAAATATGTAAAAGAGCTCGTGTTTACTACTGAAAAAGATAGAACCACTATTTACCAACAGTCTGTAATTAATCGCAATTGGAAAAATTCACGTATTTCTACGTATGTAGTCCCATTACCAAATTATTCTTATCATTATTCTATTATTGATGAGATTAAAAGTTTTAAGGATGAAAAGGATTACGTGTTAGATGATGAACATGCTGTTCTTTTATGTGTAGTCAAAGGGTCTGAAGTACTTGAAGCTTTCATTGATAAATTAGAAATTGAATATCCGGAAAAACCATATTTAGGGAATGTGTATAGTGCATCGTTTACTGTTGATGCAGCAGGATACTATAAAGAAGGGAGCCTTCAAATTGCTCCTTTTATTTGGGTGATTTATCAAATGATGTCTCAGCCTAATGTGGTGTTTAAAGATATTAAGCTAGATGGTTGGGATAAGGTTGTTAAATCAATCGAAGATAGTTTTAATCTTCCTGAGGAAAAGGTATCTCTTGATAAGGCTGCAGGTGTAATCAATACATATATACAAGAGCACATCTTGGGACCTAT
Organism: Veillonella faecalis; assembly: GCF_024677885.1. NCBI lineage: Bacteria > Bacillati > Bacillota > Negativicutes > Veillonellales > Veillonellaceae > Veillonella > Veillonella faecalis. The sequence goes on from NZ_JALBWL010000001.1 coordinate 236,885, forward strand.
GGGAGTTACTATGTTTCGTCCTGGTGACGTCTATGGATACTGTGGTTTCAAGGCAGAGGAGATTCAGCTAGTTAAGGCTGAGACAATGCCTATTAATGATTTAAAATCTAGCTTTTTCCTTTATGATTTACAGATGGTGTTACAACATATTGATATATTAAGAGATAGTGATAAGGTATTGTCGTATATCAATAGTCTTAATCAGGATATTGAGCATTATGATTTGTTAAAGGATACGGATCAGATGCGCAAATGGTATAATCCTAAGGTTTTGCCATTTGGTAGATGGCCTTCAAAGTTTAATTTGTCTTTTATGCAGCAAATTGCTGTTAATATTGCTAAGGAGAATCCTAAAGATATCTTTTCTGTTAATGGACCTCCTGGTACGGGTAAAACTACGTTATTGAAGGATATAATTGCTAGTAATATTGTTGAGCGTGCGGCTAAGTTTTGTGAAAGTAATCATGTAAATGATATCTTCAAAAAGGTTATGGGCCGAGATGGAACATCTTTTTACTATACTATACCTAGTGACATTGCCGTATATGGTATGTTAGTACTTTCCTCAAATAACAAAGCTGTTGAAAATATTACATTAGAATTGCCAAATATTTCCTCTGTGGAAGAGGGGACTAATGGGTCTATATTATTTAATCCTGATTTCTCTGAACAACAGGTTGATTTATCTTGTTTTGCTGAGGATAAGAAGTATCAATTTGTTAAATCTAATGAGGTATATTTTACATTTTTAGCAGACTGTTTAGCAGAGAGTAATGACCAATGGGGATTAATTTCAGCTAGATTGGGTAAAAAATCTAATATCAATAAATTCATGCCTGCATTAGATGTATTATCCTCAGACATGTCTTCTATCATGCGTATTCCTGATGCTCAAATTGCTTTTGAAAGTGCTAAAAAACAGTTTCAGGATCAATATGATCTTGTAAAAACATTATTTGATTATGTAACCGTATATGAAGATAATATCCAATTAATTCAAGAGTTGAATCTTAAAATGAATCAATTACAAGAAGACGTTCTTTCAATCAATGAACAGTTAAGTAAATATAACACATTAGATGATGATTTGTTGAAGTTAATAGAGCATAAAAACAGTATTGAGTCTAAATTAATAGAGTATAACAATCAACGCTCTATTTTTGATAAGCTTTGGAGTGCTACTAATTGGTCTATTTTAAAAGCTATGGGTAACCCTACATTGTTAGCGGTAATTGAAGAGGAGAATACAAAGCTTCAAACTGTTAAAGACCAATTGACTGCATTACATCAGTTAGTTAATGAGCGTAAGTCTATAATTAATACGAAAGATAGTTTATTAGCAGATATTAAAGAAATCGAGGATACTGCTCAAGAAGTAGAAAAAACGCAGCAAGAGATTTTAGGTACATTAAAAACTACTAGTAAGGACACGATACATTGCTTTGATGATATAGCGTCAAAGTTAATGTCATCTGATGAGGGCCGTGCAGAGGCTCACACGGCGTTTTTATATGTGTGTAACTATTTGAATGAATGTAGAGAGCGTTTATTATATGATGCTTTACAATTACAAAAGGCTGTTGTTATGAGTGATGCTTTCAGAAACAATATGCAATTACTTAGTCAGTATTGGGGCCCATTTAGTGAGAAGAAAAAATTACAGAAGAACTTTGATCTTGATACGATTTTCCCTGCATTACTTAATTCCTTGATGATTGCAGTTCCTGTTATTTCCTCTACTTTTGCTGCTGTGGAGAGATTCTTGATTAACTGTAAAGTTGAAAGCTCGTTAGGGACCATTATTATTGATGAGGCAGGGCAAGCGTCACCTCATATGCTCGTAGGGGCATTATTCCGCTCTCAAAAAGCAATCGTAGTTGGTGATCCAAAACAGATTGAACCCGTACAAACTGTGCAGGATTTGTTTGTCGAAAAAATTGGTGGCGAAGGTATTGGTAAATATCGGAGCAAAGAGTTATCTGTACAAAGCTTAGCTGATGCACAAAATCCATTTGCAGGCATCATCAAAAACCTTGATGGTTCTGAATCTTGGGTAGGGTGCCCACTTGTTATTCATAGACGCTGTAAAGATCCAATGTTTACGGTGTCAAATGAGTTATCTTATGGTGGATTCATGATTAATAAGACCATGAATCCTAAAGAACCAATTGATCCATGTAAAGAAAGCTGTTGGATAACATATGATGCAAGTAATATTGAATCGAGTACAGGTAAAGAGAGATATATACAAGTACAAGGTGAAATTGCTTTTGAATTAATTCAAAAGCTACGAGCTAGAAATACTAAATTTAAAGATATCTTTATCATTACACCATTTACTACTGTTTCATACGGGTTTAAAAAGTATATGGAATCCATTAGTGATGATATTGTGAACTGGACAAAAGATGATAATAAGAAAGCCTGGCTAGAGGATAATATCGGGACTGTTCATACATTCCAAGGTAAAGAAGCTAAAGTTGTTATTTATATGTTAGGCTGTCAAAGTGATGGCTCTGCTAATGGCGCAATTAAATGGGTTAATGCAAATAATGTAAATGTAGCTTTTACAAGAGCAAAAGAATATGTATATGTTATTGGTGATGCTACTAAATGGGCAGAACTCAATAAAAACCTTGCATTCGCTCAAAGATACTTACCTGTTTATACATTAGAGGATATCTAGAAAATATTAGCTTAAGACGATACTTATAAATGACGCATATATGGAAGGTTATAACAATAAAACAGGGAAAGAAATCATATGATTTCTTTCCCTGTTTAGATATGATATAATTTATATCAAAGTGAGGCATAAATGGTTTCGACGCCAGACTTCGCTTCTAGTAATTTGAAATTGAAGAAACGGTCTGACTTCTATGTCGGGCCTTTTTTCATACCACGATTAGAAAGCTAGCTTTTACTAGAGGTCAATCACTTTGCTGCCATGATAATGGTCGCCACAAGTATGCCAAAGGAAATCATTAAAGATAATACTTTGTATGGACTCATATTGATCACCGCCAATCTCTAGAAGATTAGCAAAGGCTGGACCCATTTAGAGGCCTCAAGTTCAATATAGTGCTGTTAATTATAAAAGTAAATAGATTAGAGGTTCCTAATAGTCACCTAGGTGACCAATAGGAACCTCTTTCGCTTTGTAATCGTATTCATAATTATGTTCTTATTATGTTACAATACAGTTAAAATTACTTTTTGTGGAGAGATGTATATGTTAAAACGATTATTATTAAGTGCTATTGTATTGAGTTCAATTTGTGTATCTTGTCATGCTATAGATGTAGACCTACCTGGTGCAAACTCCAAAATACCTGAAGATGAGTATAAAGATTATGTATATCTTAGTCCTAAAATCGCATTTGAGCAAATTGCTAGTACACAGGCTATGATTAATCAAATCAAAGCTGATGGTACTTTTGAAAAATTAAAAGAATGGCGTAAGATATCTGATGATGCTGAATTGGAGAAAACGTTACGCCATGATTTTAAGCAGTTTATGACGCCAATAGATGGACAAACAGAAATAATAGAACATACAGAAAATAGTGGGATACAGCTCACAGTTCCATTTTCAAGTGTATTTAAGATTCAAAATAGTGAACATAACTATACCTTAGAAGGTCTTACTGGCAGTACATATGTCGCTAGAGATTATAATGTTGTTGAAAAAGGTGGTTCTGAAAGAACATTTATTTATAAAAAATTAGATAATACAAAATATTGGAATCTAAACGTTACTAATTTGGATAAATCAAATAAAGGTACTATTGTAGGCATTACTTTTACAAGCAAAGATAATCCTAATACTAGTCATAGTATTGGTACGTATGTTGCAGGATCTGAATCAGAGTCAGAACGTAATATAAAAGCGAATAGAATTCTTGCCAATTATGTGTTGCCTTCGGTACGTTCGTTGAATAGACTTAACGAATTTTCTACTATTACGATGTCGAAGAATTTACAGTATCGGGTACTAAATGGTTCAACTCGTACAGAATCGACAGATAAGGACAGTATATATGGATCTAAATCTTATACTGTAACGCATAAAGGACCACATGGAGTAAATCAAGTTCTTCAGATGATTCCACTACATGATAAGCAACAGCATTTTTTATTGAATGCCAAACCAGATGATCCATATAACTTTGAGACACATATTGAGTATATTAATTCTTTATATGGTCATACCTTAAATAAAGAGATTAGATTGTCTCGGATTAGTAAAAGTTTTGTCTGGTTTGATGGGATTCCGGGGTTATTATTGGATTATGAATTATCTAATGGAGCGGGGAGATTAGAATTTATTACACGCGATAAAGACTATGAATATCGTCATATTGTTTCATATCGAGTAAATGGCTATTATACTTTGGAGCAACTAAAAAATATGTTGTTAGATGTAAAGTTGTTAAATACTGGAGATATGTATAATAGAGATATTGACTTATTTAATCTAAGATTAAAGTCTTAGCTTATCTTGAATTGCAATAAGTAATAAAATAGTAGAGCCTAATAAACATATATATGTCTATTTGGCGCACAATGATAACAGGGAAAGAAATAATACGATTTCTTTCCCTGTTTAGATATGATATAATTTATATCAAAGTGAGGCATAAATGGTTTGGTCGCCAGACTTCGCTTCTAGAATTTAATGTTGAAGAAACGGTCTGACTTCTATGTCGGGCCTTTTTTCATACCACGATTAGAAAGCTAGCTTTTGCTAGAGGTCAATCACTTTGCTGCCATGATAATGGTCGCTACAAGTATGCCAAAGGAAATCATTAACGATAACACTTTGAATGTACTCATATTGATCACCGCCAATCTCTAGAAGATTAGCAAAGGCTGGACCCATTTAGAGGCCTCAAGTTCAATATAATGTTGTGAATAATAAAAGTAAATAGATTAGAGGTTCCTAATAGTCACCTAGGTGACCAATAGGAACCTCTTTCGTTTTGTAATTAGTTCGGGGATTTAACAGTATCTTTTATGCAGACCTCGTTTGCCGTATATTTTTAAGATTATAGCAATAATTGTATTTAATACAAATAGAAGAGCAAAGCATACTAAGGCTGTAGTATAGCCATATCCTGCTTCGTGAAAGTATGACACGAGCATAGGACCAACTATACCAGCTAATCCCCAAGCGGTTAGAATGCGGCCATGAATAGTGGAGAGTTGGCGTATGCCATAGAGGTCTGCAAGATATGCTGGCATACAGGCGAATCCGCCACCATAGCAGGTGATAATGAGAAGAATTAAAACTTGGAATGTTAGAGCATTATTGGTTTCGGCAAGTACGTAGAATGCGATGATTTGTATAAAAAAGAATAGTATGTAAGTTTGTGCACGGCCAAAGTAGTCGGAGATAGTGGACCATGCAATGCGACCTCCACCATTGAAGATACCGATGATACCAACTAGTGATGCAGCTGCTGCAGGTGTCATACCAATGGTTTCTTGTGCCATAGGGGATGCTAAGGATAGAAGACCTATACCACAGGTAATATTAATAAAGAAAATCCACCAAAGGGCACCAAATTGCCAAGTTTTCATAGCATCATTAGCTAGCATACCATGGTTGTGAACGTACATAGTGGATTTATCTTTCGTAGTTCGAGGTGGTTGTTTTGGTTGAGGTGCTTTCAAATAGAGAGAAGAGGCGCCCATAACCACTAGATAGATTACGCCGAGGATAATGAAGTTATTTACTAATCCAACTTGAGCTACGAGGAATTGCATAAGCGGGCCTGCAATGAGTGAAGCAAACCCAAAACCCATAATGGCTAACCCGGTGGCAAATCCTGGACGATTTGGAAAGTATTTTACTAGTGTAGAAACTGGTGTTATATAACCAATACCTAATCCGATACCACCAATGATACCATAGAATAGATAGAGTAAGGTAAGATTATGGATACTAAGTGCATAAGCAGTGCCTAATAGGCCTGCCACCCAGAATAACATAGCAAGAAGGCCGCTTTTTTTAGGACCTATTTTTTCTGCAAAGGATCCTAAAAAGCCTGCAGACAGTCCAAGCATCAGGATAGCTAGGGAGAAGGTCCATGTTGTTTGAGACATAGTAAATCCCATATCTGCCATAATAGGTCGTGTGAGAACGCTCCATGCGTATACACTACCGATGGATATATGTAGACCAATGGCAGCTAGTGCAATAAGCCAACGATTTCTCATAAGAAAACTCCTTTCATATAGGTGAAATGATTAAAAATTTATATAGCATATTTGCTATGAGAGAACAAAAAAAGACCATCTGAACAAAAGCTTGCCCAGACGGTCGGCTATCACACGATGTGTGCTACTGTGCATGTAGTCAATTCTACGAATCCGTCAGCCCAGTAGTAATATAGTATAAGTATATCAATTGATACTATATATTGTCGATGATATAAGTCACTCTGTTATAACAACTGTAAGGTTTATAAACTAAATAGAGAAGGAAATTGTCTAATTCCCTTCCCTATTTAGATATGATATAATTTATATCAAAGTGAGGCATAAATGGTTTGGACGCCAGACTTCGCTTCTAGTAAGTAAAATTGAAGAAACGGTCTGACTTCTATGTCGGGCCTTTTTTCATATGTTCTTTCACCGCCAATCTTCGAGTTGATTAGCAAAGGCTGGACCCATTTAGAGGCCTCAAGTTCACTATAGTTCTGTAAATTATAAAAGTAAATAGATGAGAGGTTCCTAATAGTCACTTAGGTGAGCAATAGGAACCTCTTTATTATTATCATTTTATTACTATATAAGTACGTTACAATGTACAGAATATAAATAGTGTTTGTTGAGGAGAGCTTATGTTGAGGAAATATTTGCTATTGGGGAGTCTGATTGCTGTACTTTGTTTAAGCGGTTGTAGTAACGGATCTGAGTTACCTGGATATAATGCAAAAATCCATTATTCTAGTTCTAGTATGTATAAGAATGATTTAATGGATAAAATTCTTAATGAAAAAATCTACAAGGCTACAGAGAATACAGAAGTTAGTGACGCAGCTAAGATACTATTTCGTGTTGAAGATATGAATGATGAGGCACGTAGAAATTTAAATTACTCTATGTGGCGAGCTCAATACAATGCTGTAACAGAAATACATATACATACTGCTAAAGGAGGACTTTCCTATTCACTGCCATTTCCGGCTTTCAGAGGTGGTACACAATCTAGCCCTATTTCAGGTATGGCAGGTACTAATGCACTTATGTATACATTTAACCATCCGTTTATTTATACTAGTTTATCTGTGGAGAATCAGCCGTATGAGCAGAGTGCTCAGTATTTAGGTAAACCTTATAAAGAATTGAATCAAGATTCTGTGACAGCTGCATTGCAAAATAAATGGTCACAGTTGAAACAAGACAAGTTTGATATATCTAGTATTGAGGGTAGTACTTTTAAAAGAGAAAATATAATTAATAGCCGGTGGAGCACAATGAAAACTAAGAGTGATCCTAGATTTCTAGCAAATGATATTTCATTTGCTTTACCGAATGAACCAGACACACAATATGTACTTACATTGATGGTTCGAGAGGATGGAGAACAAGGTATTGGTAAACGAGGTGTCGAGGACGTTATCGCTAATTATATTGTGCCTAATATAACTTCATTAGCTTGGTTAAATGAGTCTAGTCATTTTGAAAGTTTTAATAATTTTAATTATCGAGTGTTAAATGATGCCATAGAGGAATCATCTGGAAATGAGTATATAAAAATATATAAGAATCCTATAGGTATTACGCAGACGATAGAGGTATATCCCGTTGAACACAAGGGCTTAATCTGGGCAAATCTTGTTGATATTGTTACTATTAATGAAGCACAGTTAAAAGCTAGACATAATATGCGCCATGGTGGACATACGTATGTATGGAATGATGGTGTTCCAGGAGTACGTGTGTATTTTACATATGAAGATGGTACTTCAGAATTGAGATTTAGCACGCAAGATGCACATAACCTTTATATACATACGATTCGTTATAACTACGATTTGAATCGTAATAAGTTGCCTCCACTAGGTGAAATGGTCTCTGATGCGACAATTTCAAATTTAGGTGATACTTATAAAGGTGAAGTTGATTTTCTATAAAGTGCGATACTTATCTGTTAAGTAAAATCATATTTGATGTTATATATTAAAATGAAAATAAGGAAAGGAATCCTTTGATTCCTTTCTTTATTTAGATATGATATAATTTATATCAAAGTGAGGCATAAATGGTTTGGTCGCCAGACTTCGCTTCTAAAGTTTTAAAATTGAAGAAACGGTCTGACTTCTATGTCGGGCCTTTTTTCATACCTTCCTTCACCGCCAATCTCTAGAAGATTAGCAAAGGCTGGACCCATTTAGAGGCCTCAAGTTCAATATAGTGCTGTCCATAATAAAAGTAAATAGATTAGAGGTTCCTAATAATCACCTTGGTGACCAATAGGAACCTCTTTCGTTTTGTAACTATTATAATGGAATAGATTAATTATGTTACAATACAAATAAGATAATAGTTTTTAGGGAGAGGGAGACTCATATGAAACGTTGTATTACATTAATAAGCTTAGGTTTGTGTTTAGCCGTACCTATGCTTTCACAAGCTAATGATATTAAACCTCTTATGCATGTTACGAATGTACATAATGGTCAATATGATGCGGCATTAGATGCTATTACAGATATCAAGTTTTATGGACCGTATCAATTCCGAGTATTAAAGAATGCTATTGAAACGCAGGGTGAAACAAAGGACATTGATGGTAGGGCGTTTAGAACCTCTGATGGGGTATTTATGCATGTAAAGGCTAGATCTATCGATAGTACTAGCCCTACTCTTGATGCTGAGGTTAATCAGCTCATTAAAGATAGAACGGTTCCTGAACCTACCGTAAAGATGGTATTGCCTGTTAAGCATGATGTAATAGAGGTCAATAATGATGGTGTGCGTAGTTTGCTAGCCGAATTTATGTATGGCTGGCCATTACATAATAGGACGGATATGGTATTAGTTACAGATTATGAAGATACTCGTTACTATTATAAGTTGCAGTTTTATAGAGACAAGCTACCTGAAGGTATTCGCATTGAGCAGTTGCGCCAAATGATTATGGATGCGCAGTTCAGTTATAAATAAGTGATATCTAATTAGCACAATATAGTTATAAATAAAAGAGGTTCCTAATGTTCACAGTAGTGACTTATAGGAACCTCTTTTATAATGCTTTAATTTACATGAATTTGTTATAAGGTTATATTATTTATAAGTGTTTTTTGATTCGTGGTGGTTTTATATGTTTTACAATTGCGATAGATATAGCAATTGTAAAAGCTATCAAAAAGGATTCTTTTGCGAAGCTAATGGCAATAGTTTCTTGTCCCATTAGCATATAATAAATGGATCGATAAAAGCTGAGCCCTGGTAGTAAAGGGAATAAGCTAGTCATTAGGAAAACTATAGCAGGGCATTTCCGTTTAACAGCCAATATTCTTGATGCTATGGCGATGATAAAACCACTGATGAATATGGAGAGCATAACATTAGACTGTAGTGAAGATAATGTTAAGAACAAGAACCATGAGATGAATCCTAATATTGTACAATCGATAAAATGTTGTTTAGCTACACGGAATAAGATTGCAAATGCTGTAGTACCAATACCAGCCATTATACTACGCATAAACATAGAGGTTAAGGAATTAGTATCTAAATTAGAGGTATAAAGAGGAATCATTTGTGTGTTGAAGAGTAGTGATTGTACTACTGCGACCCCTACAGCCATTGAAATACAGGTAAGTAACGCGCCCATCATAAGGGTTATTCCTGTATTATAGTTATTCTGGCTATACTCTCTAATAGCATTGACGAAAGGAACTCCGGGAACAATGTCAATCATGGCTCCTAGTAATATAACTGATAGGTTGGAGCCTAATTCAAAGTGGATAAAGAGATTACCCAATAAGGCTATTAGAATACTACCTAAAATGGTAATCAATACATCAGAGCTAAGTATGCGTTTAATCGTACACATATAGACGCCTAATATTAAGCCTATAATACCTGCAATTATAGAGTCTGTTATAGAACTACCAATTGCATAGCTAAAGCCCGAAGCTCCTAACGTATAAGCTGCTAATCTCCAAAAAAAAGAATAGTCTGACATGGTATCAATTTGATTAAGTTCACTTTCAATCTCCTCAATAGTAATATTTTTTTGTGTGATACGTCGGGAGAGAGCATTAACAGATTCAATTTTACTGAGGTTAATATCGACTTCAGGAACGTTATAAATACGAGTAATTTCAGTTCCATCAGCTTTCTTAGCAGTTGCAAAAATACCTCTATTGGATACGTAGGCTTCTAAATATTTAAAATTCATAGCTCGTGCTATGTAGTTCATAGTATCCTCTGTACGACTGATTTCGGCGCCACTGCTAAGTAATATTTTTCCAGCTTTTAGTATAATTTCTAATTCCACACCTGTCATTATTTCCTCGTTATTCATTTTACTTCATTGTTATTTATATTGGACTTTTTGATAGGTCTATCTTTAGAAGATTCAGTTGATTTTGATTCTTCCTGTTGTTCTTGTAGGATATTGATATTTTGATGTATAACTTCTTCGTCTATTGAGAGATGCACTTCTACATAGTCTTTTAGTTCTTGAACTGTTTCCGTATTTGAAAGTATTTCTTTTGCTTCATTATGAATATCTTCTTTAAGAGATTTTGTATCTGCTTGACTAATATCACCTAATGTATGGAATAGTTCACGTTCTTTTTCTGAAAGATTTTTGTGAGGACTATGTTTTTTTAATGATAAACGGAGCATCTTTCTTCGGAAGAGTTTTTCCATAATGATATCCTTACGATCACGGAGCCAGCCATAAATAAGAATAATTAGGAGTAATAGTCCCATATAACCGAGAATTGGGTAGAGGATACTAATCAAATCTTTAAAACCAAAGAAACTACATATATATCCTATGATTACTACAGAAATAATAACAATTCTCATTCTTTTTGTACTGCCGTTGGCAAAACGTCTAGCAATAGAATAAAAAAGAGAGAATGCTGTATTAAAAATAAGTGAAAAGACTGTGATTGCATATATATATGCTAGCCAAGGATGAATTTGATTGGCGATAGCAAGAATCGGCAAATCTGCATCTTTTACTGTATCTAGATTTGCAAAAATAGAGATAGCAGCTATAAAAACAACTAATCCGACTAATAGGCCGCCACGAGTGCCACCTTTTTCAGCAATACCAATACGAACAACAGAGCCACCTAAAATAAAGGCCATAGAAACAGCTGTCATAGCACATAGAGAATAATAATTAATGACAGAAAACCATACATTGCTTGTGGCTGGTTTGATTGTGTGGGCTATAGTATCTAACGCAGCCCAATCATGACTTTTACCAATAAAAGAGTAACCTGTAATGATGAATATCATTACAATCATAATAGGTGTAAAAACACCTAGAACACTGGTAATTTTATCAAAGTCCATAAATGATACGGTTATGATTAAAAGTGAGCAAATTAATCCGCCAATCCAAAAAGGAAGTCCAAACTGTTGTTCTAAGTTTGATCCTGCACCGGCTATCATAACGAAGCCCATAATAAAACTACCAGCGATTAGAACAAAATCAAGGATTTTTGTAATGATCGGATGGGAAATCTGTGTAAAAACTTCTTCATGATTGTCTGCACGATAGTAGCTCCCCAAAGAAAGCATGATTTTACCAAATGCGGCATTTAATAGACCTAGTAATAGAACACCAATAAGACCTATTTGGCCAAAACTTATAAAATATTGTAGAAGATCTTGTCCACTCGAGAGTCCTGCACCTACAATAACACCTATGTAGGCAAATGCAATTTTCCATGATTGTTGCATTATATTTTCCTCCTTTCAAATACATAACTTAGTATATAAAATAATATTATATCATACTAATGATTCAATTGATGGAAATCTTACTGCCAATCTCTATAAGATTAGCTAAGAATGGACCCATTTATAGACCTTAAGTTCAATATAGCGATGTCAAACGTAAAAGTAAATAAATTAGAGGTCCCTAATAGTCACCTAGGTGACCAATAGGAACCTCTTTTATCGTGTAAGTAATTTATATGGCTATTAAATTATTATAGAATGCTTTTACCCATTGGGAATACAGTTTTGCCGAATACTTTATTTACAAGTACAGCACCAGAACCGTAGAAGCCCAATAGGGAGATGAATAATTCAGACCATGCTGCAAGAGCGAAGAAGCCTGTTTTGCCACCTAAGAATAGGTCTGTTGCAAGACCGAAGAATAGGAAGCAGATTAAGACCATGATAGCGAATACAACTTTGTTTGTTTTCAAAGATGCAATTGTACCAAAGATAGAGAAGATTAAGAAGCCCACAAAAGCGAATGCCAATTGTGTTACATCGAAACCTTTTTGGATTTCAGGACCGAAGGATCCCATTTGAGTTAACCAAACGCCAGCCATTGCGGACCAGAATAAACCGTATGCACCGAATACAACGGATCCGAATGGATTATTTTTCTTGAAATCAAAATAGCTTGCCATTAATTGGGCCAAAGAACCTAATAAAACAGCCCAAGGAATAATAACGGATGTTGTTGGACCAGACCAGCCTACGCGGGACGTGGATACCACAAAACATACAATAGCTAGACCAAGTAGACCAAGACCTGTAGGATCTGCTACATTTTCACTCATTTCAACTTTTCTTACTTCATTTTCCATTTGTTCCTCATTTCTCCGTGGGGGACAACTAACTACAACCATACAGTAAAATAGTCACATGATTTTATGCTGTCATCTCCTATTCAATACACTAGCTATTGAATTGACGGCATATCTATGTGAAAGCACTGCCTCATAAATGTAACATATATCACATTTTTAAGGCAATAGATTGGAAATACTATCTATGCGTAAAAAGTATAATGTGAAAGTTCAAATAAATTAGAGAAAATAAAAGAAAAACCGCGAAAAATGAGAAGTCTAATATTTTAATTCCCATTTTTGTGCGGTTTTAAGATATAAATCGTTTATTTTATATGAATTTGTTATAGATTAATGATTGTAATTTAGGATGTTATTTATTTAAGTTTTCTACAATGCCAAGAATATCCTCTGCTTTACGGGCAATATGTGTTACGCCTAATTCTTGGTGGAGAGATTCTTCTCTAAAGCCCCAGGTAACACCGATACAGAGTAGACCAGAGTTTTTCGCAGTAGCTACGTCAACTTCAGAGTCACCTACATAAATAGATTCTTCTGGTGTAGAATCTAGTTCTTTTAAGGCTTGGAGTACCATGTCTGGTGCTGGTTTACGTTGTAATCCTGGTCTTTCACCAATAGCAACAGGTAAGCGATCACCGAAGTATTCTTTGTTGAGAGGTGTTACACCTTCTTGGATTTTGTTAGATACGATAGCCAATTTATAGCCTTGCTCACGTAATACATCAAGCATGTCTAGGATGCCTGGGTAGGGAGCTGTCGTATCTTTCAGATGCTCACCATAGTATGCTTTGAATTCATTGATGTATGGCTCTAATTCGTTATCTGCCACAGAACTTGGTAAACATTGACGCATCAAGTACGTTACTGCATTACCAAGCGCTGCCTTTACCTCTGCTAGAGACTTTTCAGGGAAGTTATGTGTACGTAGTACATGATTTACAGCATTCGCTAAATCTGTAGCCGTATCGAGCAATGTGCCGTCGCAATCAAAGACGATGGTTGTATATTTCATGGGGACCTCCAATACGAAATCAATATGTACTTTATAAGTATATGATAAATATGGAGAAAATCAAGAGAATAGCCATATTTGTTACTATAATTGTGTTACAATAATAGCAGTATTAATTACAGCGTATAGGAGGCGTAGTATGACTGAAATACAAGCTCTTTTATTGATAAAATCTATTCTTGAATCTGCAGATATTCATGGTATTGAAAACATTTTGGCTGAGGATTGTGAGTACATGTCCACAGGGCGTGGTATTATTGGCCGCAATCGTAATGAAAGTATTGAGTTTTTATCCTCTATGACGGAGTCTATTAAGGCTGATAATGTGCCTGTTACGTGCAAGGTGATGCATATTACCGATGTGTACGAGGAGGATGCGCTTTTCCATGAGGGTCGTCATGGTTTGACTGTTTCTTATGAAAGCGGCGATAACTATGTGTACATGATTTTTGTTGATGTAAATGATGAGGGCCTTGTAGACCGTATCGTATCTAGTCAGGAAAACTATAGTATTGAGTATTATGACCTTCGCTTTGGCGAGGATGAAAGCGAGTATGCATTTATTTCTGCACCAACTACTGTGAAAGATTGGATTACAGCCCTCAGCATGTGGCTTGAAACAGCGAATGTCGATGTGGATGATTTTTATCAGTACATCGATGAAGACACACGTGTTGTATTCCAAAAAGGTGATGCTGAATCCATCACCCTTGAAAGCGGCCTTGATGTAGAAGATTACTTTGATCAGCTCATGAACCAACACTTTGATGCGGTACCTCATATCATTCGCGATGAAGAAGATGGCCTTATTTTAACCTATGGTCCTATGAGTGCCATTGCAACCCTCAATGAAGAAGGCGCACTAGCGCTTATTAGTATCTATATTGACACACGTGACGAAGATGAAGCCACTGATGAAGTTGGCTATATTGAAGAAGAACTAAGCAAAACGACAACTCTTGAAGAAGATTTATTTTAATTAACTCTATCAGTAAAATGTACTATACTTAGTCTAAATATATATGGTTAGCGAGATACTACCAGTTAAAAGTATTATGTTTAGTCTAACTACATATGATTAATGAGATACTACCAGTTAAAAGAATTATGTTTAGTCTAACTATATATGATTAATGAGATACTACCAGTTAAAAGTATTATATTTAGTCTAGAAATGTAAAAAACTACCAGTTAATTTCACGTTGTAGTAGATCGACCTCCTATTATTGAAGATCGGTTTACAAAACAACATGACTAACTGGTAGTTTTAAATTTAATTAGAAATAATTATTTTTAACTGGTAATATCTCAAAAAAGAGTATATATGAGATGCGTGAAATTATTTTTAACTGGTAGTATCTCTAAATAGATATATGTAAGCGAACTAAAAGCTTTTCTACATTTCGTCATGGTCTTTAATGAGACCAGCTTTTTTCTTTTTCCAATAGGAGTAGTAGAATGGCAAGATTACAATACAGCCGCCTAGACCCCATAGTAATTGGTTAGTTTGTGCTTGGGCGAGCATCCATAGGGATGTGCCAATAGCGATGACTGGGATTAAATAGCCACCAGGGATTGTATAAGATCGAGTTTTGTCTGCCCATTTACGACGGAAGATAATAACCGCTAAACATGTTGGTAGGTATTGTGTAAAACGAGATACTGCACTGATGGCTGCTAGTGTAGTAAAGGAACCAGACCATGCAAGTAGTACACTGGCAATGGCTGTAACGATAGCTGCAACATATGGTGCATTGTAACGATTACGTTTAGCTAGAGCACTTGGTAACATACCGTCTTCAGCCATAGAGGTAGCCACACGAGGTGCATAGTAAGCCTCCGCAAAGTTGATACCACCCATAGAAATTAGTGTTCCTACTAATACAACGTACATACCGATAGGACCTACAATTACGTTAAAAGCATCTTGGACTGGTGCTTTTGTATTAGCCAAGTCAGAGCCGAGTACACCGATAGATACGGCGAGGATTGCCATATATAGAACGGACACGAGAAGCATACACATGATAATAGCACGTGGTAAATTCTTCTTAGGGTTTTTCATATCCTCTGCAGCAATGGCAATAACTTCAAATCCTGTATAGGCAAAGAATAGAAGAACGGCAGCTTGTGCAAATGATCCATCTACATAAGTATCTTGCGGGAAGACTGGCGTAAAGTTAGCTCCATTTATAAAGAAAATGCCAATTGCAATGAATAGGGCAAGAGGAACTAACTTAGAAATAGTGATTAAGTTGTTAACGAATTTTGATACGTTAACACCAAAGATATTTACAATGGTAAGACCTATAATCAAGATAAATGAAATAACATCTTTTGCAAGATCACCACTTAACGCCGGTACTGCAGCACCTAATGCGGTAGCAAAGCCAACGGCCATGGCCGCCCAAGCAATAACGGTTACAATCCATTTTAAAACGCCTACTTCAAAGGCCCAAAAGTCACCTAATGCATGTTTTGCATATAGGTAAGGTCCGCCATTACGTGTAAATAAGCTTGCCGCTTCAGCAAAGCAAAGGGCGATACATCCTGCAATAACGGCATCAAATAATAGGACGCCTAAACTAGCGGAACCAATGATAGAATATGCTTTGTTTGGTAGTAGGAAAATACCTGTCCCTACAATACCATTGATGCCTAGGAGTACAATACTCCAGAAGCCAAATTTTCCTGTTTCTTTCATACTAAAACCTTCCTACTATTTAGTTATATTTTCTCGAGCTGCTGTTACAAAGGCAGCAAATAAACGTTTTGCATTTTCATCTGTTTCAGACATCATTTCTGGATGGAATTGGCAAGCTACTAACCAAGGATAGGAGGAGTCTTCTAAACCTTCTACAGTACCGTCCTTAGCTCTTGCTACTACTTGTAAACCTTTACCAACATGTTTTACTGTTTGATGATGGTGAGAGTTAGTAATCCATGTGGAACGACCAATAGCACTAGCAAGCTTAGATTCAAACTCGATATCTACTGTATGTGTACCTAATGCAGGCGTTTGATTTTGTGAATGTTTAATCGTACAGCTTTCATCATACTGTAAATCTTGGTATAGAGAACCTCCACGATATACATTTAAAATTTGAATGCCTCGGCAAATACAAAAGATAGGAATTTGTTTTTCTTCCGCTGCTTTCAATAATGCGAAATCGAATTGATCTCGTTCAGGGAATACATCGCCTAGACCTTGCAATGGTTCCTCACCGTAATTTAGGGGAGATACATCATGTCCGCCAGATAATAATAAGGCATCAAGTTTTGCCACTGTTTCACGGGCTACATCGAGATTTTTTGTAAATGGAATGATAACTGGAATACCACCAGCCTCTTCGATAGAGCGTGGATAATCATGGTTTACATAAGAACGTAACAAATCTACGTAGGCACCGCCGTTATCTCGTAAGATATTGCCAGATACACCAATGAATGGTTTTGTCATAATATCACCTCGTATGTGTAAAAATTTGTACAATTAGTATAGTTTAAGTATATCAAATATTCGTGAATAAATAATACTACTATTGCAATTAATTATAAAACTTATACATTCTAAAATATGTTAACATTGTTACATTTTCTAAAATTCATATTAGTTTTATAGGGATAATTATATTCGGTTTTATAGGGATAATTATATTCGTATATGTTTTGTTAAAAACATGGTATGATAGATTACGAATAAACTGTACGGGAGGTTTACTATGGTTTTTCTTACATCCTTACAGAGCATCATACCTATTGTATTGCTGATCTCGCTAGGATATATATTAAAAGGGCGAGGGATGTTTCATCCCATATTTAGTGGTAATCTATCTAGATTTATCATGTCTGTTGCGTTACCAGCCGGTGTATTCGTATCTGTATTGCATCATCTACATACATCGGATTTATGGGACTTACGATATGGGATGCTAGCCGTTACATTAACCTATGTAATTGCGTATATCGTTGCTTTTATCATGATGAAAGTACTAAAAGTACCTCGAGGTAGGCGTGGTATTTTTATAAATATGGTAGTTAATGATAACTGCTTATTTATAGGATTGCCAGTGCAAATCGCCCTCTTTGGTCAAGATGCGCTACCATATTTCTTGTTATATTATATCGGTAACACTATTTCAGTATGGATGGTAGGGGTATTCCTTTTAGAATTAGATCCACTGCCTAATGCTGAATTAGGTTTTGATAATAGTAAAACTGATGGTATAAGTAATAGCACAATAGCTACAGAAACAAATCATAAGAAGTTTAAATTTGATTTGAAGAAGTTATTACCTCCACCATTGTTAGGGTTCTTTGTAGCATTAATATTCTTATTCTTTGAAATTCCTTTAGCACCAATTTTACATACTACATTAAATTACTTAGGAGATATGGTAACCCCATTATCCTTGATTTATATTGGTATTGTACTTCATGATGCGGGGCTAAAAAGTATGAGTCTTAATAAAGATTCTATTGGTGGTATTATCGGTCGTTTTGTAATTTCACCGATTATTATGTTCTGTGTCATTCTGGGCTTGCAATATGGCGCAGGTATCGTCCTAGAACCAATAGCAATCATTACCTTTGTTGTACAATCGGCGGGTCCCGTTATTGCAGTATTACCAATTGTAGCCAATGAATCGAAATCTGACTTGCCATTTGCTACAGGACTTGTCATGATTAGTACTATATTATTTGTGGTAGCCATACCAATTATTATGGAAATCTTAACTATGATAGGCATAACAGCATAAACTAAAAGGTCTGACTAATATAGTCAGACCTTTTTTTCCTATATTTTCTATACAAGTGAAATTGATAAAATATAAACTAAGTGTTAAAATTATAAATAAATGTATGTGTTTAAGGAGAGAGATATGATGCTAAGACGTTTGTTATTGTTAAGCTGTATTGGGTTTATAGGGACTATAGGCGTATCTCAGGCCATTGATGTTAATATTCCTGGGGCTCGCCCAGATATTGGGAAAGAAGCGTATCAAGAATATCGTATTCAAGGAGAAGTTGCTAAGAAGGTTGATGACTTCCAAGAGTCTGAGGTTAAAAAATGGGCACAACATGAGCCAAATTATGATAATGAAAAATTAGGTGATGATATTTATGTAGTACAAGAATTGACTAGAGCAATACATCATTCTAGGAGTGTATATATTATTACAGAAAATGGGGCTGATATTAAATTTACAGGCTCAAAAGAAAGTATAGTAGGTTGGTCTATTGATCCTAAACATATGTCTAAGTCTTCCATTAAGAGTGTGGGAGGAACTATTAATGCCGTATCTGATTTTAGATATGAAACAAGACAACAGCCTAAAGGTTCTAAATGGGAAGATACAAATATAGAGTATACTGATTTAAATAAATCTCTTTTACAGAATACTTTGAATGAGAGATTAGAAAAGCGAAAAGACTCAGTTCGATTTGTAGATGGTGATGTATTTACTTATCCTGGACTTGAAAAAGCAACGTGGGATGTAATAGGCTTAGATAATCATCATGTAGAGGGGACAATTAATTTTACGTTACCGAAAACACCGACTCTTTCTTATCATATTGGTCAATCTCTTAATAAAGATATTATAAAAAATTATATTAAAGATGATACTAAACGTTCTATCTCAGATACAATGGGACCTTTGGCTAATTTTGTTTTACCTTCTATTAAGCCTGCTAGTGATGTGTTAGCATATACTGATTCTGTTCATTTGGGACCTTATACATTTAGGGTATTAAAAAATAGCAAATTCAAGAAACATGAGGTTATAGGCCCTGCTGAATATGATGTTTATATGTCTGGACGTATTAAAGCTGTATTTGGTAAGCAACCATTTATAGAAGGTGCTAGTGTTGAAAAACAAAATATTTTATATAGTTACTTAAGAACTGTTGTTAAAAAATATGCTTTGAAAGGTCATAAGCGATTACAATATGCCACAGTTTGGAACAATGGTGTTCCAGCTTTATACTTTGAAGCTAACAAGGAAAATGCAACACTATTTGGCATGGTTTTGTATGATAATCAGTATGTTTATACGTATTATTTATACAAACCTGATGATGTTCACGTAAGTAACTATAAATTGAGAGACGTAATTCAATATGTAGATGCTAAACATAGTAAAGCGTGGAATGATAAGGCTTTTGTGGGAATCGGTATTTCACCTGAAATGTTAGACGTATTACAAACAAGTCCTACTATTAGGGATATTGTGAAAGATAAAAAAGCACATAATGATAAGAAGTAATACTATAAAAAGATAGCGTAAAGTGAGTAGCATAAAAAAGAGGTTTAACACTTGAGTGTTAAACCTCTTTTTTTATGCTTATCTAAAGAATCTTCCGATGAGTGGCATGCTTGCACCATCATTTTTATTAAGTCCTTTTAGAAGAACCATGATAATAACATAGAGCAATAAGCCTTCGATACCTGTGAGTATGAAGTTAACCCACATTGGTAAGATATCTGTTAAGTAGTGGTAACTCATAAAGATGAGTATACCCATGACACCGGCACTGACCACATTTTTCCATAGAAGGGAAATATCAAGGAAGTAGCCTGTGTATTTTTTGATATAAATCAAGTTGAGTAACGCAGCAAAGCCAATATCAGCAACGGTTGCCCAAGCGGCACCGCCGATACCAAGCCATGGGATGGCCGTTAATGTCCAGTTCAGGATGACTTTGATTACTAACGCAATACCCATATTAATTACAGGAATACGCGGTTTGTTAAGACCTTGTAAGATACCTGTTGTTACTTGGTGTACACCAAGGAAGAAGATAGAGAACGCTGTAATTTGTGTAGCTAATTCTGCCTTAGGTGCATTATAAATCAAGGTAACTGTTGGGGCAGCAAGTACATACAATAGCACTGTAAATGGTACAGTAGCCATAAATGTCAATCTCATGGAGCCAGAGGTACGTTCATAAATACCTTGGTGATCGCGTTTGGCAAAGGCATGAGAGATAGCTGGTACAATGCTTGTTGCAAGGGCCGCTGTAATGATGGTTGCCAAGTTGATGAGCGGTACCGCCATACCTGTAAGGTAACCGAACAACTCTGTTACCTCGTTCATCTGGAATCCCGCATCTAAGAGTCGACGTGGTACGATGAGCAAATCGAGGTTAGCCGTCAGTGGCAACATGATACTTGCTAAGGAAATTGGAATAGACAATGTTAAGAGTCGTGACAAAATTTCTTTAGCTGATTCACGAGGACCATCATAGCTTTCACCAGTGCTACTAGCCTTAGGTAATTTATAGTAGTAGTACAAGAGGACTAGGAAGGCACCAAAGGCACCTACGCCAGCACCTAAGCTAGCACCGCCTGCAGCAGCTGGTAAACCGTAAGGCAATAAGATTGCTGCAGCACCGAGCATGACGATAACACGTAACAGTTGTTCTACGATTTGGCTGACCGCTGTTGGCGTCATCATTTCATAGCCTTGGATATACCCGCGGAAGCAGGAAATCCACGTTACAAAGAATACTGCCGGAGCGAGCGCGATGATAGAGTAGTAGGCACGGCTTTCAGCAATGAGTCCACTAGAGATTAGCCAATCTGCACCAAAGTACATGGCAAGACTGGCGATAAAGCCTGTAATGGTTAACATTGTAAAAGATATATTAAATACTCTCTTAGCACCACCAAAGTCGTGTAAGGCTAATCGTTCTGCCGTCAAAATAGAGATGGCAATCGGCACACCTGCGCTCGAAATTTGTAATAGTAACAAATAGATAGGAAAGGCCATCTGGTAGATACCGATGCCTTCACCACCCAAGATGCGGGATAGAAGAATCCAGTTAATACTACCGATGGCTTTCACTACGAAACCGGCAATGGTTAAAATTAAGGTTCCTTTTAAAAATCCACTAGCCATTGATTATAGTTTGTTGGAAGAACCCAATACATTTTTAATTTTGTGAGCTACCATGCCTTTAATAGCATCACGAGCAGGTCCTAAGTATTTACGAGGGTCAAATTCGGATGGATTTTGAGCCAAGTATTCACGTACGGATGCAGTCATAGCAAGACGAAGGTCTGTATCGATGTTGATTTTGCAAACTGCCATTTGAGCTGCTTTGCGAAGCATTTCTTCAGGTACGCCTTGTGCACCAGGAATGTTGCCACCGAATTCGTTACATTTAGCTACGAATTCAGGCAATACGGAGGATGCACCATGCAATACGATAGGGAAGTCAGGCAACAATTCGCCAACTTTTTTCAAACGATCGAAGTCGAGGTAAGGGTCGCCTTTGAATTTGTAAGCGCCATGGCTAGTACCAATAGCAATTGCTAAGGAGTCTACGCCTGTAAGATGTACGAATTCAGCAGCTTGTTCTGGGTCAGTGAAGCGAGCATCTGCATCAGATACGTTTACATCATCTTCAACGCCAGCCAAACGGCCTAGTTCTGCTTCTACTACAACGCCATGAGCGTGAGCATATTCAACAACTTGTTTAGTAATTTTTACGTTTTCATCAAAGTCATGGTGAGATGCGTCGATCATAACGGATGTGAAACCACCATCTACACAGTCTTTACAGATTTCGAAGGAATCGCCATGATCAAGGTGAAGAGCGATAGGTAAATTGCTGTCTTCAAGAGCTGCTTCTACGAGTTTTACAAGGTAAATATGTTTAGCATATTTACGAGCACCTGCAGATACTTGCAAGATAAGAGGAGATTGTTCCTCTTTTGCAGCGTCTACGATACCTTGTACGATTTCCATGTTGTTTACATTGAAAGCGCCAACAGCATAGCCGCCTTCATAGGCTTTTTTGAACATTTCTGTAGTAGTAACTAATGGCATGTTGTCCTCCTTGGCCATAGGGCCTGTCATATCATGTTATTAATACTGTGACTGCTAGTCTTTCTAGCGCATATGAGCTAGATAAAAAACTAGTGTTATTGCAATCATATATCAATTCAAGTTAAGTATATCAAGAAACACTATAAAGGGCCAATATTTTTTGTATAACTTATGCATAAAATTCGTCAAATTTTATGGCCCATGTGGGTTAATTTTTATGTATTGGTGTTTATTTAGTAAATATTGATTACCTTAGTAGGTCATTAATGCCTTCATATCCGATGGTATTGGTGCCTGTAGTTCTAACCATTCATCTGTCATGGGATGGTAAAAGCTAACCCGTGATGCATGGAGTGCTTGGCGTCCAATATAATTTAAATGACCACCATATAAATCATCTCCCGCCAAGGGATATCCCAGTTGAGATAGATGGACACGAATTTGATGGGTTCGCCCTGTATGTAACAAACATTGAACATGAGTGAAGTATTGGTCTACCATATTTTGACTAATGGCATTACTACTAAGAACCGTTATATCTGTGTGCGCTGGTTTACCTTCGATTGTACAACAACGCTCAATAATACTGCCTGGTTTGCGTCCGATAGGCCACTGAATGCTTATGTGATTAGTAGGTAATTGACCTTCTACAATAGCGTCGTAGTTTTTATGGAAATGAGTACGCTTTTTATCAAACGCATGTTGTACAACAGATGTTTTTGCGATGATAACAATGCCAGAGGTATCCTTATCCAATCGATGAACCGGATGAAAATCATAATGCTGATTTGTCTGTTGGTAGTAATGTAGAATGCCGTTTGCTAAGGTATGATCTCGTACCGTTGAGGTAGGATGCATTAGAATACCTGCTTCTTTATTGATGACTAGAATATGCTCATCTTCGTATACGATATCCAGGTCTATAGGACTTAAACTAAACTCTTGTTCAGGGGTTAACTTCATAACGAGATGGTCTCCACCGTGGACAAGAGTATTCCAAGAGGCTGGTTTGCCATTGACTGTTATAATACCGTCATTTCGCAATCGCCGCCGCATACGTTGGGAAATATGCTGTTGTTTTATAATATGATTCATAGACTGTGTATGTACATCAGAATCTACAATCAAGTCGATTATGGTTGCTGTTTTCATAACTTTTATTATATCAAATAAAAAGTAAATGAAGAATTTTTCATCCTTTGTTGTTTTTCTAAAGGTCTATATAGTATAATTTATGTTAATAAATTTTATATATTTTTAATATATAGGTTTAGTATATATATAATTGTTTTGTACCTAAGTTTAATTTGTAAAAGGAGAGGTTTATGAATCTTAACAAGAAATCCTTATTAGTCGCTTGTGTGTTGGCGGCTATGTCTACAAGTGCTTTCGCAGCATCTACTACAACATCTACTACTAGTACAACAGTGATGAATCAAGATACACCAACATCTACTAGTACAAAAGTTACACGTGAACAACATACTTCGACTCTATCTACATCTACAACAACAACTACAGAAAAATCTTCAAACCATTCTAGCAGTACCTCTGTGGGCGTAGGTGTTGGTATTGGTCGACTTGATACTTTTGTACCTATTTCTGGGGCTGTTAAAGAGCCACCAGTAGCTGTTAAAAAAGCTATGAAGGTATTAAAAGATGACTCTTTATTACAACAAGGCTATTTAGGCCTTGTTAAAGAAAAGGGAAAATGGGGAATCGTAGGTACTAATGGTCAAGTCGTACTTGCGCCAGCCTATAAATCTTTAGACGCATCTAGTAAAAAGGATGGTACGTTCTTTGTTGAGGAAGGTAAAAATAAAATTTCTCACATTAAAGGCGATGGTACTGTATTAGAATCCGGCAAAGAAGCGCAAGAAGCTTTATATAGCAGCCTTAATGAGAAGAATACGGCTGTTAAAGAGTTAAATGATTTTGATCCTAAAACTGCTAGTCAAAACTATCCAAGTGATTCTTATGTAGCTTTCACGGAAAAAGGTAAACTAGGATTTAAAGATGCAAATGGCAATGTAGTGATTCAGCCTCAATTTAAAGCGTTATCCGATGTAGAAACTAAATTTAGTGAGGACCGTGCCTTTGTAAAAGCTAATGGCAAAGTGGTTGCTATCGATGGTAAAGGTATTGTATTGTTTAATGCTCCATCTAATGAAGTATATCCATATAAAAATGGCTTAGCTGAATTCCGCCGTAAGGTTAGTCACTTTGGCCTTGGTGGTATTCTAGGCCTTGTAGGTATGGGATATTTCTATAATCACGGAGGGGTATATCTTGATGGCCTTGGCGGTCTTGTAGATGATGGTATGAAACGTGGTTATATTGATCGTAATGGTGCGGTTGTAATCGATAGCAAAAACGATTATGTATATCCTATGGAAGAACATGGTACCTTGGTTCGTAATGAAGGTAAATTAGGCTTTATGAATCGTCAAGGCCAATATGTAATTCAACCTGGCAACTATGAAGCAGGTACAATCGATATGAATAATGTATTGTTGACATTGAAAAACAAAGATACTAATAAATACGGTATTTTTGATATGGAAACGGGCAAACAAGAGGTGCCATTTAAATACGATACTATTGAGTTTGTAGGTGAACATGAAATGTCTGTTACTAACGATACAAATCGTTATGTAGTAGATATGGCTACTGGTCGCGTTATCTATAAAGGCGATAGATCTATGAACGTAAAAACATTCCTTGGTGATACGTATACATGGGTATATAATAAAGATGGTAATTATAAGATTCTATCCCTTGATGGTACAGTGACAGAAACTTCAGTTATGAAAGATATTTCTGGTACTGGTAGCTTCTCTCATGGTTACAGCCCTGTAAAAATTAAAGGCAAATGGGGGATTATCAACTCTAAAGGCGAGTTAGTAGTTCAACCTACTTACGATGAAATCACAATTTTATAATGATAATGTTAAGACTGCATTTGAAAGAGTGCAGTCTTTTTCTATTTCTTGACTATATTGATTATATGTATAAATTTTTTATATTTATCTATATATTTATTCGATAGATATTCAATGGATAATTCTTCTATGATTAATAATAGTTATAATTAAAAAAGTCGATTTACCTAGAAAATAAGCCTGTTATAAGGTATAATTATAGAGATATATTCCGATTTGGTGTAGTTTTACACTTTCACTTGGAATATGAGGATGATGAAAGTAATGCTATGAACCCCATGCCCAACGGGTTCAGGTGTAGGAGGTATAAAATGGCTAAAGATTGTTCCTTTGACGTTGTGTCTGAAGTGGATATGCAGGAAGTAGATAATGCGGTAAACCAAGCGAAAAAAGAGATTGGTACACGCTATGATTTCCGTGGCTCCAAAGCGGAAATCAGTCTTGAAGGCGACACTATCAAAATCATCGGTGATGATGAATATAAATTGAATGCCATTATCGATGTTTTAAAAGGCAAAATGGTTAAACGTAACGTAGCGATTAAAAATCTTGACTATGGCAAAGTTGAACCAGCTGCTGGTGCTACAGTTCGCCAAATCATTACTATTAAAAAAGGCATTACAAAAGAAAATGCTAAAGAAGTAGTAAAAGCAATTAAAAACATGAAAATTAAGGTACAAGCATCTATCCAAGAGGATCAAGTGCGTGTATCTGGTAAGGATAAAGATGATTTGCAAGCAGTAATCCAAATGTTAAAACAATTGGATATCCCTGTAGAATTGCAATTCGTTAACTTCCGTTCCTAATAACATATGTCCATAAGATAGGGTTAGTTTGAATCATTGGAGTTGCTAACCCTATCGGTGTAGGAGGCCTTATGAAAGTAGAGGACATGAAGGGTGGCTATACCACAGGTTCATGTGCTACGGCAGGTATGAAAGCTGGTTTATTGGCTCTCTTAGATAAGAACATCGTGGATCAAGTGGTCATTGAAAATCCTCAAGGTCAGTATATTGAGGTACCTATCAAACAGGTAGAGGTCATATCCGATACAGAGGCTAAGGTGACCGTTATGAAAGACGGCGGCGACGATCCTGATGTAACCCATGGCAATGATGTGGAAACGACGGTGACTCTTGATGATACTGGTGAACTACGATTCCGGGCAGGCTTTGGTGTAGGGACGGTAACAAAACCGGGACTTGCGATGCCGCCAGGAGAACCGGCTATCAATCCAGGGCCTAGGGCGATGATGAACATCGTCTTTGACGAGCATTGTGTACATGGCCAAGGTGTAACGGTAACGGTGAGCGTACCAAATGGTATGGTATTAGCCAAGAAAACCTTAAACCATACCCTAGGTATCGAAGGTGGTATTTCCATTATCGGTACTACGGGTATCGTTAAGCCTATGAGTGAAGAAGGGTTCAAAAACTCGTTAGTGCCTCAGCTAAAGGTTATGAAAGCCAATGGTTGTGAAACGGCTGTTCTCGTGCCGGGCCGTATCGGTCAGGATCTGGCGGAACAAGTACTTGGTATACATAAGAACCAAATGGCAGAAACCAGTAACTTTATCGGCTTTATGCTGGAAAAGGCAGTACAAATTGGCTTCAAGCGTATTTTGATCATCGGTCATATTGGTAAGCTAATAAAACTTGCTAGTGGTAGTTTCCATACACACAATCGCATGAGTGATGGTCGTATGGAAAGCATCGTAGCCTATGCCGCTTTAGAAGGGGCATCCCAAGCGGTGTGTGAAGAGCTATTCAATTGCCAAACTACAGAGTCTACGTTCCCAATATTAGAGCGTGAAGGACTGACTGGTGTGTACCAACGTGTTGTAGATCGTGCATCGTTACGTAGTGAGCGATACATTGCTAATGAAGCAGAGGTAGGTATCATTATTACCACCTTAAAAGGTGAGATTTTGGCAATGGATAAACATGCTAAAGAGATAGGAGAGCTTGAACAATGGCACATACCTTGTATATCGTAGGCATTGGTCCGGGTAATCCTGATTATGTGGTGCCTAGAGGCCTTAATTTAATTAAACATGCCACAGTATTGGTAGGTAGTGAACGTTCTTTAGAGGACTTTCAAGAGCCTGGTCAAATTACATATCCTGTGACAGGTAAGCTTAGCTTACTGGCTGAGCAAATTGAGCGTGAGCTCAACGACCATGATGTTGTAGTTATGGTAAGCGGTGATACAGGCTACTACAGCTTGTTACCGTATTTGAAAAAGAAATTTACTGCTAACCCTATTGAGGTTGTGCCCGGCATTAGTTCTATGACCTTTGCCTTCGCACGACTTAATGAGGTGTGGCATGATGCGGATTTAATGAGCTTTCACGGTCGCCAACCGGCACCAGAGAAGCTCGTATATGAAGCAGGTAAAAAGATGGGGTTCTTGACGGATCCTGAATATAATCCAGCGCATATTGCGCGTATTTTAATAGATGCAGGTTGGCCAAAAGAAACGAGAGCAGCAGCCCTTGAGCGTTTGAGCTATGATGATGAAAAAATTGTAGACTCCACGTTAGAGGTATTAACTGAGCTTGAAGGCTTTGGTCATTCTGTAATGGTGGTACTAGGATGAGACATTTTTTCGGAATTCCTGATGAGGAATTTATCCGCGGTGACGTGCCGATGACGAAATGCGAGATTCGCAAAGCCGTTATGAACGAGGCACGCATCGAGGAAGATAGCATCGTTCTTGACGTAGGTGCTGGTACGGGCTCTATCTCCATTGAAGCAGCCTTGGCAGCTCCTAAAGGGCATGTATATGCGATTGAGCGCTTTGATAAAGGCATCGACCTTATCAATGAAAATATGAAGAAATTCAATGTAAATAATATGACGGTTATCAAATCTAAAGCTCCTGAAGGCATGGAAGAATTGCCTGAGCTTGATGCGGTTATTATCGGCGGTAGTGCTGGTGGTATGACAGGCATCATGGATGAGGCGCAACGTCTATTAAAAATTGGTGGCCGTCTAGTTGTAACTGCTGTAACAATGGAAACTGGCTACACAATTCTTAAAGAGTTGAAAGGTCGTCCTTTCACCTATGAAGGTTACCAAATGTCTATCAGCCGTTACCGCAAGGCTGGTCCATATCATTTGTTAGATCCATTGAGCCCAATTTTCATTGTATCTGCAACGCGTATCGCAGAAGGAGAGTAATATGGTTGATGTACATATCGTAGGCGCAGGCCCTGGGGATCCTGAGTTAATCACTCGCAAAGGGTATCGTTTAGTGCAAGAGGCAGACGTTGTTATTTACGCTGGCTCCTTGGTAAACCCTGCCATTTTAGAGGCTTGTAAACCAAGCTGTGAAATTCATAACAGTGCTACTATGAACCTTGATGAGGTGTTGGCTGTTATGAAAGCTTCCGTTGAGGCTGGTAAAAGCGTAGTTCGCCTTCACACAGGTGACCCTGCTATTTACGGTGCGATTCAAGAGCAAATGGATGCATTGGCTGGGATGGGTATATCTTATGAAGTCGTGCCAGGTGTAAGCTCTTTCCTTGCTACAGCAGCGGCATTAAAACAAGAATACACATTACCTAATGTGTCCCAAACAGTTATCATTACACGCATGGAAGGCCGTACACCGATGCCTCCAAAGGAAAAATTGCGCATGTTAGCAGCTCATGAAGCAACAATGTGTATTTTCCTTAGCGTTCAAATGTTAGATAAGGTTGTAGCTGAACTCATCGAGGGCGGTTATGACAAAACAACTCCAGTGGCAATCGTGGTAAAAGCGTCTTGGCCAGACCAACGCATTATCCGCGGCACATTGGAAACCATTGCGGACATCGTAGCGAAAGAAGGCGTATTGCGCCAAGCTATGATCGTAGTAAGCCATGTATTAGATAGCGAATACGAATTATCTAAACTTTACGACAAAGGCTTTGCTCACATGTACCGCAGTGCTAAGGACTAATATGATGAAAGCACCAGAAATTGCTGCATCTACGACTGGAGTTAAGAAGAATAGAACGGCTATTCTCTCTGTATCTGAACGAGGTGCAAAGCTAGGTCAACGCATCAAGTCTTTGGTGGCACCCCATGCGGATTGCTTTGAAAAGGAAAATCGTCCCTCTGGTGGTGAGGCTATTTATTTTGACTCCCTCAAAAACCATATAGGACAGATTTTCAAGGATTACGACCAAGTACTTTGTATTATGGCACTCGGTATCGTAGTGCGCATGATTGCACCGTATATTGAGCATAAATCCAAGGATCCTGCGGTAGTCGTAATGGACGAAGTGGGTCACCATGTGATTAGCTTATTGTCTGGGCACCTTGGGGGCGCCAACGAATGGACGCAGTCCATTTCGCTGGCCATCGATGCGGACCCCGTCATTACAACCGCAACGGATGTAAACGGATTGCCAGCGCCTGACGTGTTGGCGCGCCACGAGCATCTGTTGGTCGATGATTTTCAAACTTTAATCAATGTAAACTCTGCCATTGTTGGAGGAGAGAGAGTTGATTATTATATCGATGCTAGCTTACCGAATGCAGAGCATTTAGAACGAGCTGCGAAAGCTCATATTGGTGAGCATGGTATGGTTCATGTTGTTTCTTTGAATCAACTAGATTCTATTCCATGTAAACATGAAAGCTCTGAAGAGGGGACTTCTCGGGTGGTCATTACGGACAAAGTAATTGCCGAGTATGGTCATCAATTGATTTTGCGCCCTCGTACCTATACGATGGGCATTGGCTGTCGTCGAGACACGCCGAAGGAATTGATTCTTGATGCTATTCAACAATCTCTGGCAGCCCATAAGCTTTCACCAAAGAGCCTTGTAACGGCAGCATCGGTCATCGTTAAACAAGACGAAGTAGGCCTATTAGAGGCTATGCAAATTATGGGGTGGCCTATCGTGTTCTATACACAGGACGAGATGGCACCACTCATTGAAGAAGAAGAATTAAAAGAATCTAATTTTGTAAAAGGAACTATAGGAGTAGGAAACGTATGCGAGACAACGGCATTACTAGCGGCCAAGAGCCGAACATTAATACAGCACAAAACAATTTATCCCAAAACAACGGTAGCCATTGCACAGGTAACATCAAAGTAATCGGTATCGGCCCTGGCGATGAAGAGTTTATGACGCCTCAAGCGCGCGAAGCTATCTTAGCTGCTGACCGCGTTGTAGGTTATTTGACATACCTCGACTTGATCAAAGACCTTATCGAAGGTAAAGAAACTGTAGGTACTGCAATGATGCAAGAAGTAGATCGTTGCCAACAAGCCGTTGATTTAGCGGTAGAAGGTCATCAAGTAGTTGTAGTATCCTCTGGTGACTCTGGCGTATATGGCATGGCAGGTCTTGTGTTAGAACTTGCTAATAAAGTGCCAGCAGAAAAACGTCCTTCCGTAGATATCGTACCTGGCCTTAGTGCTGTAAACGTTGCAGCATCCGTATTGGGTGCACCATTGATGCATGATTTTGCAGTCATTTCTTTGAGTGATTTGATGACTCCATGGGATCTTATTAAAAAACGTGCTGACCTTTGCGCACAAGGCGACATGGTTATCTCCTTATACAACCCACGTAGTAAAAAACGCGTTACTCACTTAGATGAAGTTCGCGAAATCGTTCTTAAATACCGCGACCCTAAAACACCTGTTGGCATCGTGCAAAAAGCCGGTCGCCCAGGTCAACATATGGTAATCTCTGATCTTGAAAACTTCACAAATGAAGAAGTAGATATGCAAACACTTGTTATCATTGGCAACAGCCAAACTTATGTTGAAAACGGTCGCATGATTACACCTCGAGGCTACAAATTATGATTTGGGTTATTGCCGGTACTTTGGATGGTCGCACCTTAGCGGTAGAAATCCAAAAACGGACTGGTGAAGATGTACTTGTTACGGTTGTTAGTCAGTATGGTGCAGAGCTTGCTGCCCATAAAGGCATTACCGTACATACGGGCCGTCTTGACCAAGAGGCGATGCAAAACTTGATTAAAGAGCACAATGTACGACTCTTAATTGATGCAAGTCATCCGTATGCTGCTATTGTTACAGCTACGGCTCAAGATGCAGCAAAGGCCGAAGGTATACCTTTTGTTCGGTTTGAACGTAAAGAGGTGCCATTGCCAGACTATGATAAATTACATATCGTAGTAGACGAAGTGGAAGCAGCCAATTTAGCAGGCAAATTAGCTAAGGAAAATAACAGCCATGTGTATTTGACGACTGGTAGTAAGACAATGCACATCTTTGCCAAATCTGAAGCCTTACAAGATTGCGAAGTATGGACCCGTATTTTGCCTACAGCAGAGGTATTACAGATGATGGAAGACCTCAATGTGAGTCCGAAACGCATCGTTGCAGTGCAAGGTCCATTTTCTTACGATATGAACCGCATCATGTTCCACGATACAAAGGCTAGCGTTGTAGTTATGAAAAACTCTGGTCTTGTAGGTGGGGCAGATACGAAATTACAAGCAGCTATGGATCTTGGTATCCATGTTATTGTTATCGATCGTCCACGTGTTAAGATTGAAGGACATGTGGTATCATCTAATGATGAATTTTTCAAATTATGGGAGGACACTAATGGATTACGTTAAAAATCCTAAAGCCATTGAAGATAAAAGTATGGAAATCATTTACGATTATGTAAAGGATTTAGGTTTAACCGATGATGAAGTACGCGTTGTATCTCGTACAGTTCACGCATCTGGTGACGTTGAATATGCTCAACTCGTAAAAATGAGCCCTGACGCTGTTCAAAAAGGTATAGAAGCATTAGACAATGGTGCAGATATTTACACTGACGTAGAAATGGTTCGCACAGGTATTTCTAAACCGGCTCTTAAACTTCGTGGTAATGAAGTACATTGCTTAATCAAAGATGAAAATGTAGCTAAAATGGCTAAAGAGTTGGGGGTAACTCGCTCTATCGCCGCTATGCGTACATTTGGCAAACAATTAGAAGGTCAAATCGTTGCTATCGGTAATGCTCCAACAGCATTGTACGAAGTATTGCGTTTAGCCCTCGAAGAAGGCGTTAAACCTGCTCTTATCATTGGTATCCCTGTAGGCTTCGTAGGCGCTGCAGAATCCAAAGACTATTTGATGGAAGTATCCCCAGTTCCTTACATCACTGTAAAAGGTAACAAAGGTGGTAGCCCAATCGCTGCTTCCGTATGTAATGCATTGCTTTACACAGATGTAAAACGCAATGACATGCTCTTCGTAGAAGGCAAAGAGTCTAAATAATACAAAACCCGAATCGTATGTTAGTAGTTTTTTGCGATTCGGGTTTTACTGTATATTTTTAATACTACCAGTTAAAAGTAAATGTTTAGGCCTATAATATTATCTTTTTTAGATACTACCAGTTAAAAATAAATATTTTTAACTGGTAGTATCTCTATAATAGGTAGTACTAAGTCTAAAAATTTAGGATTTTCAAAATAACGTATTTGTTATATGAAAATCTGGAGAGGGGGTTCGTATGGCATCTATTAATGAACGAAAATTATTTCGATTATCAGTTATTATTTTTTTAATAGTTGCTGTTGTAGCTAGCATGATTATATCCCTTATTTGGGGGTCTACACCGGTGTCATTAACGGAGATTTGGCATACATTGTGGGCTAGTGAGCTAACAGATACATCATCACAAATTATTTGGAATATTCGGTTGCCTCGTAATATTGTAGCTGCACTAGTTGGTGCTTGTTTAGCCGTATCGGGTGCCATTTTACAGGCCGTAATGAAGAATCCTTTAGCAGATCCTCAAATCGTTGGCGTTTCGTCCGGTGCTGGACTTGCCGGTGTTATTATATTTATTCTATTCCCTGGCTATGATCATATTGTGCCTCTCGTCGCCTTTATAGGTGCTATGGCTGCGGCGTTGATGGTATATGCTCTTGCTTGGAAGAATGGTGTACGTCCAAGCCGTATCATCTTGGCTGGTGTTGCGGTGGCTGCTTTTTTAGGCTCTGGTATTTCTGCACTACTTGTATTCTATGGAGATCGTGTGCAAGGAGCCTTACTTTGGATGGTAGGGGGCTTGGCTGCACGCAGTTGGCCTCAAGTAGAGGTTCTGTTCCCATACGCGTTAGTCGGTCTCATTTTTGCCTGTTTAGGTGCTAAACGTCTTACGATTTTAAGTTTAGGTGATGAAACAGCAAAGGGGTTAGGTCTTAAGGTAGAACAAACGCGGTTTATTATGACTGCTGTTGCGGCTCTATTAGCAGCAGGTGCCGTTAGTATTGCGGGCTTAATCGGTTTCGTAGGCCTCGTTATACCGCATATGTTACGACTTATCATCGGTAATGATTATGCGTATTTACTCCCCGGCTCTGCATTATTAGGGGCACTCGTCCTCGTTGTTAGTGATACGGTAGGGCGTGTTATGTGGAGCCCAATTGAGGTACCGGTTGGTATTATCATGGCATTCTTTGGGGCGCCATTCTTCTTATATCTATTGAGGAGGGATAACTAATGAATACGGCTATTGATGTAAACCAGTTATCCGTCACTCTCGGTGATCGTCATATTTTACATGACATTAATGTATCTGTCCCTGTTGGTAAAATAACGACTTTAATCGGGCCTAATGGTTGTGGTAAAAGTACACTCTTACGGTCTATGATTGGATATATTCATAGTCCTCGTGACTGTGTGACTATTTT
Source organism: Veillonella faecalis (assembly GCF_024677885.1). Taxonomy (NCBI): domain Bacteria; kingdom Bacillati; phylum Bacillota; class Negativicutes; order Veillonellales; family Veillonellaceae; genus Veillonella; species Veillonella faecalis. Next base: position 271,163 of record NZ_JALBWL010000001.1, read on the forward strand.
AGGTAAACCATTACAGTCGTATTCACAAAATGAATTGGCACGTCAAATGGCGTTTCTGCCACAGGTGCCTAATATGCCAAAGGATATGACCGTAGAAGAATTGGTATATTGTGGACGCTATCCATACCAAATGTGGTGGAAGAATACGGCCAAAGAAGACCGAGAAATCGTTGACTATGCATTAGGAATTACAAAAACGAATCATTTACGGAATCAATTAATTCCATCCTTATCTGGTGGTGAACGGCAACGAGTATGGATTGCTATGGCGTTAGCACAACAACCAAAATTATTAGTGTTAGACGAACCAACGACATATTTAGATATTAATCATCAACTGGAAATTATGGAATTGTTAAAACGATTAAATGATGAACAAGGGTTAACCGTATTGATGGTACTTCATGAATTGACGCAAGCCGTACAATACTCGCATCATATGGCCATTATAAAAGATGGTCATTTAGTGACAGCTGGAGAAACGAAAGAAATCGTATCGGATGAACTATTTAGAGATGTATTTTCCGTAGATGTACAAATCGATACCTTTGATGATAAACAATATGTACGCGTAAAAGGTTTAGTTGAGTAGATAGCTAGACTATAAGTGAAAGAGGGCATTCCCGAAATGGGGAATGCCCTCTTTAGTATGTTAGGATATGTTAAAATGTCACATCGACGCCATATGCTTCTTTCACTAAACGAGCCATAGCTTCAGGTGTTTGTAGACCTGGGTTAAGTAGGAATAGTTTAGATGGTAAGTAAATGACACGGTTGTTTTGTACAGCCTTAAGATTTGCCCATGCAGGATTATCTGTCATAGCTTTCTTCATGGCCTTTGTAATTTCTTCTTCTTTACCCATGGTAACGACGAAGATAATATCAGGGTTATCTGCGGTTAATGTTTCAAGAGAATAAGGTACCGTTTTATCCTTAGTTGTACCATCTAGGTGAGATGTTACAACATTTGTCATACCTAATTCTTTGACCATAGATGCAGTTACTGCTTCGTCGGTTTCGGCTGTCACACCTTTACCGGTAGCACGTAATACAGCAACACGTGCAGGTTGTTGGTTTTTAATAGCATCCTTTACCTTTTGAATGTTGCTTTCATAGGTGGCAATAACGGATTTAGCCTTATCTTGATGGTTGGTTAACTCTCCAAGGAATGTTAGCATTGGCACATTATCCTTAATGCCATCGTAATTGAAAAGTACGGCTGGAATATTGTTAGATTGTAATTGGGATTCATATTTTTTATGTTGATTTTCCAAACCCAATACCACATCCGGTTTTAAACCTAACAATTGTTCCATGTTGATGTTAGCCGTTTGACCCAATGCAGGTAATGCCTCTAAATCTGGAGCTAACTTATCTGTTGTGCTAGCACGGGAGATAGCCTTGCCATCCACTGCGTATAGCATGGACAATACGGAGTTTGAAAGAACAGCGATGCGTTGTGGATCCTTTGGTACAGTGTAGGTTTCACCATTAAAGGTAAGTTCCTTCGTAGTAGCAGAAGAGCTGGATGTGGATTTACCACACCCAGCTATTGCTAGTACGATCATGACCAAAGCTAGACTACAAAGTAGTAATTTTTTCATGATGTACTCCTATGTACGTTATATAACGATACTAGTTAAATTGTAGATTGATTATTTTTGTAAAGCGTCCCAAGATTCGTTAGCACGTTCAACAAATAAGTTACGGATATTTTGGTTTTCACCTAAACCATGAAGGTAAGTATCTACTTTGAAGCCTTCTTTTTCAAGGATGGATTTATGGGAATCTGGTTCTTTACCAGCCATGTCGTTGTTTGCATGGTCGCCTGCTACCATCATGAATGGCATCAATGTAACATGTTTAATACCATGTAATTTCAATTGAGGGATAACTTGTTCAAGATTTGGAGTACCTTCTACTGTGTAGATAAATACATTTTTCATACCAAGAGTATGGATACGGTCTTGAATTACAGAATAGTAAGCATTTGCAGGATCTGGAGTACCATGAGCCATGATAAGAACAGCATCTTCTTTGCCTACTTTAGGGAATTGAGATTGTACAGCCTTAATTGTTTGAATAACTTCATCAGTTTGGCCTTCTTGACCCATCCAGTACATAAGTGGAGTGCCAAGTGTCATTTTTTTGAAGTTATTTTTGTAAAGGTTATAAACAGCTACATCATAGTTGTATTCCATGCCAGGGATAACATCCAAGGATGTCAAAGCTACGCGAGAGTAACCTTCAGATTTCAATTGGGCTAATGCTTCTTCAGGAGTTGGGTATGTAATACCTTCTTTTTGTTGGATACGGTCACGGATAATGTGGCTTGTGAAAGCTGTTACTACTTTAGTATTAGGGTGAGCTGCTTGAATAGCTGCTACAGTAGCATCAATTGTTTTAGCACGAGTTTCTTTATAAGTTGTACCAAAGCTCATAACTACGATAGCATCTTTGTTTTGAAGATTTTGAAGTTCTTTAGTTTCATGTGTGCGAACACCAATAGTAGATGCCTCTTTTAATGCAGGTGTAGGATCTTTTACTTCTTCATTTAATTGATATGCAGCATTAGATACAACAGGTGCACCAAAGGATACTGCAAGACCTAGAATAGCGGATGCTAAAGCTAATTGTTTTTTCATTTCTATACTCCTATCCAAAACTAAAACTACAGGGATATGCAATTATTTACATAATTTTAATATATTGAAAAATGTAGATTTATTGCATATATATAACCTTACGCCAATCGTAACAAAGGGAAATAGGGGTGTCAATAAACCCCATACCCCTAGAAGTATAGGAAAATTAAGGAGTTTTTAAGAAATTAATGTGATGAATATAGTATAGTATTAGCTTTTATAATTATATTCTTTTTGGTTATATGGATATGAATATGTGAATATATAAGTAATTTTATTTTCTTGTCATCTAGATAAATTTTGATATTATTTCTCATTGACTTATATTCGTGAATCTTGTACTATTATTACATAGTAGTTGATAACAATTTTCAGTTATGGAGATTGTATCATGTATGAGCGATATGGAGGTCACATATGAAAGGCATAATTATTGCATCCTTTGGATCAATTTATCAAGATGCTGTGGAGAAATCCATCGGCAGTATAGAGAAAAAAGTACGTTCCATGTATAGCGATATGGAGGTACGTCGTGTATTTTTATCTGATGCATTAGTAGAGAAGTGGAATGAGAAGTACGATGATAAGATTTCTTCTTTCACAGAGGCTATGCAGGATTTTGCTCGTATGGGTGTCGATGAGGTATACATTCAACCTATAACATTGGTAGCAGATCAGTGTTACCAACAAATGCGTAAACAAGCATTGAAGTTTTTACATAGTAATGAATATGGTTTCACACAAGTGAACATTGGTAAACCATTGCTTACGTCGTTAGGTGTAAAAAATTATGCTGATGATTATGAAGCAACATTAGAAAGCATCGTACGTCATGTTAATACAAAAGCGCTAAATAAATCTGTAGTGCTTATGGCGAATGGTCAAAATCAATTAGAGTTTAGTACATTGCAATTAAAAGCTATGTATGGAGCTGCACCAAATGTAGTAGTATTTACGACAAATGGTTTCCCTACATTTAAACAAGCGCTTACATTGCTTGATCGTATGGGACATAAAGATTTGCTCGTAGTTCCATTGGCACTCATCGGTTCTACTCATTTGATGGACTATCTTGGCGGTGATCGGTCTGATTCCATTTATGCATTGCTTGCTGAAGAAGGATATAATGTAGATATTTGGAATGAAGGCCTTGGTGAAAATCCTTATGTACAAGATTTATTCTTGAAGCATTTAGGTCAAGCTATCCGCATGTCTGATCGTAAACGTCCCATGCCTCGCGAGTCTGTAAAACCTGTTATGACAAACTCTCGTATGGAAGCACAAGGTATGATTTCTTAGTTTGATCTCTCATATAATTAGACATACATCTCTCCACACTCCTTTATATACGTGAAAGTCCTCCTTGTTGGAAATCCAATGAGGAGGATTTTTACTTTTACTATGAAAAATATTTATAATATCCATTTTATACGTCCTATGGTATGCCCCTAAGGTGTCGTCTATGGTATGATTAAGATACAGTATTAATTAGATAAGGAGACTTCCATGAAACAAGCTATTTTAGTTGTTGCTTTTGGGTCCACTGTTGACAGTGCTCGTGAACATAATATTGATTCCGTAGTAGAACATATCCGTAAAGCTTATCCGGACTATACTGTGGAACTAGCTTTTTCCTCTCGTATTATCGTTAAGCGTTTACGCGAACGTGGTATTGAGGTGCCTACTGAACAAGGGGCATTAGAAAAACTCATCCAAGAAGGGTATACACATATTTATGTACAACCACTTCACTTCACTGGCGGTGAAGAGTTTGATAAATTGAAAAATAATATCCTTGCTCATGAAGGGGAGGGGCAACTAGAAGTGTTGCGTGTAGGTCGACCACTCGTATATTACATAGGGCAAGAAGAGCATCCAGATGATTACCAAATCTTAATTGAACGATTCATTAAATCTCTTAACATTTCTAAGGACGATGGTTTATTACTAGTTGGTCATGGTGGCCTTGGTTCTGGTAATTCCTCATATGGTAATTTACAATTTAAACTAATTCGTGAGGGGCTTACGAATGTACGTATTGCGGTGCTAGAAAATGCGCCATATGTAGCAGACGTAGCTATGCCATGGGAATGGCTTGATGGGAAGCGTCCAAATACAATTTATGTGCACCCATTATTATTAGTTCTTGGAGATCATGCACAAAACGATCTCTTTGGTGACGAAGAAGATAGCGTTATTAATGAACTTGCCGATTATGGTTATGAAGTTAAACCAATCCATAGCGCACTTGGTGAATATGAAGCAATACAAGATATCTTCCGTCAACATGTGCAAGATTGTATTGATGATTTGTATGGCAAACGTAGTTCACATCGTCCAACAATTCCAAATATTAAATAGTAGTTTTGTATATCTTGCATAAATTAGTTATAATAAAAGAAATGAAATTTATAAATAGAATGTAACTATAAGAATAGGAGAACCCCATGAAAGGTAAATTATATGGCATTGGCGTAGGCCCTGGCGATTCTGAATTAATGACTGTGAAAGCTGCTCGCATCGTAGGTGAAGCAGATATTATCATCACACCTAAAACAGAAAAGAAAGATGGTTCTGTAGCACTTAATATTGCATCCCCATATATTCAAGAACATACAGAAATCGTTCCTGTAGTATTCCCAATGGTATTGGATGATGCTACACAAGAGGAAGGTTGGCAAGAAGCAAAACGCATTATCTTGTCCTACTTAGATCAAGGTAAAAGCGTTGTATTCTTAACATTGGGCGATCCTATGTTCTACAGCACATACATGTATGTATATCGCTTGATCGAAAATACAGGCCATGAAATCGAAACAATTCCTGGCGTTACTGCTTTCTGTGCTATTGGTTCTCATCTTGGTTACCCAATCGTAGAAAAGGAAGAAGTATTAGCTATCGTTCCTGCTACAGCACCTAAAGAAAAAATCGATGCAGTATTGGCTGTAGCTGATGATGCGGTAATCATGAAAGTATATAAAAACTTTGATGAAGTACAAGAAACATTGCTTAAACACAACATGGCAGATGATGCGGTTATGATTAGCCGTGTAGGTTTGCCTGATGAGCAAGTATATGTAGGTTTAGATAATATGCCAAAAGATACTAAACTCAACTACTTATCTACAATCCTTGCAAAACGTAAGGATCGTTAACAAACACGTCGTATTACGAGGTAATATCTATGAACACAGTACAGATTCCACGTGTTGTCATTGCAGGCACAAACTCTGGTGTAGGTAAAACAACAATCGTAGCGGGCTTATTAGCTGCTTATGCAAATGGTGGACGTACGGTGCAATCCTTTAAAGTGGGCCCGGATTATATTGATCCGGGCTTTCATAAAATTGCATCCGGCCGTGACAGCTATAATTTAGATACGTGGCTCGTGCCACCTCACAAATTAAATCCTTTCTTTGCTACTATGGCGCATGGCGTAGACCTTGCTATTATTGAAGGTGTTATGGGTTTATATGATGGTGGTCGAGAAGGCGTTAGCTCCACTGCTCAAATTGCTAAGCAATTGAATGCACCGGTAGTGCTTGTTATCGATTGCAAGGCCATGGGTGAAAGTGCGGCAGCTATTGCTAAAGGTTTCCGTGATTATGATCCAGAGGTAAACTTTGGCGGCGTCATCTTGAACCGTTTAGGTTCTGCTAACCATGAGCGTATGGTTCGTGAAGGCATGGATAAGATAGGTGTACCTGTTATTGGTGCTATTTATCGAGATGATCGTATGCACTCTCCGGAGCGCCATTTAGGACTCACACCTGTTACTGAGATTGATCCAACAGAGGCAATCAACACGATTCGCGAAGCTGTTGAGAAAATGGTAAATCTAGATCAATTGTTGGACATTGCATCTAGTGCGCCAAGTATTGAATTACCAGATGCAGTAGATCCTAAATCCGTAGAAAAACGAGTTAAAATTGGTGTAGCCTATGATGAGGCGTTCTCCTTCTATTATCCAGCAAGTTTAGCCGCCTTGGAGGAGAAGGGTGCAGAAATCGTATACTTTAGCCCTCTTAATGACTTTGAAGTTCCAGATGTAGATGGCCTAGTATTTGGTGGTGGTTTTCCTGAAATGTTCTTGTTCCAACTCTCTAGTAACGAGTCAATGAAGGAATCTATCCGTGAAGCTAATGAAAAAGGTATGCCTATTTATGCAGAATGTGGTGGCCTCATGTATTTATGTGAAAGTATCCACGATTTTGAGGGCGCCGTATATGATACAGTAGGTATTGTACCTGCTAATTGCATTATGCAACAAAAGCTACAAAAAGTAGGGTATGTTACGGCTACAGCTAAGCGAGATACCTTATTAGGTGCCGCAGATACATCTCTTCGTGGGCATGAGTTCCATTTCTCTACGATGGAACCAACTGTAGAGAATTTCCCTTGGGCCTTTCACTTAGAAGGAGGTCGAAGACCTCAATCTTATGATGGCGGCTATGCAACTGATAATGTATTAGCATCGTATTTACATTTGAACTTTGCTGGTTCTGATGAAGGTGCACAACATTTTGTTGATATATGTGCTAACTATAAAGCTAAAAGGAGCTAAATATGAGTGAACGAGGCTTAATTTTAGTTAATACTGGCAATGGCAAAGGAAAAACAACGGCTGCATTAGGCGTGGCATTACGTGCTGTTGGCCAAGGTTTTAAGGTTTTAATCTTACAATTCATTAAAAGTGGTAATGGCTATGGTGAACTAGCGGGGCTTGCCAAATTAGGTGACCAAGTAGAAATTCGCTCCATGGGTAAGGGCTTTATTTACTATAAACGGGATGAGGTTAGCGACGCTGAATTGGCACGTCACAAAGAGGCAGCCCAAGAGGCTTGGCGTACACTGGTTGAAGAGGTAAATTCCGACCGATGGGATCTTATCATTATGGATGAAATCAATAATGCCATTAATTATGAACTGATTGATGTAAATTCTGTAGTAGATATGCTTAAACATAAACCTAAGCGTTTACACGTTGTTTTAACGGGCCGTTATGCTAAACCTGAAATCATTGATATAGCTGATACGGTAACAGAGATGAAGGTAGTTAAGCATGCCTATGAAAAAGGAATTAAGGCTGCTAAAGGGATTGAGTTCTAATACGGAGAGCTTGAATATAATTAAATCTAAAATTTTCGAAAAAGTCCTTGCTAAAACTATATCGAAAATGTATAATATAGTCATAAGCACAAGGTGCTGAATATTCTTGACATTAAGTATGTATATAACACTAACCAGGAGGTTAACTATGGCTGTACATGATTACATTAAATCCGGCGATTTCGCTACTGAAAAACACGTTCCTGTTATCGAGACTGTTGACACTGTAAAAGCAGGTGAAACTTTCCACGTAACATTGTCCGTTGGTAAAGATATCGCACATCCTAACACTGTAGAACATCACATTGAATGGATCAAATTGTACTTCGTAGCTGAAGGTACTCAATTGCCATTCGAAGTTGGTGAAATTTCCTTCAACGTACATGGTGATGGCGCAACTGCAAACGAAGGCCCTGTACATGCAATTTCTGAAGGTTCTTTGGCAGTTTCCTTGAACAAATCTGGTAAATTAATTGCTGTATCCTACTGCAACATCCACGGTTTGTGGGAATCCGAAAAAGAAATCACAGTTGCTTAATTAACTTAATCAACTTATAAAGACCAGCCATAAGGCTGGTCTTTTTGTCTGTAAATGTTAATAATAACTGAAATAATCATACTAAAGTTGTGTCCGCACTCGAAGGAGTTTTGTTTTTGCGCAGTGGATAAATTGCGTTATATCCCTTTACAGTGCTATTTGTTTGTGGTAAAGTATATGCATATTGATTTTTAGTAGATAAGTTAAATGAGGGATTATTGTGGCCTTAATCGTTAAAAAATTTGGTGGTAGTTCCGTAGCTACACCAGAAAAAATATTTAATATTGTTGATCGCGTCCTTCGTGAGAAGAAAGAAGACGATAAAATCGTTATCGTTGTATCCGCTATGGGTGATACAACAGATGACTTGGTAGCATTGGCTAAAGAAGTAACATCTAAGCCTTATGGTCGTGAAATGGACCGCTTGTTATCTACAGGTGAGCAAGTAACGATTGCATTGATGGCGATGGCGTTCAACGAACGTGGTCATAAAGCGATGTCCTTAACAGGTGACCAAGCAGGTATTACAAGTAGTGATACATTTAATAAAGGCCGTATTTTGGGTGTTGATCCAAATCGCGTGTTTGAAGCTTTGGATGAAGGCAATATCGTAGTTGTGGCAGGTTTCCAAGGTATTACTGAATATGGTGATATGGTTACTTTAGGCCGTGGTGGCTCCGATACAACTGCTGTTGCGTTGGCAGGTGCTATGAAAGCTGATGTTTGCGAAATCTTCACAGATGTTGAAGGCGTTTACTCTACAGACCCTCGCGTTGCAAAAGAGGCTTTCAAATTAGAAGAAGTAACATATGGCGAAATGCTTGAGATGGCACGTCTTGGTGCAGGTGTAATGCAACCTCGCGCCGTAGAAATGGGTTTCCGTTATGGTGTACCTATTCACGTACGTTCAACATTTAGTGACAATACAGGTACTATTATTCGGGAGGATTATACTGTGGAAGCAAATAAACACGTAATTACTGGCGTAGCTGATGATACTAATACAGCAAAAGTAGCCCTTGTAGGCGTTGAAAATAAACCAGGTGTGGCAGCAACTGTGTTCAAAGCATTGGCTGCAAAAAACGTGGATGTTGATATGATTGTTCAATCTATCCGCGCCGTAGGTGAACCTAAAACTGACCTCATCTTCACTGTAGCTATGGATGATGTTGTACTAGCTCGTGAAGTATTAGCAGAATTACAAAAAACTGTTGATATTGAAGCTGTAAATATTGACGAAAGAATGGCAAAAGTATCTATCATTGGTGCAGGTATGTTAGGTCAACCAGGCGTGGCAGCTCAAATGTTTGATATTTTGAGTCAAGAAGGCATCAATATTGAAATCATTTCTACTTCTGAAATTAGTATTTCTTGCCTTGTTGCTGAAGACCGCGTTAAAGATGCTGTTCGTGTAATTCACAATGGCTTATTGTTAGACCAAAGAGGTTAAGCTATTTATGGATAGTCTACGTAGTTTTATGGATGAAATGCTCAATGACCAAGGTCGTAAGGAAGGTTTCATTAGCGATCTACTAGGAAATCTAAAAAATCAGCCTATTCCAACATTGGAGCAAGCTCAAACTGGTTATACTACGGTAAGTAATTTACATGGCATTTTCTACGATTATGATAAGGCCGAAGTTACTATTTCTTATAAGGTGGTACCTGATATGTACCCACCGTATACGTTAAGCTTTGTACAATTCCAAGCAGTGTTAGAAGGCTTGTTAACCTTGCGCCGCAATCAAAAGTGGCAAATGCAACATAATAAATAAACTGAACCCCATGGGCGCTGTGCCTGTGGGGTTTTGCGTTTCGATAATTATTCTTAACATCTATATATAGGGTCGTCGATATGTTATAATAAATTGTTAGCATGAAATTAATTATATTTATATAGAAAGAAGGGACAGCATGGAAATAAATAAGGTTTATTCTGGCTTTCGCCTTGACCGCATTGAGCGCATTGATGAGATCAATGGTACCGCTTATGAAATGAAGCACGAAAAGTCTGGTGCACGATTAATTTATATCGATTCACCAGATTCTAATAAAGTATTCAATATTGCTTTTAGAACAACACCTCATAATAGCACAGGTGTAGCACATATTATGGAGCACTCTGTTCTATGTGGTTCTCGCAAATTCCCATTAAAAGAGCCATTTGTTGAACTTGTAAAAGGTTCTTTAAATACGTTCCTAAATGCTATGACATATCCGGATAAAACGATGTATCCTGTAGCCAGCAAGAACGATAAAGACTTCCATAATTTGATGGATGTATATCTTGATGCAGTATTCTACCCACGTGTTCGTGAAGATGCAGAAATCGTAATGCAAGAGGGTTGGCATTATGAGCTCGAAAATGCAGATGATGAACTTACCTATAAAGGTGTTGTGTTCAATGAGATGAAAGGTGTTTACTCATCTCCTGACTCTGTATTGGAACGACAAATGATGCGCGAGCTTTTCCCAGATACGACCTATGGTGTTGACTCTGGTGGGGATCCTGATTATATTACAGATTTAACATATGAAGAATTCCAAGAATTCTATCGTGTTCACTATCATCCATCTAATAGCTATATCTTCTTGTATGGTGATATGAATATTGAAGAGCAATTAGCATTCTTGAATGATGAGTATTTAAGTCATTTTGATGCTATTGCAGTTCATACTGAGGTAGCTCTACAAGCTCCATTTACAGAAGGAAAAGTAGTGAGCTATCCATATAGCGTAGGTTCTGAAGAACCAACAGATAATCGCACATTGCATTCCTTCGCTTATGTATTACCTGATGTAACGCCTGAACATAGCTTGGCTTTTGAAGTGTTGACACATGCTTTGTTGACATCTCCAGCGGCGCCTCTTAAACAGGCTTTGGTAAAAGCTGGTATCGGCTCTGACGTAAGCGGCTATTATTTAGATAGCATTCGTCAACCTATGTGGACAGTACAAGCTACAGGTTCTAATTTAGATAAACAAGCTGACTTGCAACGCATCGTAGAATCTACCTTACAAGATCTTTGTGACAAAGGCTTAGATAAAGAATTATTAGAGGCTTCTTTGAATAGCATTGAATTTGCTCTTCGTGAAAGTGATTTCGGTGGACGTCCTATCGGTTTGGCGTATATTATTCGTATGATGGATAATTGGCTATACGATAATGACCCGTTGGAACTATTACACTATGAAGAGGCGTTAACGAATATTCGAAACGGCTTAGCTGGTACATATTTCGAAGATTTAATTCGTCATTCTATCTTGAATAACAACCATAAAGTTCTTGTATCTATCTATCCTGAACGTGGTCTTCAAGAGCGCAAAGATGCAGAGGTTAAAGAACATTTAGCTGCTGTAAAAGCGAATATGACAAAAGAGGAGATTGACGCGATTGTAGAACAAACAAAACGCCTTAAAATTCGTCAAGAAACACCAGATAGCGATGAAGCTCTAGCATCTATTCCATTGCTCGAGTTATCTGATTTAAATCCTAATATGGAAGCTGTAGAACGCCGTGAAAGTAAAATCGGTAATACTACAGTACATTTTGTACCTACTTTCACAAAGGGTATCAATTATGTAGGCTTGTACTTTAAATTGAACTGCCTCACAGAAGATGACTTATTCTACGCTGATATTTTAAGTGACATCCTAGGTCGTGTTGATACATCCGAACGCGGTTATGAAGCATTGGCTAAAGATATCAATATGAATTTAGGTGGATTGAGTTCTGACATTACGGCCATCAGTAAAGATGGTAAGCGCGATGAGTTTACACCTCTTATGATTGTGCGTGCAAAAGCATTACATGCTAAACTACCTGATTTATGCCGCTTGATTAATGAAGTGGTACAAAAGGCAGATTACAGTGATGATCGCCGTTTAACTGAGCTTGTTCAAGAAAGCAAAGCTATTTGGGATAATGAGGCATTCCGCCGCGGTAATTCTATCGTGAGTCAACGTGTTATGGCTCAAGTATCTGCAGTTGGCAAGTTTAGAGACAATGGCAATTTAGGGTACTATCAAAAAATCAGCGAGCTAGCATCTAATCCAGCAGCTTTGCCATTATTACCAGAAAAATTAGCTGAAGTAGCTCGAAAAATTTTCCGTGCTAATAATGTAGATATTATGTTTGTCGGTGAAGAAGGCGAATTAGAAGCTTTTAAAAACCTAATGAAACCATTGGTTGACACTTGGGATACTACCGAATTGAGTAATGATGTATTACAAATCACTCGTCTTTCCGGCAATGATGGTATCGTTACAGCTGGTAAGGTTCAATACGTAGCTCAAGGTGGTAATTTCATCGATCATGGTTTCAAACATGTTGGTCCCATGAGCGTATTAGAAACGATATTACGTTATGAATACCTTTGGATTCGTATTCGTGTTCAAGGTGGCGCTTACGGAGCTTTTGCTAATTTCTATGATGATGGCAATATGATTTTCTGTAGTTATCGTGATCCTAACTTGTTAGAAACTTTAGATGTATATAAAGAGTTGCCTCAATACCTTCGTGACTTCACATTGACTGATCGTGAAATGCGTAAATATATTATTGGTACTATGAGCTCTTTGGACTTGCCAATGACACCAGCGTTGCGTGGACCACGTGCAATGGGTATGTACTTCAGTGGTGCTAAATTAGAGGTCAAAGTAGAGTTCCGTAAACAAGTGATTGCATGTAAGCCAGAAGATATTGTTGCACTAGCAGATGTAGTAGAACCTGTATTGAATGATAATCATATTTGCACAATGGGTAACGAACAAAAAATTAAAGATGCTGGTAATGTTTTTGATAACATTGTGTCTTTAGGCTAAATAATTTTATATCTATAAATGATATTGCTTTAATTTTTAGTTTGACATATCTTTAGATGGATAAGTGGCATATTCATAATGAATATGCCACTTGTTTTCTGCTATAGGAGTGTTCTCATGAAAGGTAGATTTGCGCCTAGTCCAACAGGATATATTCATCTTGGTAATGTGTGGATAGCACTTTTATCATATATCTCCACACGCCAACAAAAAGGAAAATATGTTGTACGGATGGAGGATATAGACCTGCAACGGTCAAAACGAGAATTAGGTGAAGCTTTACTAGATGATTTAGAATGGCTTGGCTTTGAATGGGATGAAGGGCCTCGTGTAGGTGGACCTGAGGTATCTTATTGGCAAAGTGAAAGACAAACATATTATGCAGACATACTAGAATCTCTAGCATTAGAAAAACTAATTTATCCTTGTTTTTGTAATAGAGCACGGCTACAATCTATAGCATCAGCGCCTCATGCAGGAGAAGTAGTTCATCGTTATGATGGTAAATGTCGCTATTTAAGCAAGAGTGCAGTAGAAGAATTATCCTCTATAAAAGAACCATCTTTACGTTTAGCTATAGATTCATGTAATCTAGAATTTGATGATCGATGGCAAGGCAAGCAACATATTCATTTGGAAAGTGAACTAGATGATTATGTATTACGTCGTGGTGATGGTATGTACGCATATAATTTGGCAGTCGTATTAGATGATATAGCTATGGGAATAACTGAAGTGATTCGCGGCGATGATTTACTTGATACAACAGGACAGCAAATATATTTGTATAACACATTACAACAATGCTATCCCCATAAGAATATAGTAGTTCCCAAGTATGGTCATGCCCCACTTTTGGTAGATACAGATGGACATAGACTTTCTAAACGGCAAAAGAGTATTACAATCCGCGAATTACGAGAACAGCAATGGTCAGCATCTAGAATTTTAGGAGAGTTAGCTGTTGCAGGGGGGCTTATAGATAGTGCTAGGCATACTCATCCACAAATAAGCCTTTCTGATTTAATTCATTTAGACCTATCAGTTCCTAGTTTGAGGCAAAAAATAATTGTCATTGAATGATACTAGATACATTGATTTTAGTTCTGAAATGTTTGCTAAAAGCGTATAATTCTTTAACTATAAAATTCGATACATCACATTGACAAAATTCGATATTTATTTATAATAGTATATAAGAGGTGGTTGAAATGACAATTCAACAAGCTTTAGATCAAAAAGTGTGGGCCGTTATTGGCGCCACCCATAAAACCGAAAAGTTCGGCTACAAGATTTATAAATGTCTTAAAGATCATGGATATGAAGTATATCCCGTTAATCCTAATGTTGCAGAAATAGATGGAGACAAATGTTACTCTAGTCTTTCTGCACTTCCTGTTGTACCAGCTGTTGTGGATTTTGTTGTACCAGAATCAGCGGGATTGGCTGCACTTGATGAATGCAAAGAACTTGGCATTCCAACTGTGTGGTTACAACCAGGAGCGGATAAACCATCTGTTGTTGAAAAAGCACATGCTTTAAACTTGCATGTCATTCAAGATTGTGTATTAGTTCAATTACCGTAGGAGGGTATAATGAGCGAATTAAAAGAATTAAAAACTGCTGAATATCAAGATTTAGTAAATCAAGGTGGCGTAACTGTTATTGATTTCTGGGCTCCATGGTGCGGTTATTGCGTACGTATGATGCCAATTATCGAAGAAATTGCAGGTGAGCTTGAAGGTAAAGCTAACTTTGTAAAAGTAAATGCTGATGAAGAACCAGAATTAGCACGTAATTTACAAGTTGAAGTATTACCTACATTTGTTATCTTAAAAGATGGCGAAGTAGTAGACCGTAAAATTGGCTTCTTGCCAAAAGGCGATCTTCAAGGTGCTATTGAATCTAAATTCTAATAATCGGTATAAAACTATATAAATAGAGGCAAAAAAACCTCATCAATGTATAAAGCATACATTGATGAGGTTTTTTTCATAATTTTTATAGAGGTAAATAAAAAGTATCGTATAAATATAAAATTAAATTAAAATATAAATTTTCATTTTACATAATTCAATATTATTAATAACACAGTATTTATGCGGATAATTACTTATTTTTGAATGAGTAAAAAATGAAGCATAAGTTTAACTTATTAATTTTTTTATGGAAATTTAAAATAATATATGGTAG
Source organism: Veillonella faecalis (assembly GCF_024677885.1). Lineage (NCBI taxonomy): Bacteria > Bacillati > Bacillota > Negativicutes > Veillonellales > Veillonellaceae > Veillonella > Veillonella faecalis. The sequence goes on from NZ_JALBWL010000001.1 coordinate 286,472, forward strand.
TATTATGTTAAATATTGTGAATGTTTAGTGAAAAGAGTGCAATATTTGATTTATTTCTTCATTGTGGGGTGAGAGCCACAAATGTTGGGAGGGAACTTAATATGAATAAGGTATTCAAAGTTGTATGGAGTGCAACGAAGCACGCTTATGTCGTAACGTCTGAGTTAGCTAAGTCTCACCAAAAATCTGCTACTACAATTGTAGCAGCTGTTATTTTGGCGGCTAGCTTTTCTGGAGGTGTTGCTAATGCATCCAGCCCTGAGGATTGGGCTAGAGCTGATCTTATTGGTAGCCAAAGATGGTTAACACCTGATCAAAATGCTTGGGGTCATATGCAAGATCAACATCAAGTTGATCCACAACAATTAGATCAACAGCAACAACAGCAACAACAACAGCAACAACAACAGCAACAACAACAGCAACAACAGCAACAACAATGGCAACAACAAGTGCCGCAACAACAACAGCGACGTCAACATCCTCAAGTGCCACAACAACAGCAACAATGGCAACAACAAGTGCCACAACAACAGCAGCAACAACAAATCCCTAAAAAAGGCGGTTCCAATGGTAATACCGTAATTAATAACTACTATACAGTTGTAACTACTGATGTTGAAAATGTTAAGAAAAATACACATAACATTAACGTTGTAAATAAAAAGGTAGATATCAATACTACTAATATTAATACTGTTAATAATAAGGTTGAGAGTGTAAAAACTGACATTAATAAAATCAATGCTAATATTACTAATATCAACGCTAAAGTTGATAAAAATAGCAAAGATATTGAAGGATTAAAAGGTCAAATTGGCACTACAATCACTAACATTAAACAAGACATCACAAATATTAACAATAATATTGATGCTAAATTTACTAAAATTAACAATGATATTGATGTAAAAATCGATAATAAAATTACAAAAATCACAAATAATGTTGTTAATAATGTAAATACTAACATTGATGCTAGTGTAAAAAAACATATTGAAGCTAATAATACCAACATTATTAATCAAGTAAATCAAAACATTAATACTGCAGTTCAAAATAATAACACTACAATTTTGAACAAAGTTGATGAGAAGATTGAAAATAACAATACTACTATTATTAATAATGTTAATAAAGATGTAGATGTTAAGATTAATGATATTAAAACAAATATCAATAATACGAAAAATGAGTTGAACACTAACATTTCTAATGTTAAAAATGAACTCAATCAAAATATCAACAACGTTGATATTAAAGTTAACAACAATAAAAAAGCAATTGATAATTTAACTGTTAATGTTAACAATAATAGTAAATCTATTGCTGATTTAACGGCTAAAGTTGAAAATAACACCCAAAATATTGATGCTAATAATACTTTCATCATGGAAAACCGTAAATTTATCGGTGATAACAAAAAAGCTATCAACGAGAACAAAAAAGCCATCGATGAATTGAAAGGTAAAGTTGGCACAACAATCAATAATATTAACACTACAATTGATAATAAGATTAATGAAAATAACACTAAGATTATCAACGAAGTTAATCACAATGTAGATGTTAAAATCAACGATAGCAAAACTAACATTATTAGTGAAGTTAACAAAACAATTAATTCTAAAATTGAAGCTAACAACACAACTATTATTAATAAAGTAAATAATGATGTTGATACTAAGATCAATGCTGTTAAAACTGATATCACAAATATCAACAATACAGTTAATAATGTAAGTGCAAAAGTTGATTCTAATACTACTAACATTACTAATAACACTACAAATATCAACAAAAATGCGACTGCAATTACTGAATTAAACACTAAAGTTGATAATCAAGGTAAAGTTTTAGTTAATCATGAAGGTCGCATCCAGGAGCTTGAAAAAGACAATAAAACTATTAAAACTGATGTAGCTAACACTCAAAATCAAGTTAATATCAATACTAAAGATATTGCTGATTTGAAAGGTAAAGTTGGTCAAAATATTGGTAATGTTCAAGTAGATATTAAAGATATTAAAAACAACATCACTAATATCAACAATAAAGTTGAAGCAAACACAGTTGCAATTAACAAGGTTGATGTAAAAGTTGATGGTGTTAAAGGTGACTTGGATGGCCTTAAAGGTCGTGTTGATCGTCATGACCAACGTTTGGACTACTTGCAAGACAACATTGCAGATAACTCCACACGAATCTCTATTGTTGAAGATGGTGTAAAAGCTAATACAAAAGACATTAATGTAGTTGGCACAATTGCAATGGAAAACCGCACACTTATCGGTGCAAACCAAAAAGCTATCGATGAGTTAAAAGGTCATGTTGGCACACAAATTACTAATATTGAAACTACAATCAATAAGAAGATTGAAGCTAATAATACTACAATCCTCAACAAAGTAGATGGTAATATTGATGCTAAGATTGAAAAAAATAACACAGTTATTAACAATAACATTAACAATGTAAATGCTAAGACTGAAGTTAATGCCAAAGCTATTACAGATAATAGTAAACGTATTGATGCTAATTCTGCTCGTATTTCCAATAATGAAAAAGCAATCAACGACTTAAAAGGTCATGTTGGTACACAAATCACTAATATCGAAAATACAATTACTAATAAGATCAATGAAAACAACACAGTAATCAATAAAAATATTGATGCTAAGATTGAAGCTAATAACACTACAATTCTTAATAAAGTAGACAATAACATCGATGTTAAGATTAATGCTAATAACATTAAAGTTGATCAAAAAATTGATGGTGTTAAAGGCGATTTAGATGGTCTTACTAAACGCGTTGATCAAAATACTAAAGACATCAACGTAGCAGGCACAATTGCTATTGAAAACCGTACACTTATCGGTGCTAACAAAAAAGCTATTGATGAGTTAAAAGGTCATGTTGGCAATCAAATCACAAATATTGAAAATACAATTACTAATAAAATCAACGAAAACAATACAGTAATTAATAAAACTATCGATAATAAGATTGAAGCTAACAATACTACTATTATCAATAAAGTAGATAACAATATTGATGCTAAGATCAATGCTAACAACACAACAATCATTAACAAAGTTGATAAAAACATTGATGTAAAAATCAACGAAAATAACACACAAATTAACAATACAATCAACAAAAAAGTTGGTGAAGTAAATGTTAAGATTGATGGAGTTAAAGGTGATTTGGATGGCCTTAAAGGTCGTGTAGATCGTCATGATCAACGTTTAGACTACTTACAAGATAATATTGTAGATAACTCTACACGTATCACTGTAGTAGAAGATGGCGTGAAAGCTAATGCTAAAGACATTAATGTAGTTGGTACTATCGCTATGGAAAACCGTAAATTCATCGGCGATAATAAAGCTGCAATTGATAAAAATGCAAAAGATATTGATGCGTTAAAAGGTCAAGTTGGCACTACAATTAAAAATATCGAAACTACAATTAATAATAAGATTACAGAAAACAATGTAACTATTAATAAAAATATCGATACTAAGATTGAAGCTAACAACACTGTTATTAACCAAAATATTGATCAAAAAATCAATAATAATAACACAACAATCATTAATAAAGTAGATCAAAACATTGACGCTAAAATCAATGCAAATAACACTACTATTCTTAACAAAGTTGATAAAAACATTGATGTAAAAATCAATGAAAACAACAAACAAATCAACAACACAATCAATACTAAGATTGGTGATGTAAATGTTAAGATTGATGGCGTTAAAGGTGACTTGAATGGCCTTAAAGGTGATTTGGATGGCCTCAAAGGTCGTGTAGATCGTCATGATCAACGTTTAGACTACTTACAAGATAATATTGCTGATCATTCCACACGTATCTCTATAGTTGAAGATGGTGTGAAAGCTAATGCAAAAGATATTAATGTAGTTGGTACAATTGCAATGGAAAACCGTAAATTCATTGACGATAATAAAGTTGCTATTGCAAACAATACTAAAAATATCAACATCAATGCTAAAGCCATCGATGAGTTAAAAGGTCAAGTAGGTCAATCCTCTACAGTTATCAACGATATTAAGAAACAAATTACTAATATCAATGGTAAAGTAGAAAATAATACTACAAATATTGCTAACAACACAACTAATATTGCTAAAAACGCTACAGCAATTAACAACGTAAACGTTAAAGTTGATGCTAATACTACTAATATCGCTAACAATACAACTGCAATTAACAATGTAAACGTTAAAGTGGATGCTAATGCAAAGGCTATCGTAGATAATAGCAAACGTATTGATGCAACTAATGTGAAAGTAGATGCTAACACTACTAACATTGCTAACAATACAACTGCAATCAACAATATAAACGTTAAAGTTGATGGTGTTAAAGGTGATGTAGCTGGCCTTACTAAACGTGTAGAACAAAATGAAAAAGACATCAACGTAGCTGGCACAATTGCTCTTGAAAACCGTAAATTCATTGGCGACAACAAAGTAGCTATTGCAAATAACACTACAAATATCAATGTTAATGCAAAAGCTATTGATGAATTAAAAGGTCAAGTAGGTAAATCTTCTACAGTAATCAATGATATTAAAAAAGAAATTACTAATATTAATGGTAAAGTAGAAAATAACACTACTAACATTGTTAACAATGCTACAAACATTCAAGCTAATGTAGTAGCAATTGCTGATAATAGCAAACGTATTAATGAAAATACTACAAATATTACTAATAACACAACTAATATTGCTAAAAATACTACATCAATTAACAACGTAAACGTTAAAGTTGATGGTGTTAAAGGTGATGTAGACGGCTTGAAAGGTCGTGTCGATCGTCATGACCAACGTTTAGATTACTTACAAGATAACATTGTAGATAACTCTACACGTATTACAGCAGTAGAAGATAATGTTAAAGTAAATACTACTAATATTGCTAATAACACTAAAGCTATTGATGATTTAAAAGGTCAAGTTGGTAAAACAGTTCAAAATATCGAAACTACTATTAATAACAAAATTACTGAAAACAATGTAGTTATTAATAAAAATATCGATACTAAGATTGAAGCTAACAACACTGTAATTAACCAAAATATCACAAATGCAATTACTGAAAACAACAAGGAAATTAACAATACAATTAACAAGGTAAATGTTAAAGTTGACGGTATTAAAGGTGACTTGAATGGTCTTACTAAACGTGTTGACCAAAATGAAAAAGACATCAATGTAGCTGGTACAATTGCAATGGAAAACCGTACATTCATTGGCAATAACAAAGCTGCTATCGACAAGAATACAAAAGCTATCGAAGCATTGAACGGCAAAGTTGGTACTACTATCACTAACATCGAATCAACTATCAATAACAAGATTGAAGCTAACAATACTACAATCCTTAACAAAGTAGATCAAAATATCGATGCTAAGATTACGGCTAATAACACAACAATCATTAACAAAGTTGATAAAAACATCGATGTAAAAATCAATGAAAACAACAAACAAATCAACAATACAATCAATACTAAGATTGGTGATGTAAATGTTAAGATTGATGGTGTTAAAGGTGATGTAGCTGGTCTTACTGCACGTGTAGATCGTCATGATGAACGTTTAGATTACTTACAAGATAACATTGTAGATCACTCTACACGTATCAGTGCTAATGAAGATGCTATTAAGAAATTACAAGGTCAAGTTGGTACAACAGTTACTAATGTTGAAAACACAATCAACGCTAAGATTGAAGCTAACAACACAGTAATTAGAAACGATATCAACACTGCAATTACTAATAATAACACTGTTATTAACAAAAATATTGCAAATGCTATTAGCGAAAACAACACAACAATCATTAACAAAGTAGATCAAAATATTGATGCTAAGATTGCTAATAACAACACAGAAATCAATAAAACTATCAACAACAAAGTTAATGAAGTAAATGTTAAAGTTGAAGCTAATGCAAATGCAATTGCTAATAATAGCAAGTCTATTACTGATATCAAAGCAAATGTTGCTAATATTAACAATAAAGTAGAATCTAACACTACAAATATTGCTAATAACACTGCAGCTATTGCTAATGTAAGCAAACAAGTTACAAATAATACAACTAACATTGCTCACAATGCAACAGCTATTGCAAACATTAGCAAACAAGTTGCTGGCAACACTGCTAACATCACAGATGTAACTGCTAAAGTAAATGCTAATACTGGCCGTATTGAATCTAATACAACAGCTATTAATAACTTAACTGGTAAAGTTGATGCTAACTCTCAAGCTATTGAATCCTTGAAAGGTCAAGTTGGTAAAGGCAATACTACAATCGTTAATGTAGCTCAAAAAGTAGAAAATATTACTCAAAACATTAACGCTCAAAACAGCAATATCCAAGCTAATACTGTAAACATTCAAAATAATACTTCCAATATTAATAACATTAAAGCTAATGTTGTTAACGTTGAAAAGAATGTAAACAATATTAAAGCTGATGTGACAGTAGTTAAAGCTGATATCACAAACATCAATGCTAAAGTTGATCAAAAAATCAACATTGTAAATAATAATATCAACAACATTAGTGCTAAAGTTGATAAACAACTCAATATTGTAAACAACAATATTTCTAATGTTCAAAATGATGTTAAGAACATTGATACAAAAGTTACAAACATCGATAATAAAGTTACAAATATCGATAGCAAGGTAAATGATATTGATGTGAAAGTTAATAATCAAAATACTGTAATCAACAATATCAAAACTGATGTATCTGGTTTGAAAGATCAAGTTGGCAAAAATACTGAAGCAATTAAGAACTTACAAAATGTAAGCGCTGATGTAAACAAAGTAAAAGAACAAGTTAATGTTAATACTCAAAAAGCAAATGCTAACGAAGAACGCATTAAAAATGTTCAAAGCCAAGTTTCTGTTAATACTGAAGCAATCAAACATAACACTGAAAACATCAATATTAACAAAGCAGCGATCAAGCAAAATGCTGAAGCAATTCAAAATACTAATGTAACTGTACAAAAAGTAATCAACAAAGTTGATGAACATAGTAAAGTTATTAACGATGTATCTAAACAAGTTAATACTAATACAACTAATATTGCTAATATTAATAATGTTGTTAACCAAAATACAACTAATATTACAAATGTAACTAACCAAGTTAATGCAAACACAAGCAATATTAGTAAAGTATCTAGCCAAGTTAATACAAATACTACAAACATCAACACTCTAAATGCTAAAGTAGATACTAATGTTACAAATATCACTAAGGTAGATAACCGTGTAACTACAGTAGCTAACCAAGTTAATGAAAATGCACAATTAACTAAAGCTGTTGGTACTCTAGCACTAGAAAATCATGAAAAAGTTAGTGTATTAGGTTTACAAGTAAACAAAAATACAGAAGACATTTCTAACAATGCAACAGCAATTGCAAATGTAAATACTAAAGTTGATGAAAACGTTAAATTAACTAAAAACATTGGTGCTATTGCATTAGAAAATAATGAAAAAGTTAATGTATTGGGCTTACAAGTAAATAAAAATACTCAAGATATCAGTACATTAGCAGAAGCTGCAAATTATAGCTTGAAAGCTTCTAACATTGCATTACAAGATCATGCAACACTTGTACAACATGATGCACAAATCGCAGAAAACTCTCGCCGCATTAGCAGCGTAGAACGTGATGTTAAAGTTGTAGGTGCTAATGCAGCAGCTTTGGCAGCATTGAAACCTATCGAATACCATGAAGGTCAAAAAGCTCAAATTATGGCCGCTGTTGGTACTTACAAAGGTAAAACATCTACTGCGTTGGGTGTAGCTCATTATGCAAATCCTGATTTGTTAATCCATGCTGGTGCAGCTTATGGTGGTGACCATAGCGTAATGGCAAATGCTGGTGTAACAATCGGTATTGGTAATGCTCCTACAGCTCCTAAAGCATCTCCTGCAACTGTAAAAGTTCTTGAAGACAAAGTGGCTGATTTGCAAGCACAAAACAAAGAAATTCGTGAACTTCTTGATAAAGTGATTGCACAACAACCACAACAAGCTCCAAAAGCAGCTGTAAAAACAACTAAATAATATGCCTCCCAACCGATGGGTTACATAATAATCTATCGTAGGTATAGAAACCGCGTAGCAGAAATGCTACGCGGTTTTCTTTTTGTGTGGATGTGTGGTGATTATCTCCATATATATCTTTTTATTTTGGTGTAATGGAGTGGATAGCTATCTTGTAGTGGGGATTAGATACAGATAAAACTATATAAATCCTCTTGGTGGTAGATAGTGGTTTTTATAATCCAATTATTATTTATTTTCGAACATATGTATCGAAGAAAAAACGAGAAAAATAGAGATTATGAAAGAAAAATATAAAAAAGTGGGATAAAAATGGATTTTTTATTGTGAATGGTGGGAAATTGTGGTAGAATTTACCATATAGTGGTGGATAAGGAATAGTAAAGGGCGGTGATACGTATGTTCATGGGAGAATATAATCACACCATTGATACAAAAGGGCGGATGATTATACCCGCGAAAATACGTGAACAACTAGGCGAAGTATGCATTGTTACTAAGGGCCTAGATAACTGCTTAGCTATTTACACCGAAGAAGCGTGGAATAAAATTTCTACAGCTTTACAATCACAATCCTCCACTAAAGCTAGCGTACGTGCCTTAAAACGTTTTGTTTTTGGTAGTGCTGCTGAGCTTGAGTATGATAAACAAGGTCGTGTCCTCATTCCTGTACCACTACGTGAATATGCGAGCCTTGATAAACAGGCCGTTATTGTCGGTGCTGGGGATCACGTTGAAATTTGGAGCCGCGAAAAATATGATTACTATGATGATCAAGTGGCTGAAAGTATGGAAGAATTAGTCGAAGGGCTTGAAGGGATTATGTTATAGGAGGCTATGATGGAATTTAATCATACCAGCGTACTTTTACGCGAAACGGTGGACTCCGTCGTAACTAATCCAAAAGGCATTTATGTGGACTGTACCCTTGGTGGGGCAGGACATGCGCACGCAGTGGGCGAAATGCTTGACCCAGAAGGCATGATAATCGGTTTAGATCAAGATGAAGATGCATTGAGCGTAGCTCGACAGCGTCTATCTGATTTAAAGTGTCAGGTGTTAACGATACCGACAAACTTTTCTGACTTAAAGGAAGCCCTTCAAAATGAGGGCATCTATGAAGTAGATGGTTTTATCTTTGATCTTGGCGTATCAAGTTATCAATTAGATACACCAGAACGTGGCTTTTCATATATGAATGATGGTCCACTTGATATGCGAATGGATAAGGAAGCACCATTAACAGCAGAGGAAGTTGTTAATGAATATGATGCTGAAGCACTATTGCAAATTATCCGTGACTATGGTGAAGAACGATGGGCTAAGCGGATTGTTGAATTCATCGTTAATGCACGTCAAGAAAAACGAATAACCACTACTGGTGAGTTAGTTAGAATTATTAAACAAGCAATACCTGCGAAGGCGCGTCAAGATGGACCGCATCCGGCAAAACGGACGTTCCAAGCCATTCGCATTGAAGTAAATAGAGAATTAGCTATCTTGCATGATAGTTTTGTAGATGCTGTATCCATGTTGAAACCAAAGGGGAAAATTGGGGTTATCACATTTCACTCCTTGGAAGATCGAATTACAAAACAAACTTTCAAAGAGTTGAGTACAGCATGTATATGTCCTCCAGAACTACCGATGTGTGTATGTAACCACAAAGCTGTTGTGAAGGCGAAGAATAAGGCTATAGAGCCAAGTGCAGGGGAGATTGAGGTTAATCCGAGGGCTAGAAGCGCGAAGTTGCGCGTAGCCGTCAAGTTGTAGAATTGGAAGGGGTTAGTGTTTATGTTAGCGAGAAAGGCTGTTGTGGGCCAAGTAAAAAGCGATGTGTTGGTCGCTTCACAAGGGAGAAAACGTAGTGCAAGTGTGGCTCTAGATTTGAGTCCTATGATGTGGCAAGTTGTATATGGTATTGCTGCATTGGTTGCATTTTTGCTTATTATGATGGTTATGAATGCGTACAGCACAAAATTGGGCTACGAAGTAGTTAAAACACAGCAAGCTGTAGTACAATTAACAAAAGATAATGATGCTTTGGATGTTGAAGTGGCTTCCTTAAAGTCTCCCGTTCGTATCCAGCAAATCGCAGAACAACAACTAGGGATGGTTTTGCCTGATTCTTTTGTTTATAGCACAAAAAGCGCTGTTACTGAACGCACTGTACAAGAGAAACAGCAAATTATAGACTAGCAGGCAAAGCAGCTCGTATTGGGCTGCTTTCCTTTGCGTGTAAAGGAGATTGTATATGAAACAATTACAAGATATAGTAAATACTTTGCAAACAACGCATGTAGAAGGTAATACAGCTGTTGAAGTATTAGATATTACAGCTGATTCTCGTGCTGTAAAAGTAGGCAGTTTATTTATTGCTTTAGATGGTGCCACTGTAGATGGTCATAATTATGTAAATAAAGCTGTTGAAGCTGGCGCAGTAGCAGTACTTGTATCTAAACCAGTAGAGGTAAGTGGTGATGTTTGTGTTATCACTGTAGAGGACACTCGTAAAGCTATGATGGCATGTGTGCCGTATTTCTTTGATTATCCAGCAAATTCCATGCGTATGATTGGTGTTACTGGTACGAATGGTAAAACGACTACAACGCATATGATTCGTCATATTTTGAAAGCTCAAGGTCATAAAGTGGGCGTTATTGGTACTGTTCATATTATGATTGGTGATACAACATATCCAATTCATAATACGACACCTGATGTAGTGGATTTGCAACATATTCTTCATCAAATGGTAGAGGAAGGTGTTACACATTGCGTAATGGAAGTTTCTTCACACGCATTGGCATTGGGGCGAGTTTCTGGTGTTGAATATGATACAGCGGTATTTACAAACTTAACACAAGATCATTTGGACTTTCACAAGACCTTTGAAAATTATTTGGCAGCTAAGTGTAAATTATTTGAACAAGTTAGCGAGCCTAATCAAACTAAATCTGGCAAAGGGGCTATCATTAATATCGATGACGAATATGGTCATCGAGTAATTGAGAAAACAACGGCACCTATCATTACTTACAGTATTGATGGTAAAGGTACGTTGAATGCTCATGATGTAGAAATGACACCTAAGTCTAGCCGTTACACTGTCTCTTATGATGGCCATGACTATACAGTAGCCATGAATACCACAGGTTTATTTAATGTATATAATACTTTGGCTGCTATTGGTGCTTGTCTATTAGAAGGCATATCTATGGAAGATATCGATAAAGCATTGAAAACATTTAGCGCTGTACCTGGTCGCTTTGAGTTAATCGAAGAAGGTCAACCATTTGCAGTTGTTGTAGACTATGCACATACACCGGATGGTTTAGAAAATATTTTACAAACTGCAAAGGCTATTCAAGAAAATCGCATTATCGTAGTCTTTGGTTGTGGTGGTGACCGAGATGCGACAAAACGCCCTATCATGGGTCGTATTGCTGCACAATATGGTGATGTAGTATATGTAACATCTGATAATCCTCGTACAGAGGATCCTGTACAAATTGTGAAAGATGTAGAAGTAGGCGTTAAAGAAGGCCTTCGTGAAGGCTCTCATTATGAAGTAATCGTTGATCGTCGGGAAGCGATTCAACATGCAATACAAAATGCAAAACCTGGGGATATTGTACTAATTGCTGGTAAGGGGCATGAGGATTACCAAATCTTGAAGGATAAAACGATTCATTTTGATGATCGTGAAGAGGCGCGAGCAGCCCTCAAGGAGATCTAATATGGCAGAATTTACATTGTCTCAAGTGGTAGACGCCACAGAAGGGACGAGTACACATACCGACAATATTAAGTTCTTAGATGTATCTACTGATACAAGAACGATTGAATCAGACTTTTTGTTTGTAGCCTTAAAAGGGGATACCTTTGATGGTCATGATTTCATCAACACGGCTATTGAAAAGGGCGCTACAGGTGCAATCGTAGAAAAAGGTCGTGCCGTAAAAGGTATCGCATGTATCGAGGTTGAAAATACCTTGGTAGCGTATCAGAATTTGGCTCGCTATCATCGCCGTCGCTTTGATATTCCTGTAGTGGCTATAACTGGTTCTTCTGGTAAGACTACAACAAAGGAAATGGTGGCCGCTGTACTTGGTACAGAATTTAATGTTTTGAAAACTGAAAAAAACTTTAATAATGAAATTGGTTTGCCAAAAACATTGTTGCGCTTAACTGCAGAACATCAAGCATGTGTCGTAGAGATGGGCATGCGTGGCCTTGGTCAAATTGAAGAGCTTGCATTAATTGCGGAACCAACTATGGGCATTATTACCAATGTTGGTACTAGCCATATTGAGTTGTTAGGCTCTCGTGAAGCCATTGCACAAGCTAAAGGTGAATTAATTCGTTGCTTGCCAGAAAATAGTGTAGCGATTCTTAATGAAGATGATCCATATGTTAAGGCTATGGATAGCCTGGCTAAAGGTAAAACTATTACCTATGGTATTGAACGCAATGCTACATGTATTGGCAGTCATTTGCGTTATAAAAAAGACGGTATTAAGTTTACTTGCAAATGTTATGACGAAGTTTTCGATATCTTCTTACCTATGATTGGTGAACACAATGTATATGATGCATTGGCAGCAATTGTAGCTGGTCGTGTTTTGGGGATTAAATCCAACACCATTCGCAAAGGCTTAAGCGAGTTTACAGGCACTCCTATGCGCCAAGAGATCGTACCATTTGAAGATATTGTTATCTTAAATGATGCATATAATGCAAATCCTTCCTCTATGGCTGAAGCGATTAAAGCATTAGGTCAACTAGAAGGTAAACGTAAAATCGCTATGCTTGGTGATATGCTTGAGCTTGGTGATTATACTGAACAAGCGCATCGTGAAATAGGTCAATTGCTTGCTGAAGAAGGTTATAGTGTAGTATTCACATTTGGTGATGCTGCGGCCTTCATCGCTAAGGAAGCAAAAAAAGCAGGTTTAACTACATTCCGTTGTAATAGCCATTTAGAAATGGCTAATGCCTATAGCGATATTCGTGAAAAAGGGGATGTTATCCTTGTCAAAGGTTCCCGAGGCTTGCGAATGGAACGGGTTGTTGAAGAGTTAAAAGATCGAGAATAAAAGGTTACGGCTAGTTATATCTAGCCGTCATCTGTTTATTAATGAGTAGAGGGTTCATATGATATATCATATTCTATTAGCCTTTGTAGTGACCTTTATCATTACAGTAGTGCTAGGTAAAATTGCTATTCCTATGTTGCGTTCTTTACACGCACAACAAAGTATTCGTGAAGAAGGTCCAGAAAGTCATCAAGCGAAAGCGGGTACGCCAACAATGGGTGGTGCTTTCATGATGATCGCCCTTGTTCTTGGTGTCGCTATTTTCGCACCATGGAATGTAGGTACAGGCATGTTATTGTTTTTAACATTGGGCCATTGTTTATTGGGCTTCTTTGATGATTTTGTAAAAGCCGTTAAAAAACGTAATCTTGGCTTAACAGCTAAGCAAAAATTGCTAGGTCAATTTATTTTGGCGGCCATATTCTGTTACTGTATTACTGAAATTATGGTTATTCCTACCACATTGTGGATTCCTGTAGCAGATATACATCTTCAATTAGGTTGGGCTTATTATGTTTTGGCGTTTTTAATTATCGTAGGTGCTACGAACGCAGTAAATCTTACGGATGGTCTTGATGGATTAGCTAGTGGTACCTCTGCTGTAGCTGCCATTGCTTTCTCCGTGATTGGTCTTATGGCTGCATCTACAACAAATTCTATTGGTGCTGAAAGCGTTGCTTACTTTGGCGCCATTGTAGCCGCTGTTTGCCTTGGTTTCTTGGTATACAATGTAAACCCTGCGAAGGTGTTCATGGGGGATACTGGATCCTTAGCTTTAGGTGGTGCTTTTGCAGCTATGGCTATTTTGACTAAAACAGAATTGCTACTCGTTGTAATTGGTGGCATTTTTGTTATGGAAGCATTGTCCGTTATTATTCAAGTTATATCCTTTAAAACTCGTGGTGTGCGCGTATTTAAAATGAGTCCAATTCACCATCATTTTGAGTTGTCTGGTTGGGCTGAACAAACTGTTGTTAATCGCTTCTGGTTTGGTGGCGCTGTATTAGCTGTTATTGGCGTCGTTTTAGCGACTATAACTTTGTAAGATAATACTTAACGGAACACGCAAATAATGGTATGCTTATAAGATAGGAATACATTGTTTTTGTTGATAATTTAGGTGATATAGATGGAATACGGAGATAAACATATACTTGTTCTTGGCGCTGGTGCCAGCGGTATAGGCGCATCTTGGGTATTAGCTCAAGTTGGGGCCCATGTAGTGTTAAATGATTATAAGCCTGTTACACTGCCTGCAGATGAGGAAGAAAGACTTGTATCAGCAGGTGTAGATATTATTACAGGTCGTCAAGATGAATCCTTGCTAGATGGCGTGGATCGCATCGTTATTTCTCCAGGTATTTCTCTAGATATTCCCATTGTAAAAGCCGCTCAAGCTCGTGGTATTGATGTGGTTAGTGAAGTAGAAGTAGCTTATGAGTTATCTAAATCACCAATTGTAGCCGTTACAGGTACAAATGGTAAGACCACTACTACAACATTATTAACTAAGGTATTGGAAGGAACTGGAAAGCCAGTTCGCGTTGGTGGCAATATCGGCGATTCTCTTAGTGAAGTAGCTTATTCCATGCCAGCAGATGGTTTTTTGGTAGCTGAGTTATCTAGCTATCAATTAGAAACAATTAAGTATTTTAGACCGATTGGTGCTATTATGCTTAACATTACACCAGATCATTTAGCTCGTCATAAGACAATGGAAAATTATATTGCTGCGAAGGAACGCATCTTTGAAAATCAATTGAGTACAGATTTTATGGTGCTTAATATTGATGATCCTATTGTAGCAGACATGAAACATCGTGCACTTAGCCATATCCTTGAAATTAGTCAACATCAAGTGGTTTCAAATGGTGCTTACTATGATAAAGGACAATGTTATGTAACAAAGAATGGTACAGCAACATCTGTTATTGGTAGTGCTGATATCCACATTCCAGGTAGCCATAATATTGAAAATATTTTAACTGTTATCGCTTTAGCTTATGCGTTAGGTGTGCCGGTAGAAACCATTCATCGTATTATAAGCGAGTTCCATGGTGTTGAACACCGATTAGAACGAGTTAAAACTCTTGATGGAATTACATTCTATAATGATTCTAAAGCTACTAATGTAGATTCTGTTGTAAAAGCATTGGAATCCTTTGATCAATCCGTTATTTTATTAGCTGGTGGTCATGATAAAATGACTCCGTTAGAAGACTTTATGCAGCTTGTTAAAGATCATACAAAAGCTGTTATCTTTATGGGGGAAGCGGCGGATCGATTTGAAGCTGCTGCAAAAGAGGCTGGTGTTCAGCCTATTTATAGAGCTTCATCTATGAAAGATGCTGTAGAACAGGGTTATAAATTGGCTACCCAAGGTGATATTGTATTATTATCGCCAGCTTGTTCAAGTTTTGATTGGTATAGCTGTTTTGAAGAACGTGGCGATGATTTTAAAAACTGTGTTCATATGTTGCAAGAAGGGAGACACCATTAATGAAACGTATCATTATTTCAGGTGGTGGCACTGGTGGACATATATACCCAGCAATAACTATATATAAGGAAATTATGAAACAGAACCCTGATGCACAGGTTTTATATGTAGGAACGGAAAGGGGCTTAGAGGCTACCTTAGTGCCTAAAGAAGGCATTGAATTTACTACATTACCTGTACAAGGTTTGCAACGTAAATTATCTTTTGGTACGTTGGTGACGTTAGGCAAGACTGCTTTTTCTCTTGTGAAAGCTAATGCAATCATTTCTAACTTTAAGCCTGATGTAGTTATTGGTACGGGTGGTTATGTTTGTGGTCCTATTCTTATGGCCGCAGCATTGCGCAATATTCCAACGTTGATACAGGAACAAAATGTCATTGCAGGCATTACAAATAAAATTCTAAGCCGTTTTGTTGATGTAGTCGCTATGGGCTACAAGGATGCAGAATCATCTTTTTCAAAGGCAAAACGCGTAGTATATACTGGTAATCCAGTACGTCCTGATGTATTAGTTGATACTAGGGAAGATGGACGTAATTATTTTAATTTAAGTGATGACACGTTCACCGTTCTTATAGCTGGTGGTTCTCGTGGGGCGAGAACTATCAATAATGCTATGATAGATGTACATAAGCATTTTCAAGGAACAGATGGAATTAAATTAATCCATATTACAGGGGATGGGGAATATCAATCTGTGTTATCTCAGCTTGGTATTACCGATGGTGATGGTTTAGGTAATTCCTCATTGATTTTGCCATATTTACACGATATGCCAAAAGCATTAGCGGCAGCTGATTTAGCAGTCTTTAGGTCTGGTGCTATCGGTCTTGCTGAACTAGCAGTTCGAGGTATTCCGTCTGTATTGGTACCATATCCATATGCAGCGGAAGATCATCAAACCTATAATGCCCGTATTTTTGTTCAAGAAGGGGCAGCGCATATGATTGTTGATCAAATGTTAAGTGCCCATGATTTGATAGGGGAAATTGAAATGTTTATGGCCAATCGTGATTTATTGTCACAAATGGGAGAACGAGCGCTGCAGTTAGGTAAACCTAATGCAGCTCATGATATTGCAAAATTAGCATTATC
This sequence comes from Veillonella faecalis, assembly GCF_024677885.1. Lineage (NCBI taxonomy): Bacteria > Bacillati > Bacillota > Negativicutes > Veillonellales > Veillonellaceae > Veillonella > Veillonella faecalis. The sequence goes on from NZ_JALBWL010000001.1 coordinate 303,308, forward strand.
TATTGCAAAGTAACAAGGAGAGGTTTTATGTTAGACGGTATTCATAAGATTCATCTTATTGGTATAGGTGGGTCTGGCATGCGTGCTATAGCGAATATTTTAATTCAAAAAGGTTATGACGTATCTGGTTCAGATGTAGCTGATTCTGCAGTTATTGAAAAGTTCAGAAATATGGGCGCTACAGTTCATATTGGCCATAATAAAGATTATGTAAAAGGCGTTGATGCTGTAGTTCGTTCTACGGCTATTCGCGAAGATAACCCTGAAATTGTAGCTGCTAAAGAGCAAGGTATTACAATTTTACACCGTTCCGATATTGTAAAAGCTGTGTTAGACGTAACAGATGGCATTGCAGTAGCTGGTGCTCACGGTAAAACTTCTACTACATCCATGATTGGTCAAATTTTAGTAGAAGCAGAAGCTGATCCAACAGTTATTATCGGTGGTGAAGTAGATTATTTAAAAGGTAGTAGTTGCCTTGGTAAAGGCCATTTCTCTGTAGTAGAAGCAGATGAAAGTGATGGGTCTTTTTTGAAACTACGACCACATACTATTGTTATTACTAACATTGAAGATGATCACATGGATCACTACAAAACAATGGATAATTTGTTAAATGCATTTTGTGAGTTTGTCGAAACGTTACCAGAATCTGGCAAAGCAATCGTATGTGGAGATAATGAGAATATTCGTTATGTTATGAGCCGTGTAAATCGTAATTTCATTACATATGGCTTAAGTGATAATAATGACTATGTAGCTAAAAATATTCACTATGTAGACTCTACTTTGGTCTATGATGTATACCATAATGGTGTGAATGTTGAGCGCATTCGCTTACGAGTTCCTGGTGATCATAATGTATTGAATTCGTTGGCTGCCTTTGTTGTTGCTCATGATTGCTGTGGTGTAGAAACGCGCACCATTACTAAAGGTTTAGGTAAGTTTATCGGTGCAAAACGTCGTTTCGAAACAAAAGGTCACGTAGCAGGTGTATGGGTTGTTGATGACTACGCTCATCATCCTACAGAAATTAAAGCAACATTGAAAGCAGCAAAAGAGTTGGAAAAACATCGTGTTATCTGTGTATTCCAGCCACATCGCTTTACTCGCACAAGCTTGTTAAAGGATGAATTTGCTACTGCTTTCACAAGCGCTGATGAAGTATATATGACAGATATCTATAGCTCTGGTGAAGATCCAATCCCTGGTATTGATGGCAATACGATTCCAAATGCTATTAAAGCGGCCACAGGTCAAGATGTAAATTATGTACCATCTGTTGACGATTTGCCTGAGGTATTAGCGAAAGTAGTAAGACCTAATGACCTAGTTATCACCATGGGGGCAGGTTCTATTAATCAATATGGGCCAAAATTATTAGCTATATTGGAGGAAGGCTTACAATGAAAGATAAAAAAATAATCGTATTAATGGGCGGTCCTTCCAAAGAGGCTGAGGTATCTCGTCGTACTGGCGCTGCTATTGCAGAAGCACTTGAAAGTAAAGGTTATAATGCCCAAACTTTAGAACTCAATCCGCGCACTGTATTAAAAGATATTGAAAACTTAGGTGGCGAGGTTGTATTTAATGCAATTCATGGTCGTTATGGCGAAGATGGTGCGTTGCAAGGCCTATTAGAAATGGCTGAAATTCCATACACTGGGTCAGGTATTATGGCTCATGCAGTAGGTATGAATAAAAAAGTAAGTAAAGATGTATTTAAAGGTGCCAATATTCCGACTGCGACATCCGAGTCCTTCAATGGTAATCTTGAATCTGCAGAGACTATTATTGAACATATCCGCAAAGATTTTACAATTCCAGTAGTTGTAAAATCTGCCACTCAAGGTTCTAGTATTGGGGTTACTATTGTTCGCGATGAAGCTCAGTTAGAAGAGGCTGTAACGGAAGCTCTAAAATATGACCCTATTCTTGTGGTAGAACAATTTCTTGATGGTCGTGAATTTACAGTATCTGTTTTAGATGGTAAAGCATTGTCTGTTATTGAAATTCGTCCACATTCTGGTGAATATGATTACAAGAGTAAGTACACTGTTGGTGCTACTGAGTATTTAGTGCCAGCGCCTATTAGTGCAGAAATGACTGCTGAAATGCAACGCATTGGGGAACTTGTGTATCGTGAAGTACAAGGCAGTGGGGTAATTCGTGTTGATGTTATGACAGACCATGCAGATAATATGTATGTTCTTGAATATAATACTGTGCCTGGTATGACCGCAACATCTTTAGTACCAAAAGCAGCAAAAGAAATGGGAATTGACTTCCCAACATTATGTGAAAAAATTCTATTAACAGCTAGTATAGGGAAATTTTAAGGGCTAATAGAAGATAAGGAGTTAACTATGGATGATAAGCAAAACCATCCATCCAACTCTGGGGAGATGCAGTCTTCTACACCTGTTCGTGATGAACGGGCTGTATTTAGAAAACGAGTGTTAAAAATCGGTGGTGCAGTTACTCTCGTGTTGGTGGGGTTGTTTACACTACCTATTCCTTTTGGATCCTTAAAAGTTACTGGATCGGATAAGGTAACTGTACAAGATGTAATGGTAGCTGGTGATATTCATGAACCTGTTAATATATTGCAGATTAGTACAGAAAAATTAAAAACTAGATTATCGAAAGATTTACGTGTCGAAGAGGCTCAAATTAGCTATCAGTTGCCACTGACAATGGTGGTAAATGTAGTAGAACGCAAGGCAGTTGCAGTCGTACCGGCCCAGTTTGGATACTTAACCCTTGATAGTAAGGGACAAGTGATCGCATCTGAGCCAGCTATACAAGACACATCTGTTCCTATGATTTCTGGTGTGAAAGCTGGAAATATACTATTAGGTGATACGGTAGTAGATAAACCGATATTGGCGGCTCTTGAATATTTGAACTCACTCGATGAGGAGACATTCAAGAATATTGCAGAGGTTAATATTGGAGACCCTGATGCGATAATGGCATATACTGTATCAGGTGTACAGATTCGACTGGGCGATGGCAAAGACTTAGCTAAAAAAGCAGAGCTAACTCAGTCGATGTTACAAGATATTAAAAAGACACATGGTAATGTACAGTATATAGATGTTAATGTTTCATCGCCGTACATTAAAACCGATGTGATGCCGGAAGTTAAAAAGCATCAGAATGGAGCACCGACTACAGAAAATTCATCTACTAAGAAGGATGATAAAAAACAAGATAGATAAGGTCATGTTGAATATAAAGGTAGATGATTGTCGTGAGACACGAACGGTGGGCAATTGCCATAGTCAGCTGTATATTAGGGTTCATGGTTGTTACCCAATATAAGATGACTCAAGATAATATAGAAGAAAATATTCGCTTACAACGAACTGGCGATTTGGCGGTACAATTGAGAGAGGCCCAGAGTGAACGTGATGCTTTGTTAAAGCAAATTGAGTCACTAAAAAAATCTGGTGCCAATGGCGGTGGTAAAGCTGATGAACAGCTCATGATGAAAGCGGCTTTAACTAATGTTAAAGGGCCGGGCGTTAGTGTGTTGATTGAAGATAGCTTAAAGCCTGTACAAAGTGGAGAAAACCCAAATTTGTATGTAATTCATGATGAAGATATTCTAAGAATTGTTAATGAATTACGGGCTGGTGGGGCTGAAGCGATAGCTATTAATGATCAACGCCTCATAGGAACGTCTGAAATACGATGTTCAGGCCCGACTATTACTGTAAATGGGAAGGTCTTTGGAGCTCCCTTTACGGTGAAAGCTATTGGAGATCCAAAGACATTAAATTCTGCGCTCACTATGCGCGGTGGTGTAGTAGATTCACTTAAACATTGGGGAATAAAGGTAACTATAAAGCAAGAAGAGGATGTAGCCATTCCTGCTTTCACAGGTACTTTTAGAGAAGAACATATGAAGCCTAATGAGTTAGGAGGTAAAGAATGAATATCTATATCTTTGCCATCATTGGCCTAATTATAGGGGCTATCTTAGGATGGATAGCACCACTTCATATCCCCGCTAGTTATTCGAACTATACTTCGGTAGCTGTTCTAGCAGCTTTAGATGCAGTATTTGGTGGCAGTCGAGCAGCATTGGAAAGAACCTTTGATCTCAGTAACTTTGTCATTGGGTTCTTTTCAAATATGGTATTAGCTGTTATTCTTGTATATGTTGGTGATTTAATAGGTATTAACCTATACTATGTGGCCCTTATTGGATTTGGGTTACGTGTATTTATTAATGTAGGCGCTATACGCAAAATAATTATGACTAAGCGGTTCTAATAAATCCCATTCTATATAGTGGAAAGTTTTCAAATTTTAGTGTAAAATAAATGTAATTGTTATAAGATAGTCAGTATATAAATCGATACATTGGGACGTATATTGATACAATAGATAACGATAAGAGGAGGAAGTTCAATGTCTGATTTTGCAAATATTAAAGTTATCGGTGTTGGTGGCGGCGGTAATAACGCTGTTAATCGCATGGTAGATAGCGATCTTAAAGGTGTTCAATTCTTGTCTGCTAATACAGAAAGCCAAGTGCTTGAATTGTCTAAAGCGGATGTAACAATTCAAATCGGTGAAAAAGTTACTAAAGGCCTTGGTGCTGGTGCTAACCCACAAATCGGTGAAGAAGCAGCTCAAGAAAGCCGTGAAGAAATCATTAAAGCTCTTGAAGGTGCTGATATGGTATTCGTAACTGCTGGTATGGGCGGTGGTACTGGTACTGGTGCTGCTCCAATCGTAGCTGAATGTGCTAAAGAAATTGGTGCATTAACAGTAGGCGTTGTAACTAAACCTTTCGCATTTGAAGGTAAACGTCGTCGTGCACAAGCAGAAAAAGGCATTGAGTTCTTGACTCAAAAAGTTGATACAATTATCGTTATTCCTAATGACAAATTGTTACAAGTTGTAGATAAAAAATGTTCTTTGAGCGATGCATTCCGCACAGCTGATGATGTACTTCGTCAAGGTATCAAAGGCATTTCTGATTTGATTCAAGTTCCTGGTTTAATCAACCTTGACTTTGCAGACGTAAAAACTATCATGACTGAACAAGGCGAAGCTTTGATGGGTATTGGTATTGGCGAAGGTGAAAACCGCGCTGCAGATGCTGCAAAAATGGCTATCAATAGCCCATTGTTGGAAACTTCCATCGATGGTGCTAAAGGCATCTTGCTCAACATTTCTGGTAGTGCAAACTTGAGCTTGTTCGAAATCAACGAAGCAGCTGAAATCATTTCTGAAGCAGCAGATCCTGATGCAAATATCATCTTTGGTTCTGTTATCGATGAAAGCTTGGGCGATAAAGTTCAAATTACAGTTGTGGCTACTGGCTTTAATTCTAATACAAAAAGCGTACCAGAATTCGGTAAAACAACTACTACATCTCGTCCAGCATCCACTACAACAACAACTAACAGCGGTATCCCAGATATCCCTGTATTCATGAAACGCTAATTTATAGAGTGTATAATCAAGACATTCGTAAATAAGTAACTTAGTAAGACATATCTTGAGATATGTGTATAGGAGGTACAAATGAAGAAATTAGTATTATTAACTCTAGCAGCTACAGTTGTGGCAGGTAGTGCATTTGCAGCGGCACCTGTAACAAAAATTAGCGACGGTTCCACTAAAGTACAAGCTGATTATGCATTTAAACAACATGTATCTAAAGGTGGCGGCAATAGCAACGACGGTTTCGGTGTTTCTTTGCAACACGATCTTTCCAATAAAACTGCTGTTCAATATTCTTATGATAAATTGAATGCAAAAAATGGCGACATTAAAGATCATCAATTAGCATTAGTTTATAAAGTGCATCCAAACGTAAACGTTTATGGTGCTGGTACTGCAATTCGTACAAATGATACAGAATTAGGTTTCCAAGCTGGTGTTATTGGTCATGTGCCATTGACAGAAAAAGTAAACGGCTTTGCTAAAGCTGGTTGGGGTAACGATATTAAACAAACTTACCAAGTAGGTGCTCAATATGAAGTTCGCCCTGATGTAGACTTGAACGTATACTATGGCTATGATAAATATAGCGTAAACAGCAACGATAAAACTGCAAAAGGTTTACACGCTGGTGTAGGCTACTCCTTCTAAGGATATCAAAGACCACTCTAATGAGTGGTCTTTTTTTGTTTATAAATACTAGCATATGATTTATAAAAATATTTTATATAGGATATTGTATATATCCTATATACCTTAGCTTTTTTATAATTCAGATTGTAATTAGTATTTTTTCTTATGTATACAATATATTTTTAAATACTCATTGTATAATTAAATAAGTTTAGGTATGATAAATATGTAATAATTCATTTTAGATAGGATGGTGCAAGTTATGACAAGTGTTGCTGCAAAGCATGCAAAAGGGAAAAAACTTAAAGATGTAATCTTTGTAACTGCTGGCCAAGCCCAAGCTGATGCTAAAGAAAATGGTCGCGAGAACGTTGTTAATGGTACATTAGGTGCGATTTATGATGAAGATGGTAAATTAGTATTCCTTAAAACCGTTAAGGACGAATATTTAAGTCTTCCAGATTCTGAACATATTGGTTATGCTCCGATTGCAGGTGTACCTGAGTTCCTTGCTGCTGCAGAGGCGGAATGCTTTGGACAATCTCGTCCAGAAGGTCATATCCGTAGTATTGCTACTACAGGTGGTACAGGCGGTATTCATCACTTAGTTCATAACTATACAGAACCTGGTGATGAGGTGTTGACTGCTGATTGGTACTGGGGTGCCTATCGTATACTTTGTAGCGATGTAGGTCGTACACTTGTTACCTATTCTTTATTTGATGAACATAATAACTTTAACCATGAAGCGTTCCAAAATCGTGTAAATGAATTAGCTGCGAAACAAACAAATGTTGTAATTTTGTTTAATACACCTGGTAATAACCCAACAGGTTACTCTATTGAGGACAAAGATTGGGAATCTATCCTTAACTTCTTGAAAGAACTCGTTGCTATAGGCCGTAATAATGTAATCATTGGCATTGATGTTGCATACCTTGATTATTCTGGTGAAAAAGAAGAGGTTCGTGCATTCTTTAGTAAATTCAGTCATTTGCCAAAAGAAATCCTTACATGTGTTTGCTATAGCTTGTCTAAAGGCTTCACTATGTATGGGCAACGTGTAGGTGCCTTGATTGGTATTTCTGATGATGAAGAAATTGCTGATGAATTCTTAGAAATCAACAAATCTACAAGCCGTGCTACATGGTCTAATATATGCCGGCCTGCAATGCGTACAATGGCAAATATTGTAGCTGATCCAGCTAAGTTTAAAGCTTATGAAGATGAACGTAATTGCTATTATCAATTGATTCGCGATCGTGCTGATATATTTAAACAAGAAGCAGCCCGAGTTGGTCTTCCTATGTTGCCATATCGCGGTGGTTTCTTTATTACGATTCCTACAGATTCTGCTAATGCTATCTGTGAAGAGTTGAAAAAAGAACATATCTATGTTATCGCTTTAGCTAACGGTATTCGCATAGCTGCTTGTGGTATTCCTAAATTCCAAATGACAGGACTAGCTGAAAAAATTTATAATGCTATGAAACGACTCGGCAAATTATAATAGATAATTAAAACTTATACAAAAAGCCACTTGATACTTGTATCAAGTGGCTTTTTGCTATATTAGTGAATATCTTTATGTTCTTTAATGTCTTTGTCAGCTTGTTTAGCCAAGTTTTCGAGCGCTTGTTTAGGAGCTGTACGTTCACCTGTTTCAGGATCCACGAATTCAACACGGTCCAATGTATCTGTGATTTGGCCTCGAATGAAGCTTAAGTAAATTTCATAAAGTTCTTTTTTTTCTGCTAATTCCTCTGGTGTGAGTTGTTGCCCAGATTTTTTCTTTGCTGCTAGTTCATTTATACGTTTTAATGTATCGTTAATATTGCTCATATTGACCTCCTGTATTCTATATTAGAATAACATGATTTATTATAACATAGAACTAAATGAATACGTATGGTAAGATATAAGTTGTACGCGTCTGTACTTTCACAAGTGAGAAAGGAGAGCTATATGCGTGTAACAAAAGCAATAAAGGCAGAGCAATTGAAATTATTGCAAGAGCATTATTTTGATGCAAAACCTGCCCTTGAGTATACAAATGAATTTGAATTATTAGTGGCAGTCGTATTATCTGCACAATGTACGGATGAGAGAGTTAATATCGTTACTAAACGGTTATTTCCTGAACTAAATCATCCGGCTAAGATGTTAGCAATTGGGGTTACCAAATTAGAAACTCTGATTAAGGACTGTGGCCTTTATAAATCTAAAGCCAAAAACTTGATTGCCACTTGTCAGATTCTAGTAGAACAATACAATGGGGAAGTGCCACGGGAGTTTGATCAACTCGTTGAATTACCTGGTGTAGGTCGTAAGACTGCAAATGTGCTAGTATCTGTATTATTTGGTACGCCAGCGATTGCTGTAGATACTCATGTATTCCGTGTGTCTAACCGATTAAAACTGGGTATTGCTAAAACACCAGAAGAGATGGAATTACAGTTGCAGAAGGCAATTCCTAAAGAGGATTGGTCGGCTGCTCATCACTGGTTGATTTATCATGGTCGTAAACTATGTAAGGCTCGTAAGCCATTATGTGAAGAATGTTTTTTAAATCACTTATGTCCTTCAGCTGGAAAGGTTTAATATGAAAGTAAATAACGAAGAATTTATTGCCCTTTGTGCTACTCATAGTATTGAAGGTATTGATATTGTAAATGAGTTAATGCGTTTTAAAGTGTTAGATCAATTGATTTCTAGTAATGCTAGCTCCCGTGAGTGGGGCGTTACGGCTGATGATTTGTATGCGTTAGCAGAAAAATCTACAGTAGAATCTTTTGGCCCTGTTCCATATGATTTGAATACATTCCAAGCTCTATATGGCCCTTCCTTTAGAGTCGAATTATTTGATTTTATTAGCGACACAGGTATTTTAGATGGTCTAGATGTTGGTACTATCTGGGAGACTCCTGTTCGTGAAAGTATAGAAGCCCATAGTCAAACGGGAGAACTCGTTCTTTATGCTTATGTAGAAGAATATGCAGGCATGATTGAAGAAATCCTTCAATCTTATGAAGATAAAAAAGTTGTGCTTTATACTGCATCTCCAGTATGCTATAGCATTTTGACACGTTTGTATCCGATGGCTCAAATTATTAATCAATGGCCTCATCGTAGCTATTTTGATCATATCTTTACAGGGACGGTTGGTATGTTCCAATCATCTGAAGATATTGTGGAAGAAGTGGCTAATGGTTTACATAATCTTGTTCCAGAAGGAACTGCACAATTATTCTTGCCTGCTACAATGGCACAAAACCAATTGGGCTTGAATAATATGGCATTGCAATTCTTTTTGAATCAAAAGCGTGTAGAAGCGATTCGTGAATGGACACCATTAGGGGCTTACGAAATTGTATATGGCAAATATGATGTTAAAAAAATGCGTGTTGGTCTACGTGAACGCGTAGGAGAAGAATGGAAAACGATTAACTATATTCCATTGCCTCATGGTGTGTTCGCTCAATTGCCAGTGTTTACCGTATTAAATTATGGCTTGTCTTTACGTTCTATTTTGCTACCAGGCGGTCAAACTGATGTAGCCTTAGGACAAGATGGTATTTACTGTATCGACAGCCGAGTTTCTGAATTAGGTCGTAATGCTCTTGTTGAAAATGGCGCTTATTTCCTTACATTTAAACGTCATGCCGATCATGTAGATGTAGATATTACTACAGAAGCACCAAAAGAGGACATTTATTGGATGTTCCCAGATGCTGAATTAGCCTATATGTGGTATGCATACTTCTGTAGCACTATTGGTCAAACATTGATTCAAGAAGTTTCCATGCTCGTTCAAACAGATGAGTCATTCGGTTATATGCTTAGCAGCGTACGCCGACGCGTATTAGATGTTAACGACGAGGCTCAACTAATCACATCTGTTCAAGCAGCTGATGAAGCGTATATCAAGGCTGTGACAGAAGCGACAGAGGATTGGAAATCTACAGTAGATGAATTAGGCGCTCAAGTTATGCCACCTACAACATCTATTGATATTGAAGATTATAGCGATTATAAAAACTAATTGTAAAAGTCCAATATTTAGTTTAAAATATATCGTATCCTAAAAAATATAAACTACTAAATATAGTAGGTATGAAACATACTACACGCATGTGTAAGAAAGGAGGATTCATGGCTGTTATTAATTTTGAAATCTTCAAAGTTATTGGTACTTTATCTGAAGATAAAGACGGTTGGAAAAAACAATTAACATGCACTAGCTGGGGCAAATATAATCCTAAGTTTGACCTTCGTGCTTGGGATAGTGAATATACAAGCATGAAAAAGGGTATTACCCTTTCTTTAGAGGAGCTCATCGCATTGCGTGACATCCTTAATGAAAGTGACTTAGAGACCATCCTAGCTGAGTCTATTGAAGAAAAACAAGCATCCAAGGAATAGTATTGGCAACTTGCATTTGTGCATATGTCATGCTATAATCTATAAGAATAATATTGATTGTCGGAAAGAGGTGTATAGAATGAAACAAGGTATTCATCCAGACTATAAAGAAGCTACAGTAACTTGCGGTTGTGGCAACACATTCAAAACTGGCTCTGTAAAAGAAGACCTTCGTGTAGACGTTTGCTCCAAATGCCATCCGTTCTTCACTGGTCAACAACGCGCAGCTCAAGCTCGTGGTCGTATTGAACAATTTAACAAACGTTACGGCAAATAATTTGTCATGTAATGTAGCATCTATTGGCAGGGCTATGGGCTCTGCCTCTATTTGTTTATGAGAGGAGCTCTTGTGAACACAGAACGTATTAAAAAGTTTGTCGGTGGACAAGCTGTGATCGAAGGTGTCATGATGAGGGGACCTGGTGTTACAGCAACAGCTGTACGAGAACCATCAGGAACCATTGTAGTTCAAAAAGAGCCTACAAAATCTATTGCTGACACATATCCAATTTTGAAAAAACCATTTCTTCGGGGCTGTGTAGCCCTCTATGAATCTCTAGTTATTGGCATGAAGGCATTGTCCTTCTCCGCTAAAGCCGCTGGCGATGAAGAGGAAGAAATGTCTAATAGTGAAATTGCCATTACTATGGTTATTTCCACCATATTTGCGATAGCTGTATTTTTGGCATTGCCTACCTTTATCGTAAAATTTATTCCTGGTGTACAGGATAATCATGTAGTATTAAATCTCATTGAAGGTGTCATTCGTTTAGTTCTTTTTCTACTCTACATTTGGGGTATTGGTCTTACGAAGGATATTCAACGAGTTTTCCAATATCATGGGGCAGAGCATAAAACAATTCATACCTATGAATTAGACTTGCCTCTTACTGTAGAAAACGTTCGTCAACAAAGTCGTTTACATGCTCGATGTGGTACAAACTTTTTACTCATCGTTATGGTAGTAAGTATCTTTGTATTTGCCTTTTTAGGTTGGCCTAATTTGTTGGAACGTATCGTAAGCCGCGTACTTCTTATGCCAGTAGTAGCAGGTATTGCGTACGAGGTTATTCGTCTTGCTGGTCGTAGTGAGCATTCCTTTGTGAAAGCTCTTATCAAACCAGGTCTTGCATTACAGTACATGACCACACGTGAACCAGAAGATGATCAAATTGAAGTTGCTATACGAGCTCTTGAAGAGGTTCGCCCTTCTGAGAGTGATGCATATGAAGAGGAATAAACATGTTAGTAGATAAATTACAAGTTATTGAAGATAAATTTATGGACCTGGAGCAGCGCATCAGTGACCCTGAAGTGATTGCGCGCCAAGATGAATGGCGTAAATTAACACGTCAACATGCTCAATTATCTGAAACAGTTGAAACATTCCGTACTTATAAAAAAGTATTAGCTGGTATTGATGAAGCTATGGAAGTTATTGAAGATAAATCCATGGATGAAGAATTCCGTGAAATGGCACAAGAGGAATTAAAAGAGCTAAAGCCTCAAAAAGAGGAATTAGAAGAGAAATTACAAATCCTTTTACTGCCTAAGGACCCTAATGATGATAAGAATATTATCATTGAAATTCGCGGTGGTGCCGGTGGTGATGAAGCGGCACTATTTGCAGGCGATTTGTTCCGTATGTACACAAAATATGCGGAAAGCCAAGGTTGGCGTTGTGAGATTATCGATGCCAATGAGCCTGAATTAGGTGGTTTTAAAGAGGTTATTTTCTCCGTAGATGGTGAAAATGTATACTCCAAGATGAAATTTGAATCTGGTGTACACCGTGTACAACGTGTACCTGCTACGGAAACACAAGGCCGTGTACATACATCTACCGTTACAGTAGCGGTATTGCCAGAAATGGAAGATGTTGATATTGAAGTTAATGAAAAAGACTTAAAAATCGACACCTATCGCGCGAGTGGTGCAGGCGGTCAGCATATCAATAAAACTGAGTCTGCTGTTCGTATTACTCACTTACCATCTGGTATCGTTGTAGCATGTCAAGATCAACGTTCTCAATTACAAAACCGTGAAAAAGCCATGCGCGTATTGCGTGCAAAATTGCAAGACCAAGCTGAGCAAGAGGCTATTTCTAGCATGGCAGCAGACCGTAAGAGCCAAGTTGGTACAGGTGACCGTAGTGAACGTATTCGTACTTATAACTATCCACAAGGTCGCGTAACAGATCATCGTATTAACTTAACATTGTATAAATTAGATGCTATTTTAAATGGCGATCTAGATGAAATCATTCAAGCCTTAAATGCTGCTGACCAAGCGGCAAAAATGCAGGAGGCTAATACAAATGCATAAGGAGATTTGGACAATCGGTCGTATTCTCCAGTGGACAGAGCAGTACTTTCAAAGCAAGGAGATGGATACACCTCGACTTGATGGGGAAGTACTGCTTTCTCACGTTTTAGGCAAGGATCGTATTTATCTATATACCCATTATGACCAACCGCTTATTCAAGAGGAACTCGATGCTTTCAGACCTCTCGTTCAAGAACGAGCTAAGGGGCATTGTGTAGCGGCTATTATTGGGGAAAAGGACTTTATGGGATTGACCTTTAAGGTTAATGATAAGGTATTGATTCCACGACCTGATACAGAAACGTTGATTGAGCATGTACTAGGCACGTATCAAAAGGATAGTAATATTCGTATCCTTGATGTATGTACGGGCCCTGGCACGATATTATTAAGTCTATTGCACTATTTGCCGAATGCGTGTGGCATGGGTATTGAAATATCTGCCGATGCTTTGTCATTGGCTAAGGTAAATAGTGAAAGATTTAACTTAAATGATCGTGTTCAATTGTTAGAGTCCGATATGTTTTCTGCCTTAGATGGTAAAAATGAACAGTTTGATATCATCGTATCAAATCCACCCTATATCCGTACTGGGGATGCTAAATTATTGTCTCAGGACGTATTAAATGAGCCCCATATTGCCTTATTTGGCGGTGAAGATGGACTTGATTTCTATCGTATTTTGGCTAAAACATGTGGCACATATTTAAAATCGCAAGGCCATATAGCCTTTGAAATAGGTTTTGATCAAGCTGAGGCTGTAAAGGCTTTATTAGAAGAAACAGGGCAGTACTCTAATATTCGATGTATTACTGACCTCGGCGGAAATGACCGCGTTGTAACAGCTGTATATGAGGGATAATATGGATACTCAAATTATTACAAATCCATCAGATCAAGAACTAGATATGCTTGCTCGCGCCTTGCGTAATGGCGAAATAGTGTCCATTCCTACAGAAACTGTATATGGACTTGGCGCTAATGGGCTTGATCCGGAGGCAATGGATAAAATCTACGCCGCTAAAGGTCGTCCATCCGATAATCCACTTATTTTACATGTTCCTAATAGTGAAAGTATAAAACCTTTAGTAACAGAGGTTTCAAATACGGCACAATTATTAATGGATACATTTTGGCCTGGTCCATTGACAATCACATTGCCTAAATCAGATTTAGTGCCAGATCGTGCTACAGGTGGCTTGCCTCGTGTGGCGTTACGTTGTCCTGATCATGCGATTTGTCGAGCCTTATTAGAGCGTACCGGTGTACCGGTAGCGGCTCCTAGTGCTAATATATCTGGTCGTCCAAGTCCGACAACGGCGCAAGATGTTTACCATGATATGAAGGGCCGTATTTCCTATATTTTAGATGCAGGACCATGTATGATAGGAGTAGAGTCTACTGTTGTAGAAGTACATGATGACAAGGTCATTATATTGAGACCAGGTGGAATAACAAAAGCACAACTTGAAGCTGTTGTATCTACGGTTGAGTATGATACTGCTCTCGTTAATGCTACAACTAAGCCTAAAGCTCCTGGTATGAAGTATACCCATTATGCTCCTGATGCACCTATGACAGTTGTTGTAGGTAGTCCAGAGCGGGTGGCAAGTACTTTTAAAGAGCTTTCAGAGGGGATAGAAGGTCCTATAGGTTGTTTAGTGAGTCATGAAACGTATAACCTTATGAAAGAGGATACACGCTTTATATTCCATTGTTTTGGCAACTATGGTGATGCCTTATCATTAGGCCATGACTTTTATAAAAGCCTATTATATTTTAATGAAAATCATGTTGCCTTAATCTTGGCAGAAGGTGTTGATGACGACGGTTTAGGTGTTGCCATTATGAACCGCATGGAAAAGGCCTCGAGTCATCATATCATTTATAAGTAAATTTACTGAAATAAAAATGTCCACTGATAATAGAAATATGTCTTTACATATTGGATGAATTTGCTATAATGTATAAAGTAATCACAAAATGTGATTAAGTAAGGATGTTATTATGAATATTTTATTTGTATGTACCGGTAATACTTGCCGTAGCCCTATGGCTGAAGGTATTACACGGGCTCTTGCAGCGGAGCAACATAAGGATGTGACGACTGTATCAGCTGGTCTATTTGCCGCCTATGGAGCAAAACCAACTGAACAAGCCGTGGAAGCCGTCCGTTCCATTGCAGATATTTCTGATCATGAATCGAGACCATTGACGATGGAGCTCGTGAATGCAGCAGATCTTATCATTGGTATGACGAAAGATCACAAATCTGTACTACTTCGCCAATTCCCGTTTGAGGAAGGTAAAATCAAAACGATTTCCGAGTGGGGTGGTCAAGATGGTGATGTTACAGACCCATATGGGGCTGATCAAATCGTATATAATCAATGTGCGGAACAAATTTATCACTTAGTAGAAACTGGTCTTACATCAGTGCCTCAGAAGGCGTAGGAGATGAAATTATGAAAGTTGCAATTGGTTGTGATCATGGCGGATTAAATTTAAAAGCATCCGTTAAGGAATTGTTAAATGCATTGGGACATGAAGTAGAGGATTTTGGTTGTCATACAGCTGATTCTTGCGACTATCCTGATATTGCTGTACCTGTAGCAAATGCAGTCGTATCTGGTCAAGCAGACAGAGGTATTTTGATTTGTGGTACTGGTATTGGTATCGGTATTGCAGCAAATAAGATTGCAGGTATTCGCGCTGCTCTTTGTCATGATACATTCTCTGCTCATGCATGTCGTGAACATAATGACGCTAATATTCTCACAATGGGAGAACGCGTTATTGGTCCAGGCCTAGCTAATGATATTGTTGCCATCTTTATGAAAACAGAGTTTGAAGGTGGCCGTCATGCACGCCGTGTAGAGAAAATTAAAACATTAGAGAAGTAATACATCATTACCTATATATATTCGTTTTGCACGAGGAGGATACTCATGAGTTTCTTAGAAAAACAAGACCCTAATATTCAAGCTGTTATCAATCAAGAATTAGCACGCCAACGCGATAAATTAGAAATGATCGCTTCTGAAAACTTTGTTTCTCAAGCCGTAATGGAAGCTCAAGGTAGCGTGTTAACTAACAAATATGCAGAAGGGTATCCTGGTAAACGTTATTATGGCGGCTGTGAAAATGTTGATGTTATCGAAACATTAGCTATTGAACGAGCAAAACGCTTGTTCGGTGCAGAACATGCCAACGTACAACCTCACTCTGGATCTCAAGCAAACTTTGGTGTGTATTTCGCATTATTACAACCAGGTGATACTATTGTAGGTATGAATTTGTCCCATGGGGGGCATTTAACTCATGGTTCTCCTGTTAACGTATCTGGTACATATTTCAATGTAGTACCTTACGGTGTAGATGCAGAAACTCAACAAATCGATTATGATGAGTTCCGTAAAATCGTTTTAGAAGCAAAACCTAAATTGATTATCGCTGGTGGTAGTGCTTATAGCCGTCAAATTGACTTCAAAAAAATGGCTGATGTAGCTCATGAAGTTGATGCTATCTTCATGGTAGATATGGCTCACTTTGCTGGCCTTGTAGCAGCAGGCTTACATCCAAATCCTGTAGAACATGCTGATATCGTTACTACAACAACTCATAAAACATTACGTGGTCCTCGTGGCGGTATGATTCTTTGCAAAGAAAAATATGCAAAAGCAATCGACAAAGCTATCTTCCCTGGCATTCAAGGTGGTCCTTTGATGCATGTTATCGCTGCTAAAGCTGTAGCATTTGGTGAAGCATTACAACCTGAGTTTAAAGTATATGCACAACAAGTTATCGATAATGCAAAAGCATTGGCTGCTGCATTGCAAGAAAAAGGCTTAACAATTGTTTCTGGCGGTACAGATACTCACGTTATGCTTGTAGATGTTCGCAATACTGGTTTAACAGGTAAAGAAGCAGAACACTTACTTGATGAAGTAGGTATTACATGTAATAAGAATACAATTCCATTTGACCCAGCTAGCCCATTTGTAACAAGTGGTATCCGTCTTGGTACACCAGCTCTTACAACTCGTGGCTTACAAGTAAAAGATATGCAAGAAATTGCAGATATCATTGCAACTGTTCTTAAAAATCCTGAAGACAAAGCAATTCATGAAGAAGCAAGCAAACGTGTGGCAGCACTTTGTGAAGCGTATCCTTTATACTAATCTATTAGATTAACTATAACAATTACATATTTGTAGTTCTATAAACCTATAAGTAGCATAAAAGGGGTGTGCCTAGGCACATCCCTTTTAATATTTTTATGGCATGATTTATTAATCTGTGATAGAGTAAATATGAATATTAAATGGATACCGATAGGGTATGTAAATTATTTATAGGAGGACAGTCATGAAAGTTAATGTTATGACACATCCATTGATTCAACACAAAGTTACATTGATGCGTGATGCAGAAACAGGCTCTAAGGATTTTAGAGAATTACTTGATGAGATTACTATGTTGATGGGTTATGAAATCACTCGTAACCTTCCATTAGAGGATGTAGAAGTACAAACACCTTTAACTAAAATGACTGGCAAACGTATTGCAGGTAAAAAATTGGGTATTATCCCAATTCTTCGTGCTGGCCTAGGTATGGTCAATGGTATGCTTAACTTGATTCCAACTGCAAAGGTTGGTCATATTGGCTTATACCGTGATCCAGAAACATTGAAACCTGTAGAATACTACTGCAAATTACCTACTGATGTAGGCGAACGCGACTTTATAGTAACAGATCCAATGTTAGCTACTGGTGGTAGTGCAGCAGCTGCTATTACATTGTTAAAGGAAAAAGGCGCTAAAAATATTAAGTTAATGTGTCTTGTTGCGGCTCCTGAAGGTGTGGAAGCAGTGAATAAAGAACATCCTGATGTTCCTATTTATGTAGCGGCCCTTGATGAAAAACTTAATGATCATGGTTACATCTTGCCTGGTTTAGGCGATGCTGGTGACCGTATCTTCGGTACAAAATAATATAATCATATAAAGCGACATAATTTAGGTACAAAGTTGTATAAAATATCTAAATTATGTCGTTTTCTCCTATAAAGTCTTGAATAAAATCTACATAGGGTATACAATACAGATGTAAAAGTATTTTTTTATTTTGGGTGGGACGAATTTTGTTCACATGGGACGAAAAACGATTCATACAATCCTAACGGGTAAAGGAGGGACCCGATGAACGAGTTTCTAATGATATGTGAACGTATTGTTCCTGAAATCGTTAGTGTATTAAAGGAGCGATACAAAATATTAAACCACCTAGTTTATGAAGAGCCTATAGGCCGTAGGACATTAGCTACTGCAACGGACCTTCCAGAGCGAACCGTACGAAGTCATATTGAGCTAATGCGTGCTAATGGTCTTGTAGACATTTATAAACCAGGAATTTTTCTCACTGATGAGGGACATGCAATTGTTCCAAAGTTGCGAAATTTTTTAAATGAATTAGATCGTATTAACGAGCTAGAACATCGATTGACTGAAGCGCTTCATATCGATAGGGTTATCATCACTCCCACAGAAGGAACGTTGATGGTTAAAAAGTTAGGTTTTGCAGCAGCAAAGCTATTACAGGAATTATTAGAGCCTGACTCTGTAGTTGCTATCAGTGGTGGCAGTACAATGGCTGCAGTAGCTGAAGAGATGCCTGTATTACCATTTAATCCTATTGTTGTACCTGCCCGTGGGGGCGTTGGTGAGGTAGTTGAATATCAAGCTAACGTAATTGCTTCAGTGCTGGCTGAACGACTTCGTGGGACCTATAAAATGCTCCATTTACCTGATGGGCTTTCACAAGACTCATTGCATATGCTCATGACTTGCGAACCTCAAATTAAGGAAATTGGGGATCTCATTAGTAGGACTGACGTACTGTTGTTTGGTATTGGTACAGCTATGCGCATGGCGGATCAGCGCCATATAGCTGATGATGTGCGTAAGCAGTTAGTAGATAATCATGCTGTTGGCGAAGCTCTTGGTCAATATTGCGATATAGATGGTAAGTTGATTTATTCCACTAATAATATTGGTTTATCTCTTCCAGATGTTGCAAAAATTCCAAATGTGATTGCTGTGGCTGGTGGACAAGATAAATCGAGTGCCATTATTGGTGTTATGAGAGCTTGTCAAAAAGGCATACTCATCATTGATGAGCAAGCTGCAGAAGGTATGCGTCAATTGTTACAAATTTCAGCGTTATAAGTGAAGTTAGTAGTTAAATATTTTGTTAGAATATTTTTGTTATTAGGAGGATCTAACAATGGCAGTAAAAGTTGGTATTAACGGTTTTGGTCGTATTGGTAAATGTGTAGTACGTGCAGCGATTAACAATCCTGACGTAGAGGTTGTAGCAATCAATGCTACTGGCGATAATGAAGGTACTGCATTATTGTTAAAATATGACTCTGTTCATGGCACAATTCCTAACGAAGTAACATTTGATGAAGAAAATATCTACGTTGATGGTAAAAAAATTCGCGTATTCCATGACCGCGATGCTTCTAAATTGCCTTGGTCTGAAGAAGGCGTTGAAATTGTTATGGAATGTACTGGTAAATATCGTGATGCAGAGGAAGCAAAAGTTCATTTGAATCAACCTACTGTAAAAAAAGTATTGATTTCTGCACCTGGTAAAAACGAAGACTTAACTATGGTTATGGGTGTTAACCAAGATATGTACGATCCTGCAAAACACCACATCATCTCCAATGCATCTTGCACAACAAACTGCTTGGCTCCATTTGCTAAAGTATTATGCGATGAATTCGGCATTAAACGCGGCATGATGACAACTATTCATTCCTATACTAATGACCAAAAAATTCTTGATGCACGTCATAAAGACCCTCGCCGTGCTCGTGCAGCAGCTATGTCTATCATTCCTACAACTACTGGTGCAGCAAAAGCTGTTGCTAAAGTATTGCCTCAATTAAAAGGTAAATTAGATGGTTTTGCATTGCGCGTTCCAACTCCAGACGTATCTGCTACAGATCTTGTTTGCGAACTTGAAAAACCTGCAACTAAAGAAGAAATCAATGAAGCATTCCGCAAAGCAGCTGCTGGCGAATTAAAAGGTATCTTAGGTGTATCTGATGTGCCATTAGTATCTTGTGACTTCAGCTCCGATCCACGTAGTTCCATTGTTGACGCTGATTTAACAATGGTTATGGATGGCAATATGGTAAAAGTTGTTTCTTGGTATGATAACGAATGGGGTTACTCCGAACGTCTTATCGACATGGCAGCATTCGTAGCAAGCAAAGGCTTATAATCGGGAGGCTTTGATGAAACTTACAATCGATGGTTTACAAGTAGACAACAAAACAGTATTTGTTCGTGTTGATTTTAATGTTCCTATGAAAGACGGTGTCATCACTGATGACACTCGTATTCGTAGTGCCTTACCTACTATCAATTATTTAATTGAAAAAGGGGCAAAGGTTATTCTTGCTTCTCACTTTGGTCGTCCAAAAGGGGAACGTAAACCGGAAATGTCTTTGGCACCATGTGCAAAACATTTATCTGAGCTTATCAATAAACCAGTAGCATTTGTAGATGACTGCATTGGCCCTAAGGTTGAAGAAGCTGTAAAAACATTACAACCAGGCGATGTATTGATGCTTGAAAACTTGCGTTACCATAATGAAGAAACTAAAAACGACCCTGAATTTGCTAAACAATTGGCATCTCTTGCTGATGTAGCAATTAACGATGCATTCGGTGTATCTCACCGAAATGCAGCATCCGTAGTTGGTATTGCTGACTATATCCCTATGGCAGCAGGCTTCTTGCTCAAAAAAGAAATTGATGCATTAAGTGCAGCTGTAGTACATCCAAAAACACCTATGGCAGCTATTATCGGCGGTGCTAAGGTAACAGATAAAATTTCTGTTATTTCAAACCTTTTGCCTAAAGTTGATGTAATGATCATCGGCGGTGGTATGGCAAATGCTTTCATTAAAGCACAAGGCTGCAACATTGGTAGCTCTTTATTTGAAGAAGGTCAAGAAGCTATTGCTACAGATCTTGTTATGGAAGCTCGCGTAGCAGGTGCTAAATTATTGACACCTATCGATGCTGTAGTAGCTGATGCTTTCAGCAATGACGCGAACACTAAAATCGTTGACGTTGAAAATATTGAAGATGGTTGGATGATTCTAGATATTGGTCCTAAAACACGGGAGCTCTATGTAGAAGCACTGGCGCCAATGAAGACTATTATTTGGAATGGTCCTATGGGCGTATTTGAAATGGAAAACTTTGCAGCTGGTACTAATGCAGTAGCAAAAGCTGTAGCTGAATCCGATGCGATGACTATCGTTGGTGGTGGCGACTCTGTAGCGGCTATTGAAAAAAGTGGCTTGGCAGACAAGATTAGCCATATCTCCACAGGTGGCGGTGCATCTTTGGAATTCTTAGAAGGTAAAATCCTACCAGGTATTGCTGCATTGTCTGAGGCATAATATGAGAAAACCCATTATTGCAGGAAATTGGAAAATGAATGGCACCATTGCGTCTGGATCTATTCTGATCGAAGCGTTTAACAGCGTGTTACAAGATATGGAATTATCCTGTGATGTAGTTGTTTGCCCGCCTTTCACAGCTATCGAACGTGCTGTAGCACTAACACGAGATACAGCTATTGAAGTAGGCGCACAAACTATGGATTATCATGATGCTGGTGCATTCACTGGTGAAATTTCACCACTTATGCTTACAGAGGTAGGCGTCAATTATGTTATTATCGGTCACTCTGAACGCCGTGAATATTATGGTGAAACAGATAAGACGGTAAATGCAAAAATCAAAAGTGCATTTCACCATAATTTGATACCAATAGTCTGTGTTGGTGAAAGTTTAGAACAACGTGAATCCGGTCATACTCTAGACTGGATTACATCTCAGCTTAAAGGTGCTTTGGTTGACGTTCCAAAGGAACAAGTTAGCCAATTGATTGTTGCGTACGAACCAATTTGGGCTATCGGCACAGGAAAAACAGCAACTGCCGATCAAGCTGAAGAAGTATGTAAAGAAATTCGTGATTACATTCGTTCTTTATACGATGATGAGACTGCTGATGCCGTGCGCATCCAGTATGGCGGTAGTGTTAAATCCGAAAATGCTCGTGAAATTCTTGGGGAACCAAATATTGATGGTGCCCTTGTAGGTGGTGCATCTTTAGTAGTTGATGAATTTATTGATATTATTAAAGCGGCGAATGAAGTAAGCGCTTAATATGAGGTTAAAAATGGCTAAATTAAAGGCTCCCGTAATGCTAGTTATCCTAGATGGATTTGGCATGGGAGATCAATCAGATACAACCAATGCTGTAGTACAGGCGAAGCCGCACTGTTTTAATCAATTGTGGGATACGTATCCACATACAAAATTAGAAGCATCAGGGCTTGCAGTAGGACTTCCAGAAGGACAGATGGGGAATTCTGAGGTTGGCCATTTAAACCTTGGTTCTGGTCGCATTGTGTACCAAGATTTGACTCGTATTACTAAAGACGTTGAATCTGGTGAGTTTTATAATCGCCCTGTTATGCAGGAACTATACGAAGTTGCTAAAAAACAAAGCTTACATCTTATTGGTCTAGTATCAGATGGCAATGTACATTGCTCCTTAGAGCATATTAAGGCAGTTATCAAAGGGGCTCATGATCATGGTATTGAGCACGTTTATGTACATGCCTTGCTCGATGGTCGTGACGTAGCCCCTCAATGTGCACAAGGCTATTTAAAAGACTTAGAAGCGTATATGGCAGAGCTAAACTGTGGAAAAATTGCTACTGTGAGTGGTCGATACTATGCGATGGACCGCGATAATCGTTGGGACCGTGTGGAACTTGCTTACAATGCGATTGTAAATGGTCAAGGTGAAAGAGCAGTATCAGCCTGTGAAGCGGTGCAACAATCTTATGACAAAGATGCGGCAGATGAGTTTGTTCTTCCTACGGTAATTGATGCTGAAGGAACGATCAAGAATGGCGATGCCGTTATCTTCTGTAATTTCCGTCCAGACCGAGGTCGTGAGCTTACAAAAGCCTTAGTGTTGCCAGACTTTGATGGCTTTAACCGTGAACCATTATCTTTATACATGGCGACTATGACTAAATATGAAGATGGTTTACCAGTTCATATTGTGTATGAAAAGGACATTATATCTGAAACACTAGGCGAAGTACTAAGCGTAGGTGGCTATCGTCAATTGCGTATTGCTGAAACAGAGAAATACGCTCATGTTACGTATTTCTTCAACGGCGGTAAAGAGGAACCATTTGAAGGTGAGGACCGCATACTTGTGAAATCTCCTCAAGTGGCAACCTATGATTTACAACCTGAAATGAGTGCTTATGAGGTAACTGATAAGGTCGTAGAAGCCATTCAAGATGAAACGTATGACATGATCATCTTAAACTTTGCAAATCCAGATATGGTGGGTCATACAGGTAGCTTTGAAGCAGCTGTTAAAGCAGTTCAGGCTGTAGATACTTGCTTAGGTCGTATCGTTGAGGCTATACGCAGTAAGAATGGTCACTTGTTAATTACAGCAGATCATGGTAATGCTGAGCTTATGGTTAATCATGAAACTGGTAAGGTTCATACGGCGCATACAACAAACTTGGTTCCTTTAATTTTAATGAGTGATGCCTTAAAATCAGCTACATTAGAGGCTGGCAAATTATGTGATATTGCTCCTACATTATTAGACTTGGCTGGCATAGAACAACCAGAATCTATGACAGGTCATAGTTTAGTACAAAAAGCATAATATAGAACTTTCACTATATTAGTAGTTAACAAGAGTTATAACCTATATGGTTTTGCTCAATATATAATATCTGTCACATGACAGTTATCCCATTAGATTTTTATGAGGTGAAGAAATGGCAGTAATTGAACAAGTCATTGCAAGAGAAATTTTAGATTCCCGCGGTAACCCAACTGTTGAAGTTGAAGTATGTTTAGAAGATGGTACTATTGCAACAGCTGCGGTTCCATCTGGTGCTTCCACAGGTAAGTTTGAAGCTGTAGAATTACGTGATGGTGATAAATCCCGTTACTCCGGTAAAGGTGTATTAACAGCTATCGATAATGTAAATGCTAAAATCGGTCCTGCCATTATTGGTTATGATGCGACTGAACAAGTAGCTATCGATAACTTGATGTTGAAATTAGATGGTACAGACAATAAATCTAACTTAGGTGCTAATGCAATTCTTGGTGTATCTATGGCAGTAGCTCGTGCAGCAGCTGAATCCTTAGATTTGCCATTGTTTGCATACCTTGGCGGTTTCAACGCAAAAGAATTGCCAGTTCCTATGATGAATATCTTGAATGGCGGCGCACATGCGGATAATAACGTAGATATTCAAGAATTTATGATCATGCCTGTAGGCGCGGAATCCTTTGCTGAAGCTCTTCGTAGCTGTGCAGAAGTATATCATACATTAAAATCTGTACTTCATGATAAAGGTCTTAGCACTGCCGTAGGTGACGAAGGTGGTTTCGCTCCTAACTTGGCATCCAATGAAGAAGCATTGGAAGTAATTTGTGAAGCTATTAAAGCGGCAGGTTATGAACCTGGTAAAGACTTTAAATTAGCTCTTGATTCTGCATCTTCTGAATTCTATGAAGATGGCAAATACAATTTAGCTGGCGAAGGCAAAGTTAAAACAGCTGCTGAAATGGTGGATTTCTACGAATACTTAGTAGGTAAATACCCAATCGTATCCATCGAAGATGGTCTTGCTGAAGAAGATTGGGATGGTTGGAAATTATTGACAGAACGCCTTGGCGATCGTGTACAACTCGTTGGTGACGATTTATTCGTAACTAATACAAAACGTTTGGCTCGTGGTATTGAGCTTGGTGTAGGTAACTCTATTCTTGTAAAAGTAAACCAAATCGGTACTTTAACAGAAGCATTCGACGCTATGGAACTAGCTAAACGCGCTGGTTATACATGTGTAGTATCTCACCGCTCTGGCGAAACAGAAGATACATTTATCGCTGATATTGCAGTAGCTGTAAATGCTGGCCAAATTAAGACTGGTGCACCAGCTCGTTCTGAACGTGTAGCTAAATACAATCAATTGCTTCGCATTGAAGAAATGTTATACGAAACAGCACAATATAAAGGTAATGACGTTTTTTATAACTTAAAATAAAAATCGTCTTAGCTAAAAGTCCAATAAGGGCGCCCTTCGGGGCGCCTTTTTTGTATGCCTAAAAATAGAAAAGTTTTCGCTTCGTGGATTTTTAAAAATAAAAAAGGGATTTTGGTGAGGATGTCGAAACCTATAACGCCATACGCTAGTGTGAGGTAAAAACATACCGCAAGGTATAGGAGGTGACCATGTATGTAGACGTAACATTAGACGACATTATTCTATATGCTTTAGAACATCATGTGAGCGATATTCACTTTGATCCCACAAAAAGTGGTGTCCAAGTTCGGTTACGACAAGATGGATTACTACGAACAAATATGACTGTGACTTCTGAAGAGGCTGAACTTATTATCAACCGCATCAAGGTTTGTAGTGCATTAGATATTAGTGAAAAGAGATTGCCTCAAGATGGTCGATGGGCTTGGAGTCATAAGGATACATCTGTAACTATGCGCGTATCTACCTTGCCCAGCTTATATGGTGAGACTTTGGTCTGCCGACTTATGGGAAATGAAGGGAGTCATAAAGACTTAACAGCCTTAGGTATGCGTGCAGATATTTTTGAACATATTAAACAATTACTAAAACGTCCTTATGGCTTACTTCTAATCTGTGGACCTACAGGTAGTGGTAAAACGGCTACTTTATATGCCATGTTACGCATGTTAAATCTAGAGGAAACAAAGCTCATATGTCTTGAAGATCCCGTAGAGGCTGAAATTAAAGGAGCCATACAAATTGGTATTAATGAGAAGATTGGTTTTACATTTGCCAAAGGGCTTAGATCAGTGCTACGGCAAGATCCAGATACGATTATGATTGGTGAAATCAGGGATAAGGAGACTGCAGAGCTGGCCGTTAAATCGGCTTTAACAGGGCATCGAGTGTTATCTACAATTCATACTAACACAGCTATTGGTGTTGTAACGCGTCTCATGGATATGGGGGTAGAACCGTATTTAATACGGGCTACTTTAATGGGGGCAATAGCGCAACGTTTAGTTCGAAAATTTGATGGCACCACGTATCATGGACGGACTGCGCTCTTTGAATATTTAGAAATACCAACCAATTCAGTTCACTGGGATCAATTAGAAGCACATTTACTTTTGTCACTAGAGGATTCCGCTCGTGAAGCTGTATCTCAGCATGTTACATCGATAGAGGAGGTGCATCGTTGTGGACTCATGCTGTAATAGTGGAAATTTAGAAACCATTGTTGAACAAGCAATACAATTATCATCCACAGATATTCATCTACAATGTGGTGAGCCTATCTATTTGCGGCATGGTGATGGATTGAAGGCTACTTCGTTTATATGTACTACTATCTTAATTGAAGATATTTTACGACGTTGTGGTATAGCCTCTTATGAATGGCAATCTCTCGATGAAGCTTGTTCCTGTTGTGGCGTGCGTATACGTGTTCATCTATATAAGGCTAATCAAACGATATGTGGGACACTGAGGTTATTGTGCCATCAACAACTTAAGCTAGAGGATAACAGTGAAGGACATTTACTTCAAAAACTATGTGAAGCACATGATGGTCTATTGCTTGTATGCGGGCCTACAGGTAGTGGGAAAAGTTTTACCTTAGCCTGTTGTATTGACTATATAAATCAAACTATGGAGCGCCATATCATTACCTTAGAAGACCCCATAGAATTTGAGTTTAAGCCTAAGAAATCTTTAATTCATCAACGCCAATTAGGTGCCGACATTAAGTCTATGTCTAATGGTATTCGCGATGCATTGCGGGAGGACCCAGATGTCATTATGGTTGGAGAGCTTCGAGATCGTGAAACATTAGAGGCCGCTCTTCATGCGGCTGAAACGGGGCATCTTGTGATGGCCACTATGCATACGCAAAGGGCCGTGATGGCTGTTCACCGCATGATTTCACTATTTCCTGGTGAACAACAAGAGGAGATTCGCAGTCAAATATCTCAAGTGTTACGTGCTGTTATATGTCAACGACTTCTTCGGTGGAATAAAAAGTTTATTACCATTCGTGATATTTTGTTAAACACTCATGCAGTAGCAAATTTAATACGCACTCGTAAGGAACCGCAAATCATCTCTATTCAAGAAACACAACTGCCTATGAAAACACTAGAAATGGCCGTACGAGATGTAAAAGCACAATATGGAACGCAGCATCAACTACATATGCTATTAGATCAACAATTATCGTAGGTGCAGATATGGAGGCTTATGAATATGTCGTAAAAAATGAGAATAATGAAACAGTAAAAGGTTTGATGTGGGCAGATTCAGAACAGGAGGTCGGTACACGGTTAAAACGTGATGGATACAAAATTTATAAAATCACTCTACAAGTGAATAAGAAAAAGCATAAGTGGAATCATACCATGGTGGTAGATGTAACCTATCAATTGGGATTACTCATCGAGTCTGGTGTGCCTTTACGGAGGGCATTACAGTTACTCTGTCATGGGAAGCGAGGGCTTTTATATACAGCCCTCTATGAATCGATTGAAAGAGGCCAAACCTTATCGCAAGCATTGCGTAGTGAAGGCTGCCCTGCGATAGCCTTAGCACTACTAGAAAGTGGAGAGGCAGCAGGCACTTTAGGTGAAAGCTTACAATACATTTCACGTCACTATGACTGGGAGCGACAATTGCGACAAAAGGTTATGAGTGCTATTTCTTATCCCATATTTCTTCTTCTCATGATGAACGTATTCTTTCTCGTTACCATCCTGTTTATCATTCCATCCTTTGAGAAGGTTTTTACTACCATGCATATTACATTACCATTGATGACACGAGCCCTCTTTGCATTAGGACAAGGGTTAAAGAGTCATCCTATATTAGTCTTTATTATGCAGTGTGTAGGGATAGGTGCTTTAGTCTTTGCATACCATCAACATAGTATAAAACACAAAGTACATCGTTGGCTTTGGCTGTTGGCTCACCGATACCAATGGATGACCTGCATTTACTATACGAGTATGCTAAAGGTTTGGGCCCTTTTGTTAGATTCTGGAATTTCTATTATTCATACTATGAATATCACAAGACCTTTATGGGGCAATATGTATGGTGCCGAATGTAGTGAGAAAGTAGAGGCAAAGTTATTAACTGGCCATTCTTTTGAAGAGAGCCTTAGAACTGAGAATATTGGAAATTCCTTTATATGGCAAATGATTTCTATTGGCGAGGAAAGTGGAGAGCTCGTTAAGATGCTACATCATTGTGGACATTACTATGAATCTATACTTTCAAAATATATCGCCCGACTAGAGAGGCTTTTAGAACCAATTTTGCTAACTGTAATGGGAATTGGTGTAGCCGTTTTAGTTGTATCTGTTATGTATCCATTATTTACGTCTATTGCTAAGTTGGGAGGACAATAGCTATTTATAGTTGCATAATAGCTATTTATAGTTAGAACAATAGAGGTCAATATAAATGGATAGCTGTTATTTAATCATTATAAGGAGGATATTATGAGTTCTGTTATACATATGGTTCATGGTTTAAATTCTCGATTAGAACTATGTGGTCAATGGGTTTTAGACCACTTACATATTTCTCGTGTTCGGGAAAATCTCAAGAAGTCGAGAAAAGGGGGCTTTACCCTTGTTGAGTTAATGGTTGTGGTAGCCGTTATTGCCATATTGGCAGCTATTGCGATGCCACAATTTTTATCTGCTGCTGATAGAGCACGAAATGCGAAGGAAACGGCAGATATTCAAATCATAAAAAATGCAACGCAGCTCTATATGATCGACAAGAATGTAGATACACCACCAACTGTAGAAAATCTATATAAAGAAGGTTATCTTACAGAACATGTTAAGACTGCAAAGGATAAGGAATATACCATTACTTATGAAGTGGTTAATGGCGGTACGGCAAAAGCAGTTGTAGTTAAAGCACCTGACGCACCTTAACGTAACTTATATCTAGAATTTAGCATCTAGCATCTAATATCAGTATCAAGTAACTAGTATTTAGTATTTAGTATTTAATGTGCATGTATTAATGATAGGAATGTAGTTTTAGGTTTTCATATATATGTAGATTTAGGTTTTCATATATATGTAGTTATATCAATCGTTAGATATACATATCTATAGTTGATTGTATGGAAGGACAAGGTATGAAAGGGACTCATTATGTTATAGCACTGATCGTGTATATAGCATCCATAGTACTACCTATTATAGTTTCAACCCAGGTAATATCCTTTATTCACGTTGCTTTGTATGCTGTGTTTTCACTCATTATCATAGCAGGTGCTACCATCGATATGCATTACTATATATTACCTGATGAAGGGGCCTTAGTGCTTGTTATAGGTGGTATTTTGTATAGCTTTCTAAATGATAAGTCTATGCTTATAACAATCATAAGTGTTATGACTGTAGGTACTATTACATATGGACTTCGTCTTATTAGTCATAAAGGTTTTGGACTAGGCGATGTGAAATGGTTTTCTGCTATTTCCATGTGGCTTACGCCCTGGGAGATTATATGCTTTTTTTACGTAGCCTTTTGCGTTGGTTCTCTCTATCTCTTACTAACAAGCTATCGTAATCGATATATTCCATTTGGTCCCTTTCTATGCTTTGGTGCTTGGTGTGCCTTACATGGCGGATCCTACATGGAGGTGTTATATCAATGGTTAAGGCACAACCTATACATCATCAGTTTGGCTCTTTGTTAGCCGAGTGGATTATTGCTATTAGTTTATTTTTAATTTTGATTTCTCTGTCTTTGCCTATTGTTACGACGCCCAGTCGTTATACCTTAAATGGAAGTACTCAAGAAGTGGTATATATGTTAAAAAAGGTTCAACTTTGGTCCATGCTTGGTCATAAGTCGAATGGGAAAGGGCGCATGTTATTTATATTAAATAAAGATAGCTATACCTTAGAGGAGGATGCGCATCATCATACAGTCGATATATCGTTACCTACAGGGATTGAAAACGTACAACCTTTAACGATTATCTCTTTTTCTTCTCTAGG
Source organism: Veillonella faecalis (assembly GCF_024677885.1). Classification (NCBI taxonomy): domain Bacteria; kingdom Bacillati; phylum Bacillota; class Negativicutes; order Veillonellales; family Veillonellaceae; genus Veillonella; species Veillonella faecalis. The sequence goes on from NZ_JALBWL010000001.1 coordinate 333,360, forward strand.
ATTGCCTTATGATGGAACGGAACTTATTTTACGGGATCGAGAAAGTGGTGAGAGAAATCGTATATGGATATCTGTGCAGACGGGACGTATTCGATGGGAAGAAGTACACTAAGGGATTTATGTATGGAGATGCCTTAGTATCAACAGCCATTATTATGTTTATATTGCCTGTTATACTATCTGTATTTTGGATGGCGACCCTGACAATCTATAAGGCTTATTATTGGGATTATATAGTACAAGACACTGTAACATATTTAGAGGAAAGTAAGTCCCAGTATTACAAAACAGGTCACATTCAGGAAGGGATTCATAACTCTCAATTTATTATGAGCCCTAGGGAATCTATTACTTATAAAACACACATAGAACCTACCGTAGAAAATGGCATTGCCCTACAACGATTAACTGTACAGGCCATAGATAATGAAACTATTGTGTATAGCTTATCTCTCGTTTTGGAGGAAATACGTTGAGTACTCATGATAAACAAAGTGGTTTTATTTTGTATTCCACACTTATGAGTATAACTATTTCTACTATCGTTCTAACCTTATTATTAGGGATAGTTTTTTACGGAGTTATGTGGAATGCAAAATTAATAGATAGTGTTGCGATGATGGAGGATGGCCGGTATACAAGGCGTATGGTCGTAGCTCAAATTATATGGAATCCTGTACAGGTAACTGTAGAGGATAGAAATAAGACTTTATATGTTCACGATACTAAACGGACTACATTAACTGTACAACGCCATGCGCTGTATAGAAAACTTACGGATGGCAGCTTGCAACCGGTTAGTGGTAGCCGCATTATAGGTACAAAAGATAAGCGAAATGTGGGGTATACACAAGAACATCCATTTAGTATAGATGAAAGTGAAACTATCCACATGCGTTGGTATATTACTAATCGATTTACTGGTGATAAGCAATATACTGCTGGATATGGAGGATTAGCTATATATGAAGTTTCTATAGGTCAAAGTAGTATATATGATTGGTATAAATATCATGAGGAACCGAGTCATGAACATGGGAACCAATAATGCTGGATTTATTACATATGTAGCGATACTTACAATGTCTTTTTTATTATTGTTAGCCTTTATGGGGCTGCGTATTGGTCAAATTTGTGAAGGTAATGCAATAGATGAATTGCATTTAGAAGAGGCACACTATGCAGCTCAAAGTGGAGCACATTGGTTTGTAGGCTATTGTAGAGCGGGTAATACATGGGACTTTCAGCAAAAGCTAATAGTAGCTGATGATGCGGACGTGGAAATAACGATTGAAGCAGACTCAGTATCAGAAAACCCTCGTCATGTTATGAGTTATGGGAAATTGAAGCGTTACAAAATTGTCAGTCGAGTACATATGTATGTGACGGTAGATAAGGATAATAATATGCATGTTATAAAGGTGAAACCATATTGAGGTGAATCTATGAAACGAAAAAAGAAAATACATACTGGAGTATGCATTACAGATGAACGTATTGTATGTGTTACAGCTCATGTAGAAAATAAAACTATGGTCATTACCGATGCACTAGAAATGAAACGCAGTGCACCTATTGATGAGGATATTCGAAAATTTATTGAAATGTATGATTTAGATGATGGTGCCTACAGTATTGTTGCAAATATTGATACACAAATGCATGTGGCACCTTATGATCCTCACGATTTTGATATGAAAGAGTTCATCAAGTGGAATGTAGAGGATTACTTTAGCTTTGATGGAGATTGCTTCCAAATGGATGCGTGTCGTCGAGAATATCCAAGACATAATTATCATATGTTTATGGTAGCTGTAGAGCGTCATTCATTAGAACTGTTAAAACAAGGAATACGAGACACTTATGCTCCAGTAGATGTAATCGATTTTTGGCCTATCCCTATTTGTTACAGTTTGATGCGGCGTAGTGGGACTGTAACAGGCGTTGTTGAAAAGGGTGATTTACACTTATGGCTATGGTGGAACGATATATGTATTCAAGAATGTAGAATTCCAATTACTAGTACCGATGTATCAGAAGGGATAGAACAGCTTGAGGCTAGATTGCAGGAGTTTGGCGTAGATGAAATACAAGGCATTAAGCTGTATGGTTTAGAACAATTAACTGAAGAGGAACGAAAGGATATGGAAGCTATTATTTCTATATATGGCGAGACGGAGTATATTCCGCTACTATTTTTAGGTCGTGGTCGTAATCGGTGTAAACAAGGCCAACTAGATTGGGATATGGCCATTGGTATGGCAGCAAGGGGGCTTAAATGGATTGGCTTGGGCTGGTAAGGATAGACACATTAATTTAATGCCTCGTTCGTTACATTGGCATAGTATATGGCATAGATATCGATATTATCTATATGGAATGAGTATTATATACGGAATAGTAGGATTATTATCTCTAGGTTATTGCTGGACTAGTTACGAACATTATAAAGCTGAAAAATCAGAACTATTGAGTCTATTAGAAAATCCACAGTATCAGTCTATAGGGAAACAGTATGCAGATATAATAGCCGTTAAAGATCAAATTCTTAAGAATAGTTCAAAAAATAATACATCATCTATGATTCAAAATACTATAGTCCTATATGTCATTGATATAGCTATGGAGCAAGGTATTAGTTTACAGCATCTCCATATAAAAGATGGACAGATTAGTGTGGATGGTGTAGGTGTTACTGATGATGCGTGTCGTAAGTTTATAGCTAGTCTTCAACACAGACTAATAGGGATGGAGTGTCATGGAACAGTTAAAGCAGATAAAGGTATATATACATTCCATGTGGAAGGATCTAAAGGAGAGCACAACACATCCAGTAGAGAAGATACTAATGATCGTAATAGTGTGGAGCATCATCATTAGTAGTTCACTATATGGATTTATTAGTTTAAATCAGAAAGTTACTCAATTGAAAGAGCGACAAGAAAACTATGTTATTAAAATGCATGCTGAGTCAGATTATATTGTATCTAAGGAAGCCAAATTGTTAGAGTCATTTACGCAAAATAAGGTATCTAACACGAGTTCTAATACAAGTATTTTTGATTCTTTGCAAGGAGAACCATTAATGATTGTTAGTACTGATGAGCATGAAGGTGTATTAGAGTTAACTGTATTAGGGAGTACAGAACGACTTATAAACTGGATTAATACTGTTGATGAGAAAGAACCTTCACGCCGTATAGAAATAGAGGACATAGAACGGAAAGGCAATGTCGTATATGTACATTGTGCAGTGAAACCAACTATGAGGTCTTAATATATACATTATTTTTAGTAATACTAATAGAGACAGATTATAGAGAGTTAATCTATAGTCTGTCTTTGTTTTTGTAGCATTTTATAGTACAATGAAGGATATGAAATAATAAGGGGCACATAAATATATGATAATAAAACGCAATATTATGCTCATCGGTTCTATGGGAAGTGGCAAAAGTCATTTCGGTCGTAATCTTGCAGAACGCAAGGGATGGCAATTTGTAGATACTGATCGCGTATTAGAAGGTCGTTTTGGGTTGCCTATTGCTGAAATATTCAAGAAAATTGGAGAAAAAGCATTCCGTCGTGCTGAAATGGATGTACTTAAAAAGGTATGCTTATACCATGAAGCGGTTATATCTGTAGGTGGTAATTTTCCGATTGAACATCGTACGTTAAAAGTATTAAAAAAATACTCATATATTATTGGTATTCGCGCTGCACAATTTCGTATTGTAAGCCGTGTAAATCGCCGAATTGGGAAACGGCCAACTATGGATTACAATAATGTACATGCTTTTGTACACGCTATGATACAATCCTGGAAACCAGTATATAAGCAGTGTGATTTTGTACTAGATACAACAAATGGTCGGACCTATGATTTTATGCAACGTATTGAAGATGAATTAGTTTCTTCAGGCGTGCAATTTAAAGCAAGACGTCAACCCAATGATATGAACAATGGAGATGATAAAGAATCATCTCAAGAACTAAAACTAAATAATTCTGTTACTAGAAATACAAATGATAGTAGAATACCTAAGAAAATGGAAGCTCATAAACGAACTTCTCAAATATTAGGTTCTAATAAGGTAGGATCTAATACATCTTGCTGTGATAAACATCGTAAACAGAAGACGTCTAATCAGGCAGGTAAAGGACGTAAGTCAGAAGCTATATCCAAACAACGTACACCACAAGGGGGTAATGGATATGAGAAGAATCGCAATACTAACAAGCGGCGGAGACGCACCTGGCATGAACGCCGCCATCAGAGCGCTAACTAGAAAAGCAATACATGAAGGTTTTGAAGTGTTCGGCGTTGAACGTGGCTATTTAGGCATTATGGAAGAGCAATTTATTCCTTTATCAAACCGCTCTGTGGGAGGCATTATTACTCAAGGTGGAACGATGCTAAAAACAGCTCGTTTTCCAGAGTTCCAAAATGAGGATGTTCAAAAAAAGGCCTATGATATATTGAAGTCTCATAGTATCGATCACCTTATTGTTATCGGTGGTGATGGTTCTATGCGCGGCGCTACCAGTTTAGCGAAATTGGGTATGTCCACAATGACTATTCCTTGTACCATAGATAATGATATGGGTGGCACTCAATATACTATAGGCTTTGATACGGCGCTCAATACTGTAGTTGATGCGGTTGGTAGAATTCGTGATACTTCTAATTCACATGAACGAGTAGCCATTGTCGAAGTAATGGGACGTAAGGCAGGTCATATTGCGCTTAAAGCTGGACTTGCGTGTGGTGCAGAAATTGTACTCGTTCCTGAAAATCCTATGCCTTTACATGAGGTATGCCGCCATTTAAAGGAGACACAGATTCGTGGTAAAGAATATAGTGTGATACTCGTTGCAGAAGGTGCTTATAATAGTGGGGAAGTTAAATCCTATATAAAGGATCATACGGAATTTGATCCGAGCTTGACCGTATTGGGGTATTTACAACGCGGTGGCGGTCCATCTGCATTTGATGCTATTTTAGCGGCTCGTATGAGTGAAACCTGTATTGAGTTATTGATGAATGGTACAGATAATCGATTATTGGGCTATATAGATGGTCATATTCGTCCTATTTCCTATCAAGAGGCAGAAAGTCTTAATTTCCCTATCAATGATAAGGACTATACACTTTTATCAATCTTAAGCAGTTGATACTATCTAATGACCCGAAAGGGTCATTTTCTTTTTATCATCATTTATTCATTAATGAAATTATATTGCATAAAAGTAATTGGTGCTGTATAATTTAAAAATACTAATAGTATCATCATAAATAGATACTTTATTGGCAATATCTTCATCTTTTTATAAGGAGATTATAATGAAAGAATTCTTACAAAAGCATCGTAAACGCATTATTGCTGGTGCTGTTGTTCTTTGTGTTCTTGGTGGTGGTACATACTACTACATGCATAGTGAAGGTTCTAAGCAAACACAAAACTTATATACTACTGGCAAGGTAGAAAAGGGTGATGTAAAAACAAGTATTAGTGCTACGGGTACTATTAACCCTGTTAATTATGTAGACGTTTCTACGAATGTGGCTGGTAAACTTGAAAAAGTTTTAGTTAAAGAGAATGATCAAGTTACAGCTGGTCAAGTGATTGCCTATATTGATACACGTCAATTACAAGCCTCTGCAGATGATGCTCGTGCTGCATTAGCTAAGGCGGAACTTGATATGAACCGCTATAAAGCATTAGCCGATCAAAATGCTATTGCTCAACAAACCTATGATGATTCTGTAACAGCTTATGAACGGGCAAAATCTACGTATGACCGTGCAGCAGCAGATTTAAATGATGCTACTATTACGGCGCCAATGTCTGGTACTGTTATAGGTACACCGTTGAAAGCTGGTCAAACTATCAGTACTGGCATTTCTACACAAATGATTATCGCTACGATTGCAGATTTAAGTGATTTAGAAATTTACCTAACTGTAGATGAAACAGATATTGGTAGTATCAAACAGGGCGCGAAAGTAGAATTTACAGTAGACTCTAAGCCAGGTGAAACTTTCACAGGTTACGTATCTGAAATTGCAAAAGGTACAAAAGGCAATATGGGCGCTACAAGCAATAGCGTTGTGTACTATACCGTAAAAGTTCAAATTCCTGAAAATATTTCCAACAATTTCTTACCATCTATGACGGCTCGTGCAACTATCTTTGGCGAAGATATTAAAAATACATTGGTAGTACCTCTTACTGCAGTGCGTACAGATAAGCAAGGGGAATATGTATATGTTATTAAAGATGGTCAACCAGTACGTACAGCTGTTTCTACAGGTGTAACTGGTGATACTAATGTACAAATTCTAAAAGGTTTATCTGAAGGTGATGAAATCATCGTAAGTGGTGATGTAACAGCACCTAAGAATAATAGCCGTGGACCGTTCTAATAGTAGGTGAATATGAATCAAGCAGTAATCGATATACAAGGGATTACGAAGACCTATGTAAATGGTAAATTATCGGTGCCTGTTCTACATGGGATCGATTTACAGGTCAACAAAGGCGAATTTGTGTCTATTATGGGTCCATCTGGTTCTGGTAAATCTACCTTTATGAACATACTTGGTTGTTTAGATAGACCAACAACAGGTTCATACCGCCTAAATGGCGATGAGGTTGCTACCTTATCCGACGATGAATTGGCCTTTGTACGAAACAAACAAATAGGCTTTGTATTCCAAAGTTTTAACTTATTAACAAAATTGACAGCGTTAGAGAATGTGGCGCTCCCTATGATTTATGCAGGGATGGATAAAAAGTCACGTAATGAACGTGCCGCTGCATTGTTATCCTCTGTTGGCCTTGGAGATCGTATGGATCACTTGCCATCTGAGTTATCTGGTGGTCAGCGTCAACGTGTAGCCATAGCTCGCGCGTTAGCGAATAATCCGGCTATCATCATGGCCGATGAACCGACAGGTAACCTTGACTCCAAGTCGACTATTGATGTTATGAATATCTTTAGAGGTCTCTATGAGGAAGGGCGTACAATTATCCTCGTTACTCATGAACCTGAAATTGCAACCTATGCAAGTCGTAATGTAGTATTGCGTGATGGTTTGATTGTAGAGGATTCTCAAAATCTCAACATGACGCCTGTACAGGAGGTGTCACATGTATAAAGAGAGTTTCTTAATGGCATGGGCATCCCTCATTGCTAATAAAATGCGTTCCATTTTAACCATGTTAGGCATCATCATCGGTGTAGCTGCCGTAATTGCCTTAGTATCTATTGGTAATGGTGTAAAGCAAGATATTCAAAACTCCATCTCTAGCTTAGGATCTAATCTATTGATGGTTATGCCTGGGGCACCACGCACACCAGGGGTTCGACCTTCTGCAGGTTCTATGAAGTCTTTAAAGGTTTCTGATTACGAAGCGATTTCAAAATTGGATGGTGTGAAAGCTGCCAGTCCGATGACAAATGGTTCGTATGTAGTAATTTATCAAAATAAGAATTGGACCACTTCTGTATCTGGTGTTAGTTATAACTATTTAGATGTAAACAATTGGTCTATGAAATCCGGTCGCTTCTTATCTGAAAAGAATGTACAGAATCGTGAACGCGTTGCAGTCGTAGGTAAAACAGTTGTTAAGAATCTATTTGGTGATGAAGATCCAGTAGGTGCAGAAATTCGTGTTAAAAACATTCCGTTCCGTATCATTGGTGTCCTTAATAGTAAGGGCAGTGGTGCTATGGGTAATGACCAAGATGATATGGTTATTATCCCGTATACTACAGCCATGGAACGGGTAGAAGGTGTTGATTATCTTCGAATGATCTACGTAGTAGGTAAGGATGAAAACGGTATCGATCGTTTACAATCCGATATTGAAAACCTGTTGCGCGTACGTCATGGAATCAAGGATACTAATCTAGATGATTTCAATATTCAGAACATGAACTCCATCATGGAAACTATGGAGGAAACTACAGGAACATTAACATTATTCCTTGGCGCTGTAGCTGCTATCTCTCTCGTTGTTGGTGGTATCGGCATTATGAATATTATGCTCGTATCAGTAACAGAACGGACAAGAGAGATTGGGGTACGTAAAGCGCTTGGTGCTACTTATAGTGTTATCGTTACACAATTCCTTATCGAAGCTGTTGTTATCAGTTTGATGGGGGGCATTATAGGGATTATACTCGGCATAGGCTCATCTAAGCTGATTGGCATGGCTTCGGGTATGAGTACGGTTATATCTGTACCAACTATTGTAATGTCTTTTGCCTTTTCTATGGCAATAGGTTTGATCTTTGGTATTTATCCAGCTCGCAAGGCGGCAAAACTTAATCCAATTGATGCATTACATTATGAATAGTCTTAAATTGTAAGTGTGTATTTTTAAGAACATACTAATAAATAGATAGAGTTATTCGCATATGGTGCGTTGCATGATACAATATGTATGATGTAACGCACCATTTTTATATGCTTGTATGTAATTTGTGCTATATACTTATGAAACTTTCATACAAGCAATTTGTAATAAACGGGGTATGTAGATTACCTAATCTACGGGTAAGTATATTGAATGGAGAAACTTATGGCTACAACATTGTTAGAATATTTCAACGAATTACGAAATCAGAATCCATTTTCTTGGGTAAAAGATTCTGAAATTACAGCAGTTGAACCAGGTCATGCAGAAATGACCTTACAAACAAATGATACAGAGTATTGTAATTTCCGAGGGGATTTACATGGTGCCGTTTGTATTGGTTTAGCAGATAGTGTAATGGGGACCGCTTGTTTCACATTGGGCAAATCTGTTAGCACTATTGATCTTAATGGTAACTATGTGAAAGCTGTTAAGGGTGGTACTGTATTGCGTGGCGTAGCCAATGTAGAGCATAATGGTAAAACAACTATGGTTGCTACAGCACGTATCTATAATGAATTAGGTGAACTAGTTCATTTAGCACGTGGTACATTTTTTGTACTAGAAGAGAAGTCATTACCTGAATTACCATGGCGTTTTATTGAAGAAGACAACCCTGATTTGGTATAATATAGTTTAGACTTTTAAATATAGGAGGATGCTTTAATGAAAGAAGAATTACAACGGATTAAGGCTGAAGCTCTTGATGCGATTAAAGGGTTGACAGATATACAATCACTGCAAGATATACGCGTTAAATATTTAGGTAAAAAAGGTGAGGTAACGGCATTACTAAAAGGTCTTGGTAAATTATCTCCAGAAGAACGCCCGAAGGCTGGCGCCCTCGTTAATGCTGTTCGTGAAGCATTAGAAGCCGAAATTGATACGGTTAAAGTTCGTATGGAAACGGCAGAGTTAAACGCTCGTTTAGAACAAGAACGCATCGATATTACATTGCCTGGTCGTGCACAAAAAGCTGGTCATATCCATCCATTAACTAAGGTTAATGAAATGATTGAGGACTTCTTCATGAAAATGGGGTATACCGTTGAAGAGGGGCCAGAAATTGAACAGGATTACTTTAACTTCGAATGCTTAAACTTGCCTAAAGATCATCCTGCACGTGATATGCAAGATTCCTTCTATATTACAGAAAACTTCTTATTGCGTACGCATACATCTCCAGTACAAGCTCGTACAATGCAACGTCATGAGCCTAACAGCCCAATCCGTATGATTGCGCCTGGTAAGGTTTATCGTTGGGATTATGATGCAACACATTCCCCAGTATTCCATCAAGTGGAAGGTCTCATCATCGATGAGCATATTACATTTGCTGATTTGAAAGGCACATTAGAGTCCTTCTTGCGTCACATGTATGGGGATGAAACAAAGGTACGTTTCCGTACAAGCTTCTTCCCATTCACAGAACCATCTGCAGAAGTAGATATTTCCTGTGTAATGTGTGGTGGTGAAGGTTGCCGTGTATGTTCTCATACAGGTTGGCTTGAAATCTTAGGATGTGGTATGGTTCATCCTGATGTATTGCGTATTAATGGGTACGATCCTGAAAAGGTTAAAGGCTTTGCCTTTGGTATGGGCGTAGAACGTATTGCTATGCTTTTATATGGCATTAATGATTTACGTCTATTCTTTGAAGATGATGTACGATTCTTGGAACAATTTTAGGAGGAACTCATGAAAGCAAGTTTACAGTGGATGAACGAATACGTGCCTGTGGATATGAATCGTCCTGCTCAAGAATTGGCCGATGAATTAACACAAGCTGGTATTCCTGTAGAAGATGTCATTGCTATGGATAATGGCATTAAGAAAATTTATACTGGTAAAATCGTAGAAATCACGAAACATCCAGATGCAGATAAATTACAAGTATGTCAAGTTGAATGCCTTACTGAAGACGGTGAGCCTGTTACAAAACAAATCGTAACAGCAGCAACAAATGTAGCGGTAGGTCAAATCGTACCTGTAGCGTACCATAAATCTCGCTTAGCTGATGGAACAGAAATTAAAAAAGGTAAATTGCGCGGCGAAGTATCTGAAGGTATGTTCTGTTCTGTTGCAGAATTTGGTATCTCCAGCGATTTAGTATTGCCAGAAGAAGCACAAGGTATTTATATCTTTCCTGAAGGCACACCAATCGGCCTTGATGTAAAAGATGTATTAGGCTTAAACGACACAGTATATGAATTTGAATTGACTGCAAACCGTGCGGACTGTTTCTCCATGGTTGGTTTATCCCGTGAATTCGGCATGATGACAAATCAAAAAGCTTTATTCCCTGTTATCATGGTTAACGAAAATGGTGAGTCCATTGAAGGCAAAGCATCTGTATCTATCGAAGCGGATGATCTTTGCACACGATTCATGTCTCGTATCGTTACAGATGTAAAGGTTGAACCATCCCCATTGTGGATGCAAAATCGTTTGCGTAACAGCGGCATTCGTCCTATTAATAATGTGGTAGACGTAACAAACTATGTTATGTTAGAACTTGGTCAACCTATGCATGCCTATGACTATGACCATGTAAAAGGTCATCAACTAGTGGCAAGACGTGCTAAAAATGGTGAAGTTCTTGTTACACTTGATGGTTCTGAACGTGAATTGAATGACTCTATGCTTATTATTGCCGATGCAGAACGCCCAGTAGGTGTAGCTGGTATCATGGGTGGCTTTGATAGCGAAGTAACAAATGAAACTACTACTGTTATGCTTGAAGCTGCTGTGTTTAATGGACCATCCATTCGCCGTACTGCAAAAGCGCTTGGTATGCGTTCTGAAGCATCTGGACGTTTTGAACGTGGCGTAAACCATAAATACACTGCCTATGCTATCGACCGAGCAGCACAGTTGTTGCAACAAATTTGCCCATCCTGTAAAGTTGACGTAGGCATTATCGATGTGTACAAGAACCCTGTAGAGCAACATACCGTTACTTTCACAGCAAAACAAATCAACGATTACTTGGGTACAAACATTGAAAAAGACGAAATGGTTCGCATTTTGACTGCTCTTGAATTCGTTGTAACTGAAGAAGGGGACCAATTATCTGCCCTCGTTCCAACATGGCGCGGTGACGTAACAGTAATGCCTGATATCGCTGAAGAGGTAGCTCGTATTTATAACTATGATAATATCGCTCCTACAATTCCTGTAGCCGTATTGTCCTCTGGTGGTATGACGCCTAAGAAAGCTCTTACGAAAGAGGTAACACATACGTTAGCTAAATTGGGTATGACTCAAATCATTACATTTAGCTTTATGCATAAAGATGGCCTTTCCAATATGATGCTTCCTGAAGGGGATAGCCGTTATACAGCCATTCCAATTTTGAATCCTATTTCCGAAGAATTCCCTTATATGCGTACTACATTGGTGCCGGCTGTTATCGAAGCTGCGAAACGCAATATTGCGCAACAAAATAAGGATCTTTGGTTGTTTGAAACAGCGAATGTATATGAACCAAAAGCATTGCCTTTGACAGAGGTACCTCATGAACGCCCTATGGCTTGTGGTATCTTGATGGGCAAGGCAAACCAAGCTGGCTGGAACCAAGCAGAACGCACTACAGATTTCTATGATGTAAAAGGCATTGTAGATGCGTTGTTAGCTGAATTAGGCGTTACAGGCTACGAAATTAATCGTAGCACTGAACCTTACTTCCACCCAGGCGTAAGTGCTCAATACGTAGTTGATGGTAAAATGATTGCTCAATATGGTGAATTACATCCACAAGTGAGCAAAAACTTTGATTTACCAGGAAAAGTATACATGTTTGAAATCGATTTGGAAGCAGTATTATCCTTAACGATTCCACCATTCCGCTATACATCTTTCAGTAAATTCCCAGGTACTAGCCGTGACCTTGCTATTGTGGCACCTGTGTCCGTATCTAGTGGTGAAATTTTATCTATCATTAAAGAGCATGGTGGCGAATATTTAGAAAGTGCATCTATCTTCGACGTTTACGAAGGTGAACATATCGAAGCTGGTTACCGCAGTCTTGCATACAACTTGCAATTCCGCTCTATGGAAGGCACGTTGAATGATGAAGATATTGATGGTAACATTCAAGCTATTATCGATGCATTAGCAGAAATTAACTGCAGATTACGTTAATCTCAAGCAGTATATTGAAAGGGTTTACCATATGGTAAACCCTTTTAGTACTATAGTTATACCTTTAGTTAGGTAGAAAGGATTATCCATGGAATTATTGGCTCCTGCCGGTACGATGGAAAACTTTATAGCCGCTTTAGAATCTGGGGCTGATGCTATTTATCTTGGCGGTAAAGGCTTTAATGCTCGTGCTCATGCAGCAAACTTTGGCATTGAAGAACTGGCTGAGGCTATTCGTTTGGCTCATATTTTAGATGTGTCCGTATATGTAACCGTAAATATCCTCATAGGTGATTCCGAATTAAAGGATCTCGAGGCGTATTTAAAGGACTTAGAGCGCATCGGTGTGGATGCTATTATCGTTCAAGATTTAGCAGTTGCTAAATTGGCACAACGAGTGGCTCCTAAACTTCACTTGCATGGCAGTACGCAGATGACGGCTGCTACATTAGATGCTGTTCGTTTTTATGAAAGCCTCGGTTTTACCCGTGTTGTATTGGCTCGTGAATTGAGCCTCCTTGAAATTGAACATATTTGTAAAAACTGTACAGCTGAAATCGAAGTCTTTGTACATGGTGCCTTATGTGTATGCTATTCTGGCCAATGCTTGATGAGTTCCTTCATCGGTGGTCGCAGTGGTAACCGTGGTGCCTGCGCACAACCTTGCCGTTTGCCTTATGAACTATTGGATTCTTCTGGTACTAGTTTGCTACCTAAACACGAAGCCTATTTACTAAGTCCAAAGGATCTTAACTATAGTGAGCATATGAATGAGCTCGTAGCTGCCGGTGTTACATCCTTTAAGGTAGAAGGACGTATGAAGAAGGTTTCCTATGTGCGCCAAGTCATTGGGACTTATCGTCATATTTTAGATACAGCTCATATGGATGCTGCTGATGCCGATGCATTGGCATCTGGGTTTAATCGTGGCTTCTCTACAGATTATTTAACAGACCATGTAGGGAAATCTATGATGACTGTTGTAGCTCCAAATAATCAAGGCAAATTAATTGGTAAAGCAGAGGTCAAAAAGGGACAAGTTCATTTATTCCTAACAGAACCGATTGAAAAAGGATCACTTTTAAAGGTAATGCAAGATTCTGGTAGTATTACGTATTATCAAATCGATCAGAACTGGTCTCTAGTGGATGAAAAGCATTTTGTAGGCAAACCTGATGAAGGGTTTGCAGCGGGGCAAGTATTTTTAGCATCTACGCCAAAATCTCAAAAGCAACGAGGCTTACAAGATTTCACTGCTAAATTAGAGATACATGGTTATCTATCTATTAATACAGACCGAGAACAACCTTGCACAGACCTTACCTTTGTATTGAATGATGGGCGTACTGTGACTGTATCTAATGAGTTTGAACCGGTTTATGCTAACAATAAACCGACTACATTAGAGAAGGTTAAAGACCAAGTAGGTAGATTAGGCAATACATTGTTTACGCTTGGCTCTATGTCTATTCCTGATGGACCTTATATGTGGCCAGCTAGTGTGTTAAATGCATTGCGCCGAGATGCTGTAGGAGCACTAGAAAACTTATTGATTACAGACCATGAAACGGCTTGGGCTGAGCTGGCTGTAGAGCCTCAAGATATGTCATCTATGGCTGCTAAGGGTAAGGTTCAATATTCTGAGACTATGGTGAGTGCTCGCGTTGATGAGCTAGAGGCTGTGAAAGCAGCTATTGAAGGGGGCGCTAAGAAGATTATCTTCGGTGGTGACCGTTTACAACGTAAGCCTTATGAACTTAGCATCTACGAGCAGGTAGCTAAGCTTTGCAAAGACCATAATGTACTTTGTGTATTTGCTACCCCTCGGGTTGTGAAAGATGATGAAGTAAAGGCGTATATGAATACCCTTAAGGCTATAGTTGAGGCGAAACCAGATAGCATTTCTATTCATGTCCCTCAAGCGTTATTGTGGCTTCGTGACTTAGGGTATACAGGTGCTATTGAAGCTGATACAGGTCTTAATATATTTAATGGCTCTGCACTACAAGTATGGCAAGACTTTAATATGAGTAGCATAGCACCATCATTAGAGTTAACCTTGGCACAACTTGTTAACTTGCAAAAATCTACTAATTTGCCATTAGAAATAATGGTACATGGTTACACGGAAATGATGATTTCCGAATACTGTGCCATCGCAAGCTTTGTGGGCACTGGTAAAAAGGAAAACTGTCCTATGCCATGTGTAAGCGAGGACTATGCATTGAAGGACCGTAAAGGGGAAGTGTTCCCACTTCGTACGGATCCGTATTGCCGTATGCACATCATGAACAGTCATGAGATGGACATGCGTGCCTACGTGCCAGAGTTACATCGAAAAGGGCTACATATTTTGCGCATCGATGGACGTCATATGAATCCAAAGAGATTGCGTACTATCGTAGCAGATTATGTATCCATTCAAAATGGAACAAAAGAGGCTCCTCCTAAAAGTGTAGGCAAGGATGATACACCTATTACAAGGGGCCACTATTTTAGAGGTATTTTATAAAAGAGGTAGTACATTGTTTAACGAAGATGTATTAGACTTTCACCATATAAAAGAACAATTACAACAACATTGTAGTTCTACCATTGCTAAAGAATTAGCCATGCACATCGAACCTATGACAGATGCTAAAGCCATTCAAGAGAACCTTGATGAAACGGCAGAAGCCATGCGTTCTTTGCAAACTGAGGTAGAACAACCGTTAGGCGGTACGCGAGATATTCGTGAGTCCTGTAAGAAGAGTCGTAAAGACTTTGTCCTTACTCGTGAAGCATTGTGGGATATTTATTTAACCATTGGTGCTTATAAGCGAATGACAAAGTTCTTTAGAACGAAATATATGGAATATCCTTTGCTATCCTTATGGGTACAGGATATGCCAAATACAGATCGCATTGAAAATCGATTTAAACGCGTCTTTGATGAAAAAGGGGAATTACTTGATACAGCATCTCCTAAGTTGGCGAGCCTAAGAAATACGATTATTAAAACTCGTGAAAAGATTAAAAATGATATTCAAGCTATCTTACACGATAAGGATAATCAGAAGTATTTCCAAGAAACAATCATTACGCAGCGTAATAATCGCTATGTAATCCCTGTAAAACAGGAATATCGCCAATATTTTGATGGTCTTATTCACGACCGTTCTGCAACGGGTCAAACCTTATATATTGAACCGATGCGCTTGGTGAATCTAAATAATGAATTACAAGAGGCATTGATTGGTGAAGAGCAAGAGATATTGCGCATTTACCGTGAATTATCAGCTCTTGTAAAACAACATAGTAATGATTTGATGGATGCTTGTGAAAAGGTATCCCATATCGAATTTGTATATGGTAAGGCGAGCCTTGCTATTTCTTATAAGGGTGTACCGGCCATCTTGAGTACTGATAGAACTGTCAATCTCATGAGAGCTCGGCACCCATTAATCCCACCGAATGTGGTAGTGCCTACAAATATTCAATTAGGTACATCGTACCGTATTTTATTGATTACTGGTTCTAATACAGGCGGTAAAACAGTCTCCCTTAAAACATTAGGGTTATTGAGTTTAATGAACCAATGTGGTCTATTTATCCCTGCAGACCACGGCTCAATGTTGCCTATATTCCAAAATATCTTTGCCGATATTGGGGATGAACAAAGTATTGAGGCTAGCCTTAGTACGTTCTCTGCTCATATGACACAAGTTATTTCCATTATTAAACATTGTGGCCCAAATGACTTGGTATTGCTGGATGAGCTTGGATCCGGTACAGATCCAGAGGAAGGTAGTGCACTTGCTGTATCTATCCTCGAGTTCTTCCGTAAAAAAGGTGCCCTTATGATGGTAAGTACCCATTATAATGAGCTTAAAAACTATGCATACCATACAGAAGGAATCGAAAACGGCCATGTAGAATTTGATGAGCGCACCTTAAAACCAACATATCGACTTCATATCGGTGTAGCTGGTAGTAGCCATGCGTTGAGTATTGCGGCCCGTTTAGGTTTGCCAAAAGATATCGTAACGCGCGCTGCAGAGTATAAATCTCAATTTGGTAGCCATGAAATGGAAGAAGTCCTTTCAGATTTGAATGAGCAACTTCGTAAGGCATCTGAACGGGAAAGAGCCTTAAAGAAAGAGCTGGACGAAACACGTCGCATGCGTGGTCAATTAGAGAAGGAAAAGAAACAGTTTAACGAAAAGCGTAAACAAATCTTAACCAAAGCACAAGCTGATGCAGAATCTATGAAACGTAGCTTACGCGTCGAAGGGGAAGCGATTATCAAGCAATTGAAATCACAATTCTCTGAAACAAATAAGGATAAGCGTCAATCTGCTATTAATGCTGCACGTAAGGGTATCTCTAATGTACATATACCAGAATCTCCAGTAGATGATGATCGTAAATCTTTGACTGCAGATACTATTAAGGTAGGCCAAGCAGTATATGTTACATCTTTACGCTCATTAGGTACCGTATTAGCTATCAATGGCAATCGTGTGAATGTAGATATTAATGGACTAACAGCTACTGTAAAGGTTAGCGAATTACAATCTACTACACGTGAAGAAGGAAATAAGCTTGAACGGGAACAAAAAGCAGCTATGCCTAAGACTAGAAAGCGTATGGGGGGCTCTGCCGTACAACGCCAAAAAGAGGTTCGTACTGAAATCAATATTCTTGGACAAACGGTAGATGAAGCGACAGTTTCTGTTGGTAGATTTATTGACCAAGCTTTACTTGGTGGTGTTAATCAAGTGCGCATTATTCACGGTAAGGGGACTGGCGCATTACGAGAAGGTGTACATCAATATCTGCGTACCTTACCGCATGTAGCTCATTTTGAAACGGCTGGCTATGACGAAGGTGGTGCAGGGGCTACCAATGTAGTTCTGAAATAAAGCTACTCAATAGTGATATAGTTATAGATAATACAGTAAATTATTATCGTCTATCAAATTGATTATGGGGTATAGCTATATACATATATAGAAATAGAAAAGGTAGTAAGTTCTTTGAACTTACTATCTTTTTTTACGTAAAAGAAAGGAGCGGAACACATGTTCCGCTCCTTTAGCGTATGAGATTAACGATCTTTTTTACTAGACTTTTTACTTTTGGATGAATTAGATTTCTGTTCAGTTGCATCATCTTTTGAGCCACTGTCATCTTTTACAGCTTCATCTTTCGATTTGTCTTTATCGTCTTT
The DNA here is from genome assembly GCF_024677885.1 of Veillonella faecalis. Classification (NCBI taxonomy): domain Bacteria; kingdom Bacillati; phylum Bacillota; class Negativicutes; order Veillonellales; family Veillonellaceae; genus Veillonella; species Veillonella faecalis. The sequence continues at coordinate 351,141 of NZ_JALBWL010000001.1, forward strand.
TTTGTCTGCTTTTTCGTCCTTAGCAGCTTCTTTTTTAGGCTGTGCTTTTACAGGATTATAATAACCTTCAGAAACAGCTGATTGAGCGCTAGCAGGAACGGAGAAGTCAGATGCAGGGGTGTTGGCAAGTGCATTAGCCATGAATTGACCCCACATAACAGCTGGTGTATCAGCACCACTAATACCTAATGTTTCAGATCCGTAGTCATCACCAATCCAAACAGCAGCAACTAAATCAGGCGTATATCCAACGAACCAAGCATCTTTTTCATCATCTGTTGTACCTGTTTTACCAGCTGCAGGTCTACCGATAGCAGCATTGCCACCAGTACCACCATTAATAACAGATTCTAACATATCAGTGATGATAGCAGCATCTTTTTCTTCAACGACGCGCTTTTCTTGGATGGAATTTTCTTCCACTACTTGTCCGTTGCGGTCCACGATTTTTATGATTGCTGTAGGTTGAACCTTGACGCCACCATTAGCAAGTACGCCATAAGCTTGAACCATTTCAAGAGGTATTACACCGTGAGTTAAACCACCAAGTGCAGTAGACAAGTTATTATCTTGATCTGTAAGGGTAGTGATACCCATTTCTTTGGCAAGTTTAATAATCTTAGACATGCCTACTTCATCAGCAATTTTTACGGCAGGTATGTTACGAGAATGTTGTAATGCATAGCGATATGTCATATTACCTTCGAAGTCATTTTCATAGTTTTTAGGGCTCCAGTTACCAAATGTAACAGGGCTATCATCTACGATAGAACCAGGAGTTTTACCAGATTGAATAGCTGCTATATATACAAATGGCTTCATAGCGGAACCTGGTTGACGTTCTGCTTGTGTAGCACGGTTAAATGCATCATCACCGCGTCCACCAACCATAGCCATAATGTAACCATTATGAGGGTTCATAGCTACGATAGCACCTTGTGGCTGATGTAAACCATTGCTATCAGTGTAGTAATTAGGCAAGTTTTGCATTGCTGCTACAGCTGCATTTTGCGCATCCATATCAAGAGTTGTATAAATTTTTAAACCATCTTTATAGATTGCATCGTCGCCATATTTTTCAGAAACTTGTGCAATAACATAGTTAATGAAGTAAGATGCATTAGATTTTTCGTGCGTTTGTTCTTGTTTTGCCACTAAGCCTAAATCTGCTTGACGTGCTTCATCAGCTTGCTCTTGTGTAATGTAACCGTATTTAACCATTTGGCCTAATACAACAGCTTGACGTTTTTTACTAGCTTCCAAATCATTGAATGGAGAGTAGTAGTTAGGACTTTGTGGTAAGCCTGCAATGAGTGCTGCTTGAGCTAGCGTTAATTGGCTAGCATCCTTACCAAAGTATACGTGAGATGCAGATTGTACACCGTATGCACCTTGGCCAAAGTAAATTTGGTTCATGTACATTTCAAGGATTTCATCCTTAGTGTAATGTTGTTCAATTTTAAGTGCTAGCAATGCTTCAGAAATTTTACGTTTAAATGTTCTGTCTTGAGATAAGAATGCATTACGCGCTAACTGTTGAGTGATTGTAGAACCACCTTCAGATACGCCACTATGAACAATGTTAACCCATACAGCACGCAAGATGCCAACAGGATCGATACCATGATGGGAATAGAAGCGAGAGTCCTCAGTAGCAACAAAGGCATTTTGTAAATCCTTTGGTACATCTTTTAAAGGTACAGGTAATCTGTTCTCTGTGGAATGAACCGTTGTAATGAGATTACCATGGACATCGTAAATTTGAGACGATGCAGAAGGACGTACATTGGATACATCTGGTAGGTTAGACAGTGTAGCACTGATGAAACCACAGCCACCTCCGGCTACGATGAGTATAAGGAGAAGGGCACAAATCCAAAATAGACGCTTCGGACTTGTTTTCTTCGGTGTAGAGCCGCTAGCATTAGAACGGCGGCTGCTTCTCGCATTTGAGTTATTACTCATAGAGTCACCTCTTTTTTCTTTTGTTAGTAAATATAACGTAAATTCTATTACGCAGTTATAAATATTATATCATAAAAGGGTTAAAACCAATACTATATATATAATTGTGAAAGTTTTTAGATAATGGTATACTAAAACAATAGTATTTCGAGGAGGATTATCATGGTTAGTGCTCAAGAACAAGTGCGCCAAATTAAACACGGCGTAGCAGATTTAATTAATGAACAAGATCTTGTAAAGAAAATAGAAAAATCTATTAAGGAAAATAAACCTTTAGTTGTAAAATTAGGTTTGGACCCAACAGCGCCAGATATTCATTTAGGCCATACAGTACCACTTCGTAAACTACGTTTGTTCCAAGAATTTGGTCATCAAGTAGTGATCGTTATCGGTGGTTTCACTGCTCGTATTGGTGATCCTACTGGTAAAAGTGCAACTCGTCCACCACTTACAAAAGAAGAAGTATTGAAAAATGCTGAAACTTATAAAACACAAATCTTCAAAGTGTTGGATCCTGAAAAAACTATCGTTCGCGACAACAGTGAATGGCTTGAATCCATGAATTTTGCTGATGTTCTACGTTTGGCAAGTTCTTACACTGTAGCGCGTATGATGGAACGTGATGATTTCAATAAACGCTTTAAAGAAGGTCGTGCTATTGGTGTTCATGAGTTTATGTATCCATTGATGCAAGGTCAAGATTCTGTAGCATTACATGCTGATGTTGAATTTGGTGGTACAGACCAAACTTTTAACTTGTTAATGGGCCGTCATTTACAAGAATTAGAAGGTCAAGAACCTCAAGTTGTTATCACAATGCCATTGCTTGAAGGCCTTGACGGTGTTCAAAAAATGAGTAAATCTTTAGGCAATTACATCGGTATCGACGAAGAACCTAAAGAAATGTACGGTAAAGCAATGTCTATTCCTGATGAATTGATGATGCGCTACTTCATGCTCGTTACAGATATGCCAATTGAAGAACAAGAGGACATGGAAAAACGTCTTGAAAGTGGTGAATTACATCCACGTGACGCTAAAATGCAATTAGCTCGTACCATTGTTCGTTTGTACCATGGTGAAGAGGCTGCTCTTGAGGCAGAAGAAGAATTCAAACGTGTATTCCAACAACGCGCATTACCTACAGATATTCCTGAATACGCTATTGATGCGCCAACAGAACCAATCTTTGTACCACAATTCTGTACAGATGCTGGTTTGACTGCCTCTAATGGTGAAGCACGTCGCTCCATTAAAGCAGGTGCTTTCAAAGTAAATGGTGAAAAATATACAGAAGAAAACCTTACCCTTGAAGAGGGCATGATCGTTCAAGTAGGTAAACGTAAATTCGTAAAAATTAAATTTAACTAATATAAAACTGTGATGGGGTAGAAACCTCATCACAGTTTTTTTGTCCATTTTCTTTATAAGGTTTTCTCTATTGTATCTATTAATAGTAACTCCAAAATTTAGGTACAAGTTAATGTATAATGAATATAAAAGATAAATATAAAATACAAATTTGATACATAAAATATTTATACAGATATCATATAAATTTAACTGTAAAGTAAGAGGACTATATATGGACAAGAAACTATCTAATTTCCTAGAAAAACGAGAATATACTGTTCTTACCGATATCGATGTTATAGCTGCGGCAGTAGCAGTACCATTACTAGAAATTAACGGGGAAGATCACATAGTCTTTACTGTGCGCAGTAATAAGCTACGCCGTCAGCCTGGTGAAATTAGCTTTCCTGGTGGCCACTGTGAACATAATGATAAAAGCAGTGCCCATGCTGCCATGCGTGAGTGCTCTGAAGAACTAGGTATAGATTTAGACAAAATAGAATTACTTGGTAATTTAGACTGTCTCGTATCTGCGATAGGTGTCAAATTATATGCTGTAGCCGTACGTTTACATACAAGTGATTTAAAACCAAATCCTGATGAAGTAGGAGAGGTATTCACCGTTCCATTACAATATCTATTAGACATGGAGCCAACTGTAGGTCATCTAGATATAGCTACAAGACCGTTAAAGGACTTTCCATTCCATTTATTAGAAGGCTACAACATTGACTGGAAAATTAGACAAAACTACTCCGTCTATTTCTATCCCTATGAACAATACACCATATGGGGACTAACGGGGCGAGTGCTGAAAAACTTTTTAGACATATATAGGTTGGTTAAATGAGAGATTTAATAATATTTTTAGGCAGTAATACAATGGCCATTCTAGTATTAACGAGCAAACCTTCGATAAAAAATAAATTTATATTTTATTTAGTGCCAATTATATTAATGATTTCTGCTTTTTTAGATTACTATTATAAGGCAGAATGGTGGATTGATAATGGTTATGATATTTACAATTTTGCCGTTCTATGGTTTGCAATGGTAATCACTCTAGTATTTCGGTATCTACAAGTTAACTTAAATAAAAAAGATAGCTCTCAATCAAAGGACAATAAAGATGTTTAGTTTAGTTAGTTCTATATCAGTAATCCATATAATATGGTGGACAGTAAATGCTTTATCTTTAGTACTTATATTTTTGGGATCAAGGAAAAATATAAAATATATTGACTATAAGAAGAAAATCAATGGAAAGGAATATCTTCGTGATACGGGGATTGCTGTACTGTTAATATACTTTGCTATATTTATTTCTTATCGTGTAAATATAGATGAGAATAATGTATCTCTAATATATTATTTGGTTATCAGTATATTTGCTTTAATAGGAACTTTAAAACTATTTCTTGCTGGCATGAATAGGATAAGTGATATAGAACTTTTTTCGGTCTGGATATATCCTTTCTATTTATTTATTGGTGGAAGTATAGCTAACTATTATGATAATCTTTCGCCTATTTTCTTATTAGGAATCGTGTTATTGATAGTATATCCTGGAAAAGATAAATAACTTAGAATTTGTTATAGTGGAGAATAAAGTGAAACCTGAATTTGTTCCATGGTTGTGGATTATTTACGTGGCTTATGTTTTATATAAAAGATATAAAGAGAACAGTCGTTTAGAAAACTATGAAATCATACTTGCTATATTAAGCTTAATAGCTGTCTGTGGTGGTTATCTTTTAACACTATATTTTAATCTTAGTGATACTGGGTTATTTTGGGTTAATTTATCTTTTCTTCTGAGTATGATTCTAATGAAAATGGTATTTGGAGTATAAGAGATGGAAATAATTCAGTGGCTTGGTTATATAATGATTCCTGTATGCATTGTGAGTTCAATATTATTAATGATATATGGAAAGAATAAACATATTAAATATATAGATCCAGAGGTTCCATTAGGCAGACTATTTTACTTTTTGGGAAATAGCTATTCGTTTATGTGTTGTGTGTTACTAATTGTCTTTGGTAGTTATGTAATGAAATCTGAAGATATTGTTGAAGGGATTAAATATTTAATCCTAGGTTATTCTTTTGGGATTTATGGATTTACATTCTTTTTTATGACTGGCATGAGACGAGCCTATGATATAGGGTTTCCATATTGGGTATACCCTATTTTTATAATAATCACTTTATTAAGTAGCCTCATAAATGAAGAGCTTTCTGAGTTTCTTGGTTTAGGTATGTATATATTCTTATTGCAACTAGGGGAAACAAGAGAGTAATCACATATATTTTTAGCCTGTATTATTTAATGTAAGCTATATTGGTTAGTGGAGTATTATATGTTATGAAAAAGCAGTATATATTTATTTTATTAGGATTATTAGTACTTTCTGCATTGACTTACTCTATTTATTACAAGATTGATAAAGATAATAAACATGAAACTGCTGAAGCAGTTTTAAATAGAATAGTTGTTGTTTCTAACAGTGAAGATATTAGAATGTCTTATGGTCAGTATAGCCGTGGCGAGTGGGTTCAATATCTAGATATGAAGATAAGCCCAGATTACAAAACTGTTATGCCTCAAACCTTAGAAACCATTACCTATATTTTTCCTAATAGTAAAGTAGAAAAAATTGAGACTTCAGAGGCTACATTACTATATCGTATTACTTTAGAGGATGGTATTTTATTTGTTAATGGTAGTGATATGACGCCTAATAATTTAAGATTTATTGTTCATGTTTCAAACTAAAAAGATGATTGTCTAGTATTAGGCAATCATCTTTTTAGTTTCTATTCAGTTTAATTAGCATATTAATGTCTATAAAAATTGACAGATTTTAAATTAAGGTATACTATTTATGTGTAAAAGGTTTAATGTGTTGCACTAATTGACTAGGAGGTTCTCACATGAATCGCGAAACAGCATACGTACTTTGGTTTGATGAATTACAACGTGAAGATGTTAATTTAGTTGGTGGTAAGTCTTCTTCTTTAGGGGAATTGACATCCTCCACTAATGTACCTGTACCTTACGGTTTTGCTACAACTGCTCATGGTTATCGTGAGTTTATGAAAGCAACAGGTTTGGAAGATAAAATCCGCGCTGAACTTGATGCGTTAGATGATGTAGAAAATTCTGCATTATTGCGTGAAGTATGTGCTAAAATTCGCCGTATGATTTGCGAAGAAGAAATGCCAAAAGAATTGGCAGATGCTATCCGTCATGCTTATGAAGAACTTGGTAAAAAAGTAAACGAAGAAAATCCATTCGTAGCAGTTCGTTCTAGTGCAACAGCAGAAGACTTGCCAGATGCAAGCTTCGCAGGCCAACAAGATACATATTTAAATGTACGTGGTGCTGATGTTATTATCGAGAAAGTAAAAGAATGCTATGCATCTACTTTCACAGACCGTGCAACATACTACCGTGTAAAACAAGGTTTCGATCATATGACAGTAGCATTGAGTGCTGCCGTTCAAATGATGGTATTCTCTAAAGCCGCTGGCGTAATGTTCACTGTTGACCTTGTAACAGGCAACGATAACAACATCCTTATCGAAGGTTCTTGGGGTCTTGGTGAGTACGTTGTACAAGGTACAGTTACACCAGATAATTTCCATGTAGATAAAGATAAAATGGAAATTACAGACCGCATGATTAATGACAAACATATCCGCTTAGTTCGTAAAGCTGACGGCGATTGCGTTGAAGAAGTTGTTCCAGCAGATGAAGCTAAACAACAAGTTATTACAGATGCCCAAGTTTTGGAGCTTGCTAAATACGCAAAAGCAATCGAAAAACATTATGGTTGTTACATGGATATGGAGTGGGGCGTAGATGAACGAGACGGTAAAATTTGGATTTTACAAGCTCGCCCAGAAACAGTTTGGTCCCGTAAAGAAAAACCAAAAACAATTGAAAAACCTAGCACATTAGATGCAGGTAATCGTGAAATTATTGTAAAAGGTTTGCCAGCTTCCCCTGGTAATGCAGCCGGTAAAGCTCATGTTATCATCAATCCTGAGGACATTGATGAATTCAAAGAAGGGGAAATCCTTGTCACAGCTATGACAGCTCCTGACTGGGTACCAGCAATGAAAAAGGCAAAAGCAATCGTTACTGATGCTGGTGGTATGACTTGTCACGCGTCTATCGTTAGCCGTGAGCTTGGTATTCCTTGTATCGTAGGTACTAAGAGTCGTAGCCATGAAGCAACAACATCCATTAAAGATGGTCAAATGATTACTGTTGATGCTACAAATGGTATCGTATATGATGGCGTATTAGAAGATATCGTTAAAAAGCCAGAAGCACAAGCTACTGCAAGTGTTGCCACTGAATATGTTCCTGTAACAGGCACTAAGATTTACATGAATTTAGGCAATCCTGATTTAGCTGAAAAACATGGTGTATTACCATGTGATGGTATTGGTCTAATGCGTGAAGAGTTCATTTGGACTACTTTCATTCACGAACACCCATTACACCTTATTGAAACTGGTCGCAGTGACTTTGCGGTTAATACATTGGCAGAAGGTATGCGTAAAGTGTGTCAAGCATTAGCTCCTCGCCAAGTAGTAGTTCGTTTGAGCGACTTCAAATCTAGCGAATACCGTGATCTCAACGGTGGCGATAAATATGAACCACATGAATCCAGTGCATTACTTGGCTGGCGTGGTGCAGCTCGTTACTATGATCCAAAATATACACCTGCTTTCAAATTAGAATTAGAAGCAATCAAAAAAGTACGTAACGAATTTGGTTTCAAAAACTTACAAGTTATGATTCCATTCTGCCGTACTGTAGAGGAAGCTGAATTAGTAACTAATTTAATGGCTCAAGAAGGTCTTGTACGCGGTAAAGACTTCAAAGTATGGCTCATGGCTGAGATTCCATCCAATATTATCTTAGCTGATCAATTCAATAAATATGTAGATGGTTATTCCATTGGTTCTAACGATTTGACTATGCTCGTTCTTGGCTGTGACCGTGATAACGAAACAGTTCAACATATCTATGATGAACGGAATCTAGCAGTTCGTAGAGCAATTCGCCATCTCATCGAAGTAGCTCACAAAGATGGTAAAACTGTATCCATCTGTGGCCAAGCGCCAAGTGTGTATCCTGAACTTTGCGAATTCCTCGTGAAGAGTGGTATCGACTCCATTTCTGTTAATCCAGATGCGGTTGTGAACACTAAGAAAATGGTGGCTCAAATCGAACAACGAATTATGCTCGATGCTATGACTGGTCGTGGTCGTCAAGAAACTGATGACTTAACTTGGTAATCATATAGTGGTATTGAAAGAGGAGGCCCGTTGGTCTCCTCTTTTTCTGAATGGTAACTTAGGATATAATACAAACAGAGATGAAAGGGGGTTACCGTGTGAAACTGTCGAAACGACAAGAACAAATTGCTCAAATCGTTCGTGAAGAAGGACCTGTTACAGGTAGTGCTATTGCTGAACATTTAGAGGTTACACGATCTGCATTGCGTTCAGATTTATCGGTGTTAACTATGCTAGGTGTTTTAGATGCGCGTCCGAATGTAGGTTACTACTATGTGGGACTTTCAAAAGAAACACAAACGGCGGAGCGATTAAAATCATTTCTGGTAAGTGATGTATTATCTCAAGCCGTCGTGGTCAATGGGGATACAAGTTTGTATGATACGATTGTTACTATATTTACTGAAGATGTAGGGACTATTCTAGTGTGTGATGATTCCTATTTAGTAGGTGTAGTATCTCGTAAGGACTTGTTGCGTGCCTCTATGGGGCAAACAGATTCACATACCATGCCTATATCTATGATTATGACCCCTGTTAGTAAGGTAATAACTGTGGAGCCTACCGATACATTAGTAGAGGCTGCACAGAAGATGATAGAATATGAGGTGGATTGTTTACCTGTTGTCGTTCGCGAGGATGTGGAGAATAAGAAGCGCCTAAAGGTTGTGGGCCGCGTATCTAAAACAACGGTGACAAAAGTATTTTTAGAATGTAGCATACATTGAGGTTGATAGAATGGCAGAAAAAATTATTTATGCAATATCGGACTCCCTTGGGGAGACCGCAGAGGCTGTAGCAAGAGCTACGGCGAGTCAATATGATAAGGAACAAATTGAAATTGTTCGTATCCCTTATATTGATAGTGAAAGCCAAATTGATGAAGTTATAGCAGATGCAAAACGTGGTAATCATGTTATTTGTCATACCATCGTATCTGAGACTTTACGTAAATATCTTCATGAAAAAGTGGCGGAATACAATATTCCTGCTGTAGATATTATGGGCCCAGTTCTCGATGCTGTAGGTACTGTTGCATCCACAAAGCCTCGTATGACAGCAGGTATGGTTCATAAGCTTGACCAAGAATACTTCAAAAAGGTAGAAGCCATTGAATTTGCCGTAAAATATGACGATGGTAAAAATCCATCAGGTTTTGAAAAGGCCGATGTAGTTATTATTGGTGTATCTAGAACAAGTAAGACACCATTGTCTATGTTCTTGGCGTATAAAAAGATTAAAGCTGCCAATTTGCCATTAGTACCTGAGGTACCATTACCAGAGGAATTATTTAAAATTCCAGCAAAAAAAATCGTGGGCCTTATCATTGACCCATTCAAATTAAATAATATTCGTAGTGAACGTTTGCGTGCTATCGGTCTTGAAGATGAAGCAAATTATGCTTCTATTGAGCGTATTCAATCTGAATTAGAATATGCAAAAGCTATTATGCGTCGCTTACATTGCCAAGTGCTAGATGTTTCTAATAAATCTATCGAAGAAACAGCATCTCTAGTTATGCAATTGATTGATAAAAACCGTGCATCGGAGGGTAAATGAATATACGGGAACAAATAGAGGAGAGGGAGGCATTACTCCTCTCTCCTTATGCTGCAAAAAGCCGTGATGCCATCCGTGATTTAGAGGAAGCTCCTGATCCTCTTAGAACTGCATTCCAACGAGATCGGGATCGCATTATTCATAGTAAATGTTTTAGACGGTTAAAACATAAAACACAAGTTTATATTGCGCCAGGTGATCATTATCGTACGCGTATGACTCATACTCTCGAGGTTGGTCAAATTGGGCGTACAGTGGCTCGTGCGTTGCGACTCAATGAAGATTTAGTGGAAGCTATTGCCATGGGGCATGATGTGGGTCATACGCCATTTGGTCATGTTGGAGAATATGCGTTGCGTGATATGGTAGGTCATTTTAATCATAATGAACAAAGTTTGCGCATGGTAGAGGTTCTTGAAAAGCATGGTGACCAACAAGGTCTCAATCTAACGACTGCTGTGCGGGATGGTATTTTAGGCCATACGGGCGCTACAATTCCTGTTACCTTAGAAGGACAAATTATTCGTATTGTAGATCGTATTGCCTATTTGTGTCATGATTTTGATGATGCTCAACGGGCAGGAATGTTGACCGCTGAGGAATTGCCCTTTGAAGTGCGCGAGCATTTTGGAATGACTCCATCTAGTATGATTACAGCCATGGTTGAAGATATGGTGCGAGAGTCTTTAGATAAACCTGTTATTTCTATGTCTACAGATATAGAGATGACCATGAATCTATTCCGTCAATTTATGTTTAAAAATGTTTATTTGGCGCCGGCTTTAATTCCAGATCGAAATAAGGCATCTCATGTGGTGAAAAACTTATTTACTCACTTTATGGAACATCCTGACGATATGGAGGGTTGTGAAAGTATAAGAGAGTTTTATTCTACCCGTGATGTGGTGGATTATGTAGCAGGCTTAACAGATCAATATGCTATTAAGCTATTTAAACAGTATTATATTCCAAATATTACCTTGTAACTTTTAGTAATAGGTACATAGATAACAAAAAAAGCAGTTAGTTCAAATGAACTAACTGCTTTTTTTGGGGCTCTAGAACCCCAAAGAGTACATGTACTTTTTATTTTACGCGCGTGTAATTTTATTAGAACGAAGGCAGCGAGTGCATACGTTTACTTTTTTAGTAGCACCGTCTACAACCGCCCGTACTCTTTGAATGTTCGGTTTCCAAGTTTTTCTTGTGCGAATGTGAGAGTGACTCACGTTCATACCGCTAGATGTGGATTTGCCACATACTTCGCAAAGGTTTGCCATAGTTTCCACCTCCAAGCTTAATCTATAACATAACAAAAGTATATTATCATAAAGAGTAGCGTAAAGCAAGTGTTTTTATCGTACATATTGCTCTTTTTATGAAATATACTACAATATAAGGTATACTATATATCATATTCTATGATATGAGTGGGGTTTTACACAAGGATATACAAAAATTGGATATATCTCATGTGTTTATCGTATATTTAAAGGAGTTTCTATGGATGAACGGTTGACGACCATAAAGGGAATAGGTCCTGGTCGAGAGAAACAATTACATAAGTTGGGAATTACCAATATAACATCCTTGTTAACGTATTTCCCAAGAACCTATGAAGACCGCCGTACGATTTATAGAATTGGTGATTTAAAATCTGGCATGACTGGTGGCGTGGTTGGGAATGTTATTGCTGTACAAGAAAAACGTCCTCGCCCTCGATTGTCTATTTTAGAAGTAGTCATTGCAGATGGTACAGGTCCTTTAAAGATTGTGCTATTTAACCAAGGGTATAAGAAGAACTTTTACAAAAAGGGTCAGCGTCTATATGCGTATGGTAAAGCAGAGTTCCAATATGGGTCTATGCAAATGAATACACCCCAAATAGAAAATTTGGGAGACGGTGGAGAACCTGATCGTGGTATCGTTCCCATTTATGCTCTTGCAGATGGGGTATCTCAATTTGTGGTGCGCTCATCGGTACGAAATTGGTTTGCAGCTAATCATGAGTTGCCAGAGATTTTGCCTGCTGAAGTTCGTGAAGTACATCAATATATGACTCGTTATGATGCATTTAAAATGATGCATTTCCCAGAGTCTTCAGAGCGATATGAAGAGGCGCGTCATCAACTAGCTTATGAGGAGTTATTTGTCATGCAATCTGGACTGGCATTGTTACGAAATAAAGAACAATGTCATAAAGGTCCTAAGATGGGTCCCAATGGGGATTTAATGGCTCAGTGTATAGAAAATTTACCGTTCTCCTTAACAGGTGATCAACAGCGTGCATTAGAGGACATTCGTATCGATATGGAAGATGAACAGCCTATGCAACGATTATTGCAAGGTGATGTAGGTTCCGGTAAAACGGTTGTAGCTACATTGAGTTTGCTGAAAGCCATCGAGAATGGGTACCAAGGAGCGTTAATGGCTCCAACGGAGATTTTGGCAGCACAACATTACGAAGGTATAACAGAAGTGTGTGGTAATTTGGGGATTACCATAGAGCTGTTAACGGGCTCTACTACAAAAAAAGAAAAAGAACGTATCTATGAAGGGTTAGCTGATGGATCGATTCATATGATTATTGGCACCCATGCTCTTATTCAAGAAGGTGTTAACTTTCACAACTTAGGACTTGTTATTATAGATGAACAACATCGCTTTGGTGTGGAGCAGCGGGCACGGTTGCAACAAAAGGGGACATATCCTCATGTGCTCATCATGACGGCTACACCAATTCCACGAACCATGACATTATCTGTGTATGGTGATTTAGCAGTATCCTTAATCAAAGAAATGCCACCGGGACGCAAACCTGTCAAAACCTATGCTGTAGATAGTTCGTATAAGGAACGATTAAGAACATTCTTTGGCAAGGAGATGGCAGAAGGCCGTCAAGTCTATGTAGTATGCCCACTTGTTGAAGAATCTGAGAAATTAGACTTGCAAGCTGCTGAGGAATTGTATCTGGAGTTAAAAGAGTACTTTTATAAGGCCTATGAGGTTGGCCTTGTACACGGGCGCATGAAACCAAGTGAAAAGGATGAAGTGATGAATGCTTTTCATAGGGGTGAGATTTCATTACTTGTTTCTACAACCGTTATTGAAGTTGGTGTTAATGTGCCTAATGCGACCATTATGTGCATTGAAGGGGCAGAGCGATTTGGTCTATCGCAATTGCATCAGTTGCGTGGCCGTGTAGGTCGTGGATCTCATCAATCTTATTGCATTCTTGTGAGTGATTCTAAAAATGATGTGAGCCAAGAGCGATTAAAATTGATGGAACAGACTCAGGATGGCTTTGAACTAGCAGAGCAAGATTTACTGCTTCGTGGTTCTGGTCAATTATTTGGCTTAGCTCAATCAGGATTACCTGATTTACGGGTTGCTAATATTATTAAAGATATTGAAATATTGGTACAGGCTCGCAAGGATGTACTAGAGTTTGCAAGTCAATATGGAATGGAAAAACTTGAATCTGTAATGAAAGAAGAATTAGAAAAAAGATTTGGTGAAAAATTTCTTAGAATATTGTATAATTAAGAGGTAGGAATAATAAGTACATAAGTAGCGATAATATTAGATTTTATCTGGGTTTTTCCCTTGTGTATCTGTTCCTCATACCGTATAATAGAACAAACAAATTTATTTCATTTTCATCTATGGAGGTCAATATGCCACTTATTCATGTAGAGCTCGTTGAAGGGCGCACAAAAGAACAAAAAAAACAATTAGGTGAAGCTATCACTAAAGCTGCGGTTGATATCGTTAATGTACCTGCTGACGCAGTAAAGATTATCTTCGTAGATATGAAAAAAGATGATTATATGGAAGGCGGCATTTTGCGGTCTGAACGCTAAGCTACGACTGACCGCCTAGTCCAGATGGACTAGGCGGGTCGTAGTTTTGTTTTATTATACGGAAAGGAATTAAATATGAGAGACGATAAATTCGGTATGCGTGGACTAACTTTTGATGATGTTTTGTTAGTACCAGCGGCTTCTGATGTACTACCACATCAAGTAGAGTTAAAAACTCAACTAACTCGTGACATTACATTGAATATCCCTATGATTAGTTCTGGGATGGATACAGTTACTGAATCCCGTATGGCTATTGCTATGGCTCGTGAAGGTGGCCTTGGTGTTATCCATAAAAATATGTCTATTGAAGAACAAGCCCATGAAGTTGATAAGGTAAAACGCTCTGAACATGGTGTTATCGTCGATCCTATTTTCTTAAGCCCTCAAAATTTACTATCTGATGCAGCAGAAATTATGGAAAAATATAAAATTTCTGGTGTACCTATCACAGAACATGGTAAACTAGTAGGGATCATTACAAATCGCGATATGCGTTTTGAAACTGATTTAACTCGCCAAATCGGAGAATGCATGACAAAGGATTCCCTTGTTACTGCACCAGAAGGTACATCTCTTGAAGAGGCGAAAGCAATTTTAAGTGAACATCGCATTGAAAAATTACCTCTTGTAGATGATGATGGAAACTTAAAAGGATTAATTACTATAAAAGATATTGAAAAAGCGACAAAATATCCAAATTCAGCTAAAGATGGTAGTGGCCGCCTATTAGTTGGTGCTGCTGTTGGTGTGTCTAAAGATTTATATGACCGTCTTGATGCACTTGTATCTGCAAAGGTTGATGTAATCATTGTAGATACAGCACATGGGCATTCTGCAGGCGTACTACGTACATTGAAAGAAATTAAACAAGCTTATCCTCATATTCCTGTTATTGCAGGCAATGTTGCTACTGCAGCTGGTACAGAGGCTCTTATTGAAGCTGGTGCTGATGCTGTTAAGGTTGGTATTGGACCTGGTTCTATTTGTACAACTCGCGTTATTGCAGGTATTGGGGTACCTCAAATTACTGCTGTTTACGAGTCTGCTCAAGTAGGTCGTCGCTATGGCATTCCTATCATCGCTGATGGGGGTATTAAATATTCTGGCGATATTGCTAAGGCTATTGCTGCTGGTGCTAATGTAGTCATGATGGGGAATATTTTAGCTGGTACTGATGAAAGTCCAGGAGAAACAGTGATTTACCAAGGTCGTTCCTATAAAGTATACCGTGGCATGGGTAGTCTAGGTGCTATGAAACTTGGTAGTAAAGATCGTTATTTCCAAACTGAAGCTAAGAAATTAGTTCCTGAAGGTATTGAAGGTCGCGTGCCTTATAAAGGTATGTTGGCTGATACAATTTTCCAAATGGTTGGTGGTTTGCGTGCAAGTATGGGGTATTGCGGATGTCATAACATCCAAGAAATGATTGAAAATACTCAATTCATTCAAATTACAGCGGCTGGTTTAAAAGAAAGTCATCCGCATGATGTAAGCATTACCGTTGAAGCACCAAATTATAGTGGTTGATAATGGAGTATTACATTGAATAAACGTATTTCTGTTTTATCTGTGCCTATCGATTGTGTAACAATGGATGAGGCTGTCCAACGTATTTTACAATTAACTGAAGAGCCGGGACTACATTTAGTAGCCACGGCTAATGCAGAAATGGTTATGTTGGCAAATGAAAACCCTACATTGCACACCATATTGAATAATGCTAGTCTCGTCGTTCCTGACGGGGCTGGCATTTTGTGGGCTGCAGAGCGTCAAGGTGAACATGTTCCTGAACGCGTAACTGGTGTAGACGTAACTAAACGATTATTTAAAGTTGCGGCTGAACGGCAAATTCCTGTATACTGCTTAGGGGCAGCACCTGGTGTTGCTCAACGAGCAATTGATAATTTATCTGCCCAAGTTGGACCGTTAAATATAGCAGGGATTCATGATGGATTCTTCGATAGCACAGAGGAACAAGAAATCGTTAAAGCTATTAGTGAGTCTAAGGCAAAATTAGTCTTTGTTGCCTTAGGCGTACCAAAGCAAGAACAATGGATTTCAGAAAAATTGAGTCACCTGGATGGCGTTGTTGCTATCGGCATAGGTGGTTCCTTTGATGTGTTGGCAGGTAATATTCCTCGGGCTCCAGAATGGATGCAACGCAATCGTCTCGAATGGTTGTATCGATTATATTTAGAACCTCAACGGATTGGCCGCATGTTGGCTATTCCAAAGTTTATGTGGACCGTTATTAGAAATAAATAGAGGAGTGTTGAATCGTGCCTACAGGACCAATAATTAAGGAAGGGTTTCCACTGATAGGGGCTATGCTCATTATCGCGGTGGTATTAGGATTTTTTGGACATTATGTAATTGCGATTATTTCATTTATTCTGGCATTATTTTTCGTCAATTTCTTTAGAAATCCTAAACGTGTAATCCCTCAAGATCCAGATTTAATTTTATCTCCAGCGGATGGTAAAATTATGGATATTTCTGATGTATACGAAGATATTTACTTACATAAAGAGTGTAAAAAAGTAACTATTTTCTTATCTGTTTTTGACGTACATGCTAATCGTGCGCCTATTGATGGTAAAATTACATACCGTCACTACACAATGGGCAGTTTCTTGCCTGCTTTTAAAGATAGTGTAGGTTTTGAAAATGAACGTCATACTATTTGTATTGAAAATGATCGCACTTCCGTATTGGTAACACAAATTGCAGGCCTTTTAGCGCGTCGTATCGTATCTTGGACAGACCTTGATAGCGTGCTTGAACGCGGCCAATTGTACGGGATGATTAAATTCGGTTCTTGTACTGAAATCTACATGGATAAGGATGTAGAGTTGTTCGTGGAAAAAGGTCAACATATTACAGGTGGAGACACTGTTATCGGGAGGTTGCGTCATGAATAAATCTATTATTCCAAATTTGTTTACCAGTGCTAATTTAGCTTTTGGTGTTCTAGGTATCACATTCTCTGCCACAGGGAATACCTTCTATGCTGCTATATGCGTACTATTATCCTTAGTTGCTGATGGTTTAGATGGTCGTGTAGCAAGAGCTTTAGGTGTGGCAGGACCTATGGGTCGTGAATTAGACTCTTTATCAGATGTTGTAGGCTTTGGTGTAGCACCAGCTTATATGTTATATATGAAAGAGCTTTATGGTTTGGGATGGATTGCCTATGTACCATTATTAGTATTTGCTGTATTGGGCGCATTCCGTCTTGCTCGCTTTAACATTAAAACCGAAGAAGTTCATGGTTACTTTGAAGGATTGCCAATTCCGGCTGCAGGTTGCTTGGCGGCTACCTACGTATTGAGTGGTGTAGAGGTTCCTCAATTTGTATTAGTAGTTTGCATGATTGGTGTAGGCTTCTTAATGGTTAGTGAAGTAAAATACCCAGACTTCAAAGGTAAAACTGCAATCTATATTAATAAACTTTCCATTGTACTAACTGCTATTTTTGTCATAGCTTGTCTCGTATATGATTGGCATACATGGGCAGTAATGATCTTTGCTGGTTATGTAGTATTTGGCCTTATTAATGGGGCGTTAAATATAGTGCGTAAATAAGTGTGTGGAGGATAATAGTATGAATTACCTACTGGATCTGATATTGATCCCTATGCAGGTAATAATCGTAATTTATACGGTTTATTATTTTGTGCTCGCCGTAATTGGTATGTGGCGGTCTCGAGTACATAAAAACTATACCCCTAAAAATTCCTTTGCTATCGTTGTGTGTGCTCATAATGAGGAAGCCGTAGTTGGTGAGTTAGTAAAAAACTTACGTAGTTTGGACTATCCTGATGAGTTGTACGATATCTTTGTTGTTGCCGATAACTGTACAGATAAGACTGCTGAGGTAGCAAGTGCCGCTGGTGCCAATGTACATGAACGATTCAATAAAGAAGAAGTAGGCAAAGGCTATGCCATGGGGTGGATGTTTGATCGTGTGGAAAAAATGGATCGGAAATATGATGCCTTTCTTATCTTTGATGCCGATAATTTAGTACATCCTCAATTTATGTTAGAAATGAATGATCATCTTGAAAAAGGTGAGTCTGTAATTCAAGGTTATTTGAACTCTAAAAACCCAACAGACTCTTGGGTTGCGGGTACATTTTCCATCATGTTTTGGATGGTTAATCATATGTGGCATTTAGCAAAATACCGCATTGGCTTGTCCACAGCACTAGGTGGTACTGGTATGTGTATACGCACATCTATCATCCGTGAATATGGCTGGGATTGTAATAGCTTGACTGAGGATATGGAATTCTCTATGAAGCTATTAACACATGGTCTTAAAACTACTTGGGCTCACGATGCCATTGTGTATGATGAAAAAGTTACGACTATGATGGCTTCTTGTAAACAACGTTTACGTTGGGCACAAGGTCAATTTGACTGTGCGGATCGATATATTCCTAAATTATTTGCCGCAGGTATTAAACAAGGAAATATCGTTATTCTAGATGGCATTTTACAAGTTAGTCAGCCTTATTTCTTGTTGTTGACAACTATATATTTAGTATTTTCATATATCAATGCATATGTGCCGATTTATACAAATATTTTATATCAAATTATGCCGATGTCTGTATGGCAAATTATCGGTATTGGTCAATATTTGTTCCCACTTATTGTGTTGTTAAAAATTAAAGTTCCACCTAAAATTTGGTTCTACTATTTGTTATATCCAATTTTTGTATACTCTTGGGTTCCTGTAAATATTTTAGGTTGGTTCCGTCGTCATAATAAGGAATGGTCTCATACAGTTCATACGCGAGCTGTTGGTTTGAATGACGTGAAATTAACACGTATGGGCAATATGAATAAGAATAAAAAATAGAATCTGTAGGAGTGACTATGCATATTTTAATGTGTAATGATGATGGTATTTTAGCAGATGGTTTACGCCGTCTTGCATCGTACTTAAGTCAATATTATCGAATTACCGTTGTAGCACCTGCAAATGAGCAAAGTGCTAAATCCCATGCATTGACGACTGAGATTCCTTTAAAATTAGACGCGTACAATGGCGAGGATGAAAATCCTCGCCTTTATGCTCTAACGGGAACTCCTTCTGATTGCATGAAGTTTGGCCTTAGTTATTTATTGAGTGATGATATGCCTGATCTTGTGATTTCAGGTATTAACCATGGCTTTAATCTGGGCTCAGATGTGCTATATTCTGGTACTGTATCTGCTGCTATGGAAAGTTGTTTTTATGGCATTCCAGGGTTAGCATTATCTGTGGAACGATATTCTCCTGAACGAGGGGATGAAATGCATCCCTTTATCCATGAATTGATAGAAAAAATTTATGTGAAAGGGAATTTTGATGGCCTATTAAATGTGAACTTTCCGTTACGTGGCGTATGTGATTGGGATCATTTTAAAATGGTTAGCCAAGGTTTACAAACTTATAGCAATATTATTGATGCTCGCATTAACTCAAGAGGGCAGGATTACTATTGGTTGGCAGGCGAGCTAGATTATGGTGCTGAAAGTGTTCCTACTGATGTGGAATATGCTCGTAAAGGCTATATAACAGGTGTAGCTCTTACGTGGAAGCAACAATGTGACATCGGTATGGAGACGGTTCAAAATATTTTAGATAAAATATAAAAAATGTGTTGACATTGTTTTGGGATATCTGTATAATAACAAATGTTCCGAGACGCCGGAGTGGCGGAATGGCAGACGCACTTGACTCAAAATCAAGCGGGTAACACCGTGTGGGTTCAAGTCCCACCTCCGGCACCAACTTTAGGCGGTAAGACTTTTGTCTTACCGCCTATTTTTTATATATTTATATTTATGAATTAATATACGATTATATACATTTTTGTTTGATTGAGGTGATAATATGGATCAAGGTGTGATTGATTATATTGCTAATGTCTTTGATATACCAAAGCTTGCACAACCTGTAAGTGCGGTCCAAATGCCTTTGCCGTTAACACGATTGGCGGAGATACCATTAGATAGTTCTGTTAATCAGTGCCAAGGCTTTTGTTATAACTCAAAAAAAGATGTATTTGTCCTCGCATGTATAAATGCTGATAATACAAAGCAAATTATTTATGAAATTAATCCCACAACGTTGCAAGTGGTTGCTAAGTATGAATATAGTCAAAAACGTTTATTAGGTCATATGAATACGTTAACCTATAATCCGAATAACAATCGCTACTATACTACTAATGCTGTTGTAGATGGATATATTGTTACACCTATTGAAGCTGATAGTATGATTGTTGAAACACCTATTAAATTGAAAGAAAAGGTATTTAATTTTGCCTTTGATAAAGAGCGTAATGAATATGTGTCGATTGTGCCTTTAACAAATTCTCATCGTACTATTAACTACTATGATTCAAATTTTAATAAGGTAAAAACGTATAAGATTGATGCAGAGCATACCGACTTAAATAATAATGGTGCTTATGCTGCTAATGGTAACACTATTTTTACAACCTTAACGACCTTCGTTTTCGTCGATGATGAAGGCGTAGTAAAGAATATAAGCCCTTATACTTCAGGAATGGAAGTAGAGGATATGGATTACCGTAATGGTCAGATGTACGTGGCGGTTAACCGCAAAGGTAAGGTAGAAATTTACAGTCTAGTCACATTGCCATTCTCTGTAAATGCCTAGATTTTATCTATGTTTTTATCCACTTTAAGAGTGTATAATATTAATGTTAGGATGATTTAGGAGTTATTATGAAATTAGGGAATGATATTATAGAAATTGACCGCATCCGTCAAGCTTTAGAGAAATCTCAATCATTTCGCGACCGTGTATATACACCTCATGAGATTGATTATTGTGAAAGTCGAAATAAGGGGCGTTACGAGTCTTATGCCGGTATATATGCCGCTAAAGAGGCTTTCATTAAAGCATTAGGTACGGGAATGCGTCATGGGTCGTGGCAAGATATAGAAATCGGTCATGATGAATTAGGGGCTCCCTTAATTCGGCTACAAGATACTTTTAAAGATATTTATGAAACATTAGGCTATACGGATACACATGTGTCGATTAGTCATTGCAAAGCATATGCAATGAGTACAGTTATACTTGAAGGAGCATAAGATGCAAATATTAACAACTGAAGATGCTCGATATATAGATCAAGAAGTACCTAAGCAATTAGGTGTTTCTTTAGAAATTTTAATGGAAAATGCAGGACGTGGCATTGTGGATGCTTTCTGGGGACAATATGACTTGTTTTCCTTAGATAATGCACGTTCTATCAATAGTTTTGTACTATTTATCTGTGGTACAGGTAATAATGGGGCAGATGGCCTTGTAGCAGCTCGTCATCTTTTAGAGCAAGGTGTACCTGTACAAATTGTACTAGTAGGTGATACGAGCAAATGTAGCGACCTTTTTGCAGTTCAACTCAAGAGATGTGAAGCAATGGGCTGTATCATTGATATGTTTGATGATTTTAATGATTGGTCCAATGTAGCTATAGTTGTAGAAGGCATTATGGGAACAGGGTTAGCTGGACGTCTTCGAGATACGACAATCGATATATTGCACGTTATTGATACTATGCGTAGCCAATATAATTTTGATTTGTGGGCTATTGATGTACCTGCAGGTGTTGATGCAACTTCTGGTCAAATCTCAGAGGGCACATTGTCTTATGATTATACGGTAACCTTTGGTGCTATAAAACAAGGGTTATTGTTGTATCCTGGCAAGGCTATAGGAGGAACAGTTATTGTTGCCCCTTTAGGAGCTCCTTGGCAGCAAGTATTAGTTAATCGTGATAGCACTATAACTATTGATTCAGATTTAGCAGAAACACTAATTAATTATCGAGTTCCAATGGCTCATAAAGGAGTAAATGGAAATACCCTAATTATTGGTGGCTCTAGTGATATGGTGGGAGCCCCTATGTTAAGTGCAGAAGCTGCTGTTCATAGTGGTGCTGGTAAAGTTACATTGTGTGTTCCAGAGATAATTAAACGGGCAGTACAAGGACGTATCATACCAGAAGTGATGGTTACCTCTATCAATGAAAACCACTCCATTTATGAAGGCCGTCAAGTAGTTGCTATTGGCCCCGGTTTGGGACGTACAATAGATATTCCGGATTTAGTAAATCATGTTATTGATTGCTATGAAGGTGCTCTAGTCATTGATGCTGATGCGTTATATGCATTAGGTCATGTGGGATCTGTAGATAAAGATGCATTGCGAGATGGTAAGGTTGAGTCTATATATAAGATGGAACGACAGTTACCATATTGCGTGATGACACCTCATTTAGGTGAATTTAGTAGACTTATTGATTTGCCTATAAAATGGATTGAACATCACTATATTACATTGGCACGAGCATTTGCTAAGGCTCATCAGGTAGTACTTGTTCTAAAAGGAATTCCTTCTGTTGTGGCACTACCTGATGGTACAGTATATGTTAATACTATCGGAAACGCTGGTATGGGAACTGGCGGTATGGGGGATGTATTAACCGGAGTCATTGCAGGCTTTATCAGCCAAGGCTATTCCTTACAGGATAGTGCCATTTTAGGGGTCTATGTACATAGCCGCAGTGCAGATATACTAAGTGATACGAAAGCTTGGGGATATACACCTAGTGATGTAAGTACTTCTATAGGTTGTGTCATTAGTGAATTATTGGGAGAATAAGATGACAAATAAAATACAACGCTTTATAGCTTTTTTATTAGTGCTATGTATTCCAATCTTTGCTATTGCAGGATGTACGAATAAAGATGTAGCTAATGCTGCTAATCAGGCGACCTCTAGTGCTAATGGGGCTTACTCTATTGATACTAAGACAACTACACCTGAAGGTAAGCTAGATGTATATATGTTAGATATCGGTCAAGGGGATGCTATACTGCTTAAGGTTGGCGATGAATATAGTATGATCGATACAGGTGACATAGAGCATCGTGAAAATATTGTAGCTCAGCTAAAATCTATGGGTGTTACTAAGTTAAAAAATATTATCATTACACATCCACATGCTGATCATATGGGTGGCTTCTATGCTATTGCGAAAGCTATGCCCATTGAACATGTGTATGATGATGGCATTTCTGTTGATAATAATATGTATAAAACCTATGAGAAATGGATTGATAAAAATAAAATCCAACGCTCCACATTGCGTAGTGGAGATATAGTTGATTTTGGTCACGGTGCTGTATTTGTAGTATATGCACCATGGACGGAACCTTTAACAGATAAAAAAGGGGCGCCAGATCTTAATAATAACTCTATCGTAGGTAAATTAATTTTTGGTAAATTCTCTATGCTCTTTACTGGTGATGCAGAATTACAAGAAGAGAAAAAACTCATAAAAGAGCAGAACTCTAGACTGTTTTCTCGGGTTCTTAAGGTAGGACATCACGGTTCTCGCACAAGTAGCTCTGAAGATTTTTTGAAATCTATTAAACCAGAAAGTGCATTAATTTCAAATGGCATGTATAATAGTTATGGTCATCCTCACGATATAACATTGCGTCGTTTGCAGGAGAACAATATTGCCATTTACCGTACAGATACGATGGGACGTATTCACATTAGTACGGATGGGAATGAATGGCAAATTACAACTGAACGTTAGTATCGATTGTATAGCACAAAAAAATAATTTTAAGTAACTGATTTTTGTGTTTACTGTATAAAGACTTTATATAGTAATATGTATAATCGGCATACTAATCTTCATGTTTGTATGAAATAATCTATCTATAATCTAACATTAGTTTATGGATAGATTGGAACGATGAGACTTTGATTCACAAAGATATCATCGACTCATCTCTATGGTTTGGACACTACGTATGTCAGTTAGATTGGAGTGAATGTATTGCGTAAACTATTTTTTATGTGCCTTGCTGTCTTGATGGCTTTACCTCTATTCTTGACTCAAGCAAAGGCAGCTAATCTTGAAGATGCTCGATGGGTGACACGAACTGATGCACCTGTACCATATGTTCGTATGGTAATGGATTTATCAGCACCTGTGAAGGCATCTGCATCGATTAGCAAAGATGGGAAAACGACGACTGTTACCTTAAATAACACAAAGCTAAAAACTGCTAAAGCGAATATTAATATGGACTCTAGCATAGCTAGTTCTGCTAGACTTACAGAGGACGGCAGAGATGTGAAGGTAACAATCAAGACACCTTCATCTATCGATACGAGTGATGTAAAGGTATTTTCTCTAAAAAAAGATACGGTTAATAAGAAACCGTATCGCATCGTTGTAGATGTACAGAAAAAAGGTGTGGTAGCTAAACCTGCTTACTATGGCAAACGTCCATCTCCTTCTGCACATCCTGCGAAAAATATGCCCACAGGATCTGGTAAGTATTCTATTAGCGGTGGTTTATCTGGCAAGACAATTACTATTGACCCAGGTCATGGTGGTAGTGACTCTGGTGCCGTTGGACCTCATGGTGTACAAGAGAAAAATATTACACTACCGATTTCTATGTACTTGAAAAAAGCCTTAGAAAATCGTGGCGCTAAAGTTCTTATGACTCGTACTACAGACGTAGACGTATATGGTCCTAATGCAAGTGGTGTTGATGAATTAGGTGCTCGTGTTAATGTAGCGAACCGTAGCAATTCTGATGCGCTCATAAGCGTGCATATTAACGCATTTAACAATCCAAGTGTTGGTGGTATTGCAACATACTACTATGCTAAAACAGGTAATGATGCCCGTTTAGCACAAAAGGTACAATCTCAAATTGCTAGTGTACCAGGATTCAATGGTGACCGTGGCATTCAAGAAGGCAACTTGTATGTATTAAGACATACTAATATGCCTGCCATTCTTGTAGAGCTTGGATTTATTTCCAATCCTAATGAGGAACGTGCATTGCAATCTCCTCAAACACAAGAAGACTTTGCAAATCGCATTGCCAATGGTATTGCTAGTTACTTTGGAGGTTAATCGATGAAATTACGTAAACAAGTTCTGTCGATCCTCTGTGTAGGCTTGCTTGCATTTGTAGCAGGTTGTACACCTAATCAAGCTCCTACAACAGGTAAAAGTGAACCTGTGCAAGAGACGAAAGTCAATAAGGATGCAGAAACAACGAAAGTATCTCAAGAAAAGGTTAAGATGGCCTTCTTTGTTCCAACAGAAGATGGCTCAGGGGTAACACAATCAACCGTTGAGATGGAGGCGGATAAAGTAACGCCTAAAGCCGCTCTTCTAGCGATGTTAAAAGCTGATAGAGCACAAAAATATCCAGTATTCTCTAAGGATATTCAAATCACATCTGTTACTGTAAAGGACGGCATTGCTTCTGTAGAAGTGAATGACGCTTTCGTAAAAGGTAATGGTGGGGACTTAACTGTTAAATTGCAAATGGCTGCCATTGTAAATACATTGACATCCTTTGATAATATTAATGGCGTTCTCTTCGTTAATAATGGTAAAAAGGTTCTTACTGTAGGTTCCTTTGATACGAAAGATCCTGTTAAACGGATGACAAACCTAATTAAAAAATAATTATATTAGGCTCATTGATAGCAGATAGTTGATATATCAACTATCTGCTATTTTTGTTGTCTTTTATATATGTTACAATACAATATGTATACTAATCGGAAGCCAGGTGATGAGATGCAATTAAAAGAGGTAGGGGAATTTAATTTCATAAGCCACATTCAAAATGATACAATACATGATCCGAGCACTGTAATTACAGGGATTGGTGATGATTGCGCAGTGTATCGTGCTACAGATGAAACAGATCAACTAATTAGTACAGATACGATGGTGGAAGGTGTTCATTTTAGCTTTCGCTATATGAAACCTTATGATGTCGGCTATCGCCTCATGACAGCTAATTTAAGTGATATTGCTGCTATGGGAGGGAATCCTCGACAAATAGTGCTATCTGTGGCGGCACCTGAATATATTGATACTGCTATTTTAGATGAAATTTATAGAGGTATTAAAGATCAATGTGCTAGATATCATATCAATATACTTGGGGGAGATACGGTGCGTACGGAAGGACCTATGGTGTGGACTGTTACCATCATAGGAGAGGTTCCTACTGGCACTGCTATTATGCGTAGTGGTGCGCAAGTTGGCGATATTGTGGGCGTTACAAATTATGTAGGTTATGCTTCCACTGGTTTAGGTGCGTTATCCTATAATTTAGATGGCTATACTATGACGAAGGTTGGTCATCAACGACCTGATCCACAAATTGAATTAGGTCAACAATTGAGAAAACTGGGAATTCATAGTATGAATGATATTAGTGATGGCCTTGGTAGTGAATTAAACGAAATTGCATCGGCTAGTAACGTATCCATTGTTATAGAGGAAAAAGCAATTCCACTTCATGAAGAAACTTATGAATTAGCTAAGTATTTACAGACTAATCCAGTGGATTATGCATTATACGGTGGTGAGGATTTTCAACTAGTATTTACGGCGCCTAAAGCATTGATTCCTAAATTAGAGAATTTATCTGGCATTACTATAATCGGTGAAGTTATATCTGGACCATGTCATGTTCAGATGGTAACACCGGATAAAACGATTAAGACCATAGAAGCGAAAGGATATAATCATTTTCATGAATCATAAGGCACATGTTCAATTAGAAACTCATACAGTAGAAGATACACAACAATTTGGACAGTTATTAGGCAGATGGGTGAAAGAAAGCGGAGAACCTTTATGTATTGCCTTAATTGGTGATTTGGGGACAGGGAAAACGCACCTATCCCAAGGCATTGCGAAAGGCTTTGGAGTTACAGATGAGATTACAAGTCCTACCTTTGCAATCATGAATACTTATGATGTGGATAGAACACATTTATATCATTTTGATGTATATCGTTTGGATGATATAAGCGAGCTAGAAAATATTGGCTTCTACGAATATACAGAGGATTGCGTATCCATTGTGGAATGGGCCGATAAATTCCCAGATGAATTACCAGATGAAACATTATGGATTTATTTGACGCGCATTGATGATACAAGCCGATCTATCACATTAGGTAGTGATTACCTTTCAGAGGGTGATTTAGTAGAAATAGGAGGCCCATATGTGGTTAGGAATTGAGACAAGCTCACTCGTTTCGAGTGTGGCTTTAATGGATGAACATAACCTTATTGGGGAGTTGACTATCCAAGCTGGATTAACTCATTCTGAGCAACTAATACCTCACATTGATATGTTATTGCGTGCCTCTCAAGTAAAAAAGAATGAGTTAAAAGGTATTATCGTTAGTATCGGGCCTGGTTCTTTCACTGGATTGCGTATTGGTATGGGGACTGCTAAAGCAATGGCTTACGCCTTACAAATTCCATTGTATGGTGTGATGACAATGGACAGCTTAGCTCGTAATGTTTCATATACAAATCGTACAATTTGTACTGTTATCGATGCTCAAAAAAAACATGTTTATGCTGGCCTGTATCGATATGAAAATAACGAACTAGTATGTAAAGAGGAGCCTTTTGTTATAGCTGCTAGTGATTTATTAGATAAATTTAGAGAAACAAAGGAAGAGGTCCTATTCTTAGGGGATGGTATCAAGCGAATTGAAAAGCTTTTAGAGGAAAGGGATACTAATTTGACTGTCCTAGATATTTCACAACGTATTCCGAAGGCAAGCTCGTTACTATTAGCAGGTCGTGAATTGATAGAACGTGAAGAGATATGCGATCCAATGGATATGGTTCCTTACTATATTCGTCGCTCTGAGGCAGAGGTGTTATGGGAGGAGCGATATAAGGATAATCCTGAAATGTTAAACCAAAATCCTACTGTGATAGTGACTGAAGCGGCAGGAGCAGAATAATGGAGATTCGGTTAGCGGCTATCGATGATGCTCAGGTCATTTATGAAATAGAACAGCAGTCCTTTTCAGTTCCATGGAGTTTGGAATCTGTACTTGCTGAACTTGAAGGAGCAGATAATAAATTATATATGGTTATTTGCGAAGACAATCATGTTGTTGGTTATGCTGGTGCTTGGCTCGTATATGATGAAGGACAAATAACAAACATTGCCATTATTCCTTCTGCTCGTGGTAAGGGATATGGCTCAGAACTTACTAAACAATTAATAGATGAATGTTTCAAGAGAGGTATGCACGAAATCTTCTTGGAGGTACGCATATCCAATTTGCCTGCCTTAGCAATGTATAGAAATCTTGGGTTTTCTGTTAAAGGGATTCGTAAAGATTATTATTCAGAGCCAAAAGAGGATGCTTATATTATGTCTCTCGTTTCAGAGGAAATAGAATGAGTATATACACATTAGCCTTGGAAAGTAGCTGTGATGAGACATCAGCCTCTGTCTTAAAGGATGGACGCACTGTTTTATCTAATGTTATTTCTAGCCAAGTGCCGATTCATAGAAAATTTGGTGGCGTTGTGCCAGAAATCGCATCACGTCACCATATAGAACAAGTTATACCTGTTATAGATCAAGCGCTACGCGATGCGAATGTAACGTTACAAGATATTGACCACATCGGTGTTACCTATGGTCCTGGTCTCGTAGGGGCATTATTGGTTGGTGTAGCTGCTGCAAAGGGATTATCCTTTGCTACAGGCATTCCTTTGGTACCAGTTCACCATATGGAAGGTCATATTTTTGCTAATTTCTTAGCTAATCCAGAATTAGAACCTCCATTTTTGAGCCTCGTTGTATCTGGTGGTCATACAATACTAGTTCATGTAAAAGGGTACGAAGAGTTTGATATTCTTGGTCAGACTCGTGATGATGCAGCGGGTGAAGCCTTTGATAAAATTGCTCGTGTTATGGGGTTCCCTTACCCAGGTGGCCCTCATATTGATGCACTTGCTCTTGAAGGTAATCCAGATGCGATTGAATTTCCAAAGGCTTTAAGTGAGTCTGGTAATTTTGAATTTAGTTTTAGTGGTTTAAAGTCTGCTGTATTAAACTATTTAAATAGCAAGCAACAAAAGAATGAACCCATTAACCAAGCCGATGTTGCCGCGTCCTTCCAAAAGGCTATTGTTGATGTATTAGTTGAAAAAACAAAAGATGCAGCTCATACATTAGGTGAAACGCGTATTACCATTGCGGGAGGCGTATCTGCTAATAAAGGCTTACAACAAGCCTTAGAGGTTATGTGTAAGGAAGAAGGCTTTACCTATTACAAGCCTCATAAAATTTTGTCCACTGACAATGCTGCTATGATTGGTTGTCGTGCCTATTATATGGCTCAAGCTGGTAAATTTGGCGATTTAACATTGAATGCAAAGCCAAGTGTTGAAATTGGTCATGTATCTTGGAAAGAGGATTAATTGTGGATATCGGTCAAGATATTTTAAATACAACACCATTAGGACCATTACAAACCTCACTACTTGAGCATATTAGTAAACTTATATCCTTTGGCGAGTCATTGACCCGTCAAAGGATACAGATTTTTACGCCTCTTCTAGAAAAATCACAAGGTGATATGCAGCAACGTGCAGATATGCTATGCATTGAACGGAGCGAGCAAGGTGTTATTACTCGACAAATAAAAGGAAATAATACGTGGCATTCTATGATGGGAAATGGTCAACCTCTTATTGGGGTAGAGCATGATCAACGACAACATGTTTTTCCTGTTGTCGACAATGGTGGTCGTATTATTGGGGGGATAGTTTTTACAGTATCTCCGTCTATTAAAAAAAATCAATACGAACAAGAATATATCTTATCTGATACGATGCAACGTCTCATGTTAACTGCTACAGATGAGCAAATACAATCGTATGAGCCAATTTCTTATTTCGATGGTTTAATCATCTTCGATGATTCTCATAGAATTCTCTATGGTAATGAGTCGGCTATACAATTAGTAGATTTGCTTGGATTTGATCGACGACTAGTAGGGTCATCAATTTATAGCAGTACCTTAAAAATTTCTGCCATACAACAAGTGTTGGATGATAGAACGATATACACTAGTGAAGAAATCTATCAAGATATGGTAATTCGTCAGCATATGATTCCTATTGCTATGGGACGCAATGAAACACGTTGTTTCCTCGTGCTTCACGATTGTACCCGTGAAAGTAAGCAGCAACAAGAATTGCTGGTAAAGAATTCTATTATCAAAGAGGTTCATCACCGTGTAAAAAACAATTTACAAACTGTAGCGGGATTACTACGTATGGAAGCAAGACGTTCTAGTCTGCCAGAAGTTAAACAAGCCTTACAAGAGGGAATCAATCGTATTGAAAGTATGGCTTTGGTTCACGATATTGTGTCCCATTATGATGAGGATTATATTGGTATCCGATCAATCTATGACGAGTTATGTCGTTTGTTGCGCATGAGTATGATCAGACAAGACCAAGAGGTTACCTTTACCTATAGTGGAGAAGATATATTGATTTCCTCTCATATGGCAAGTTATGTATCCCTCATAACTAATGAATTAATTACTAATAGCCTTGAACATGGTTTAGATGGTAAAGCAGGGGAGATTCGTCTAGCTGTTTCGGAATTAGAGGAATATATTGTATTAGATTTTTCTGATACGGGAAAAGGATTACCTCAAGATTTCTCTATTAACTCGAATAAGCGTTTAGGATTAACTATCATTAATAATTTAGTTACCCATGAGTTAAAAGGGCGTCTATCTGTTAAAAATACTGATGCCGGTGTTCTAGTGACAATACATATGAAGAAGGAGAAGTAAATGCGCGTTTTAATAGTGGATGATGAATCCCTTATACGTATGGATCTACGCGATATTATTGAATCCTGTGGTCATGAAGTTGTGGCAGAAGGGACTAATGGTGTTGAAGCCATCAAGCTTTGCAAAGAATATAAACCTGATATTGTTCTAATGGATGTAAAAATGCCAGAATTAGATGGCATTGAAGCAGCACGTCAAATTGGCTTTCACCATGAAGCACCTGTAGTTCTATTAACTAGTTATAGTCAACAGGATTTAATAAATAAGGCTAGAGAATCTGGCGTATATGGATATTTAATTAAGCCTGTTCGTGAAGAACAATTGGTTCCAACCTTAGAAATGGCATTAGGGCGTTACCATAGTGATGCTGAGCTACGCGAAAAAATGGCTGAATTAGAACAATCATTAGAGGATCGTAAAATCATTCAAAAAGGGACCGGTATATTGATGGAGCTATACTCTATATCAGAAGAGGAAGCCTATAATCGCATTCGTGCCCTAAGTATGAAGAAACGAGATAGTATTGTTAATATCTGTAAAGCATTAATTAATCAAGTTTCAAAATAGATACAAAGACTAGTATAAGAATCAAAACTTATACTAGTCTTTTGTGTCTAACATCAAATAAAAACTAAAAAGTCAAAAAATCAAAATTTCTACTTGCATTTATTTTGACATAGGTTATAATAATACATGTGATTAGCACTCGACTACTTAGAGTGCTAATGAATTGTAAATAATAACTAGTAAATAAGGAGTGACATCATATGTTAAAACCATTAGCTGACCGCGTTCTTATCCGTTTAGAAGCAAAAGAAGAAAAAACTAAAAGTGGTATTTTCCTTCCTGATACAGCAAAAGAAAAACCTCAAGAAGGCGTAGTAGTAGCTGTAGGTGCTGGTAAAGTTTATGACAATGGTCAACGTGTAGCTCCAGAAGTTAAAGTTGGCGATACTGTTATGTTCGCAAAATATGCTGGTAGCGAATTAGAAATCGATGGCGCTACTCATTTGATCATTAGCGAACGCGATATCTTAGCAGTACTATAATAGCTAATATATCTGTATAGAGCTAAACATACTATTGATACATTCTATACTGCCTACGGGCATATACATTCCCTTACATTAGATACTGTTATTATCTAGGAGGTAATACATATGGCAAAAGAAATCTTGTTTAATGAAGAAGCTCGTCGCGCTTTAGGTCGTGGCGTTGATCAATTGGCAAACGCTGTAAAAGTTACATTAGGACCAAAAGGTCGTAATGTTGTATTGGATAAAAAATTCGGTTCCCCAACAATCACAAATGATGGTGTAACTATTGCTCGTGATATCGAACTTCCAGATCCATTTGAAAACATGGGCGCTCAATTAGTTAAAGAAGTTGCTACTAAAACTAATGACGTAGCAGGTGATGGTACTACTACTGCAACAGTATTGGCACAAGCTATGATCCAAGAAGGTATGCGCAACGTAGCAGCTGGTGCTAACCCAATGATCTTGAAAAAAGGTATTGAAACAGCAGTTAAAACTTTGGTTGAAGAAATTAAAAAACGTTCCATCAAAGTTTCTGGTAAAGCTGAAATCGCTCAAGTTGCAAGTGTATCCGCTGCGGACGAAGAAATCGGTGGCTTAATTGCTGAAGCTATGGAAAAAGTAGGTAACGACGGCGTTATCACTGTAGAAGAATCCAAAGGCTTGCAAACTGCATTAAACGTAGTAGAAGGTATGCAATTTGACCGTGGTTACATTTCCCCATACATGGTAACTGATCCTGACCGTATGGAAGCTGTAATGGATAACCCATATATCTTGATTACTGACCGTAAAATCAGTGCTATTGCTGATATGTTGCCAACACTTGAAAAAGTGGTAAAAGTAGGTAAAGAACTTCTTATCATCGCTGAAGATGTAGAAGGTGAAGCATTGGCTACATTGGTAGTAAACCGTTTGCGTGGCACTTTCAAAGCAGTAGCTGTAAAAGCTCCTGGCTTCGGTGATCGTCGTAAAGCTATGCTTGAAGATATCGCTATTTTGACTGGTGGTACTGTAATTACTGAAGATATGGGCCGCAAACTTGATTCTGTAGAACTTACTGATCTTGGTACAGCTCGTCAAGTTCGCATCACTAAAGATGAAACTACAATCATCGATGGTGTAGGCGATAAAGACGTAATCGCTAAACGTGTAAGCCAAATCCGTGCACAAGTAGAAGAAACAACTTCCGAATTCGACCGTGAAAAATTACAAGAACGTCTTGCAAAATTATCCGGTGGTGTTGCAGTTATCGAAGTAGGTGCTGCTACAGAAGTTGAAATGAAAGATAAAAAACTTCGTATCGAAGACGCATTGAACGCAACTCGTGCAGCTGTTGAAGAAGGTATCGTAGCTGGTGGTGGTACTACATTCATCGATATTATCCCTGCATTGAACACATTGGAAGAAACTGGCGACGTTCAAACTGGTATTAACCTTGTTAAACGTGCAGTAGAAGAACCTCTTCGTCAAATCGCTTACAATGCTGGTCTTGAAGGTTCCGTTGTAGTAGAAAAAGTTAAAAATACAGAAGCTGGTGTTGGTTTCAACGCTTTGACTGAAGAATATATCGACATGGTTAAAGCTGGTATCGTGGACCCTGCTAAAGTAACACGTTCTGCACTTCAAAATGCTGCATCCATTGCATCTCTTGTATTGACTACTGAAACAATCGTAGCTGATAAAGTAGAAGAAAATGCTGCAGCACCTGCAATGCCTCCAATGGGTGGCATGGGCGGTATGATGTAATCAACTGCTTAGCGCATAATCTATAAGATTTAGAATAATCCTAATGAATTAGGAACTATATGTTCACTTTTTCATTAGGATTATTTTTATATATCTGAAAATTAAATGGTTTTTTGTATTACTAGGTACAGAATATTTCTTGACTTTTTAGGTATTAAATTAGAAGATTATATGTGGCTTATCAAATCGATAAAATTGATTTTGTATACTACATATGTTATAATTCTATAGAATTTAATATTGAGTCTAGTTTGACATGGTACTTTTTCTCCTCTATAATAACGATATCGAATTATTTCGATTTTTATTTTGATTTGAAAGAAGGATTACTATGTTAAGCTTTATTTTTAAAAGTAAACCTAATTATGTTAATTTTGGCCTCTTAATTTACCGTTTGGCACTTGGTATTTCCATGTTTTATCATGGTTATCTAAAATGGTTAAGTGGTCCTGAAGGCCTTTATAAAGTTGGATCTATGTTGGCTCCATTAGGCGTACCTGGTGGGTATGAAATATTAGGTACTATGGCATCTTGTGCTGAGATGATTGGTGGTATCCTTATTGTTTTAGGTCTATTCACTAGAATTGGATCTCTTATGCTCATCGGTACATTAGCTATGGCAACAACATTGAGTATTAACGGTAGTTTCTTTAGTTGGGATTACCCATCTCAAATGGGCTTTGGTGCTCTTATGTTGTTCTTCGCTGGCGCAGGTCGCTATAGCCTTGATAAAGCTTTATTTAAATAATAATTAGGATAATAGACTCATCGTTTGATGAGTCTTTTATTTGTATAGCGAGGTTATTATGAATACAAAAACAGTTCCGTTTACAGCTGAACAATTGGAAAATATTATTGCCCAATACCCAACACCATTCCATATTTATGATGAAGAAGGTATCATTGAAAATATGAAAGCATTCATCAATGCATTTTCTTGGAATAAAGGGTTCAAACAATATTTTGCTGTAAAAGCAACTCCTAATCCATATATTATGCGTGTATTACAAAAGCTTGGTGTAGGTGCCGATTGTTCTTCTTTAGCAGAGTTAATGCTATGTGAAAAAGTGGGCATTACAGGTCATGATATTATGTTCACATCTAATGACACACCATATGTGGAATATA
The DNA here is from genome assembly GCF_024677885.1 of Veillonella faecalis. Classification (NCBI taxonomy): domain Bacteria; kingdom Bacillati; phylum Bacillota; class Negativicutes; order Veillonellales; family Veillonellaceae; genus Veillonella; species Veillonella faecalis. Next base: position 385,853 of record NZ_JALBWL010000001.1, read on the forward strand.
AAAAAGCACTTGAATTAGGTGCTATTATCAATCTTGACGATATTACTCATATTGAATATTTGGAAAAAAATCATGGCTCTTTGCCTGATACATTCTGCGTACGTTATAACCCAGGCTCCTTAAAAGAAGGGGGTAATACAATTATCGGCCTTCCTGAAGAAGCTAAATATGGTATGACACGTGAACAGATTCTTGAAGCTTATAAACAGTTGCAAGCTAAAGGTGTAAAACACTTTGGTATCCATACAATGGTTGTATCTAACGAGCTTGATATTGATGGCTTAGTTGGCACTGCTGAACTTTGCTTCAATCTAGCAGTAGATATTAAAAATGAACTAGGCATCAATGTTGAGTTTATCGATCTTGGTGGTGGTGTAGGTGTTGCTTATAAACCAGAACAAACACCAGTAGATTTCAATGCACTTAGTAAAGGTGTAGAAGAGGCCTATAATAGAATTCTAGTAGCTAACGGTCTTGGTGATGTAGCATTGGCTTATGAATGTGGCCGTATGGTTACAGGTCCATTTGGTTACTTAGTTTCTACAGCAATTCACAAAAAGGATATTTATCGTCACTACATCGGTTTAGATTCCTGTATGGCAAACCTTATGCGTCCAGCATTATATGGTTCTTACCACCATATTACTGTAATGGGTAAAGAAAATGCACCTAAGGATCACGTGTACGATGTAACTGGTTCTTTATGTGAAAACAATGATAAATTTGCTATTCAACGTGAGTTGCCAAAAATCGATATTGGCGATCGTATTATCATTCATGATGCTGGTGCGCATGGTCACTCCATGGGATTCAACTATAATGGTAAATTGCGCTCTGCTGAGTTGTTATTACATAAAGACGGTTCTGTTACACAAATTCGTCGTGCTGAAACATATGATGATTTGTTTGGCACCCTCGATTTCTCTAACCTATAATTTAATATTGAGAATCGAATAGGATGAGAATGAATATTAATAAAAACCTATCAATATATGTAATATATGATATTCTTTTAATTCCTGTATATTTTAGTAGGAATATCTTGCTATCATTTAGATAAGAATGTATAATGATTATAGATTGTTATGCACATACTTGCTAAGTTGGCGAGAATTACGGCGGTATTCACGTTAGTGCGTACCGCCTTTTTATATGTGTCAATATATACGTTTTACATATAATGCTTGTATGTTTCTTATTAATACATACATTATGAGAAGGAGTGAACATTTTGGCTGAATTACTTCAGATAAAAGATTTAAAGGTATCCGTTGAAGGTAAACAAATCTTAAAAGGTATCAACTTAACAATTAATAAAGGTGAAATCCATGTTGTAATGGGTACAAATGGTGCAGGTAAATCTACACTTGCCAATGCTATTATGGGTAACACTACATATACTGTAGATAGCGGATCTATTGTTTTTGATGGTAAAGATATTACGGAAGATGCAGTAAATGATCGTGCGAAAGCAGGTATCTTTATGTCCTTCCAAAATCCAATTTCTATTCCTGGCATTACAGTAGAAAACTTCATCCGTACTGCGAAATCTACAATTACTGGTGAAAATGTACGCGCTTTATCTTTCAAAAAAGAATTGAAAGAAAAAATGGATGAATTATCCTTCGATGTATCTTATGCACAACGTTATGTAAATGAAGGGTTCTCCGGTGGTGAACGCAAGAAAAATGAAATTCTTCAAATGTCCATTTTAAATCCTAAATTGGCTATTCTTGATGAAACAGACTCCGGCCTTGACGTAGATGCGGTTCGTATCGTATCTGAAGGTGTACAACGTTTCCACAACGAAGAAAATGCTGTATTGATCATCACTCACCATAACCAAATCTTGCAAAAATTAAAACCTGATTTTGTTCATGTATTGATCAATGGTAAGATCGTTAAAACTGGTGATGCTTCTCTTGTACGTGAAATCGAAGAAAAAGGTTACGACGCATACAAAGCATTAGCATAGGAGGCACAATGGAAGAAAGAAAGAAAACCCAAGTCGCGGATATGGACCGTGGTGTCTACGATATTAAGAATGACTTTGAATATTCTTATATTTCTGATGCTGGTTTAACAGAAGATATTATCCGTGAAATTTGGTCTAATAAAAATGAACCTGAATGGATGCTTGACTTCCGTTTGAAATCTTTAGAAATCTACAATCGCATGGGGATTCCAAATTGGATTCCTGATATTTCTGGCTTAGATATGGCAAATATCCATACTTATGTTAAGCCAAAAGTAGATATGAAAGAAAACTGGGACGAAGTTCCAGAAGAAATTAAAAGTACTTTTGACCGCTTAGGTATTCCAGAAGCGGAAAAAACATCTCTTGCAGGTGTTGGTGCTCAATATGACTCTGAAGTTGTTTATCACAGTATTCAAGAAGATCTTGTTAAACAAGGTGTTATCTATACTGATATCGAAACTGCACTTCATGAGCATGAAGAAATCGTAAAAAAATACTGGATGACATTGATTCCACCTACAGACCATAAATGGGCGGCTCTTCATGGTGCAGTTTGGTCTGGTGGTTCCTTCGTATACGTTCCAGCAGGCGTACAAGTAGAAATTCCATTACAATCTTATTTCCGCTTGAATGCACCAGGTGCTGGTCAGTTCGAACATACTATGATCATCGTAGAAGAAGGTGCTAAATTGCACTTCATCGAAGGTTGTTCTGCTCCTAAGTATGACGTATCTAACCTTCATGCAGGCGCTGTTGAATTGTTCGTTAAAGACAATGCTACATTGCGTTACTCTACAATTGAAAACTGGTCCAAGAACATGTACAACCTTAACACAAAACGTTGTGTAGTAGGTAAAAATGGTACAATCGAATGGGTATCTGGCTCCTTTGGTTCCAAAGTTTCTTGCTTGTATCCAATGAGTATTCTTAACGGTGAAGGTGCACATGCTGAATTCACAGGTGTAACATTTGCTGGCGAAGGACAATTCCTTGATACTGGTTGTAAGGTAGTTCATAATGCTCCTTACACAACTAGTAATGTAAACTCTAAATCTATTTCCAAATCCGGTGGTGCTGCTATTTACCGTGGACTTTTGAAAATTGGCCCTAAAGCAGAACATTCCAAAGCGACTGTATCTTGTGAATCCTTGATGCTTGATGCAGAGTCTCAATCTGATACAATTCCAGCTATTATCGTAGAAAACGATAATGTGGATTTAGGTCATGAAGCTAAAATCGGTCGTATTTCCGACGAAGCGATTTTCTATCTCATGACACGTGGTATTAGCGAAGAAGAAGCTCGTGCAATGCTCGTTCGTGGTTTCGTTGAGCCAATCTCCAAAGAATTACCACTTGAGTATGCTGTAGAAATGAACAATCTAATCAATCTTGAATTAGAAGGTTCTATCGGTTAAGGAGGAATTATGAGCGAATTATTATTTAATGAACTCCCTAGACCGACATTCAGATGGTTGCGTGTTAACCATACTGTAAGCTCTCTAGCTGGAGAAGATATATCTGTACAATCCATCGCTGTAGAAGCGAATCAAAATATACTTTCACCATTGCCTACAGGAACAGCACTGTTAAATGCTAAATATGAAGGTGCTAATAAGGATGCTGTTCAAGCATTGGTGGATAATGCAGAAGGTTATGCTATCAATGTTCCTGCTAAGGGAAAGGAAGTTGTAGGCATCCGCATCGATGCTAATGCACGTGTAGCTAACCGTTTCCAATTCATCGTTGGTGAAGGGGCAGAACTAGAGGTACAATTCTATGTAACTGGCACTGGTGAAGCTTTAACAAATGTTAGTTATCTAAATGAATACGATGTAAAAGAAGGCGGTAAAATTGTAGTGAAAAAGGTAAATCTTTTACCTGAATATGTACAACATATCGAACATCGTTATACCAAATTGGAAGATAAAGCAGATGTAGAATACATTAACATTGAACTTGGTGGTAGCGAAAATATTTTGAACTACTATCATGATTTAGTAGGTCAAGAATCTCGTATGGTTCATGATATTGCTTATCTTGGTAACGAAGAACAAAAATTTGATATATCCATGATTATGAGTCATGGTGGTAAAAAATCCTTCAGTGATATTCATACATTAGGTGCTCTTAGTGGCAATTCTAAAAAATCTTTCCGTGGTACTCTTGATTTCCTTCATGGTGCAACAGCTTCTGAAGGTGCGGAAGAAGATACTTGCTTATTGTTAGATCCAACTGTAAAATCTGTTTCTTTACCTCTATTATTGTGTAAAGAAGATAATGTAGTTGGTAATCATGCAGCGAGTGCAGGCCAAATTGATCATAATAAATTGTTCTATATCATGAGCCGTGGCTTTAGTGAAGTAGAAGCAAAACATATCATTGTAGAATCTATGATTCGACCTATTATTGATCGCATTGGTGATGAAACGATTGAAGAAGCAGCGTTAGTAGCTGTACGTAATAAAATTTAAAGAGGCGTTTTTATGAGACCAATTGCAGAAGCATATAAAGACTTTCCTATACTACATAAAGAGCATAATGGGCACCGCGTTATCTATTTAGATAGCGGTGCTACTGCACAAATTCCACAGTCCGTAATTGATCGTGTTGTGGAACATATGACACAACGTAATGGTAATCCACATCGTGGCTCTCATATTTTAGCTATTGAAGCATCTGAAGACTATGAAAATGCACGTGATCGCGTAGTTGAATTTATCAATGCACGTGAGCGTGAAGAAGTTGTATTTACACGTAATAGTACAGAATCTATGAACTTGATTGCTCATAGCTATGGTCTTCATAATGTGAAGAAAGGTGACAAGATTGTCATTACTGTTGCGGAACATCATGCCAATCTTGTAACATGGCAATATGTAGCAGAACAAACCGGGGCAACCTTAGAATATATGTACCTTGATGAACATGGGCATTTAAAAGATGGTGAAATCAATAAAATTGATGAGAACACTAAAATTGTTGCCTTTGCTCATGTTAGTAATGTGCTTGGTATGGAATTCCCTGTAAAGGAATTAACTGAAAAAGCGCATTCCGTAGGTGCTGTAGTAGTTCTCGATGGTGCTCAATCTACACCTCATAAAAAAATTGATGTTCAAGAATTAGATTGTGATTTCTTCGTATTCTCTGGTCATAAAATGTGTGCATCTCAAGGTATTGGTGTACTTTATGGTAAACGTGAGTTATTAGAAGCGATGCCACCTTTCCTATTGGGTGGGGATATGATTGAATATGTAAAAGAACAAACTGCTACATTCAATGAGCTTCCATATAAGTTTGAAGCAGGTACACCAAATGCTGATGGCGCCGTTTCCTTACATGCGGCAATTGATTATTTAGAATCCTTTGGCATGGATGCTATTGAAGCTTATGAAGAGGAACTAGTAGCATATATTCTTCCTAAAATTGTTGCATTGCCACATGTTCATGTGATTGGCTCCCAAAATCCTAAAGAAAAACATGGTGTAATCGCGTTCACTGTAGATGATGTACATCCTCATGATGTAGCTACAATTTTAGATTCTAAAGGCATTTGTGTTCGTTCTGGACACCATTGTGCACAACCATTAGGTGCATTCTACAATGTATCTGCATCTACTCGTCTAAGCATGTACTTATATACTCGTAAGGAAGATCTAGATGCATTCCTTGAAGTATTAAAGACAGTTCGTTCTGTAATGGGTTTTAAAGATTAGGAGATTTACCATCAATGGAAATGGATCAATTATATACAGAACTTATTTTGGAACATAACCAAGATAAGCGTAATAAACATGAGTTAGCTCATTTTACAAATTCTGAACATGGCCATAACCCTAGTTGTGGTGATGATCTAACATTACAACTCAACGTAGAAGATGGCATTATAAAAGATGCTGCTTATACAGGCTCTGGCTGCGCTATTAGCCAAGCGTCTGCATCTATGATGATTGATATCATTAAGGGAAAATCTGTTGAAGAAGCTCTTCGTTTGGTAGAAATTTTCTTAGGTATGATCAAAAAAGAAATTACCGATGAAAATGAGTTGGAAGAATTAGAAGATGCTATGGCATTGCAAAATATTTCTAACATGCCAGCGCGTGTTAAGTGTGCGGTTCTTGCATGGCATACATTAAAAGAGGCTTTAAAGAAATAATATGAAGAAAACAATATTATTTGATTTAGATGGAACTTTAACAGATTCTCAAGAAGGTATTCTTAAAAGTATTAAATTTGCATTGGAACATTTTGGCTATGATGTTCCTGATGAAGAAACATTGCAATTATTTTTAGGACCACCATTGGTAGATGCTTTTCAAGAGCATTGTGGCATGACCTTTGACCAAGCGGAAGAAACGTACTTTAAATTCCGCGAACGATATGGTACAATCGGTAAATTTGAAAATCAAGTGTATCCGAATATTGTAGACTTGTTGGCTAAATGCAAAACAGAACAATATACTATTGCCGTTGCTACAGCAAAGCCTGAGCATTATGCTAAGGATATTTTAGATCACTTTGAATTAACACCTTACTTTGATGTAATTGTAGGTGCTAATTATGAAAGTGGTTTATTGCATAAGAAAGAGATTCTTGAAAAAGCTCTTAAACTTTGTGGCAATCCTTTAACTGATGAAAATGGTCGTCGTTTGGCCTTTATGGTAGGCGATCGTAAGTATGATGTAGAGGCGGCTAACGAACTTGGTTGTATTTCTATCGGTGTTACTTATGGTTATGGTACAGAAGCTGAACTAAAAGAAGCCGATGCAGAGTACATCTGTGATGATGTTGATGAAATTGCTGATGTTCTCGATCTTGAAGAAATGATGGTTCGTAGATAAGCTCTTATAAATAAAATATTAACCTTAAAAAGGCTAGAGGAATTTCCTCTAGCCTTTTTGTATCTATCTAATAAAAGGACTAACCAATAAGGTTAGTCCTTTGTATTATTTTTTTAGACCGCTTTTTTTAGCTAATGTTTTGATAACCTTAGCACTTTGTTTTTTCAATTTGCCGCCTGTTTGTTTGAGTTGAATACGTGTACGAGAAACACGACCAAGTGTAGTAATCTTTGTTTTGCGACGTGGCTTCATATCGCGTTCGTTACCAAAGTCGCCACGTTGTACACTTGTTGCTTTTACCTTTTCTGCTCTGAAAGATTTACGCAACGCTTTCATAATTAATGTGAGCGGTAAGGATTGCTCAAAAGAATACAAATCAACAGCCACATAGCCTAGAGCAGGATACGTGTGCAACGTAAAGTGAAAGCCTGGTGCAACAGATAGGAGGGCGATCTCCTCGTCCATAACTTGACAACTGATTTCATCAACATCAAGGTCAGCTAAATCAAATGCGGTTGCTACACTTTCTTGTACAGCTGTAGCGGATGAGATTGCATCTTCATCGCAGGAATATAAATCAATTAACAGTTCTTGTCCTAATGCTTCTGCCATAACAACACCTTCTTTCATAAAAATATATCTCATTTATTATACCTATAATTTAAGATTAAGTCCAATTATAGGGGGATGTATTAAAAGGTCAAATGTATAGTATAGAAATTTGACCTTTATATTGACTAAAGTCAAAAAGTCAAATATAATAGATATATGTAAAAAGCAAATAGTCAAAATATATATTAAATAAAATGTTAAAGAGGTGTTTTTTATGAGTATGATAGCTGATAAAATAGAAAAGTTTATATTGGATCGTATGCGTGAAGAACAAGAGAAATTAATTTTAAAGCGTAACGAATTAGCTGATGAGTTAGATTGTGCACCTTCGCAAATTAGTTATGTTTTAAGTACGCGATTTTCCAATGAGCGTGGGTTTGATGTGGAATCAAGACGTGGATTAGGTGGATATATTCGAATCACAAAATTAAATCCAGAAAGTTCTGATTCTCTACCAGCTGTAACAACCTATCGTATTTATGAAGGTCAAAATACAGTGGATCGTTTAATTGATATAAAAGATGTAGACCAATCATTATTTCAATTACTACAAGCAGAAAAAATTACTCGTCGTGAGGCTCAATTGATGCATAATTCTTTTGCTACATTGATTGAAAATACGGATATTGAACATCGAAATAATGCAATTCGTGAGCTATACGCAACAATGGTGGATACACTACGGAAGGAGTGATGATCAGTGATATGTGATCATTGCCATAAAAATGAAGCTACTATCCATATGACAAATATTGTAAATAATCAGAAAACGGAACAACATTTGTGCAATACTTGTGCTACAGCACTACAACAAGAGGGAAAATTATCTCCCTATAGTTCCTTTATGAATGATATGTGGGATGATAGCTTTTTTACCAATGATTTCTTTAAAAATATGGTCTATCCTGATAATTTATTAAAATCTCATCAATCTAAACGGTGTCCTCAATGTGGTATTACTTATGATGAGTTTAATCGGGGAGGCAAGTTTGGTTGTGATACATGCTATGAAACCTTTGCTAGTGAAATAAAACCGTTATTACAACGTTTACAAGGTAGTTCTGAATATGAAGGGTCAGTTCCTAGTCATGGTAATAATGTGTTTAAAGCTAAGTATGAAGTTAAACAATTGCGCAATCAATTAGAGATGGCAATTCAAGCAGAGAAATTTGAAGATGCAGCTATCTTAAGAGATAAAATAAAAGAATTGGAAGCCATCATTGGTGGCAATAAAGAATAGGAGGTTCTTATTATGTTAGATACTATATTAGACTCTCCTTTAAGTTCATGGCTACAACTCGATACGGACGCAACGGATCATATTGTGATTTCTAGTCGGATTCGATTAGCAAGAAACTTTGATGGTGTGCTTTTTACAAATCGAAATGATATGTCGTCATTAGAAAAAGTAAATTCTTTTTCTAGAAGTTTGCTTAAACCCCTAAAAGACGTAGATGGACATCAATATTCTAATATTAACTTAGAGCAATTAAGTGAACGTGATCGGGCTATATTAGTGGAAAAACATTTGATGAGCCCTGCTTTAGAGGAAAAACTACCGTACCGCAACTTAGTGTTTTCTGACGATGCATCAATTGTGATTATGGTAAATGAAGAAGATCATTTGCGAATTCAATCTATGGTTTCTGGATTGAGATTAGAAGTAGCTTATGAACGTGTATTAAAAATCGACAAGGCTATTGAAGCAAAATATGCATATGCCTTTGATGAACGATTTGGTTATTTAACGGCTTGTCCAACTAATGTCGGTACAGGTTTACGAGCATCTGTAATGTTACATTTACCAGCCTTGACTATATCTGGAAAAATTACACGCCTCATTCGTAGTATCATTCAGTTGGGCTACTCTGTGCGTGGATTATATGGTGAAGGTTCAGAAGCATTAGGAAATATATATCAAATTTCTAACCAACGTACCATGGGTACTAGTGAAAAAGATACAATAGAACAATTAACAAAGATTGTAGAAGGGATTATTGCAGAAGAGCGAAAATCTCGTCAGTTATTATTACATAATGATAAAGAAGGTTTAGAAGATGTGTTATGGCGCTCCTATGGAGTTCTACAGAATGCACGCCGTGTAAATGGTAAAGAGGCTTTAACAAAGCTTAGTGATATCCAGTTAGGCGTTGACTTAAATATTTTACCTCAATGGGGTAAGGATTCCTTTAATGAGCTGATTGCTATAACTAGACCTAATTTCCTTTCAAAGTATGCAGGAAATGATAATCTAACAGATATCGAGCGTGATAGCTATCGGGCAAAGGTAATCCGTCAAAAGCTTTCACATTAATAGCTATTCCAATGGTATAGCCTACCATTGTTTACATATATTTGAAGAGAAATAATTACAATTTACATAGATAGATGAGGTGATAGTATGATGCAACGATTTACAGATGATGCACAGCGTGTTCTTTCCTTTGCTCAAGAAGCCGCATTGGAGTTGGGACATGACTATGTAGGCACTGAACATGTACTCATCGGCCTGACAAAGGTTAAAAATGGTGTTGCTGCTAAGGCCTTAGAAGAGCTTAATATTGTTACAGAAGATATTTTTGAAGCTGTAGAAGAGCAAGTGGGCCGCGGTAATAAAAAAGCAACATCTATATATATGACGCCACGTGTTAAGAATGTACTTGAGTTAGCTGTTCAAGTAGCTAATCGCATGAATCATAATTACGTTGGTACTGAGCATATTCTACTTGGTTTACTCAGCGACGGCGGTGGTGTTGCAGTTGGGATTTTACGGGCTATGAATATTCGTACCGACGATATAGTTGAAGCGATCCGTCATATTCTTGGCTCTAGTACTAATGGTAATCATAGTGGTCAAGAAGGAGCGAATAACAATGGCGACTTAGGTGAATTAACTGATTTTGCTACGGACTTAAATGAGTCTGCAAAACAAGGTAAAATTGATCCTGTTATTGGTCGCGATACTGAAATTCAACGAGTTATTCAAATACTTAGTCGTAGAACTAAAAATAATCCCGTTCTCATTGGTGAACCTGGTGTAGGTAAGACGGCCATTGCTGAAGGCTTGGCGCAACGTATCGTCAACGGGAATGTGCCAGAAATTTTGCGTAATAAACGCATTATTTCCCTTAGCATTAGCTCTATGTTAGCTGGTGCAAAATACCGTGGCGAATTTGAAGAGCGTTTAAAAAAAGCGATTGATGAAGTTCAACAACATGATGATATGATTATCTTCATTGATGAAATTCACACATTAGTTGGAGCAGGTGCCACTGAAGGCGCTATGGATGCGGCAAATATCTTGAAACCAGCTTTGGCACGTGGTGAATTCCAAGTTATTGGCGCTACGACACTTGATGAATATAAAAAGCATATTGAAAAAGATGCTGCTTTAGAGCGTCGTTTCCAACCTGTTCAAGTAGGAGAACCTAATGAAGAGGATGCTCTTGAAATCTTGAGCGGCTTACGAGATCGTTATGAGGCCTTCCATAAGGCTAAAATTACAGATGAAGCATTAAAAGCTGCTGTTACTTTATCTAGTAGATATATTACAGATCGATTTTTGCCGGATAAAGCTATCGATGTGGTTGATGAGGCTGCATCTAAGGTTCGTATGAAGGTATTTTCGGCAGCACCAGATGTTAAAGCTTTAGAAGACAGACTCAATACGGTTAAGAAGGAAAAAGAAGCGGCTGTCACATCACAAGATTTTGAAAAGGCAGCTAAACTTCGTGATGAAGAGCAAGCTCTAGTTAAAGAAATTGATGATAAAAAAACTGTAGCTAAAGAAGAAAGTGATCAAAAATTAATAGTTACAGAGGAAGATATCGCTGCCGTTGTAGCTCAGTGGACTGGTATTCCTGTAACTAAAATCGCAGAAGAAGAATCAGAAACCTTGCTTCATTTAGAAGATGAATTACATAAACGTGTCATCGGTCAAGATGATGCTGTTACAGCTGTAGCAAAAGCTGTGCGCCGTGCAAGGGCTGGATTAAAGGATCCAAAACGTCCAATTGGTTCCTTCTTGTTCCTTGGACCAACAGGAGTTGGTAAAACTGAGCTAGCAAGAGCACTTGCATCCTCCTTGTTCGGCGATGAATCTGCTATGATTCGACTTGATATGTCTGAATATATGGAAAAACATACTGTTTCTCGTTTAGTTGGAGCACCTCCAGGATATGTAGGCTATGAAGAGGGAGGCCAATTGACTGATGCAGTTCGACGTAAACCATATAGCGTTATTTTACTTGACGAAGTAGAAAAGGCTCATGCAGATTTCTTTAATATCCTATTACAAGTTCTTGATGATGGCCGCCTTACAGATAGTCAGGGGAGAACCGTAGACTTCAGAAATACAGTTATCATCATGACTAGTAACTTAGGTGCTAAAGCATTACATAAGAACTCTACAGAATTAGGTTTCTTGGCACCGAAAAAAGCAGAATCTTATTCTAATGATTCTAAAAGAATAGATTTTAAAGAGGCTAAGAAATCTGTTCTGGATGCAGTAAAACGTCACTTCAGACCAGAGTTTTTAAATCGCATTGATGAGATGATTGTATTCCATCCATTAACTGAAGAGGACTTAACAAAAATTGTAACAATTTTGATGAGTGATGTAATAAAACGTCTTGGAGAACGTGATTTACATTTAGAAATTACACCTGAGGCTATGAAATTGCTCGTTAAAGAAGGTTCCGATTTTACTATGGGTGCTCGGCCTTTAAAACGCGCTATTCAACGCTTAATTGAGGACCCTGTATCCGATCTTATTTTGAAAGGAGAGGCGATAGCAGGAAAAACTATTAAAGCTAATGCAAAGGATAACGATATTGTTGTAACGATTTAATATAAATACAAAATTAATAGTTAATGACTACCTTTCATATAAATTATATGGCTTAAATGGTATACTATAGAATAATGATAGTAACCATGTAGTAAAATTATGCATAAAAGGTCATGAATGGTTATCATTCATGGCCTTTTTATCTTTTATAACAGTTTTGAGGTATTATGGCAAAAGCAAAATCAGTATTCTTCTGTCAAAATTGTGGAGCGGAGTCTTCTAAGTGGATGGGGCGTTGTCCACAATGTGGTGAATGGAATACATTAGTTGAAGAGATTATTAAAGAAACTAAACATAGCCGCACACCTTCACGAGGTGTGGGAAATCAAACAACAAAACCAACAGCTTTACCAGATATTGAAATTTCATCTATCGCTCGTGTCTCTACAACCTTTGGTGAAATCGACCGCGTATTAGGTGGTGGGATTGTTCCTGGGGCCCTTATGCTCTTAGGTGGTGATCCTGGTATAGGCAAGTCTACACTACTTCTTCAAGTATCCCAAAAGGTGGCTGATACGGTAGGTACTGTACTATATGCATCTGGAGAAGAGTCTCAATTACAGCTTAAGCTTCGGGCAGAACGACTTCATATTAATAGTGAGCGACTACAAGTTATTGCTGATACAGATTTAGATCATATCTTAGAGCAAGCTGATGCAATGACGCCTTCTTTGTTAGTTATCGACTCTATTCAAACCATGTATACCGGAGATATCGATGCTGCTCCAGGTAGTGTTAGCCAAGTGCGAGAATGTACATCGCGCCTCCTTCGCTTCTGTAAAGAACGAAATATTCCAACGGTAATCATTGGACATGTTACTAAGGAAGGCAATATTGCGGGTCCTCGTATGTTAGAACATATGGTGGATGTAGTGCTTTATTTTGAAGGCGAACGGTCTTACCAATTCCGTATTTTGCGTTCAATTAAGAATCGTTTTGGATCTACATCTGAAACAGGTATTTTTGCCATGGTTGAGGAAGGGTTACAAGAGTTATCTAACCCATCAGCTTCCTTATTGGCAGAACGATCTGATGAGGAAAGCGGCAGCGCCGTTATGATTTATCTTGAAGGGGTTCGTCCTATCCTTGTAGAGGTACAAAGCCTTGTTGTTACGACTGCTTTTGGTATGCCTAGAAGAACCGCAATCGGTTATGACCTTAATCGTTTAATAGTGCTTTTGGCAGTATTAGAAAAACGTTGTGGTTTTACATTAGGTAATAAGGACGTGTACGTTAACGTTATTGGTGGTCTTAAGGTAAATGAACCAGCTTGTGACTTGTCTATGGCTGTTGCTATCGTATCTAATTTAAAAAATCGCATTGTTCCTACCGATATGGTCATTTTAGGTGAAGTAGGACTCACTGGTAATGTTCGTAGCATTCCACGTATTGAACAGCGTATCAATGAAGCGAAGAAATTAGGTTTTAAAAAGTTTATTATCCCTGAAGGCAATTATAAGCAAATCAAGGATAATGATAGTTCTATCAAGATTAGAGGCGTTAAATCTATTCAAGAGGCAATGCAGTTGGTATTTTCTTAATTAGGAGGTGATGTAATGATTTATCGGATATTGCGCTATGTAATAGCCATTCTTGTGGGCACAGCGGCCTATGTTGGAATGGATAGCTTAGCACCTATTATCGACCCATATTTGGTCTCTCAATTTGAGTCTTTTGGGGATATGTCATTGACTATTGCACGTATTTCAGTATTAATTTTTGGTACTTTATTAGGCGTTATTATTGGGTATTTAATTTCTTCATTTATTTTAAAGCAAGGCTTAGTCATTGCTAAACGTTTAGAACGCATTCTTACTCATATTCCAAATCAAGAATTGATTGCAGGCACCATCGGTTTATTATTCGGTCTTATTATTGCAAATTTAATTGGTGTTGCATTTCATCAAGTACCTATTATAGGACCTTATATTCCTATTATATTGAGTGCTATCTTTGGATATAGTGGCCTTAAAATTATGGCTCGTAAAGGCCCTGAAATATACTATAACTATGTACAACAATGGGGCGGAGCTGGCACTAAAAAAACAAGTCGTTTTAAAATGTTCTCTACTCATAAATCTGATAAAACTACGAGCACACCAAAACTACTAGATACATCTGTTATTATTGATGGACGTATTAAGGAACTATGTAATACAGGATTTATTGAAGGCCCTCTAATGGTTCCCCTTTTTGTATTGAATGAGTTACAAATTATTTCTGACTCTGCTGATGCTACAAAACGAAATCGCGGTCGTCGTGGCCTCGATATTTTGAAAGAGATGCAAGATGCTAACAAGGTAGCCATTGAAGTGGTAGAAGATGATTATGATGATCTTACAGAAGTAGATTCTAAATTAATGCGGCTTGCTTTGGATAAGCAGTGGAAGTTGATGACTAATGACTTCAACTTAAATAAGGTGGCTCGAGTGCAAGGCATTGAGGTGCTTAATCTGAATGAACTCGCCAATGTACTGAAACCAGCCCTCATTGCAGGCGAATGGATTCGCGTGCAAATTATGAAAGAAGGTAAGGAAGTACACCAAGGTGTTGCTTATCTCGATGATGGTACCATGATTGTTGTTGAAGATGGTAAACCTTATGTGGGTCAAACCGTAGAGGTAATGGTTACATCCATATTACAAACTAGTGCTGGTCGCATGATCTTTGCTCGTGTAGATGGAGGACAAAATGGACAAGGTAATTAGTTGTATTGTTCTCGCCGCTGGTGCTGGGCGCCGCATGGGATATAAAGAAAATAAGATATTTATTCCTTTAGGTCGATTCTCTATTATTCAGCGTACACTACAAAATGTAGCAAATCTTGAAGGGTTGAATGAAATTATTCTTGTTGTAGCCGATGGTGAACAAGAGTATATGACAAAACATATTCAAGAGTTGGATTTGGCTGTTCCTGTACATATCATACTGGGTGGAAAAGAACGGCAAGATTCTGTAGCCTGTGGCCTTAAGGCTGTATCAGAAGAAACCAATATAGTTCTTGTTCATGATGGGGCGCGACCTTTGGCTTCTACTAATATGTTTAGTGATGTAGCTGAGGCGGCTAATCTCTATGGTGCAGCTACTGTAGGTGTTCCGGCTACAGATACCATTAAACGAGTTGATACGGACCATAATGTTCTAGAAACATTACAGCGCAGTGAGCTATACCAAATTCAAACGCCACAAGGCTTTCAAAAAGAATTATTTGTGGAGGCTCACCAAACGGCATATGAAACAAAGTATCTTGGTACTGATGATGTATCACTAGTTGAGTATGTAGGTAAGCCTGTACATATAGTTGAAGGGAATTATTGTAATATTAAAGTGACAACACCAAATGATATTGCAGTAGCTAAGCGATATTTAGGAATTGAGGATACACGTATGCGCGTTGGATTTGGTTATGATATTCATCAATTAAAAGCAGGTCGCCCATGTATTCTTGGCGGTGTTCATATCGAATCTGAACTCGGCCCTGATGGTCATTCCGATGCGGATGTTCTCATTCATGCATTGATGGATGCTATGCTAGGTGCTGCAGGTTTGCGAGATATTGGATATTATTTCCCGCCTGAAGATGACCAGTATAAAGGGATTTCTAGCATGCTTTTACTAGAAAAGGTTAATTCCTTATTGAAAGAACGTGGGTTACAAGCCTATAATATAGATATTATGGTTATTTCAGAGACACCTAAGTTAAAGCCACACATCGACACGATGAAGGCTAACTTACAATCTGTTTTAGAAATACCATTAGAACGTATTAGTATTAAAGCGACAACAAATGAAATGCTAGGTGCCATTGGGCGCCGTGAAGGCATTGCTGCACAAGCTGTCGTTTCTGTATATGAAGGAGAGGTATAATCATGAGTTCCATGAAAGTTCGTTTTGCTCCAAGCCCTACGGGTCCATTCCACATTGGTGGTGCTCGTTCTGCTTTGTTTAACTGGTTGTTAGCACGTAAAGAAAAAGGCACATTTGTATTGCGTATTGAAGATACAGATTTGGCTCGTTCTACCCGTGAAAGTGAAGAAAATATCAAAGCTTCCTTGCAATGGCTTGGCATGAACTGGGATGAAGGCATTGATGTAGGTGGCGATAATGGTCCTTACCGTCAAACAGAACGTCTTGACTTATATAAAGAAGTAACACAACGTTTGTTGGACGAAGGCAAAGCATATGAATGTTATTGTACACCTGAAGAATTAGATGCTGTTCGCCAAGAACAAATGGATCGTGGTGAAACACCTAAATATAATGGCCATTGCCAACATTTAGATGAAGAAACAAAGGCTAAATATATTGCAGAAGGTCGTAAACCAACCATTCGTTTACGCGTCCCTTTGAATAAAACATATGCTTTCGATGATATGGTACGTGGTCATGTATCCTTTGAATCCAATGGTGTAGGTGACTTTGTAATCGTAAAATCTGATGGTATTCCTGTATATAACTTTGCCGTAGTAATGGATGACCATATGATGGGTATTACTCACGTTATTCGTGCAGAAGAACATTTATCTAATACTCCACGTCAAATGGCTATTTATGAAGCACTAGGCTGGGAAATACCTAAGTTTGGTCACATTTCCTTGATTCTTGGCAAAGATTACAAAAAAATGTCCAAACGCCATGGTGCTACATCTGTTGAACAATACAAACAATTGGGCTATTTGCCAGAAGCACTTGTAAACTTCTTGGCGCTTCTTGGTTGGGCTCCAGAAGGGGAAGAAGAATTTTTCACACAAGATGAATTGATTCAAGCCTTCTCCATGGATCGCGTAGCTAAAAATCCTGCTGTATTCGATATTGATAAATTGAACCATATCAACTTCCACTACATGAAAAACTTGAGCGATGAAGAGTTATTCCATCTTTGCTTACCTCATTTGAAAGAGGTTGGTTTGGCTCCAGATAGCTTAAATCAAGCGGATATTGATTGGTTGACATTGTTATGCTCTACATTCCGCGATCATATTAGCTATGGCGCGCAAATTAAGGATCATGTAGGCATGTTCATGGGCGAAACAGTATTCCTTGAAGAAGGTCACGAAGAGGAATTGCGTGCTGTATTGAATGAAGAAACAGCACCAACAGTTCTTGGTGCATTCCGTAAAGCATTGGCAGAACTTGATGAAATTACACCTGACGTTGTAAAAGCAACGATTAAAGCTGTTATGAAAGAAACTGCTTTGAAGGGGAAATTCGTATTCATGCCAATCCGTGTGGCTTTAACAGGTCAAATGCATGGTCCAGATTTGAATAATATTGTTACATTACTTGGTAAAGAAAAATGCTTACATCGTTTAGATAATGTCAGTGCTTTAACAAAATAGTAACATAAGTTAATTTAAAAGCTCTCATAGCTATGGTTATGAGAGCTTTTTTTATGTATATTGAGATTATTCAATAGAAATGCTATAATAATCGGCGTCTTTTATTTTATTTATTATGAAAGTGAGTGCTTTTATGAGTATTATTCGTTCTCTTAACCACTTATTCAATAGCTATCTTTCATGGATAGTACTATTGATGGCAGTGTTAGCGTATTTATTACCAACTGTATTTTCTTGGATGACGCCGTACATTGCGTACATGCTACAATTTGTAATGTTTGCCATGGGGTTAACATTAACAGCACAAGTTTTCCTTGATGTATTTAAGCAACCGATGAAGGTTATCCTCGTATCTGTTATCCAATTCTTATGGATGCCATTGGCAGGTTTCTTGGTGGCTCTTATCTTTAATTTCCCTCCAGAAATTGGTATCGGCTTCATCTTGTTAGGTGCTTGCCCTGGTGGTACAGCTTCTAATGTTATGACATTCCTTGCGAATGGTAATGTTCCTTTATCTGTATCTGCAACGACTGTTTCTACATTATTGGCTCCAATTTTAACACCTTTATTTGTTGTACTCTATGCAGGTGCTACATCTTCCATTGAAATTCAATTCATGCCGATGTTTATTTCTATCGTAAAAATCGTATTGGTACCAATTATCTTAGGTATCGTATTGAATTACTTCATCGGTTCCAAAATCGAACCTGTTAAATCTGTATGTCCTACAATTGCGGCTATTGCAGTATTGTTAATCTTGGCTGCTGTAACTGCAGTAAACCAAAAACAAATTGCTGAAACTGGTTTCATCATCTTCGTAGCATGCTTGGTACAAAATGTGAGTGGTTACGTAGTAACTTACTTCATTTGTAAGGCACTTAGCATCGATATTTCATCTCGTCGTGCCATGCAAATTGAAGTGGCAATGCAAAACTCTGCATTATCCGTATCTTTAGCACTTAAACATTTTACTCCTCAAGCGGCAGTAGCAGGTGCAGTGTTCTCCATCATTCATAACTTTACAGGATCTATCTTTGCAGGTATTTGCCGCAAACATGATGATCAAGAAAAATTGGAAAATGCTTAATAGCTAATTCCTCATCCTCATCTTTCAAATTTATATCCGAAATATGCATGTTTAATAGGCTAATTCGATATATTGAGAGATGAGGATTTTCTTGTTCTCATTGACATTCTATAGGATAATTGATACAATATTTCTATATCTGAATATAGATTTAATAGTAAAAGCTGAGACTGAAAGAAGTACTCTACAACTAACTTTTTAGCGAGAACCGATGGTGGGAGGGTTCAAGGATAGGTGGACGAAATGCATTCACGAGCTGACATTCCGATTATAGGTAGGTTTGTCCGGTGACGCGCCGTTATGCGATGAGTGGGTACTACATTGGTACCTAACAGAGTGGAACCGCGGACCATCGTCTCTGTATGAGATGAGGGGTCTTTTTTATTTTATGAAGATGGAGGCATCGGTAACGATGAGAGAAATTACAGTTTATAATACTATGACGCGCCAAAAAGAGGTGTTTAACCCTGTAACACCAGGTGAAGCAAAGATGTACGTATGTGGTGTTACACCATATAACCATCCTCACATTGGCAATGCACGTCCATTTGTAACTTGGGACGTAATTCGTCGCTATATGAAACATGTAGGCTATAAAGTAACATATGTACAAAACTTTACTGATGTGGATGACAAAATCATCAATACATCCAATGGTGAAGGCGTATCTTGGGATACTATTGCAAATCGTTATATCGACAGCTATTTCGAAGTAATGGATGCCCTTGGTGTACAACGTGCTGATATTTATCCACGTGTTTCTACACATATCGAAGATATTATTGCTATGATCTCTACATTGATTGAAAAAGGCTATGCCTATGAACTCGATGGCGATGTATATTATAGCGTTGATAAATTTGAACATTATGGTGAGTTATCTGGTCGTACATTAGATGATATGGAAGCCGGTGCTCGTATCGAAGTTGATGGTCGTAAGAAAAATCCTATGGACTTTGCATTATGGAAATCTGCAAAACCAGGCGAACCATATTGGGAAAGCCCTTGGGGGAATGGCCGTCCAGGTTGGCATATTGAATGTTCTGCCATGAGCCAAAAGTACTTAGGTACAGAATTTGACTTCCATGGTGGTGGTAGTGATTTGATCTTCCCACATCATGAAAATGAAATTGCTCAATCTGAAGGCTGCTCTGGTCAACATCCATCTGTACGCTATTGGTTACACAATGGTTTCATCACTATTAATTCTGAAAAAATGTCTAAATCCTTGAATAACTTCTTCTTGGTAAAAGATATTTTAGAACAATATAGTCCAGATGCATTGCGCTACTTCTTGTTGAGCACACATTATCGCAGTCCATTAGATTTCTCTGATGAACGTTTAGAAGAAGCAAATAAATCCTTAGAACGTTTAAGCACTGCTATTGAAAATCTATTGTACCTTGAAAAATGTGAACCAGGTCCTTGTGATGAGGCTCAACATTTATTAGCAAAAGCTAAAGAGTATGAAGAAGAATTCGAAGCAGCAATGAGTGATGATTTCAATACTGCTTTAGCTACATCTAGCATGTTTGGTCTTGCTAAAGAAATCAACATCTATTACCAAGCTGTGACAGGCCGTGAAGGCGTTGTTTGCCAAGAAGCAATTTCTGAGGTTAAACGTATCTTCAAGTTCATGACAGAGGTTATTGGTATTCTTGAAAAAGCATGGGAAGGCAACACAGGTGCCAATGCTGCTGAATATGAAGAATTAATGCAGGTTATCTTGTCTGTACGTCAAGCGTGTCGTGATCAAAAACAATGGGCACTAGCTGATTGTATCCGCGATCGTTTGGCTGAAATCGGTATTACTATTGAGGATTCTCCTCAAGGTGCACGGTGGAAAAAACGTGAAGTTTAAACAATTTCAATTCTTAAAGAATGAAGCGATAAAAAAGTTGACGGCTCTTGAACAAGAGCCGCTTCGTTTGCGTAAAAGAACTATAGAGGAATGCCTTAGTACAGATGCAGTTATGCTTGCCTATATTGGTGATGCCGTATACTCCATGTATGTCCGTGAACGAGTGGTACAAATGAATATAACGAAGGTGCAAGTGTTGCACACAATTGTTACTGAGTTTATTTGTGCTAAGTCACAAGCGAAGGTATTGCTAGAAATAGAGGATACTTTTACAGAACAAGAACAAGCCATTGCACGCCGTGCTAGAAATAGTAATGTAAATGTACCGAAAAGCAGTTCAGTTCAAGAATATCGTAGTAGTACTGCCTTTGAAGCAGTACTGGGATTTCTTTATGAAACGCGTCAAGATGAGCGATTACAAGATGTTATGAAGCAAGCCTTTTCAATAACTCTACGAGGTATGTAGTATGGATAATTATATTGTAGGTCGCAATGCAGTTAAAGAGGCCCTTAGAAGCGGCCGCTCTATTCAACGCATTATGGTCAGTGAAGATAAGGTTAAAACTGGTCTAGCTGATATTGTTGGTCTTGCTAAATCTCAAGGTATTGAAGTACGTCCAACACCTATTAAACAAATGAATAAATATGATTTAGAGGTACCACATCAAGGTGTTATAGCTCTTGTTTCTGCCGTTCAATTTAAAGAATTAGGTGAAGTGCTACAAGAGACGAATCATGAAGTACCTTTGCTTATTTTGACAGATGGCGTTGAGGATCCTCATAACATGGGGGCTATCATTCGTACGGCTGAATGTGTGGGGGCTACGGCTGTTCTCATTCCTAAGCGACATAATGCCCCTATTAATGCGACAGTTGCTAAAACATCAGCCGGTGCTATTGAACAAATTCCACTAGTGCAGGTTGGAAATGTAGCTCAAACCATCAAACAACTTCAAAAACAAGGCTTTTGGGTTATGGGCGCTCATATGGAAGGGGATCGCACTTTATATGAGGCGGATATGACAATCCCTACTGTTATCGTCATTGGTAACGAAGGAAAGGGCATTAGCCGCGTTGTGAAAGAGGCATGTGATTTCCTCGTTACCATTCCTATGTATGGAAATTTAAATTCTTTGAATGCATCTGTGGCTGCTGCTGTTCTTATGTATGAAGCTGTGCGTCAGCGCCAAGCGAAATAATTATGCTAAAAGATATTTTAATTGTAGATGGATATAATGTGATATTCGCCTGGACTCATCTAAAGAAACTCGCTCATGAATCATTAGAACATGCCCGTATGGAGCTTCGAGATAGATTGTTGAACTACGGAAAATTCAAGGGTTATGAAGTTATCCTTGTGTTTGATGGTAAATATACAAAATCTGGTGGTTCTGTAGAGGCTATTACGAGCGGCTTCCTCGAAGTGTATACTGAGGATGGGGAAACGGCAGATTCCTTTATTGAGCGAGAGGTGTTTTTACGAAAAGGCAAATACACCAATGTATATGTTGTGACCTCTGATGGAGCTGAACAAAATCAAATTCTTGGATCTGGAGGCTTACGAATTCCAGCTCGAGAATTACAAAATATGATTCGTATGGCTAAGGAAGAGGAACGACTACAATACGCTCATGAACATAGACGAGATCAATTTAGCTTGCGACGTAATGAAGTAGGAGGGTTATTATCTCCTGAAGTAGCTGAAAAGCTAGAGAAATTACGGCGCGGCCATTGATAGTTGAAAATCACATATAGTTCCAGTATAATGAATATATTGGTTTTTCTGCTCAATTGTAAGGAGGAGCATATGAACACAATTCATACACGCAAGCCCGATTACAATTTCAAAGAAATGACCGATGAGCAAGTTGTGGTCATAGCTCAAGAAGAGCAAAATGAGTTTGCAATCGATTATATTGTTAATAAATATAAAAACTTTGTTCGTGCAAAGGCGCGTTCTTACTTTTTAGTAGGCGCAGATCGTGAAGACATCATTCAAGAAGGGATGATTGGTCTTTATAAGGCTACGCGGGATTTTAAACATGATAAATTAGCGTCCTTTAGAGCTTTTGCGGAGCTTTGTATAACTAGACAGATTATTACGGCTATTAAGTCGGCGACTAGACAAAAACATGCGCCTTTAAATTCCTATGTATCTTTAAATAAGCCAGTTTATACAGAGGAATCAGAGCGTACATTGATCGAGATGCTATCTTCAGCAAAGGTTACCAATCCTGAGGACCTTATTATCAGCCAAGAGGAATTGGATGATATTGAGCGCAATATTGGTCATATTTTAAGTGAACTCGAGTGGGAGGTCTTGGAAGGATATCTAGACGGACGTTCTTACCAAGAAATGGCTGAGGTCACTGATCGCAGTGTCAAATCTATAGACAATGCGTTACAAAGGGTTAAACGTAAATTAGAGAAGTATTTAGAACATCGGGTTTTGGACTCTCCAAGAGCCACACAGGAAGGATGACAGTCGTGACAAATTTTTTAATGATTGTAGAAGTTATCGTATCTATCTTATTAATCGTAGTAGTTGTTGCACAGAATAGTAAAAACGCAGGCATGGGCGGTGCTGTATCTGGTGCGGCAGACTCTTCTTTTGGTGGTAAGCAACGCGGTTTAGACGCTTTCTTATCTAAATGTACGATTATATTGGGGATTATCTTTGCTGTGTTGAGCTTAGTGTTAGGGGCAATGATTAATCAATTCTAATGATGAAAGCCTGCTTTGCAGGCTTTTTCTTTTTACCAAATGAGGAGGTGAAAATTTGAAGAAGAAAGTATTAGACTTTTATAAATCTATACAACCACATGCATATCATATTGAAGATGCTGCTATGGATAACCACATCCGTGGTGGTAAAGATCTTGAGATGTTTATTCGTTCTGCAAAAATGCTTGCTCGAGAAGGGGTATTAACATCTTCGAGACCTGATGTATATCAATATGCAGAGCAACAACATGAAGAATATGAAGGTATTTATAAGGGCTATCGTAAGTCTTTTGGCTTTGTTATTATGCCTGAAGATGAAGATATATATGTAGCAGAACAAAATAAAGGTACTGCCATGCATAATGACAAGGTTCGCGTTCGCGTCATACCTTCTAATTATACAAAGCATAAACGAGAAGGTATTATCGTTGATGTTATTGAACGAGCTAATGAAACCGTAGTGGGTACTTATGACCGACAACAACACTTTGGCTTTGTTATCCCTGATGATGAGCGAATTGGGACTGATATCTTTGTAGATTTAAAAAATACATTAGATGCTCGTAGTGGCGCAAAGGTATTAGTGAAAATTACTAAATGGCCTGAAGGCGATAAAAAGCCAGAAGGTATTATTACTGAAATTCTTGGTTATAAGGGCGATGTAGGTCTTGATATTAACTGCATCATGGCTAATCATAAGATTCCATTTAATTTCCCCGATGATGTTATCAAAGCGAGCAAGAAAATTGATACCTTTATTCATGATGACCCTGCCCGTTGGGATCTTCGTGACTTACAAATGGTCACTATCGATGGGGAAGATGCAAAAGATTTAGACGATGCTGTGAGTGGCCGAAAATTACCAAATGGTAATTATGAGTTAGGTGTACATATTGCAGATGTGAGTCATTATGTAGTATCCGGACAGGCCATTGATAATGAGGCCTATAAACGCGGTACATCTGTGTATTTAGTAGATCGTGTAGTACCAATGTTACCTGAGGTCCTATCTAACGGCATTTGTAGTTTAAATGCTCATGAAGACCGTTATGCTATGACGTGTATGATGGAAATAGATAAAGATGGTAAGGTTGTAAATTATCGTATTCGTCCATCTATTATCCATGTAGGACGTCGTTGTAGCTATAAAGAGGTCTATAAGGCCTTAGAGGAAAATATTATTCCTCATGACTTACAAGACTTTATGCCTATGCTGCATGATTTGGCAGAAATCTCTAAGATCTTGAATCGAATGCGTCGTCGTAGAGGTGCTTTAGATTTTGATTTCCCTGAATATAAAGTATTACTCGATCATGATGGTACACCGTTACGCATTGTAAAACGAGATCGTACCATGGCAGAACGACTTATCGAAGAATGTATGCTCATTGCCAATGAAACAGTTGCGACACACTTAAAGAATACGCATCGTACATCGGTATATCGTATTCACGAGAACCCAAGTGAAGAAAAGTTAGATTTATTCCAAAAGGTATTAAATTATTTGGGGCAAAATCTCGTCCTTAGTGCTGATGGTGTAACACCAAGAGATTTCCAAAAAATCTTAGATGTAGTAAAGGGCCAAGATATTGAGCAAGTAGCTCAAATTATGACCTTGCGTTCTATGCAACAGGCTAAATATAGTATTAACAATGTGGGACACTTTGGCTTAGCATCTACATGTTATACGCATTTTACATCTCCTATTAGACGATATCCAGACTTAATGGTTCATCGCCTTTTAAAAGCTGATATGCATTGGAAAAATGGTTATTCTAAACGGGATGTAGAGGAAGCATTCTTAGCTGGAGCTGTTGAACATTCTTCTATACAGGAGCAAGTAGCTACTGAGGCTGAACGAGATACAGTAGATCTTAAAAAGACACAATATATGGTTCCATTTGTAGGAGAAGTCTTTGAAGGATCTATTTCTAGCATTACATCCTTTGGGATGTTCGTAGAATTAGAAAACGGTATCGATGGCCTTGTGCATATGAGCATGATGAATGATGATTACTATTTCTTTGATGAAGAACATTTTGTGCTTGTAGGCAAAAGAACAGGTAAAACCTATCACTTAGGTGAAAAGGTAACTGTTACCTTAGTAAAAGCCGATGTAGAAAAGAAACAGATCGACTTTGTACTTGGTGAAGTCAATAACCTAATGGCTATACAAGAACAATTGCGAAGTGGTTCTGACTATGCAACTAGTCACGATGGCTATGGTAATCGTAAAGGTCGTAAATCTTCAAGAAAATCCAGTAAAAAATCTTCACGACGTGATAGTAATAAATCTAGTCATTCTAGGTACGATGCTTTCAGTAAAAAAACTAGTAAAGGCAAATCAAGTCGTAAGAAGTCTAATAAAACGACTAAGCGCAGTCAATCTAAGAAATCTAAAAGTAAACGTAAACGATAGAGGTATATATGGCAAAACAATCTAGTCCATCTCTTATTGCTGATAATCGTAAGGCCCGTCATGATTTTAATATTCATGAAACCTATGAAGCAGGCATTGCGTTGACAGGTACAGAAATTAAATCCATACGTCAAGGCAAATTGAACCTAAAGGATAGCTTTTGTCGCATTGATAAAGGCGAGCTTTTGTTGTATGGTGTTCATATCAGCCCATACGAACAAGGTAATCGTTTTAATCATGAACCTGAACGAACTCGCAAATTATTGATGCATAAATCTGAAATCAATAAATTGCATGCTCAAGTTAAAGAAAAGGGGTTCTCTTTAGTGCCGCTCAATTTCCATTTTAGCCATGGTTATGTAAAGGTAACTGTAGGCCTTGTAACTGGTAAAAAGTTATATGATAAGCGTCAAGATATGGCAGAGCGCGATGCTAAGCGAGATATTGCTAAGAGACTTAAAGAACAACAAAAATATTAAAATAAAAAGATCGAGTCAGGTTGGCTCGATTTTTTTGTGATATTTGTTAACTTATCTTGTGTTTTTAGTTGATAAATATGTATATTGAAATTATAATGTAAACAAAGAGTGGTGTTTGTGGTTGACATTTTCTAAGTAGAGGAGAAACATCATGAATCAGAATATTCGGTACATTACAGAGGTTGCTATTTTAACGGCCATGATTACTGTATTAGGTGCTATTAAAATACCTAATGTCATTCCAGGTATAGAGTTTCAACTGTCAGCTCCATTGGCGGTAGCCATATGTGCCGTATTCGGATTTAAGAAATATATTATTAGCGGATGTCTATCTAGTTTAATCGGTTTAGCACTAGGTACACAAACTATTTTGAATGTTATGATTGCTATGCAATTTAGACTTATCGTAGGGTTAATCCTTTGGATGTGCCATAATCATATGATCGGTATTATGATTTCAGGCCCAATTGCATCCGCCTTAGCACGGCTAACATTGTCTATTTATATTGGTAAGGCCGCATTACCTATGGTTGCCTTAGCAGTGCCTGGCATGATTTTTACAGTCATTATGGCTCCTGTATTTGTAAAAGTATTCCGTAAAATTCACAGTCAAGCACATCAAAATCATGTAATAAAAGGCAAGGTATCATAATGAGTGAATTATATAGTGTACGCATGCGTGCAGCACAAGGTGGTCCCCATGAAAAAGGGGGCCACCATATTTCTGGTGCAGAGCGGATTGTGAAGTTAGAAGAAGTAGGGACTATAGCTCAATCGTTAGCTGATCGCGCACTGCATCACAGTAAAGGAACAGCTGATTTTATCAATATTACTGTAGATTTAATCCCACCGGAGAAGATTACATATATTGACTGTCTAAAGGTAGAGGAACATAAAACTGGTAGTATTTCTGAATCCCATCAATTGGCGACTGACCTTTTACAAGGTCCTCATATTAGTGAGGCAGCTGTTCTTAAAGCTATATCTTTGTTAAAAAGTTTAGATAAATCTATGCGCGGCGCTATGTTAGTGGATGCCATTACTGGCGAACGCTTAGATACAGGTGACCGCGGAGTACGTGTTAGTCATATGGACTCCTTTGACTCTTATGCATTAGGCGATAATGAACATATGAGAGAGGCCTTAGTATTAGCCTCTAAGGTGCAATCTGCTGATGGTGTTGTGGGAGAATTGTGCTGGTCTGATGATCCAGATTATACAGTAGGCTATGTAGCTTGTAATGGCGTATACCATCGACTTCCTAATATGAAAGAATTAGGATCTGATATTGGGGGACGGGTTTTCTTTGTACGGTCTGATATGGATAGTGAAAGTGTAATTACATATTTGGAGAGTGCTCCAGTACTTGTTCAACGGAGATAAAATGTACGAATATTTTAAAGAACAATTAGATGCTAAGGTACAGAATCATAATTTACGAACCTTAAAAGAATACTGCCCTATTGATGCAGTGCGAGTAAAACGCGATGATAAAGAATATTTGATGATGGCTTCAAATAATTATTTGGGCTTAACTTTTGATCCTCGTGTAATAGAAGGGGCCCTGAAAGGGACTCAACAATATGGAACTGGATCTGGTGGATCGCGCCTTGTATCTGGTACGTTTCCATTATTTACAGATCTAGAAAACGAATTAGCAAAATTTAAGAATACTGAAAAAGCCCTTGTATTTAATACGGGTTATATGGCCAATGTAGGAACTATTTCTGCCGTAGCTGATAAGAATACTATTATTTTTAGCGATGCTTTAAATCACGCTAGTATTATTGATGGTTGTAGATTGAGTAGAGGTTCTGTAAAGGCTTATAGTCATTGTGATGTAGATGAACTAAAGTATTTATTAAAGCAAGTAGATCGTAATGCACGAAAGCTAATTGTCACAGATGGCGTATTTAGTATGGATGGGGATATTGCACCGCTTGATAAACTATATGAATTAAGCCGTGACTATAATGCATTGCTCATGGTAGACGATGCTCATGCAACAGGAACAATTGGTAATGGTCATGGTACGGCTGCTTATTTTAATTTAGAGAAAGAGATAGATATTCAACTCGGTACATTGAGTAAATCCTTAGGATCTGTTGGTGGTTATATAGCTGCAAATAGCACTATCATAGATTATCTCGTTAATACGAGTCGTAGCTTTATATTCTCCACCGCATTGTCTCCTGCTGATATAGGGGCTGCCTTAGCTGCATTACATATTCTTGAGACAGATGCATCTGTTTTAGGGCGTTTACATGAAAATGTAAACTATATGGCAGATCAATTAACTTCTATGGGAATTGATGCGACCAATGAAACGCCAATTTTCCCAATATTAATAGGGCGTAATGAAGATACACTTGCAGTATCTGATTATCTATATGAGGCTGGCATTATAGGCACCGCTATTCGTCCGCCTACAGTACCTATTGGTGAAAGCAGAATTCGATTGACCGTTACAGCTGCTCATAATAAAAAACAAATAGATTTTGTGTGCCAATCACTACATAATGCGATGAAACAATTAAATTTATGATAGTACATAATATACCAGATAAGGGCCGTATTAAAAAATCCGAATTTGATTGCTTAAGTAGTCGATATTAGATAAGTTAAGTAGTCTAAGAATAGTGAATATATCTGAACTGTGAAGGTCTCATATAATTGACAGTAATACTAAATAGGCTTATAATTATGAGACCGACGCACGGGGATGTAAAGGTTTCGACAGGGGTGCGTGTGGTATAGATAGCGAGTCGGCGTTCCATGAGGCCGTTAAACGGTGGGAAAACATTTAAACGCAGAAGAAAATTTTGCATTAGCTGCATAAGCTACGTCCCTCATACTTGTGCCTACCAAGTGTGAATGGACGTCAAACCGTAGGCTGGCTTAATTCAGTTGTTCATATGAATTAGGCGAGACAATATGAACTGGGGTTGTGTAGCTTGTCTGTGAGCGGTAGCAACCTGAGACTTAAATCATAGACTGTGCTCGGAGAAGTCTATATGGCAACACTTCTGGACAGGGGTTCGACTCCCCTCATCTCCACCAATATTCAAGCTAAAGCTAGAAGAAGCGTAAATACTGAACAAATGCAGTAGTTACCTAATCTTCTAGCTTTTTTTAGTGTTCCTATATGTTTGCTAAAATACGTATTTATTCGCTTGAAATTTCCCCTTTATTTCCCCTTGATTTCCCCACGAAGCACAGAGATTTAATTAGAAAATGTGTACACAAAGAATCTAAAATGTCAATAATTTTTATCGTTTTGATTGTATGCAATGAATATGAATTTAATTAGATTTTATCTATGTGCTATAAAGGTGGAGGAGTATCGAAAAAATTGACTTTGTCTATAGAATCCTGTAAAATATATAAAGATATTTATGTAATTATGACACATAAATGATTAGTTTCGTGTAAAGGAGTACAGATAATGAAGTTCCGTTATTCCCGTATGTTAGCGGCTCTCGTTGTATCCGCTGTAATGGTTGCTGGTTGTGGGAGCAATCAACAGCAAGCAGGCGACGTGAGTGTCAATGCATACAAAATTACTGCCAGTGATGCACAGGTAAATCAAACCTATGCTGGTACTGTAGTTGCAGAAAACTCTGTAGCTGTACATGCTCGTGTATCAGGTTATGTAGTTGAAAAATATGTTAAAGGTGGAGAACAAGTTGTAGCTGGTCAACCATTATATCGTATTGATTCTCGTCAATACGAAGCTAGTCTTGCTAATGCAGAAGCACAAGCGGCTCAGGCTAATGCGACTTATAAAAATGCTGAAGTAGATCTTAACCGTTATGAAACCTTAGCTCAACAAGATGCTATTGCGCAACAACGCGTAGATACGCAACGCAGTACTGCAGAACAAGCTAAGGCTGCTTATGAGGCTTATCAAGCATCCGTAAAAATTGCTCAAGACAATTTGGGTGATACAATTGTATATGCTCCATATTCTGGTACATTACGTATGGATGATATCGATCTAGGGACATTTGTTCAAGCTGGCTCCACTACTTTGGTTACGATTGACTCCATTGATCCTATCTTTGTTGAATTTAGTATGACTGAACAAGAATATCTTGACTTCATGAAAAATCCAACTGGTGATGATTCCAATGGTCCAAATATTCAGTTAAAGCTTGCTGATGGTGAAACATATAATCAACCAGGCTCTATTGTTCAAGCTGCAAAAAGCCTTGACCAGTCTACAGGTAAGCTCGTGTTAAAAGCGTCCTTCCCAAATCCTGATCATTTGTTATTGCCAAATATGTTTGCCACAGTAATCTCACCTGGTCAAAAACTTAAAAATGCTATCCTTGTTCCTAGTCGCGCTATTCTTCAAATTATGGATAAAAACTTTATCTTTGTTGTAAATGCTGATGGTGTAGTAGAACAAAAAAGTGTTGAAGTTGGCGGTACAAGTGGTAGCGATACAATTATCAAAGCTGGTTTAGCACCTGGAGACACAATCATCGTTGATGGTTTGACTAAGGTTAAAAACGGTGCGAAAGTTAATGCTAAATTGCTTTCCAAAGAACAATTAAAAGCTACAAAATAGAAGGGGGCTAGATCGTGTCGAAATTCTTTATTAATCGACCTATCTTTGCCATCGTAATAGCCATTGTTATTACTTTGGTAGGTCTCATTTCTATGATGAACCTCCCGGTAGCTCGATATCCTCAAATTTCTCCACCTACAGTTCGTGTAAATACTGCCTATACTGGTGCAACGGCTCAAGTTGTAAATGATACCGTGGCTAGTGTTATTGAAACACAAATCGTAGGCGTACAAGATATGGACTATATGACATCTAGTAGCTCTAGTAACGGTAGCTACTCTTTGACTGTTCAGTTCAATCAAGGTACAGATGCCGATATGGATACGGTTAATACTCAAAACCGTGTTCAAGCAGCACTTGCACAGTTGCCTGCAGAGGTACAAGCAGTTGGTGTTACAACTACTAAATCCTCTGGTGATATGGCCTTGATTTTCTCTTTGAACTCCCCAAACGGTACATATGACTCCACATTCTTAAAAAACTATGGTACTAACTATATGATGGATGCCATCAAAGCTATTAAGGGTGTCGGTTCTGTACAAGAGTTCGGCTCTGACTATGCTATGCGCATTTGGTTAGATCCAGCGAAGATGCAAAATCTTGGTGTTACCATTTCTGAAGTAACAGCAGCTATTAAGGGGCAAAACTTACAGGCTGCGGCAGGTACAGTTGGTCAAAATCCTACTAATGGGGAGCAAGCATTCCAATATCCTATCAAAATTGAAGGTCGTCTTGTGACGCCTGAACAATTTGGCAATATTGCTATTAAAAGTTCTAATGGTAAGGTATTGCATCTAAAAGATGTTGCTCGCATTCAAATTGGCGCTAAAGGATATGACTTTATTGCTAAGTCCGCTCATAAAGAGGTTGCAGGTTTTGCTATTTCTTTACAAAATGATGCGAATGCATTAGAAACTATTGCGAATGTTAAGAAGGTACTAGATGAACAATCTAAATCTTTCCCACCAGATATGCAATATAATGTGGTTGTAGATAATACTAAATTCGTAAGTGCATCTATCAATGAGGTAGAGCATACCTTTGTAGAAGCATTGTTACTCGTTCTAATCGTAGTATATGTGTTCCTACAATCCTGGAGATCTACGATTATTCCTATGATTGCTGTTCCAGTATCCTTGCTAGGTACATTTGGTGCTTTCGTATTGCTTGGTTTTTCCATCAATACGTTAACATTATTCGCTATGGTATTGGCTATTGGCCTTGTTGTTGACGATGCTATCGTTGTAGTAGAGGCGGTAGAGTATGAATTAAAATATAATGGCTTACCTCCGAAAGAGGCGGCTATTAAAGCGATGGAAAATGTACAAGGCCCTGTAATTGGTATTGCTTTCGTATTAGTCGCAGTATTCGTACCAGTTGCCTTTATGGGCGGTATGACAGGTATCTTATACAAACAATTTGCATTAACAATCGCTGTGTCTGTTGTTATCTCTGCAATTGTAGCTCTTGTGTTAACACCAGCGTTATGTGCTACGATGTTGAAACCTCATACGCCTAAAGAGCGTGAAGATTGGGTGCATCGTCAGTTAAATAAATTCAATGCAGCTCTAGAACGTTTCAGCAATTGGTATGGTATTCAATTGGCTCGTTTAAGCCATCGTTTGAGCTTAACTGTTATTGCTCTTTTAATTTTCGCAGGTGGTACTGGTTTGGTATTTCACTTCTTACCAACATCCTTTGTACCTGCAGAGGATAGCGGTTATTATATGATTGCCGTTAATGAGCCACCTGGTGCTACATCAGAACGTACTATGGCTACACTTGAAAAAATCGCATCTTTCTTGGAAGGTAAAAATGATCCTGAAAAGCCTAAGGATGAACAATTATTCCAATCTGTGTTTACTGTAGCAGGCTTTGACCTCTTAGGGAACGGTCAAAAATCTAGTGCTGGTGTAATCTTTGCTACTATGTCTGACTGGAAGTATCGTACAACTCAAGCAACATCTATTAATGCAATGGTTGGTCAAACCTTTGGCTTTGCTGCTCAAGGCGTACCAGAAGCAACTGTAGTTGCTTTGAATCCACCATCTATTCCAGGTTTAGGTGCTACTGGTGGTTTCAGCATGTACCTTATTAACAAAGCTGGTGACAGCCCACAAGTTATGGCGGAACGTGCTAATGAATTCTTAGCAGAAGCTCGTAAGAGTCCAGCAATTCAATCTATTTACACTACATTTGAAACATCTACACCATCCTTACAATTTGATGTGAATCGTGAAAAAGCGGCTCAAGATGGTGTGGCATTAGCTGATATCTTTACTACATTGCAAGGTTTCTATGGTAGTATTCAAGTTAATGACTTCACTACATATGGTAAAAACTATAAAGTAGTAGTTCAAGCTGAAGACGCTTATCGTCAAAATGCAGAACAGCTTAATATGCTAGCTGTTCGTAATAGCAAGGGACTTATGGTTCCAGTATCTAACTATATTACGAAGGAACAAACAGGTACACCATCTAGTATCACTCGTTTTGATAATGCGATGGCTGTACAAATCGGTGGTTCTCAAGCGAATGGTTATTCCTCTGGTGACGCGATTAATGCATTGAAAGAGGCGGCAGCTAAAACATTACCAGCTGGTTATACTTATGACTGGGCAGGTCAATCTCGTGAAGAGTTGAAAGCTGGTTCTCAAACCATCATGATTCTTGGTCTAGGTCTAGTATTTGTATTCTTAATCTTGGCCGCCTTGTATGAATCTTGGAAGGTTCCATTTGCCGTATTGTTCTCCGTACCATCTGGTATGATTGGTGCTTCTTTAGTTCCATTCTTGTTGAACTTTACAGGTAGATATTCCTTAGCTAACGATATTTATATGCAGATTGGTCTTTTAACCTTAGTAGGTTTGGCCGCAAAAAATGCGATTTTGATCATTGAGTACGCTAAGATTCGTGTTGACGAACGTGGCATGAACGTTGTTGATGCTGCTATTGAAGCTGCAAAAATTCGTTTGCGTCCAATCTTGATGACATCCTTTGCGTTCATCCTTGGTGTATTGCCATTGGCAGTATCTACCGGTGCTGGTTCTGGTGCTCGTACATCCATGGGTATTACTGTAGTAGCAGGGATGACAACAGCAACATTGTTTGGTATCTTTATCATTCCAATGCTGTTCATCATCATTGAAACACTTGGACCTGGTTTGTTTACAAACCGCAAAAAAAATCACGACTAATCATTTATATTAGATAATTTTGTAGAATGACAAAAACACGTCACTACTTAGTAGTGGCGTGTTTTTTTATATAATTTATGATATAATAATAGAGTTAAAAATCGGATTGACGTAAGTCGATATTAAGTATGAAATTTATATAAAAGAGGTATATTATGAGTGATGTAAAAACATATGTAGCAGGTCATAAAAGCCCTGATACAGATTCTATTTGTTCTGCTATTTCCTTTGCTAATTTCTTAACACAAATGGGCACACCAGCTACTCCAGTATGTGCAGGTGAAGCAAATAAAGAAACAACATACGTATTGAATCATCTTGGTTTTGAACACCCTCAAATTGTTAAGAATTGGGAAGAATTTGCTCCAGAAGGTGGTAACTTATATTTAACAGACCACAATGAATCTAAACAAATCATTGACGGTTACAAGTCTATGAATATGTGCGGCGTTGTGGATCATCACCGCATTGGTGATTTCGAAACTGATGGTCCTGTATTTATGCGTTTAGAACCAGTAGGTTGCTCCAATACAATCATTACTAAATTGTACATGGAAAACAATCAAGAAATTCCTAAAGCTATTGCAGGCTTGATGTTGTCCGCTATCATTTCTGATACTGTTTTATTCCGTTCTCCAACATGTACTGAAACAGATAAAGAAATGGCTCATAAATTGGTAGAAATCGCTGGTGTAGATATCGAGTCCTATGGCCTTGATATGTTAAAAGCTGGTGCAGATATTTCTGATTTGACTAATGACGATATCGTTCGTACAGACATGAAGGAATTCTCCGAAGCAGGTAAAACAATTTCTATCGGTCAAATTTCTGTTATGGATACTACAGACGTATTGGCTAAACAAGGTGAATTAGTACAAGCGTTAGAAGCTCTTCGCAGTGCTAACAACTACGATGCATCTTACATCATGATTACAAATATTCTTGATGAAAGCACTACATTATTATTCAGTGGTGATGTGGAAGCAGTAGTAACAAAAGCATTTGAAAAAGAAGTTAAAGACAATGGCGTATTCTTGCCAAATACTATGTCTCGTAAAAAACAAATCGTACCACCAATTCTTGGTGCTATGAAATAGTATAGTAGTATACAAAGGGAAAAGAACGTTGCTTGCAACGTTCTTCTTCTCTATTTATATGATTATGAAACTATAGTATATGTAAGGGCGATAGGGGTGTTCCGATGAATTCATTATTAACAGGTTTAAATAAAGAGCAACAACAAGCCGTTCAACATACGGAAGGCCCTTTATTGATTTTAGCCGGTGCAGGATCTGGTAAAACAAAGGTTTTAACTGTTCGTATTGCACATTTATTGGCTCAAGGTGTTAATCCATATGAAATCTTGGCGATTACATTTACCAACAAAGCGGCTAAGGAGATGAAGAGCCGTGTAGAAGGTCTTGTTGGTGATGTAGCCAATCGTATTTGGCTTAGCACATTTCATAGCTTCTGTGCGAAATTCTTGCGTTTTGAATTAGACAACTTCTTAGGTTATAACAGTAACTTTACAATCTACGATACATCTGACTCTCAAGCTGTTATTAAGGCTGCTTTAAAAGCATTAAACCTCGACGATAAATACTATCCTGTAGGTGCTATGATTGGTGCCATATCTGATGCAAAAAATAAATTGTTATTTGCCTCAGATTTTAGAAAGCAAGCAAGAGACTTTTACCAGCAAAAGGTTGCAGACGTCTACGAGTATTATGAACGGGAATTGCGTAAGAATAATGCTCTAGATTTTGATGATCTTTTATTGGTAGCCGTTAAATTATTGCAGTCCAATGAGGCTGTGTTAGATAAATATAGCAAGCGATTCCGCTATGTTATGATCGACGAGTATCAAGATACGAACCATGCTCAATATTTATTGGCTAAATTATTGGCTTCACATTGGAAAAACATCGCCGTAGTAGGTGATGCTGACCAAAGTATTTACGCTTGGCGTGGTGCAGACATTCAAAATATCTTGGACTTTGAAAAGGATTATCCAAACTGCACATCTATCAAGTTGGAACAAAACTATCGTTCTACAAAGATTATTCTTGATGCAGCCAATGCAGTAATTGAAAATAATGAAGGTCGTCCTAAGAAAAACTTATGGACAGATAAGACAGAAGGGGCTAAAATTCAGCATTTTACGGCTCAGTCTGAACATGAAGAAGCTGCTTTTATCGGCGATACTATCGCTAAAAAGCACGATATTCATGGTGTACCTTATGGTGATATGGCTATTTTGTACCGTACTAATGCTCAATCTCGTGTACTTGAAGAAGCACTGATTAAACGGGCTCTGCCATATACGATGGTAGGGGGCACGAAGTTCTACGATCGTAAAGAAATTAAGGACGTTTTAGCTTACTTACGTGTGTTATATAATCCATTCGATGATTTGAGTTTATTGCGCATCATCAATGTACCTAAGCGTAGTATTGGTGCTACTACAGTGGCAAAACTACAAGATTATGCTCGCGCAAATGGTACGTCCTTGTTTATGACATTAACACAGTTGCATCTAGTAGATACGATTAAAGGTAAGACAAAGGAAAAGTTAGAGGAATTTGGTATCCTTATCTTTACTCTCGTAGCTGAAATGGAAGATAAAACTGTGCTTGATATCTTAGAATCTATTCTCGATAGAACCGGTTACTTGGCACAATTAGAAGAGAGTACAGATCCACAAGATCAGGCTCGCGCTGAGAATATCGGTGAACTTTTATCTGTAGCTAAAGACTTCCAAGATACAAATCCAACTGGTACAGTGGAAGACTTCTTGGAACAAGTAGCACTTGTAAATGATGTTGATTCTTTCGAGCAAGAAGAGTCTAAAGTTACATTGATGACATTACATGCTGCGAAAGGTTTGGAATTCCCTATTGTATTCTTAGGTGGCTTGGAGGAAGGTTTATTCCCTCATAGTCGTACCTTGATGAACCCTGAGGAAATTGAAGAGGAACGCCGCCTTGCTTATGTAGGTATTACTCGTGCTGAAAAGGAATTATATATTTCTAATGCCACTACGCGAACCGTATTTGGACGCACTAGCAGCTATTTACCATCTCGTTTTATCGATGAAATTCCAGAAGAGTTAGTAGATGGTTTGCGTGCTAAGCGTAAAGTACCTGATGATATTAAGCGTCATGTGCCGCAACATATGAGTGTCACAAGCCGACCAGTTACAAAGCCAATCGTTCGCAATGAAGTAATTGCCGATTGGAAGGTTGGTGATACGGCTATTCATAGCAAGTGGGGCAATGGTAAAGTCATCAATGTTGCCGGCGATGGGGCTGGTATGAAGCTGACAATTGAATTCCCCACACAAGGTGTACGTGTAGTAATGGCAAAATTTGCACCTGTTAAGAAGGGATAAAATTTGTGTATAGCAGTTAACCTCTCTACCTTACTTGTAAGGAACGTATAGAGTGTTACTGCACTGTAAAAGGGATGTAATATGAATCCGAAAGATAGAATTAAAGAGTTACAACAAGAGCTAACTCATGCGCAGTATTTATACTACGTAAAAGATGCTCCTACAATGAGTGACTTTGAATATGATAAAAAATATCGTGAGCTTGTTGATTTGGAAACCGCTCATCCTGAATATATTGTGCCATCATCTCCAACACAACGGGTAGGCATGAAGGTGGAAGGTTCCTTTGAAAAGGTCGTTCATGGTCGCCCTATGTTGAGCTTATCTAATGTATTCAGTGCTGATGAAGTACGTGCATTTGCTAGTCGCGTAGAAAAGGAATTAGGTCATAAGCCTTCTGCTTATGTAGTAGAACTTAAAATAGATGGCTTAGCTGTTAATTTGCACTATGAAAATGGCATGTTTGTACGTGCTGTGACACGTGGTGATGGCCGTGTTGGTGAAGATGTTACAGCCAATGTACGAACAATTAAATCCATTCCTTTATACCTTGAAAATGCACCTGAATTTATTGAGGTTCGCGGTGAAGCGTATATGCCTCATAGTGAATTTAAACGTATAAATGAAGAACGTGACGAAGAGGGCTTACCTACCTTCGTAAATCCTCGTAATGCAGCAGCAGGTTCTTTGCGTCAACAAGATCCTGCTATTACGGCGAGTCGTAACTTAGCTTTCTTTGCCTATGCTATTGGCTCTGAAGAAGGTGCTAGTATTCATAGTCAAGAGGAATTACTTAAAAGCTTAGAAAACTTTAAGTTCTCTGTAAATCCTCATTATCGCGTGTGTCAAACTATTGATGAAGTTATTGAAACTATCAATTATTGGGAAGAAAAACGCCATGACTTGCCATACGATACAGATGGTATGGTAATTAAGGTCAATAGTTTTGATGATCAAGAGGCACTTGGCAGTACTGCAAAAGATCCTAAATGGGCTACTGCCTATAAATATCCTCCAGAAGAGGTAGAAACCATTCTTAAGGATATTACGATTAATGTAGGTCGTACAGGCGTTCTCACGCCTACTGGTGAGCTTGAATCTGTATTCGTGTCTGGTACCAATGTGAGTCGTGTAACATTACACAATCAAGACTTTATCAATGAAAAGGACATCCGCATTGGTGACCATGTCATCATTCACAAGGCAGCAGAAATTATTCCAGAGGTTATTCGCGTAGTTCCTGAAAAACGTACTGGTTCTGAAGTGCCTTTCACAATTCCTAACACTTGTCCAGTGTGTGAATCTCCTACAGTTCGTCGCGAAGGAGAAGCGGCTGTACGATGTACGAATAAACATTGTCCTGCTATTGAGAAAGAGCAAATCATTCACTTTGCCTCTCGAGATGCTATGAATATCGACGGTTTAGGTCCTAGCATTGTAGAAAATTTAATTAATAATAAGTTGATTGCTAATGTGGTGGATTTATATCATTTAACGGTAGATCAACTAGTTACCATGGACCGAATGGGCAAGAAATCTGCAGAGAATTTAGTAAAAGCTATCGGAGATTCTAAATCTCGTGGTTTGGACCGTGTATTATATGGTCTTGGTATTCGTCTAATTGGTTCTAAAGCAGCTGCAACAATTGCTAATGTCGTGCAATCTATGGAACGATTCATGACTATTACTAAGGAAGAACTCGTTGCGGTGGAAGAGATTGGTCCCACAATGGCAGATAGTATCGTAGAATATCGTCAAGATCCTGCTCATGTGGCTATTATTGAAGGGTTAACTAAAGCAGGCCTAAAGATGACTGTAGATGTTGTAGAAGCTGCAGGCAATCAAATGGAAGGTGAAATCGTCGTTCTCACAGGTAAACTTGAAGTTATGGGCCGCAGTGAAGCTGGTAAGATTCTTGAAGCTCATGGGGCTAAGGTTACAGGTTCCGTATCTAAGAAAACAACCCTTGTTATTGCTGGCGAAGACAGTGGTAGTAAGCTTACTAAAGCAAATGAATTGGGTATTCGTGTTATGAATGAAGAAGAGTTTGTAGAACTCCTACGCGAACTCGGAGAAATCCATTAGACATACATTCTACAATATTTTGAAAATATATATTATTTGCTTTATAATAAATAATTATGAAAGGATGTGTCTCGATGAAAATCAGCCAAGAGGAAATAAAAAAAATCGCCTTACTTTCACGCTTGGAAGTTAAGGAAGAACATATGGCACATGTAGAAAAAGAGTTGTCCGACATCTTGACTTATGTTGCTGAACTAGATGCATTAGAACTTGATTGTGTGGAGCCTATGGCTCATGCAGTACCATTGCACAATGTATTTAGAGAGGATGAAACAAAACCATCTCTCGATCATGATTTAGCTTTATCCAATGCTCCAGAAGCAGAGGATGGGTACTTTAAAGTACCTCGCGTTGTACAAGAATAGGAGGTTTCGCTGTGGCAACAATTCATGAATTACACAAGAAACTAGTGAATAAAGAAATCAGCGCTGTTGAATTGACAAATGCTGTTATTGCACATAAAGCGAAAGTGGAACCGACTGTACATGCGTACTTATCCGATTCTCATGATCGTGCTTTGGCTACAGCTAAGCTTGTAGATGAAGCAATTGCTAAAGGTGAAGCTATTTCCCCATTGGCAGGTATTCCTGGTGCCATTAAAGATAATATTTGTATTAAAGATGAACCTGCAACATGTGCATCTAAAATGTTGGAAAACTTTGTACCTCCATACAATGCGTCTGTTATTGAACGTTTACAAGATAATCATTACATTAGTCTTGGTAAACTTAACATGGACGAATTTGCTATGGGTGGTTCTACAGAGAACTCTGCATTAGCTAAAACTACTAACCCTTGGAATGCTGATTGCGTGCCAGGTGGTTCTTCTGGTGGTAGTGCAGCAGCTGTATCCAGCGGGTCTGCTATTTGGGCTCTTGGCTCTGATACAGGTGGGTCTATTCGCCAACCAGCATCCTTCTGTGGCGTTGTAGGTTTAAAACCAACATACGGTAATGTATCTCGTTATGGCTTAATTGCCTTCGCATCCTCTTTGGATCAAATTGGACCTGTTACTCGAGATGTAACAGATGCCGCTTTAGTATTAAATGCTATTTCTGGTCACGATGCTAAAGATTCAACGTCCATTCCAGGCACTCGTGTAGACTACACTACAGCACTTGTAAATGATGTAAAAAATCTAAAAATTGGTGTACCAAAAGAATTCTTTGGTGAAGGTCTCAATAGCGAAGTTCGTAAAGCTGTGGAAGAAGCTATCGAAACGTATAAAAAATTAGGTGCTGAAATCGTTGAGGTTTCCTTGCCTAATTCTAAATATGCATTGTCTGCTTACTATATCATTGCATTGGCAGAAGCTAGCTCCAATTTGGCTCGTTATGACGGTGTAAGTTATGGTATGCGGGTACCTGCAGATAACTTAGTAGATATGTCTACTAAAACTCGGACAGAAGGCTTTGGTCCTGAAGTGCAACGCCGTATCTTGTTAGGTACCTATGTATTGAGTGCTGGTTACTATGATGCTTACTATTTGAAAGCATTGAAAGTTCGCCGCCTCATTAAAAATGAATTTGATGAAGCATTCTCCAAAGTGGATTTGATTTTAACACCAACTGCACCTAATACGTCTTATAAATTTGGTGAAAAAGCAAATGATCCATTGGCAATGTACTTAGAAGATATCTGTACAGTACCAGCAAACCTTGCAGGTATTCCAGGTATTAGCATTCCAGCAGGTATGAGCAGCAGCAATTTGCCAATCGGCTTACAATTGCTCGGTCCTGCCATGGGTGAAGAAACATTGTTACGTGCCGCTTTCACATTTGAACAAGCACGTCCAGACTGTCAATTAGTAGCACCAACTGGGGAGGTTTCTCTATGAGTAGTAAATACGAAACAGTCGTTGGTTTAGAGGTTCATACAGAGCTTAAGACTAAGTCTAAAATCTTCTGTGGTTGTACCACTGAATTCGGCGGCGATCAAAATACACATGTATGCCCAGTATGCCTTGGCTTACCTGGTGCTATGCCTGTGTTAAATAAACAAGTGGTAGAATTTGCTATCAAAGTAGGTTTAGCATTGAACTGTGAAATTCTAAACTTTAACAAATTTGACCGTAAAAACTACTACTATCCTGATTTGCCTAAAAACTATCAAACATCTCAATATGATTTGCCAATTTGCTTAAATGGTCATTTGGACATTGAAGTAAATGGTGAAACTAAACGCATTGGTATTACGCGTATTCACATGGAAGAAGATGCAGGTAAACTCGTTCACAGTGGTAACACTATTTCCGATTCTAAATCTTCTAACGTTGACTACAACCGTACAGGTGTTCCTCTTCTTGAAATCGTATCTGAACCAGATATTCGTTCTGGTGCAGAAGCGAGAGCTTACGTTGAAAAATTACGTTCTATCTTGCAATACTTAGAAGTATCTGACGGTCGTATGGAAGAAGGCTCCTTGCGTGGTGACTGTAACGTATCCGTACGTTTACGCGGTACTAAAGAGTTTGGTACACGTACAGAAACTAAGAACGTTAACTCCTTAACAGCTATTCAAAAGGTTGTTGAATATGAAGCCTTGCGTCAAGCTAAGTTGATCGAAGCTGGCGGTAAAGTAGATCAAGAAACTCGTACTTGGGATGATGCACAAGGCATTACGATTGGTATGCGTAAGAAAGATGAAGAAAACGATTACCGTTACTTCCCTGAACCAGACTTGGTACCAATTGTCATTACGGACGAAAAAATCGAAGAAGTACGCCGTGCGTTACCTGAATTGCAAGATGCTAAGATTGAACGCTTTGTATCTGAATATGGTTTGTCTCGTGAAGATGCAACAATCCTTACTGTATCTCGTAAAACTGCAGATTTCTTAGATGCTACTGTAAAAGCAGGTGCAGATGCTAAGACTGTTGCTAACTGGATGCTTGGTGACTTGTCCAAGATGATTAATGAAAGTGGTTTAACATTCGCTGAATCTAAAGTAAGCCCAGAAAACTTGGCTGGTATGATTGCTCTTATCGATAAAGGTACAATTTCCGGTAAAATTGCGAAAAAAGTTATCGTATCTATGTGGGAATCCGGCAAGGATGCTGATACTATCGTAAAAGAAGAAGGTCTTGTTCAAATCACAGATACTGGTGCTATCGAAGAAATCGTTAAACAAGTTATTGCTAATAATCCACAACCAGTGGCAGATTTCAAAGGTGGCAATGGTAAAGCTATTGGCTTCTTAGTAGGTCAAGTTATGAAAGAATCTAAAGGCCGTGCTAACCCTGGTATGGTAAATCAATTGCTTCAAAAATACTTGAAAGACTAATTTGCCCGTTAGCCTATAGTCACATAAGCAATACAAACAAAAATATCCCCTATAGATATATGAATTTATATCTATAGGGGATATTTATTTGCATTTTTATCAGAGAAATATGGTATAATAAGTTGTATAAAATTAATTATTATTTTGGTTATATAAAGGACGTAACGATGTCTGATCAACACAATACAAATAACAATCAAAATACATATACAAATAATGAACGTAGTGATAGCTTTGGTAGTAATGCTCACTTTGGAGAGCCAAATACACGGGTATTATCTGATGATGAACGCCGTGACTTTGATGGTGTAACCATTGAAGAGGTAGGGGACTCTGTTCATGTGGACTCTACACCTAGTAATATGAATGAAGAGTATCAACGCAGTGAAGAGTACAATCAATATGGCCCTCATGTTAAGGTGTATAGCTTTAATAGCACAAGCTGGCTTAGTCGCATCATTTTGATTATCATATTAGCTGTTGTTTTAGCAGCTGTTGTATTCTTCGGTGGCATTATCCTTTCTGTAGTAGGGGTTGTCATTTTAGTGGGGGCTATTCTTTCCTTTATCTTTGGGCTCTTTTAATGGTATAATATATATATTATGACTAGACGGTGGCTGAGCCATTCGATGATTTAAAGGGGACCTATGAACGTAGTTTTATCCACATTAAACTCAAAATTTATACATTCCTCCCTGGCTTTGCGGTATCTCAAAGCCTACGGGCAGGCTCACGGACAGGCATACGATATAGTAGAATATACTATTAATATGCCTGTTTTACATATTCTTAGCGATATTACAGAGCGCAATATAGATGTATTGGGCTTTGCTTGCTATATCTGGAACATTGAAATGACCTTACATGTGGTGGACATGGTGAAAACAGTTCGACCAGATATTAAAATTATCTTAGGCGGTCCGGAGGTATCTTTCACTGCCGATGAAATTCTAAATCGTTGCCATGCTGTAGACTATGTTGTACAAGGTGAAGGGGAAGAAGCCTTTTATAAACTCATTAGCGCACTAACAAATGGCAAGGATGGCCTTACAGAGGAAATTGCTGGCGTTCGTGGGCGCCATATTACAGGTCAACTTATGGGATCCACTGAGGCCGTAGAGGTTAAAGATCTTAGCACTATTCCATTTCCATATGTAGAAGAGGATATGATTGATTTAGAACATAAAATTATCTACTATGAGTCCTCTCGTGGATGTCCGTTCTCTTGTCAGTATTGCTTATCTGGCAATAAGAATACAGTGCGATTCTTCCCAC
Organism: Veillonella faecalis; assembly: GCF_024677885.1. Lineage (NCBI taxonomy): Bacteria > Bacillati > Bacillota > Negativicutes > Veillonellales > Veillonellaceae > Veillonella > Veillonella faecalis. Next base: position 429,842 of record NZ_JALBWL010000001.1, read on the forward strand.
AAGAGCGAACTTTTAAAGAATTACAATGGTTTATCGACCATAAGGTAAAGCAAGTTAAGTTTGTAGATAGAACATTTAACTGTGCACCACATCACCATCGTCCGTTGATGGAATTTATGCGAGATGCCAATACAGAGACGAACTTCCATTTAGAAATGGAACCTGAGCTCATGACAGAATGGGAAACAAATATTCTCTGTGAAACACCACCAGGGCGTATTCAAATCGAAGTGGGTGTACAAAGTACACATAAAAAGACCTTAGATGCTATCAATCGATATAATGATTGGCCGTACATTCAAAAGGCAATTCGCCCTATTATTGTGGCGGGACGCACACATGTACATATGGATTTAATTGTAGGCTTACCTTATGAAAATAAAGCGCGATTTGGATTATCCTTTAACGATTTATTTAGCTTACAACCTCATGCGCTACAAATAGGATTCTTGAAACTATTAAAAGGCTCTGGTGTACGCCGCATGAAGGAATACCAATATATTAGTGATCCGTTAGCGCCATATGAGGTTTTGAGCACTCATGTATTACCATATAATGATGTACGCTTTTTAAAGCATTTTGAAGATGTATTTGAACGCTTCTATAATAGTGAGCGTTTTAGAACTGTCTTTGGCTATATTGGTAGCAAGCTCATAAAGGAACATACTGACACATCTATAACTGGTGAAGATACAGTAACAAATCATGTACCACCTATGAAAAAGTATGATCCTTCTAAAGTGGAGCCTAAAAAAGATGCTTTTTCTTATTTCTGTGAAATGACACAGGCATGGCTTGATGCTGGTAATCACAAGGTTAATTTAAAAGACATTGACCAAATCGAGTTCTTATATAATTTCTTCTTGTCTAAAGGCGACAAAGTAGCAGCTGAATTATTACAGTATGATACACTTGTTAGCTATCGTGGTAAGGTTCGCAGCGAAGCCGTTGGTTTGCCGAAGCAAACAAAGGAACTTTTACAAGAAGGGGAATCATTCTGGCGCAACGAAGAGATTGCATCTCAGTATATTCCAAACTATACCTTCAAAGAATGGCGCAAAATTCGCCAACAATATGTAGAAATGCCAATGTCTGAAGACACGGCACATGTATTAGGTATAGAGAATGTACCTAATACACCATTTACAGTAATTATCGACGTTAATAAAGAGGTAAAACCGTTTATACGTCCTGAAATAGAGGCTTGTTAAATTTCACAAGCGATGATTGGTTAGTTAAATAGGAGTGTTATGACCGATACAACGAGACCAAAACGATACCGCATGGTATCTAAATATTATAAAGAAACCTATGGGGAAAAGGTTTATAAATTGCCTGTTGCCTTACCGCTGACGTGTCCAAATCGAGATGGTTCAGCCGGCGTAGGGGGCTGTACCTTTTGTGGTGAAATCGGTGCGGGCTATGAAAATCGTCCTGCTTGGATGACAGTGCGCATGCAATTAGAGGAAAACATTGCTCACATAGGTCCTAAATATAAGGCGAAAAAATTTATACCTTATTATCAAAACTTTAGTAATACCTATTTGGGACTTGATGATTTTAAAAGCTACATGGAGCAAGGCTGCATCGACGAAGCAGTAGGCATTGCTATTGCGACGCGACCAGATTGTATTGCCGATGAATATTTAGACATATTGGCTGACATTAGAGATCGCTTTCAAAAGGATATCTATATTGAATTAGGATTGCAAACGGTCAATTATGATACATTAGAGAAAATTAATCGAGGTCATGATTTAGCTCAGTTTATTGATGCTGTATTGCGGATTAAGAGATATGGATTTAATGTAACAACCCATATGATAGTAAATCTTCCATGGGATACTATGAAAGATACCATCGAAGGGGCCCGTATCTTATCAGCCCTCGGTGTGGATCAAGTTAAATTACATGCCTTATATATTGTGAAAAATACATTGATGGCTAAGTGGTACCAAGAAGGTCAGTTCACCTTAATCAGTGCAGAAGAATATGCTGACCGTGTAGTCAACTTTATCCGTCATTTACACCCTGACATTGTACTGCAGCGTCTTGTTGGGCGAGCGCCTGAAGATAATACACTCTTTACAAATTGGTCTATGGGTTGGTGGCGCGTACAAGACTTAATTGATGATAAATTAGACGAACTGGATGCCCATCAAGGTGATTTATGTGATTATTTAAACGGCAAAGCCGTTCGTAAGTTTATAGATTAGGAGGTTGTATGAGCGAACAAGTATTTACATTTCCTACATATGACCTAGCACAATCCATACTAGGTCAACATAATCGATATTTGCATATGATGCTTGAAGTCATCTCTGTAGATGTAGTGGCACGCGGGGATACTGTGGTTATCAAGGGCGATGAAAAGCAAGTAGAGGCCCTGTATCGTACGTTAGAGGAACTGGTATTTTTATATCGTGAAGGTAGTACCATTACTGAGTCCCAAGTTCGTATTGCGGCCAAACTCGTAGCGAACGGTAAAGCTGATGCTGTACATACTATGTTTGAAGATACCTTATCCGTTAATATGCGAGGTAAAAATATTACGCCTAAAACGGAAGGTCAGAAATACTATGTTGATAGCATCCGTAAAAATACCATTACCTTTGGTATAGGCCCTGCCGGTACAGGTAAAACATTCCTAGCCGTAGCGTTAGCCGCATTCTATTTAAAAAACCGCAATGTAGATAAAATCATTTTGACTCGTCCTGCTGTAGAGGCTGGTGAACGATTAGGCTTCCTACCTGGTGAATTACAAGACAAGGTAGATCCTTATTTGCGACCTCTTTATGATGCATTACATGAAATGTTTGGCATCGAGCAAGTACAACGCTTTATGGAGCGCGGTACTATCGAGGTAGCACCATTAGCATATATGCGTGGTCGTACCTTAGAAAACGCCTTCGTTATTCTAGACGAAGCTCAAAATACGACGGCTGAGCAGATGAAGATGTTCTTAACACGTTTAGGTAACAACTCTAAAATGGTAGTCAACGGTGATAAGACACAAATTGACTTGCCACCACGTGTTGTGTCTGGTCTTGGCGAGGCTGAAAAGGTATTGCGTCATGTACCGGGGATTAATATGGTTTACTTTAGCGATCAAGACGTTGTTCGTCACGATTTAGTTGGTCGTATTGTAAAAGCTTACGATCAGTATCATGAACGTAAATTAGCTGGTGAGACTGCGGAAACTAACGCAGCATCTAAAGACCATGTAGCGAAAGGATAAGCATGTATATACATATTAGCTATGATGAAGGAATTCGAGAGGATTCCAATATTGAGGCTGTTATACGCAAGGTCTGTGATGAAGTGAGTCGCGTATATGGTCTTGAAGAGGATGAAATGAGTATTTTGCTCTGCGATAATGCTAAGATTCACGAGCTTAACAAAGAATATCGCGGCATCGATAGACCTACCGATGTATTGTCCTTTGCCCTTAATGAAGGGGATGATTACGAAGGCAGTGAAGAGGAACATCACTTACTTGGTGATATGATTATTTCTTTAGAGCGCACTCGTGAACAGGCTATCGAATATGGACATAGCTTTGAACGAGAATTAGCGTATTTAACGACTCACAGTTGCTTACATATCTTAGGCTATGACCATATGAACGACGAAGATAAAAAAGAGATGCGTACTGAAGAAGAATTTATCTTAGGTAATCTCGGTTATGTGCGGGAGGATGCACCATATAATGAATAAGAACGAACATTTTAAATCTGGCTTTGTTGCCGTTGTAGGACGCCCTAATGTTGGTAAATCTACATTAATTAATGCCCTTATTGGCGACAAAATCGCTATCGTATCCGATAAGGCTCAAACAACGCGTAACCGTATTATCTGTGTATATACAGATGAAGCAAAACAAATCGTTTTCATGGATACACCAGGTGTACATAAGCCAAAACATAAATTAGGTGAATTCATGGTAGATGCTGCCATTGAGTCCTTGAAAGAAACGGAAGCTGTTTTATTTGTAGTAGCAGGCAATGAAAAACGCGGCCCTGGTGATAACTTTATTATAGAGCAATTAAAACGTGTAAAGGTTCCTGTTTTCTTAGTTGTTAACAAGATTGATACTCTAAAAAAAGAAGAGCTTTTAGAAGCCATCGTGTCTTATCAAGATGCATATCCATTTGCCGGGGTTATTCCTATTTCTGCAAAGGATAAAGAGAACCTAAATGAAGTTCTAAATGTATTAGAAGAAACATTACCGGAAGGTCCACAATACTTCCCAGAGGATATGATTACGGACCAACCAGAACGCCTTATCATTTCCGATATTGTTCGTGAAAAAATTCTATTGGCTACACGTGATGAAATCCCTCATGCTATCGCTGTAGACGTAGATGAAATGAAAACACGTGATGATGGTACAACCTATATCCGTGCTACTATTTACTGTGAACGAGACTCTCAAAAGGGCATTATCATCGGTAAGAAAGGTGCCTTGTTGAAACAACTCGGTGCTGAAGCCCGTGTAGATATTCAAAAACTATTGGCTACAAAGGTGTACCTAGACCTTTGGGTTAAGGTTAAAAAGGATTGGCGCAATAAATCCGGCATGTTATCTGAACTTGGTTATAGAAAATAATTTTTGCTATAATAAAAACTAACTCGTTTTCCCTATTATATGAAAGGAATTAAGATGGATAGTGTAGATGGCCTGTTACCCATAGGGTTTGGTCTTGTATGTATATTTTTAATTAACTTTTTTGTGGTCGCAAAGTTCTCCTTTGCTCGTCTTCGTAAAGAGCATGTTGAGGATATGGATATCCTTTTAGAGAAGGATAGGGAGTTTTTATTAAAGCTCTATCAAAACCCTGAGTATTTCTTAAATACTACACAGTTTTTGATTCTATTCTTTATCTTAGCCCTTGCGGGCACTGGTACATTTGTATTTGATAATACCGTAGATCAACTTGTAGCGGTATTTAATGTGCATAGTACATGGATGCACTTCGTACTAGATATACTGTTATTGTTATTAATTAGCTTAATCGTTTTAATCTTTGGTGAAATCGTACCTAAAGCATTGGGCTTATCGTTCCCAACAAAGTATGTAAATACCTATAGCCGTATCGTAGTAGCTGCTGGTCGTTTGGTATATCCGTTCATTTGGATTGCTAGCAAAATATCCACTGTTATTTTGGGCTTTTACAAAACAAAATATTTAACAGAGCTAGACCTTGTGTACTCTGAAGAAGAGATTCGTATGATGATCTCTCGAAGCCATGAAGAAGGTCAACTAGACCAAGTGGAATCAGAGTTGATCGACAATGTTTTTAACTTTGTAGACCGTAGAGCTAAAGAGGTTATGGTACCGCGTCAAGATGTGGACTGTATTTTCGTTGAAGATGGTTACGATGAAGCGATGAAATTTATTCGCTCTAAAGCACATACGCGTTATCCTCTATGTGTAGAGGATAAGGATCATATTATTGGTCTAGTTCATATTAAGGATCTTATGGAACGTCCTAACCAAGCGCGCAAGGATTTGCGTAATGTAAAACGTGATATCTTAACTGTGCCAGAGGTAATGAAGTTATCCACACTGCTACAATACATGAGAACTCGTCGTATCTATCAAGCTATTGTTGTAGATGAATACGGTGGTATGGTTGGTCTCGTAGGCCTTGAAGATATTATTGAAGAGCTCGTTGGGGATATTCAAGACGAACATGAACCACACTTACCAGCTAAAATTGCTTATGCAGATGGATCCTTCGAATTTGATGGCAAGGTCCTCGTAGACGAAGTAGAGGAAATGATGGACGTTGAAATCGACGATTCCGATTCTGATACAATTGGGGGCTATGTATTTGGTCTCTTAGAACGGACACCAATTGTTGGTGATACTGTGGATGCATTGGGATATACCTTTGAAGTAACACAAATGCAAGGCTATCGCGTATCCCGTATTAAAGTAACACCTTTACCTGAAGAGGAAACAACGGAAGAAGAACATGAAGAAGCTTAATGGTGGTTTTAACACACCTGCCATCGTTATTAGTCGAAAAAAACATAAGCTATACTCTGTATTTACCTTTATCACACCTAGCTTAGGACTCATTCGTGCATCTATACCGCATAAGCGTATGATGACCATGCGTAATAGTTCCTATTTACGTCCCTTTAGTGCCATGTATATAACGGTCGTACCTGATGGTGAATATGTAAATGTTACACAAATTGATGGTTCCTATGTGGTAGAATCATTAGATGTTAATTTAGATAATATTGCTTATGCTGCAGTGGCCAGTGAGCTCATTCAAGAACTTTTTGCTATGTATGATGTAGATCGCAAGGTGTTTGATACCGTTGTAAACTATTCCAAGCAAATACGGCGCCGCAATGTACAGCTAGGAACGATAATGCTAGGATGGCAATTACTATCCCTCGCAGGTGTTGTGCCTAGTGCTAATGCTTTTTTACATCAAGATGGTATCGATCCATTCTGGATACAGGTGAAAGAAACAACGAACCTTAGCATTTCTCACTCTGTAAAAGCCGGATTACCACAAATTCTCGCTTACCAGTGGGGCGAAGATACGCCTTTAGAATTTCCCAAAACAATTTGGAAGGAACTTGAAAAACTACTATTTGCATACTGCGAACACGAAATCGGTAAACCATTACAAAGCGTTAAGTTTTTAAATTCCATAATTTAATGATAGTTAAAAGGCAGTTTGAGAAATCAAACTGCCTATTTTTATATGTTATGAGATGTTGAATGGATATATCATTTTTCAGTAAGCATAACTAGTATATATTTTCTGTATCTCAAGATACGTATGAAAAAATATAATACCGATAGACATATGTACATCTGTAGTTGACACTTTTAATAACAATTATTTATAATATAACAATGTTATATTATATGTTTTTATAGGAGGTCATTATGCAGCTTTTGGGAAATCTCAAAATACATTTTCTAGCGCTCGTACTAACTGTAGTCGCTGAATTTATAGGCATAAAAAAACTAGGTCCCGTTGTATTATTGCCATTATTGTACACATTGGTTCTAGGTTTATTAATTTCTATTCCTAAGTTTAAAATTCTTACTATTAAACAGATGGAAAAATCTGCAGATTATATCGGTATTGCCGTTATGATCTTGATGGTAAAAGTAGGTTTAGGTATCGGTCCAAATCTTGGTATTCTTACAAGTGCAGGCTGGGCATTATTACTACAAGAGCTTGGGCATTTCTTTGGTACGATTGTATTCGGTTTACCAGTAGCTTTATTAGTAGGTATGCGTCGAGAAGCAGTAGGTGCTTGTTACTCCGTAGACCGTGAGCCGAACGTAGCAATTATTATCGACAAATTTGGCTTTAGCTCTCCTGAGGGCCGTGGTGTTATGGGCATGTACATCTGTGGCGTTCTTATCGGTGCTATGTGGTCCTCCGTATTGGCTGGTATGTTGGCACAATCTGGATGGTTCCATCCATTGGCATTAGCTATGGGCGCTGGCGTAGGTAGTGCTAGTATGATGGCTGCCGCTACGGCTCCAATCATTGCAGTATATCCAGATTACGAACAACAAATTATGGCTCTTGCAGGGGCTGCAAACTTGTTGACTACCGTTCTAGGCGTATACTTTGGCCTATTTGTTTCTTTACCAGTTATGGAAAAAACATACAACTTCTTTACAGGTCGTACCCGTGAACAGGATTTAGCAGAGGAGGCAGCAAATCATGAGTAAAAGTGAAAAATTAACACAGTTTGTCATCGTTATTTGTATTGCTGCTATCATCACTGCAGTAGGTAATGTAATGGATGGTAAACATCTATTTAGCGATAGTTTAGTTGGCGTAGCTATCTTAGCAGTCCTTGCTACAATTGGTGCATTGCTCTCTAATTTGCCGTATGCTAATAAATTACCTATGGTATTCTGGGTTTCCTTAGTCGGTGTTGTTGCATCCTTACCAGGAATGCCTGGCCAAGAATGGATTATAGCAAAAACTAGCCAAGTTACATTTCTTGCTACTACAACACCAGTACTTGCTTATGCAGGTTTATCCTTAGGGAAAGACCTTGGTGCATTCCGTCGCTTATCTTGGCGCATTATTCCTGTTGCACTAGCTGTAACAGCAGGTACTTTTATCTGTGCAACAGCATTAGCCCAATTAGTACTTCATTTAGAAGGTTTAATTTAATACCAAATCATAATGTTAGATGTCTAAATTATGTTAAGATATAATTATAAATTTATATTTTAGAAGATATCTATTCATCATGATGATATGATCGACCGTATTTTATACGGTCGATTTTATAAAGGAGATAGTATGAGCTGTATGACAAAGGAAGAAGTAAAACAACGTGTTTGTAAAGCTATTGTTGATGCACAACCGCGTTTACGAGAATTAGCAGAATCTATTATGGCTGAACCTGAGCTGGGTTTTAAAGAGGTAAAAACCTCTAAAAAGGTTCAAGCTATGTTTGATGAACTTGGCATTTCTTATACTACAGGTCATGCACTGACAGGTGTAAAAGGTAGAATGAAAGGCCGAGATAGTAAATATACGGTTGCAATGGTGGGGGAATTAGATGCCATTCTCTGTCCTCGCCATCCTCGTGCCGATGATTTAACAGGGGCTGCTCATTGCTGTGGTCATAATGTACAAATTACCAATATGTTTGCCATAGCTATAGGTCTACAAGCAGTGATGGACGAATTAGCAGGCGATGTTGTACTATTTGCTGTCCCTGCAGAGGAAATGATTGAAATTGATTACCGCAATAAATTGCGTGAACAAGGTAAACTCAAGTATATGGGCGGTAAGCAACAACTTATCTATGAAGGTGCTTTCGATGATATCGATATGGCTATGCAAATGCATGTGGAGACTGCCAAAACACCAGCTGGTGAAATGGGGCTTGGCAGTACATCCAATGGTTTTGTATCTAAACTGATTGAATATCATGGCAAGGTAGCTCATGCCGCTCAAGCACCTCATGAAGGTATCAATGCTCTTAATGCTGCTTTAATGGGCGTTATGGGGGTTAACTCCATTCGTGAAACTTTCAAAGAAAGCGATTATTTCAGATTCCACCCAATTATTAATCAAGGCGGTACATTGGTAAACTGTGTGCCGGATTATGTTCAAGTTGAAAGCTATGTGCGTGCCTCTAATATTCAAGCTATTGTAGATGGTAACCATCGTGTTAACAGAGCATTAAAAGCTGGTGGCGATGCAGTAGGGGCCACATGTGTTATCAACGACCTCCCTGGTTATTTACCGATGCGTAATGATGAACGTATGAATGCTCTATTACGAGAAAATTCCAATCCTATCTTTGGTGAATCCAATGTATACCAAGGTCCACATATTACAGCTAGTACAGACATGGGGGACGTATCTCACTTGATGCCGGTTATCCACCCATGGGTTGGCTGTATCAGTGGTGTACTACACAGTGCAGAATATGAAATCTCTGTACCTGATGTAGCGTATATTAAAACAGCACAAGCCTTGGCTATGACAATCGTAGACTTGCTATACGATGACGCAGCAGGCGCTAAAGATGTATTAGACAACTTTACACCAGCATTAAATAAACAAAGCTATATTGAACTCTTAGACCGTATTGCTAAGGGTGAGTAAAATAAACCACCTATTGAAGATACATTGATTATCTTTGATAGGTGGTTTACAATTTATTTATATAACTATAATGATTTATTTAAGTTTATTTCTTATATACTAATGTATATATTAGTATATTTTTATAGGAGATTATGAACGAGAATCTTGCTTTACTACTAGCTATCTTATATCTAATCTATAGATTTAAGACATATAAAAAAACAAATAAAATAATAGAAGACAGAATAGAAAATGTTCACAAGCCATACTTTAAACGTGTACGAGATGTTTTAGGGTGTTCTGAAGAAGAGGCAGAGAAGGTCGGATTAGCATTAGACAAATATTTTGTACCCTTAGAAAGTAAATTCTATAAAATTGATGATAGTACTTACTCATTTGTTGATGCAGGTGGTCTTAAAGGAATATTTTCAATAGATCAAAACTATAATTTATTGACATTAGTTTATAACGATGTTGATTTACTAGCTTTACATCAGGTTTAAATATCTATAAGTAAAAAAGGCTTATATTATGAAAAAAATAATATTGTATGTAGTAAATATAGTATTATTAAATTCATTTTTTGTTTTTTAGGTGAAAATTAAAATGATTACAATAAAAAAAATATTTTTCTATGCATTTGCATTATTCAACTTAATTTCTCTTATATACAGTATGGGGTATGATTATATGACCGGTGCCGAAATCCATTATGATTTCTATGGAGCATTTTTTGTTTGTTGGTTAATATTCTTTGGTATATTGAAAGCAATTTTAAATATATAAATAGTATTAATTCAAAATTTGAAGTTTGGATAAATGATACAGCTAGCATTTTATTTGATCTTTTTGATTCTATTATTCTCTATTATGGGAAAAATAATGTATGACTAAATTAAAGGTCGTAAGTTAAAATATAGATCTTATGGCCTTACTTTTGTATGCTGGCTTATTATTTTTGCTTTATTAAAATTAGTTTTTGAGCTATAAGCCTTGTAAAAAATATTACCACAGATGAAGAAGTAAAAATGAGGTGTAATAGAATCAATGAAATTAATATATTATTTTGCTACTATATCCTTGTTTTTAGCATTTGCCTATAGCGTAATTCAATATATCCAAAAATCTAATAAGGACATAAATGAAAAATTTAGGCTGATTAGTTTTGGTATATTTTTATTTGTGCTTTTTACAGATTTAAAGTTCTTAGATACCATAAATAAAGAATTTAAGTACCTAATTGAGTTTTTATTGTTATCATTTAGTACATACCTGTTTTCACTAATTTTTAAAAATAGTGATAATAAATGGACTTATTACTTATTTTCTCTATTTACTATATTGTTATTTTTAATGGCTATTTTATTCTCAATCTAACTTCATATTAATCAAACATGGGTTATTAGTGTATTTATATATTCTGTATATTAAAAATATAATAAGATTGATTGTATGATGAGGACATTAGTATGACTTTTATAATTTAAGAAATTGGATAATCATATATGAATGTAAAAATAGTTAAGTTATTAAATTTAATATACTTTAGAATAATTGGAATCTTATTTATTTTATGACCTTAATATCTTCTTAGAAAGCAGACAAATGGAAAAACAAATAGTAAATATATTTTTACTTTTAGGTTTTAATTATTATATGATTAAATCTTGGGGTACACGGAAGGTTACACTTTTAACAATAATTGGCAACTATTTCTTAATAAGTATTTTAATAGAATCATATTTTGGTTTACCTAAATTCATTGAGGACTTTAATGCACTATTTATGCTTGGAATAGGTATGATAGGTACTTATATCTTATGGCGTAAAAATAAAGCTGGAACACTAACGGAGTATGAAAAAAGAGGATGGATTCTGACTCGTACTTTCTTAGCATTATTTGTCTTATCTGTATTAGTAGGTGTATTAGTTTTTTTGTTTATGAAGTATATTTATGGGATATATATCTAGAACTAGGTTTATTGCTTTTAATAGTTCTAGTCAGACAATTATATACTCTGAAAGATTGACATTCTTCCCTCTATATTGCTACAATATTGTGTATAATATATGCGATGAAGCAGAGTAGTAAACCTCTCTAGCGAGTGAGGATGGTGTAAGCTCACATTTGGTTGAAGGCGCTGTAGAGCATTGGCAGGAACGCAGGTATCTGTTAGTAAAGGCCAACATAGAAAAAAGAGGGCGCAAGCCAAATAGGGTGGAACCGCGGGTATACTCGTCCCTGTAACGTTTTTCGTTACAGGGACTTTTTTGTTTGTAACGAAATGGTTGATTTTATGTCGGTTGTGTAAAGTGGAGGCAGCAATGACATTTCAAGAGATTATTTTAAATCTACAAAAATTCTGGAGCGATCAAGGTTGTATCGTTCAAAATCCATATGACATTGAAAAAGGCGCAGGTACAATGAACCCTGCTACATTCTTACATGCTATTGGTCCTGAACCATGGGCTGTATGTTATGTAGAGCCTTCTCGTCGTCCAGCAGATGGTCGTTATGGTGATAACCCTAATCGTTTGTTCCAACATCATCAATTCCAAGTTATTGTGAAACCATCTCCAGATAATATCCAAGAATTGTACTTACAATCCTTGGCAACTCTTGGTATTCATGCGGAAGATCACGATATTCGTTTCGTAGAGGATAACTGGGAATCTCCAACATTGGGCGCTTGGGGCCTTGGTTGGGAAGTATGGCTTGATGGTATGGAAGTAACTCAGTTCACATATTTCCAACAAGTTGGTTCCATCGACTGTAAACCAGTGTCTGTAGAAATTACATACGGTTTAGAACGTTTGGCTATGTACATTCAAGGCGTAGAAAACGTATATGACCTTAAATGGAATGAAAACGTTACATATGGTGACGTTTGGCATGCTAACGAAGTAGAACAATCCGTTTACAATTTTGAATTAGCAGATACAGATATGCTTTTCAAATTATTTGATATGTATGAAGCAGAAGCAAAACGCGTTTGCGAAGCCGGCTATGTATTACCAGCTTACGACTATGTATTGAAATGTTCCCACACATTCAACTTGCTTGATTCCCGTGGCGCTATTTCTATCAGCGAACGTACTGCTTTCATCGGCCGCGTACGTGCATTAGCTCGTATTTGTGCACAACAATACCTCGCTAAACGCGAAGAATTAGGTTTCCCACTTTTGAAAGGAGATAAATAAGATGGCAAAGGATTTATTATTTGAAATCGGTGCAGAAGAAATTCCTGCCGGCTTTATGCCAAATATCTTAGGTCAATTAAAACAATTGGCTGAAACAAAATTAAATGATGCCCATCTTCCTTTTGAAAGCATTGCAACATACGGTACACCACGTCGTTTGGCTCTTATCGTGAAAGGTCTTGCTGACACATCTGCTGAAATCAGCGAACGTCATAAAGGTCCTTCTGCATCCATCGCATATGATGCTGATGGCAATGCTACAAAAGCAGCTATCGGTTTTGCTCGTGGTAAAGGTCTTGATGTAGCTGATCTCGTTGTAGAAGACGGCTATATTTACGCTGAAACTAAAACGGCAGGCGTACCTGCAAAAGATATTGTTACAGACATGTTGCCACAATTGATTACAGGTCTTAATTTCCCTAAATCCATGCATTGGGGTAATTTAGATGCTAAATTCGTACGTCCTGTACGTTGGCTTGTAGCATTACTTGATGAAGAAGTAATTCCTGTAGAATTTGCTACTGTAAAATCTGGTAATGTAACACGTGGTCATCGCTTCTTAGGTGCTGATGAAATCACTATTAAGAATGCAGCATCCTATGTAGACACATTAAAAGAAAACTTTGTTATGGTTGATCAAGATGCACGTCGTGAATTGATCTCCAAACAATTACATGATATGGCAGCTTCTAAAAATGCATCCATCGTTTGGGATGATGATTTGTTAGAAGAAATTAACTATCTTGTTGAATGGCCTACAGCATTGTGCGGCGGCTTTGAAGAGTCCTACTTGGCACTTCCTGATGCAGCTATCATTACACCAATGAAAGACCATCAACGTTACTTCCCATTGGTTGACCAAGAGGGCAAATTGTTGCCAATGTTCTTAACAGTTCGTAACGGCTCCGATCATTCCATCGAAGTAGTTCAAGCTGGTAACGAACGCGTATTGCGCGCACGTCTTGATGATGCTAAATTCTTCTTCAACGAAGACCGCAAGAAACCTCTTATCGACCGTCAAGATGGTTTGACTAAAATCGTATTCCAAGAAGGTCTTGGTAACTTAGCAGATAAAACTGAACGTTTGCTTAAATTGGGCCGTGTATTTGGTGAAGAATGTGGCCTGCACGAAGATGCAGCTGTTGTATTGGAACGCGCTACAGAGCTTGCTAAAACTGACCTTACGACTGGTATGGTTACAGAGTTCACTGAATTACAAGGCGTAATGGGTAAAGAATACGCTTTACTTGATGGTGAATCTGAAGAAGTAGCAGAAGCTATTTTCGAACAATATTTACCACGTTTTGCAGGCGATGTATTGCCTCAAACTGAAGCAGGTAAAGTATTGTCCATCATCGATAAAGTAGATAACATCGTTGCTACTTTCAGCCGTGGTTTAATCCCTACAGGTTCTCAAGATCCATATGCATTGCGTCGTCAAACTATTGGTATTTTGAACATCTTACTTGGTAGTGAGTGGAACATCAGCTTGCGTCCAATCTTCAAATCTTCTATGAAATTGCTTAATGTACCAGCTGAAAAACAAGACGAATTACTTGGCCAAGTAGAAGAATTCTTCACACTTCGTTTGAAAAACATCTTCCTTGATCGCGAAGTTCCTCATCATGTCATCGACTTGTTGTTGTCTAACAATGAATTGTCCGTTGCTGATGCAGAAGGTCTTGTAAACGCATTGTTAGCAAATCGTATTGATGAAAATGTTGAGCTTGTTCAAGCTTATACTCGTATGTACAATCTTGTAAAAGATGTGGAATATATAGGCGTTAATAGCGACTTGTTGAAAGAAGATGCTGAAAAAGCATTGTTCGAAGCTGCTTCTAAAGCATCTGAAGAAAGTCTTGCTGCGTGGGAAGCTAATGATTATGCTGCAGTTGTAGCTGTTCCAGCTACTTTGGTTCCAGCCATTAACAAATTCTTTGAAGATGTAATGGTTATGGATAAAGACGAAGCTATTAAAGCTAACCGTTTACAACTCGTTCGTTTAGCTTATAGTGTAATGGCTATTATCGGTGATATTAGTGCATTAAAATAATATATTGGGTATTAGATAGATAAAACTTTTACAGTAATATATGAAAGAAGAGGTACCGTTTGGTACCTCTTTTGCTTTTACGAAGAATATACAAATTTTATGCAGGAATTTTTGAGACCATGGCGAATATCTTATAATATACAAAGTTGTATGAGGAGATAACTGTCATGAATCATGATGAATTATATAAAGCCTTATGTAAGGTGCCAAGTGGTAAAGAAAAATCCCGTGATAAAATAATTATAGAATTATATATGCGATCTGAAGGGGCATCTCAAAAACAATTAGTAGATGCTCTTAATATGCGTCCTGCTACAGTATCAGAGCAGACGGATATACTTATTGAATTAGGGTATGTTACAAAGCACATCGATTATATGGATAAACGAATTTCCGTAGTAGGGCTCACTGAAGAGGGGAAACGATTAGGTAAGTCATTATTACATTCATATGACCAATTTCTGAATGTACTATTTTCTGATTTTTCTGATGATGAAAAAGATGATTTATACCGCTTGTTAGGTAAGTTAAAGCGCCCAATCTTAAGTAAATAATTAGTTTCTCAAAATTATATAGAAAATACTTGCGAACAGTACGTGATTTATGATAATATATTTCTGTTAATTTGAGACAGTCCGCTGCCTATAAGGTGTAGGTATTGAATGTCTGCAAACAGGAGGAAACAATGAACATTATTAACGTACTTGAACAAGAACAACTTCGTACAGACATCCCTACTTTCCGCGCTGGTGACACAGTTCGCGTACACGTAAAAGTAGTGGAAGGTTCTCGTGAACGTATCCAAGTATTCGAAGGTTTGGTAATTAAACGTCAAAACGGTGGCGTACGTGAAACTTTCACAGTTCGTCGTATTGCATCCGGTGTAGGTGTAGAACGTACATTCCCACTTCACAGCCCACGCTTAGCTAAAATCGAAGTTATGCGCCGTGGTGTTGTTCGTCGTGCTAAATTGTACTACTTACGTAACCTTACTGGTAAAGCTGCTCGTATTCGCGAAAAACGCTAATGTTCATAAAAGGCTGCCGTTGGCAGCCTTTTATTTTTGCTAAAATTTAGATATGAAAGGAAATACTATGGCAGATTCACCTATCGTACATTGGTTCCCTGGGCATATGGCGAAAGCCACACGTATGATTACGGAGTATATAAAAAAGGTAGATGTAGTTATTGAGTTACTAGATGCGCGTATTCCTCGCTCTAGTGCGAACCCTGTAATCACTGAACTCGTTGGTCAGAAACCTCATATCGTATTGTTAAATAAAGTAGATTTAGCAGATCCTAAAGCCACAAAGGAATGGACCGAATTCTTTACTAAACAAGGTATCACAGTATTGGCTATCGATTCTAAGTCTGGCAAGGGGAATAAGAAGTTAATATCTACTGTAGAGCGTTTGAGCAAGCCTATCATCGATCGTTGGGTCGCAAAAGGCATTCGTAGCCGGTCTGTGCGTACTATTATTTTAGGTATTCCTAATGTGGGTAAATCTACATTGATTAACTCCTTAGCTGGCTCTGCAGCAACGCGTACAGCTAACAAAGCAGGTCATACCCGTGGTCAACAATGGGTTAAAATTGGTAAGAACCTTGAATTGCTCGACACACCAGGTGTTTTATGGCCTAAATTAGAGGACCAACGCGCAGCGGCTCGCCTTGCTATGACGGGTGCTGTTTCTGATGATGTGTACGACTTAGAGCATGTAATGAAACAGCTATTAAATCATTTATTGACGAATACGCCAAATATTTTGGTAGAACGTTATAAATTAAAAGAAGAAGAGATGACAGATGTGGATACGATTCTTGAAAGCATCGGTCGTCGTCGTGGTTGTCTTGTAAGTGGTGGCGTAGTAGACTTTGATAAAGCACGCCGCATCATCTTGCAAGACTATCGCAACACTAAACTTGGTACCATTACATTAGACCAAGTGGATGAAGAACCATACTATCCTGAAGATGGAGAGGAAACACAAAATGGATAAGGATGTTTTTTCTAAATTAAAGGTTGCAGACATTAAGGCAATCTTTGAAACTGAACAAGCCTTAGAGATTTTGCCTTTAGCCCAAGAGGACAATCGTAGTTCTGTACAAAAATTGGCTGCTTCTTATATTAAGCGCCAAGAAAAAGAGCTGAAAGAACAACAACGGCTCATGAGCATGTATGACTATGAAGGTATGTTCTACGATCAAGGTATGTATCATGTAGCTGGTGTCGATGAGGTAGGTCGTGGCCCTATCGCAGGGCCTGTAACGGTAGCTGCCGTTATATTGCCGCCTATGACATTAATTCCTGGTTTAAATGACTCTAAAAAGCTAACCGAAGAAAAGCGTGAAGCCCTCTACGATATCATCATGAAAGAAGCCGTAGCAGTAAGCTGTATTTCTTACGGTCCAGAAAAGATTGATGAGCTCAATATCTACGAAGCAACACGTCAAGCTATGTATGAGGCGATTCGGACGCTCAGCGTACCCGCTGAAGCAGTAGTAGCCGATGCTATGAAATTGCCTGATTTGACGATTCCTGTGGAGTCCATAATTAAGGGCGATAGTAAAAGCGCTAATATTGCGGCTGCATCCATCATTGCTAAGGTTACGCGAGATCGATATATGAAGAGCCTTGATGACGAATACCCTGGTTATGGATTTGGTATTCATAAAGGCTATTATACGGAGTTACATAAAGAAGCTGTTGAACAACAAGGTGTAACACCACTACATCGCAAGAGCTTTGAACCTATTAAATCTATCGTTCGTTGGGTTAAACCTAAGTGATTATTAATAAACTTATTTTATGATTCGACTATTAAGTTAACTTCTATATTTGTATTAATTGTATTAGTTGTATCATTATAAATCGCATATAGTTCATAACCGTAAAGAGGTTCCTATTGGTCACCGATGTGACTATTAGGAACCTCTTTTGTATTTACTTTTATAGTCTCCATACTCTACGCTACAAGTAAGTGTTACCTGTTGAAAGTTTAGATGTAGATTGAGTGATAACTATTCTATAAGTTATTGTAGTTACTACACGATATAGGAGGTATATATGAAAACGATTAGTACGGGTAAAGCATTTAATGAACTCGATTCCAAGGAACTTGGAAAATGGGGTGAACGAGTGGCCATTAAATATATTGAAAAAATAGGCCTTACTGTCGTAGATACAAATTATCGAACTAGATTAGGTGAAATCGATATTATTGCTAAACGTGATTTAGTGTATCACTTTATTGAAATTAAAGCCCGTCGAGGAATGCAGCATGGATTAGCTCGAGAAGCGGTGACAAAGAAGAAGCAAAAGCATATTAAACGGGCAGCCATGTTATTTTTGTATGATCTACATCAGAAAAGACGGCGCTGGAAAGAGTTATCCTTTGATGTAATCGAAGTGTACTTGCATGAAGACTTTCAAAGTTCCATTCATTATTTGCCGCAGTGCTTTTAGAGAGGTTACCTATGTATGCAAAACTATATGGAGCCACCTTACATGGCATAGATGGATGCATTATTACAGTAGAGGTCGATATATCGCAAGGTTTACCTGTATTTGATATCGTAGGTCTACCTAATCAGTCCGTAAAGGAAGCTCGGGAACGAGTGAGGGCGGCTATCAAAAATAGTGGCTATGACTTCCCTATGAGGCGTATCGTAGTCAATCTAGCACCTGCTACAATTCGTAAAAGTAGTGCAGGACTCGATTTAGCGATTGCTTTAGGGGTTCTCATTGCATCGGGACAGATAAAGGGGCGTAAAGCGAAAATTTTAGCTTTATTGAGTAGATGTCTATTTATGGGCGAGCTAGCCTTAGATGGTTCACTGCTACCGACCTTTGGCACCTTGGCGATGTCCTTGACAGGGTTAGAAGCTGATTACAACACTATATATACAAGCGTAGAAAATGGATATAATTTGAAAGCTATTCCAAATCTTACTATATATGGCGAGTCTTCATTACAAAATATTATTACCGTCTTAGAAGACCAGGTTAAATCTAAATCTATTCCAACTTCTAAAAAGGTAAAAATAGGAAAAAATCAAGATGAGATATTAACAGATACGATGAATAATAAAAACCATAATACTACGTATGATGTAGATTTTGGCGATGTACAAGGTCAAGAGCTTGGTAAACGCGCCATGCTCATTAGCGCTGCAGGACATCATCATTGTATTATGATAGGTCCTCCCGGTGGTGGTAAAACGATGATGGCTGAACGATTACCGACCATATTGCCTCCTATGACTTGGAGTGAGATGGTTGAGGTAAGTCGCATCCAAGATGTGATCGGTTTACTCGGTGATAAGGGACTCGTTAAAACTAGGCCTTTTAGGCATCCACATCATACGGCCACTTTAGCGAGTATGGTAGGCGGAGGTATACAAGGCCGTCCTGGGGAGGTCACACTTGCTCACCGTGGTGTTTTATTTATGGATGAAGCACCAGAGTTTCAGCGCCAAGTTATTGATGCGTTAAGGCAGCCCTTAGAGTCTCGCACAATTACTATCAATAGGTCTCAAGGTAATTATATGTATCCTGCCAATTTTATTTGTATATTGGCCGCAAATCCTTGTCCCTGTGGTTATTATCATGACCCACATAGGGAATGCATATGTTCTGAAACGATGGTTAAAAACTATCAGCAACGGTTGTCAGGACCTATTATGGACCGCATAGATTTACATATTCCCGTTGAAAGACCTACACTAGAACAATTATTAGATAATTCGACGTCTACTATGACAAGTGAAAGCATGAGGCAACAAGTTATGTTGGCAACTGCTTTGCAACAGAAACGTTATGAAAACTTAGAATTTAATTCTAATGGAGCCGTTCCTCACAAGGCCATAGGTGAGCTATGTAATATTACTGATAAGGCATGGAGTGTATTGGGCAATATATTTGATCACTTTCATTTAAGTGGGCGTGCCTTTGATCGCATATTAAAGGTGGCTCGTACTATAGCGGACCTTGAGGGAAATCCACAAGTGGAGCCTCATCACATTTCCGAGGCTATGTTGTTTAGAACAGGTAAATAGGTGTAAAGATGACTAGATACGATGATACTATTTATATTGCTGGCTTGCAAAGTTTATATAATGTGGGAGCCACACATGTACGGCGTTTCATAGAGGATTTTGGGTCGCCCTATGATGCTTGGGATGCCGTTAAGAAGGTTGAAAATTTAAAGCCTTATACACATATTCCTAACGCTGATAAACGTGCTATAGCATCATCGGCTAAGGATGAAAAGTTAGATTATATAATTCAGAAATTAGACGAATATCAGATGGATGTTACTACCTTTCTAGATAAGGATTTTCCATCTATGTTAAACCAAATCTATAACCCACCAGCTATATTATTTATGCGAGGTAATCGAGCTTTATTAGATAAAAGACTAAACCGTATTGCTATTGTAGGGGCTCGACGGTGTTCATTATATGGGCGGAATGTGGCGAGAATGTTAGGGAAAGAATTGGGTAAATACAGTACTATAATTGTGAGTGGTGGTGCTCGTGGTATCGATTCGCATAGCCATGAAGGACTACTAGCAAGTCAGGGGTACGGCATTGTCGTTATGGGATGTGGATTAGATATTGTTTATCCTAGAGAAAATTCTAAATTATTTGATAGAGTACTGGCAAATAATGGGTTACTCCTATCTGAATATCCTCCAGGCACACCGCCATCGGCAAAGCATTTCCCTGCACGCAACCGTATTATTAGTGGCCTTAGTAGAGGTGTAATCGTAGTAGAGGCAAAAGGAAGTAGTGGTTCATTGATTACAGCGGATATGGCTGTTAGCGAAGGTCGAGATGTATTTGTAGTGCCTTGTAATTTATTAGACCATACAGCAGATGGCAATAAATTCCTCATGCGTAATGGAGCCTTTGTATTAACTGGTTATGAGGACATCGTCAAGGAATATCATTTAACATTGCGAGATATGTTTAGTGCTAAAGAAAAACTTTCACCACCAAATAAAAGAGATACAATGGGCGTAAAAGATAGTAATGAAATGGTGAATCATGGTCAGGGTGTTGATACACAAGGGCTCTCTATGTTAAGCTTTAATGTGGATAGGAGTCTAATCTTGAGCGAAATACCTCATGATCGTTGTATCACAGTTAGTGATATTTTGAAAGCGACCTCTATTCCATTACAACAACTGCAGCCCTTATTACTAGAGTTAGAAATGGAAGGGGCTATAGAACATCAACCGCCGAGAGGCTATATTAATATGACTAGGAGTGATATACTTGTCCATTAAACGATCAATCGTTATTGGCGAGCCAAAAGTAGCTAGTACTAGTAAAGATACTAAAAAGAAAAGTACTAAGAAAGAGAGTACTACGATAAAGCGCAAGGTTGCTAAAGAAGCCCTTACTCCCATGGGGATTGTACGGGATAAATCTGTATTACAAACGTCCGTGCCACCAGAGCAACGGGAACCTCGCGTTTATAATCCTGATGGCAAAGTATTGGTTATCGTAGAGTCTCCTGCTAAATCTAAAACAATTGAAAAATTCTTAGGCCCTAACTATGTTGTAAAGGCGAGTATGGGCCACTTACGAGATTTGCCAAAGTCTCAAATGGGCATCGATATCGAACATGATTTTACGCCCCGTTATAGCAATTTGGTAACTCGTAAAAAGGTTATTGATGAACTTGTTTCCTACGCCGATGAAAGTAGCGCCGTATTGCTCGCAACTGACCCTGACCGCGAAGGGGAAGCTATTTCTTGGCATTTAGCGTACATTTTAAATGTAGATCCAACGTCTACATGTCGTATTACGTTCAATGAGATTACTAAAAATGCGGTAGCAGAGGCCTTAGAGTCTCCACGTACTATCGATATGAACATGGTTGATGCCCAACAAGCACGCCGTGTATTAGACCGTATCGTAGGCTATAAATTGAGTCCTTTGTTATGGAAAAAGGTTTGTAAAGGCCTCAGTGCAGGTCGTGTACAATCTGTTGCAGTTCGACTTATCTGTGAAAGAGAGCGAGAAATTCAAGCTTTCGTGCCACAAGAATATTGGACTATTGAAGGCAATTTTGAAACGCCTAAAAAAGAGGCTTTCACAGCAGAATTGACTCATATTAAAGGTGAAAAAATCGATATTACTACTGAAAAAGATGCACAAGCCGTAGTGGATGCTATAGGCGGAGCCGATGCAGTAGTAACGAATGTGGAAAAACGTAAGCGCTCTCGTAAGGCCGCACCTCCCTTTACGACGTCTACGTTGCAACAGGATGGTGTTCGTAAGTTGAACTTTGGTGCAAAGCGTACCATGATGATTGCTCAACATCTTTACGAAGGTCTTGAAATCGGTTCCTATGGTCACGTAGGTTTGATTACGTACATGCGTACAGACTCTACGCGTATCTCTAAAGAGATGCAGGTCATGGCTAAGGATTATATTATTCATAACTATGGTGAAGATTATTATCCTTCTAAACCTAATATGTATGGTGCAAAAGGTTCTGCTCAAGATGCCCATGAAGCAATTCGCCCTACATCTTTAGAGTTAACACCTAAAATGGTAGAGCCCTTCTTGAGTCGTGATGAGCTTAAATTATATACATTGATTTGGAATCGTTTTATGGCGAGCCAAATGGCACCACAACAAAACGAATCTACAACTATTGAATTGACCGTTCATGATGATTACACATTTAAAGCGACAGGCTCTCGCGTAATCTTCCCAGGTTTTAGTGCTGTTTATGAAGATGCGAAAAAAGAAGATGCTCCTCAATTGCCAGCTCTTAAAAAGAATGATGCTGCTCATACAGTAGAGGTATTGCCTGAACAACACTTCACACAACCACCTCCACGTTATTCAGAAGCAAGTCTCATCAAAACGTTAGAGGAGCTAGGAATTGGGCGTCCAAGTACATATGCTCCAATTCTTGATACAATCGTAAGCCGTAACTATGTAGAGAATACGAATAAACAATTCGTTCCAACTGAGCTAGGCTTTGTAGTAGTAGACTTCTTGATAGCGTACTTTGAAAAAATCATCAATACTGGCTTTACACGAGACCTTGAAGAAGAGCTTGACGCTATTGCATCCGGTAAGGATACATATCTAAAGGTATTGTCTGATTTCTATGAAGTATTCGCTAAAGAGCTAGAAGATGCGAGCGATGTAGATCGCATTGAAATTGCATCTATGGAAAGTGATGAAACGTGCGAACTCTGTCATAGCCCTATGGTATATAAATTTGGTCGCTATGGTAAATTCCTTGCATGTTCTAATTTCCCAGAATGTAAAAATACTAAACCTATTACGGTAGGGACTGGTGTAACTTGCCCTAAATGTAAGGAAGGGGAAATCGTAGAGCGTAAGTCTCGCCGTGGTCGTCTATTCTACGGCTGTAATCGATATCCACAATGTGACTTTACATTATGGGATAAACCAACCCATGATTTCTGTGAAACATGTGGTTCTATTATGGTTGAAAAGACATATAAAAATGGTACAACTAAAAAGTTCTGTTCCAATGAAACATGTCCAACTAGACCACCAAAGAAAACAAGAAAGAAAAAAAGCGAAGCTAGTGAAGAAACTGTAAAAGAATCTAAAGAATCTAAAAAGTCTAGCAAAGCTAAAAAAGAGGAAACAACTGTTGAATAATAAAAATGTTATTGTTATTGGTGCGGGCCTAGCAGGTTCTGAGGCGGCTTGGCAACTCGCTAATTGTGGCATTCATGTAGACTTATATGAAATGCGCCCCGTGAAGAGTTCTCCTGCGCATCAAACAGATCAATTTGCAGAGCTCGTATGTAGTAACTCCTTGCGAGCTGGCAATATTGAAAATGCGGTAGGTCTTTTAAAAGAAGAAATGCGTCGTTTAGGTTCCCTGATTATGGAATGTGCTGATGCGACTGCTGTACCTGCCGGTGGTGCCTTGGCCGTTGATCGTCATTTGTTTAGTGAAATGGTGACTGAGAAGGTAAAGGGACATCCTAATATTACAGTTCACAATGAAGAGGTAACTGACATACCTGCTGAAGGCACTGTTATCTTCGCTTCTGGTCCACTTACGTCTGAAGCATTAGGAGATAAGATTAAAGCCTTAACAGGTGAAACAGGCTTTTATTTCTACGATGCAGCAGCTCCTATTGTTACGGCAGAATCTTTAAATTACGACAAAGTATTTGCCGCATCTCGCTACGACAAGGGCGATGCAGATTACCTTAACTGTCCTATGACAGAAGAGGAATATAAAGAATTCTGGCATGAACTCACTACAGCTGAAGCTGTGCAACCAAAGGATTTTGAAAAGGAAATCTATTTTGAAGGTTGCATGCCTGTAGAAATCATGGCCAGCCGTGGGGAAGACACATTGCGTTATGGCCCACTTAAACCAGTTGGTTTAGTAGATAAACGGACTAATGAGGAATCTTATGCAGTAGTACAATTGCGTAAAGAGAATAAAGAAGGCACCATGTTTAACTTGGTAGGCTTCCAAACTCATTTAAAATGGGGCGAACAAAAGCGTGTATTTGGTATGATTCCAGGTCTAGAAAGTGCTGAATTCGTTCGTTATGGCGTTATGCATCGCAATACATATATTAACTCTCCTGAGTTGTTAAACCATGCATTCCAACTTCAAAAAGAACCACGTCTATTCTTCGCTGGTCAAATGACAGGCGTAGAAGGGTATTTAGAATCTGCTGCTAGTGGTCTTATGGTAGGTCTTCAAGTAGAACGTTATTTAGAGGAACGCTCATTTATTGATTTCCCTAAAACTACGGCAATCGGCTCCCTTAGCCACTATATTTCTAACTACGAAGGGTCTAACTTCCAACCGATGAATGTCAACTTTGGCATCATGGATCCATGGCCTCAAAAAGTACGTAAGAAAAAAGAGAAAAATGCACTCATTGCTAATCGAGCATTAGAAGAACTGGATGCATTAAAAGGTAAAGAAAATTTATAAGATAAGTTATTTACGTATTGATTTAGCTTGTTAGGTCAATCGTAAATTATGACTTACATAAAAAATCCTTCATTCACATACCTAGGAATGAAGGATTTTTTATTATTTACTGTTTTATTTACGTTTTTTAGTTTTAACTGTAGGCTCTGTAGCAACAATTAATTTTTGATTTTTCTTTTCTAGATAGCCTAGATAGATAAATACACAGATACCAATGATGATGACAATCAAGCTAGTCATTTGAGCAGATTTTAAGCCTAATGTTAAGTTTACATAGTCACCGCGCAAAAATTCAAGGAAGAATCTAGCCGTAGAATAGAGAATCGCATAAAGCACGAATACTTGACCTTTAGCATGTTTAAAGGAGCTAAATAATAGGAGGGCTACAAAGATAAGAATGTCGATTTGACCTTCCCAGATTTCGGCTGGCCATAATGGTTGATTGCCGTAGGTGCGATGTGCTAACGTGCTTTCAGGGTAGAGAATACCAAAATTACCGCCCGTAGGATGACCAAAGGCATCGCCATTTAAGAGATTTGCCATACGGCCTACAGATTGTGCCAAAATCAATGCTGGTGCGAATAAATCGGCAAAAGCCCAAAAGTCGATATTATTTTTACGTAAGTACCAATAGCCTGCAATGGTGCCAAGAACGACACCGCCTTGAATGGCCATGCCACCTTGCCATACAAAGGGGATTTCTAGTAAATGATTGCCATAGTACTGCCAATCAAAGAAGAATACATCCCATAATCTGGCACCAATGAGGCCCGCTACGGCAACAGTAATGGAAAAGTCGATGATATGTTCATGCCAACCACGACCATCTTTTTTTAATAAAACATAGGCAACCGAGGCACCACAGATGATAGCTAATGCTAACATGGCACCATAAGCCCTGATAGGAAAGTCACCTATAAAAAATAGATATTGATGCATATAAAACTCCTTATGTAATAACTTGTATTGTATAAGGTAAATTATAAATTACATGTACCCTTCATGCAACAACTGAGATGAATTCTATATAATATGGTATAATATAGAGATTAAAATTGTATCCCCTTATGGGGCTAGAGTTAGGAGAGTTCATGATTCGTAAATCTACTATTTTAAAATCCTTAACAGCTTTAGTAATGTCCGCATTATCTACGACTGCAGTACAAGCTGAGGTGTTGGTTCCCATTGACCAATTCTTAGCAAACACAACGCGTCATTACGAGGCAAATCAATATAAAACATCCTATACGGTGTATGTACCTCAAACAGAGTTACAAGGAAATGCTATTGTTTTAAATCCTGCTGCCGTTGGTGAACCTGTAAAATTGCCAACTACAAGTAAAAATGGCATTACCTATGTCGATATTGAGTCTGATCCAGCTATGCTCGGTGTGAGCTATACAAAGGTCAATGGTCAATTAACATTAGGTCCTGCACCGCAAGCCTCTACAGTAAAAGCTCCTTATACAATGCAAACACCATTGTCTTGGGCCTTTGATCCATGGCCAACACAGGGGACTCCATATCAAGCAAAACTGAATTCCAGTGGTGATAATATCATTTCTCCAAGTTGGTTCAAATTGCATAGCCTTGGCCTTGAAGCAAGTCCTAATGTAAGTATTGATTATGTTAACGATTATAAAAGTAAAGGTTACCACGTATGGCCTCTGATTACGAATCGATTTGATCCTGGCTTTACAAGTGGTATCTTAGCAGATCAATCTGTATGGAAAAAATATGCTCATAACCTTGTGCAATATG
Source organism: Veillonella faecalis (assembly GCF_024677885.1). Taxonomy (NCBI): domain Bacteria; kingdom Bacillati; phylum Bacillota; class Negativicutes; order Veillonellales; family Veillonellaceae; genus Veillonella; species Veillonella faecalis. Next base: position 456,441 of record NZ_JALBWL010000001.1, read on the forward strand.
CCTATATTTACGGATTTGATGGTTATAACTTTGACTTTGAAAATATTGATTATGCCGACCGTGATCGTTTAACAGCGTTTGTAGCATATTTATCTAATCATTTACATCAATACAATATTAAAACATCCATTGATGTAACTGGTTATTCTGATAGCCCAGAATGGTCCTTAGTATATAACCGCAGTGCCTTTGCTAATTCCGTAGACTATGTAGTTCTCATGGCGTATGACGAAACATGGGCTAAAAGTACAACAGCAGGTCCTGTAGCAAGTTATCCATGGGTTCGCAACCATACAGAAAAAATGCTTTCTGAAGTACCATCCCAAAAACTAGTACTAGGTGTACCATTCTATATGCGCTTATGGCATGATACTAATGGCTATGCAAAAGGCGAAACTTTGGCTATGAAAAACACAGGTAGCTATTTTGCAAATTACAAGGATAAAATGACATGGGATGATAGATTAAAATTATATTATTTATCTATCCCAACTGGGTCTGGTTCCGATCGTATTTGGTTTGAAGATAATACGTCCTTAGGTTTGAAACTAGACCTTGTAAAAGAATTACAGCTCGGTGGTTTTGCTGCATGGCGCAAAGGCTTTGAAGACGAATCTACTATTGCTATGATTCAAAGCAAAGACTTAGGCCGCGGTATTCCTAAATCTCCTACAGCGGTTGTTCCTGAACCAGTAGTAGAAGAAACTAAACCATTAACTAAGGTTGAACAATATAAATTACGCCTAGAGGAAAAAGAAAAGGCCAAAGCTGCTAAAGCGGAAGCAAAACGTAAGGCAAAAGAAGAAAAAGAATTAGCTAAACGCAAAGCTAAAGAAGAAGCGGAGCAAGCTAAAGCCGAGAAAAAACGTCAAGCAGAGGAAGCTAAGGCAGAGAAAAACGCTTATCAAAATCTGTACAAGTAGTAAAACGCTAGAGTTTGACTGCTTTCATAGTAAGTAGTAAAATAAAAATATTGATTATAAAACGGCAACTAATGAGGTTGACTATATGAGGAGGCCCCTACATGAATGAAAAATATGTAGCCCAAGATATTGAGAAAAAGTGGCAAAAGTATTGGGATGATAACCATACATTTAAAACAGAATATGATGAATCCAAAGAAAAATACTATGTATTAGAAATGTTCCCGTACCCATCTGGTAACTTACACATGGGTCACGTGCGTAACTATTCCATCGGTGACGTAGTAGCTCGTTTCAAAAAAATGAAGGGCTTTAACGTATTACATCCAATGGGCTGGGACTCCTTTGGTATGCCTGCTGAAAATGCGGCTATCAAACATGGTATTGCACCTAAAACATGGACACTAGACAACATCGAGAACATGAAATTGCAACAAAAAGCGCTTGGCTTGTCCTATGATTGGGACCGTGAAGTTGCAACATGTAAAGAAGATTATTACAAATGGACCCAATGGTTCTTCCAACAATTTTATAAAAAAGGCTTAGCATACAAAAAAGAAGCTAAAGTAAACTGGTGTGAAACGTGCCATACTGTATTGGCGAACGAACAAGTTATCGACGGTGCTTGCTGGCGTTGTGATAACCCAGTTGAGAAAAAAGATTTGTCTCAATGGTTCTTGCGTATTACAGAATATGCTGATCGCTTGTTAACTGATTTAGACACTCTTGATCACTGGCCACAACGCGTTAAATTGATGCAAAAGAACTGGATTGGTCGCTCTGAAGGTACAGAGTTCTCCTTCGAAGTTCCATCCATTAATGAACGCGTATCTGTGTATACTACACGGGTTGATACTATTTATGGCGTAAGCTATGTAGTATTGGCTCCTGAACATCCATATGTGGAACGTCTTATTGAAAATGCTCCTAATAAAGCTGAATTGGAAGCTTTCATTACGCGTATGCGCAATATGAGCGATATCGATCGTACATCTACAGATGCACCTAAAGAAGGTATGTTCACTGGTTCCTATGCAGTAAACCCAATGTCTGGCGAACAAGTTCCTGTGTGGATTGCTAACTATGTATTGGTAGACTATGGTACTGGTGCCGTAATGGGTTCCCCTGCACATGATGAACGTGACTGGGAATTTGCTCACAAATATGATTTGCCAATTAAACAAGTTGTAGCTCGTGAAGGCGAAGAATACAGCCTTGATAAATGGCAAGAATGGTACCATGAAGATGGTATCCTCGTTAACTCTGGTGAATATAATGGCCAAACATCTGAAGAGGCTCGTAAAACTATCACAGCTGCTCTTAACGAACGCGGCATTGGTGAAGGTAAGGTAAACTTCCGTCTTCGTGACTGGTTGATTTCTCGTCAACGTTACTGGGGCGTGCCAATTCCTGTAGTATATTGTGAAAAATGCGGTGAACAACTCGTTCCTGAAGAAGAGTTGCCAGTACGCTTGCCAGAGGATGTTAAATTTGAGTCTGGTGCCGTATCTCCATTGGCTACATCTGAAAGCTTCCTAAATACTACATGTCCTAAGTGTGGTGGTCCTGCACGTCGTGAAACAGACACAATGGACACATTTATCGATTCCTCTTGGTACTTCTTGCGCTATACAGACACTAAAAATGACCAAGCTCCATTCGATAAAAAAATCGCTAACTACTGGATGAACGTTGACCAATATATCGGTGGTATTGAACATGCTATCTTGCACTTGTTGTACTCCCGATTCTTTGTGAAAGTTATTCACGATTTAGGCCTTATCGAAGCTAACGAACCATTCCGTGGTTTGTTGACACAAGGTATGGTTCTTAAAGAAGGCAGCAAGATGTCTAAATCCAAAGGTAATGTAGTTTCTCCTGAAGAAATTATCAATACTTATGGCGCAGACACTGCTCGTTTGTTCATTCTCTTTGCGGCTCCTGTAGATCGTGACCTCGATTGGTCTGACCAAGGTGTTGAAGGTTCTTACCGTTTCTTAGGCCGTGTATGGCGTATCGTTGATGCATACAACGAAGAAGGTAAGAAAAAAGTAACTGGTGAACTTACAAAAGACGAATTCGCTTTACGTCGTGAATTGCACCGCGTTATCAAAAAGGTAACAGAAGACCTTGATAACAACTTCAACTTCAATACAGCCATTTCTGCCATCATGGAACTTGTAAATGCTATGTACGCTCATAAGGATAAAGCTGAAACAATCAATAGCGCTTTGGCTAATGAATTGACTCATTCCTTATTACTTCTTTTAGCACCATTCGTTCCTCATATGACAGAAGAGTTGTGGCATGAATTGGGTGAAACTACATCCATCCACACTGAAAACTGGCCTGTATACGAAGAGGCTGCTCTTGTTGTAGATGAAGTAGAAGTAGTATTACAAGTAAATGGTAAAGTTCGCGATAAACTTACTGTTTCCGTAAATATTACGAAAGAAGAATTAGAAACAATGGCTAAAGAATCTAGCCGTGTTCAAGAGTTTACAGAAGGTAAAAATATCGTAAAAGTTATTTATGTACCAGGTAAACTTGTAAATATCGTTGTTAAATAACGATATTCTATTCGTTTAATACTGTAAGTCCCCAACTACATAGGTAGAAGGGGGCTTATTTTTAAGTGAGGTAATTATGGCAAAACGTAGCGATTATATTTCTTGGGATGAATACTTCATGGGCGTTGCCATTTTGGCAGCACAACGTTCTAAAGATCCTAATACACAAGTAGGTGCCTGCATCGTAAGCAATGACAATAAAATTTTATCCATTGGTTACAATGGTATGCCTTTAAATTGTAGTGATGATGATTTCACGTGGGAACGCGATACAGCAGATGATAATAAATACTTTTATACTGTACATAGCGAACTCAATGCCATACTGAATTATCGGGGTGGTTCTTTAGAAGGTTCTAAAATATATGTAACACTATTCCCTTGTAATGAATGTGCTAAAGCCATCATTCAAAGTGGTATTAAGGCTGTTATCTACCGAGATGATCTTTACAAAGATACAAAAGAGGTTAAGGCATCTAAACGAATGCTAAAAACAGCAGGTGTAGAAATTATCGAATATAAACCTACGGGACGGACTTTACATATTACCGTATGATAAAGTATAAAACAATAATATTACAAGAAAAGCTCTTATCTATTAATAATGGATAAGAGCTTTTACTATATTTTGTACTATGTTAGATTGTATACCTAAATTATACTTGTAAACGACCGTCAATCATAATATCAACAGCTTGACCATCACGAGTATATCCCTTAATATTCATGCGTTCATGACCAATCATAAAGTCCACATGTGTTAAGGAGTGGTTAAGGCCGCGTTCCTTTAATTCTTCTTCAGATAAACCATCGCTGTTTTTAAGGCATGTAGGATAGGATGCGCCAATTGCTAAATGACAGGACGCATTTTCATCAAATAATGTTTCATAGAAGATTTGGTTAGATTGGCTAATTGGGCTGAAGTGATCCACTAATGCTACTTCGCCAAGGTAGTGGGATCCTTCATCAGTTTCTACTAATTCTTTAAGAACTTCATAACCTTCTCTGGCTGTATATTCAACGATTTTACCTTCTTTGAACGTGAAGGAGAAATCTGAAATCGTATTGCCATGGTAAATTAATGGTTTTGTGCTATGCACAACGCCATTTACACCATTATATTGAGGGGCAGAGAAAACTTCCTCTGTAGGAATATTAGCATTGAAAATAGTACCATCTTTAGAGGATTCTTCACCACCTAGCCAGATATGGTCTTCTGGCAATTCTAATAAAAGGTCGGTGCCGTTTTCACAAGTGTAACGCAATGATTTTAAGTCTAATTTATTCAATGCTTCACAGCGATGACGCAATTTTGCCATATGATGACGATATGTATCTTTCGGTTCGATACCTTCAATGCGACAAAGTTTTAATAATGTTTCCCACAATTGATTGATTTTTTCTTCATCACTACCTTCATAGCCCAGTAAATCTGCCCATAGAACGGTCGGTACAGATGCAACGCACCATGTAACAGAAGAGTTCATGATAGCTGTGTGATAGAAGGATAATGCTTTGTTTAAGTTACGAGATTGTAAGGAAATACGATCTGTTGGGATACCTTCCAATGCTTTAGGATTAGCACTGATTAAAGATAAAAATGCTGCCTTATCATCGATATACTGTTTGTAGAATTCAGGAATCCAGTTAGCAGGTTTTTCTAAAACAGACTCGTTAGCATGTAATAAGCGTTGACGAGCGATAGGAGAACATCTCCAGTTAAGAACAACCTCTTTTGCGCCTAGCTCATAGGCTTCTTCAGTAACGATTACTGCAAAATCTTTATTTTCTACATCAACAGAAATAACTAATGTTTGGTCTTGTTGTAAATTTACGCCGTACTTTAGTAATGTATGGGCGTATTTTTTTAATGTTTCTTGATTCATAAATTCTCCTTTTATTCGACATCAATTGTTAAACTCCTGCTTGTGTGACTAATAGAGTCATGGGTAGGAGTTATATTTTTCATAGGGAAATCCTTCAGTAGGAGGTGCACTATGAAATATAAATTGAAGCCGTATATGATAATTATATTAATCCTATGTATTTTAGTAGGAATTTATTTCCTATGGCCTATTATAACAGATGAAAGCGATTCTGTCCGTGCTGAAGGGGGAGTAGATGGAAATTCTTCTATATCAAATGTATCAGAAATATCTAATAAACCGATTGCTTATATTACGGGTGCCGTAGTTTCACCTGGTCTATATGAGCTTGAAAGCTCAGCAACAGTAGGAGATGTTATCAAGCTAGCAGGAGGACTATTACCGTATGCAGATGTAGAGTCTATTAATATGGCTAAATCTGTGACTGGAGGAGATCATATCCACGTAGTTTTTAACTTTCACGGAAATCCTGAAGCGTTATTGCGTGGTAATAAGATAAATATTAATACCGCCACTGCTAAAGAACTAGATGCGTTGCCCGGCATTGGTCCTACTATGGCAAAGAGAATTGAAGAGTATCGTTCACAAAAAGGCCCCTTTACATCTGTTGAAAGTATCAAGGGGGTGAAGGGAATTGGTGACGGCGTATTTAAGAAAATTAAAGATAAAATTACAATTTAGTCATCAAGATAGCAACAATAATGGGCTCTTCCATGATGTAAATGATATTAATGGGAACAGTAAGGTTTTAACCCATAGCCAATGGGCACATATTATATTGAGTTCTATAATTATGGGTACAATATTAGGCTATGGTCAGTATTATCCAGTACTTAATCAGATGCGATACATCTTTGCTATTGGGTTAGCTATTATAGTTGTAGGTATTTTTAAAGCATTTCAATCGTCTAATAGATGGTATTCACTTACTAAGTTAATCGGTTTAGTCCTTGTTTTAGTTGGTTTATCTTATTATCAAACAGATTTACGGATTATACATTTCAATAGTTATACATCATATTATTTACAGCAAGAAGGCGAATATCTTTGTACGGTTGTAACTGCGCCTGAAAGGATAAGTTTGAACGGACAGGAGTATTACAAATATACTATTGAAGTCCATGGCTTACACCCCTATAAAAATACTGCAAAAAATGACTATATTAAAGCACAGGGGCGTTTACAAGTTTACTCAAAGGAATCTGCTACGAACTATCCAATACGACTAGGAGAATATGCAATTATTGAAGGTACACCAAAGCCCTTATTTCTCATTGAAGAGGAAGGTCGTATTAATCTTAGAGGCCGTTATATGAGCTCTAATACTCGAGGACGTATCTATGATGGTATATACCGAGTGGCTAGTAATAAAGACTTACAAGCATTTTGCTATAAAGAAACCTTTTCTGAAAAACTATATAGGAAACTCTTATTTATTTGTGGTTCAATACAAGCGTCTATAGATAAAACTATTGCTCATCATTTAGAGGGGCCACAACAAGTATTGGCTCAAGCGTTAGCCTTAGGTGGACATTATAGTGAGCTAGGAGAAGATACAATGAAGGATTTTTCCTATACAGGACTTATCCATATTCTATCTATATCAGGTTCGCATATTGCTCTCTTATTAGCACTGGTATATGGACTTGGACGACTTATTAAATTAAAAAAACGAACCAGTTTGATTATGGGGATTTTACTGGCTATCATGTATTGTGGTGTCGTTGGTGGCGATGCACCTGTTCTACGTGCTACGATGATGAGTATACTCATGTGCATAGCCTATGTAAAAGGGCGACTATATCAAGCTAAGCAGGCGCTATGTATATGCGCTATTCTATGTCTAGTATATGATCCTTTTTCTGTATTTGATGTAAGTTTTCAGCTATCGTTTGGTGCGACCTATGGATTGCTCATATGGGGAACGGTATTATATGATCGTATTCAATGGCTACCAAAATGGATTAAAACACCCCTTGTATTATGTGTGTCGGCACAGTTACTTATTTTGCCACTACAGCTGTATTACTTTCACTATATCAGTATTGCTAGTTTGTTAGCAGCTTGTATAGTAGCACCTATATTAGATGTATCCATCATTTTAATCTTTATAAGTACTGTTATTAGCTATGTTATGCCTATACCGTTTCTATGGTCTTTGATAGATACATTATTACGTATATCGTTATATTTAAATCATGTATTAGGTCGTAGTGGCAGTTTACTTTGGCTAGGGATGATGCATCCTTATTGTGCTTATATATATTATGTGATATTAGGTTTATTTACGTACTTTTTGACGCATAGAAAAAGATATACTGTACATATAGTAATATCATTATCTTTAATGATTTTGACCTTTGGTGCTTCCTATTATGTTACGCATCACCATAAGGAAATATTAGTTCATTATATTCCAATGAAGCAATGCAATGTATTGCTTTGCATAGAACCTAATCATGAAGGGGCTCATCTATTAATTGATGCGCCAGACCATATTAAAACGACGCCTAATGAAAGGCTTATCAATCAAGCTATAAGGGCATATGGTGTGAATCCAAAAGTTGTAAAGATAGACTACTTTCATAGTAACGGATCTGCAAAAACAATATATAAAAATAGTATGAAAGAAATCGATGTATATAATGGACAAAGAGGAGAAAAAAATCTAAAATTAAAAGATAAGACTAATACATTATTTATTACGAGTCGATCTAGTTCAATGAATGAAATTGGCAGATTACTGCCGCATAATATAGTTCTATTTGGCAGTCCACATGGGGCTTTACGCGATGTGGATCCATCATCAGAATATATGTATATTATGGGGTACAGTTTTATTGAAGATATGTATCTGTGAAAGGAGGATGTATGGCTGAAATTAAACTCATCTATGGCGATGAGCCACAATTAATTGAAGAAGAAAAACGCAAGTTTCTTAGTGCCTATCCTGACCTTCCAGTGACCGTATTAGATGATGAAGCTGGGCCACAGAAGATAAGTGAAAAACTATGTGAAGATTCTCTCTTTGGCGATCAAAAGGTATTCTGTTTAGTTAACTTGCCTATTATTCGTAAAAGCGGTAAAAATAGTGATGCCTGGATTCCATTGTATGAACTCCTTATGGAATATAATGGGGATAATCCTATCCTTTTGATTTATCATGATATGATTGATAAACGAATCAAACAGAATAAAGAAATTTTAGATAAAATACCAAATCATCAATGTAAGCGTCTTGAAGGGGCTGACCTAGTGATGTGGATTCGTCAATATTGTACATCTAATGGATTTAAAATGACTCCTGATGCACAAGAATATGTGGCTCATCTCATCGATTTGTGGCAAGATGTACCGGTTTCATTTATGAAAACCGAATTTGATCGTTATTTTTTACAGATAACAGGCGATAAAGTCATTACGAAAGAATTCCTTGAAGAGAATGGTAGTGACTATGGTGCTAAAAATATTTTCACCTTTAAAGAGGCTTTGTTGAAACGAGATATTGATACATTGCTTGAATTATTTCCGTTTATGTTCGGCTATAAAGAATTAGATCGTGCTATGAGCTATATTGAGGGGCAGTTACGTTTGCAGCTACTGGTTAGCGAATGTCGCCAAGCGGGAATGTCTGTTCAAGCCATACAAAACTTATGTAAGGATCATGATTCGTCATTTAAACCATATCCGATTAAGTTGGCTTATGAAGCAAGTCCTAGAATTTCAGTTAAGGCCTTACGAGCTTTATTAAAAGGGCTCTATGAGATTATTTTAGATAGCCGTAGCAGTAAGGGCGATATTTGGCGATTTAGAGATTTATGTATTACCTATTGTGGGTATAAAGGATAAAAATGAAAGTACGTTATCGTGTTGTACCAAAACAGAATAAGAAATCATCCTTCTATGTAAACTGTCATAGCCAACATGTGACGATACAAGCTGCAGACTCTGCATTTTCTACGCTGCTGAGCCTACGTGACAGATTATCTGCATGGTATAAGGAGAAGAATATATCTTTTGATGATATTCCAACAAATACTGATACAGCATGCTGTTTTGCTTGGAAGGTAGATACTGAAACTGGGGAAGGGTTGGATACCTATTATTATGGTGGAGGCTGTGGTGCTGGTGAATGGATTGAAGCGGCAGAAGCGCAACGTGAGGCTGAAGAGGCTAAAAATCAAGCCCCTAGAGGCAAGTCCTTTGCAGGATATGATCAACAAGATGAATATGATGATGTTGACGAAGATGATTTTGCCCCGTTTGTAGAGGCTGTTGAGCTGGGCTACTTTAATAATAGTCCTGTCGTTGTATCTCGTTCTAATCAAACGGCTGCCGCATCTAGCAATAGTGATACTGTCGCAGCTGTGAGCAGTACACCTAAAGCAAGTAAAGGTTTTGCACATAAAAGTACTACAAAATCTACTTCTAAAGGTAGTGAAGGGGATAGTAAATATCCTCGTCGTGCCCCGAAGGATGCTCCTACTGATGAAGGCATGATTTTAGGGCCTAAAATTGAGGGAGTGACCTCTAAAATTATGGGCACTTTGGATACGCCTAGTGTTATTTTTGAAGGTGTATTTGTTGGTCTAGATAAACGTGATACTAAGACTGGTAAAAGTATCGTTAACGGTAGCATCGTAGACGATACGAATAGCATCAAATTTATCAAGTTTACGAACAGCCCTGAAGAAGGGGATGCGCTACTTAAACAATTAAAAGGTTTACAACGTGTACGCGTACATGGTAGCGTCAGCTTTGATGATCGATTTGATAAGGATTATATCTTATCTATTCGAAGCATTGAAGCTATGGAAACTAATAGCGTGGAGCGCACTGAAAACCGTCCAGACTCCCGTGTAGAGCTGCACTTGCATACTAAGATGAGTGATAAGGATGCCCTTGTATCTGTTAAAGACCTATTTAAAACAGTAAAAAAATGGGGTCATCCTGCGGTAGCTATTACAGATCACGGCGTTGTACAAGCCTTTCCAGAAGCCCAAGCTCTTGGTAAAGAGTTGGGCGTTAAGGTTATCTATGGTGTAGAAGGTTATCTCATTGATGATGAAATTGTTGCTCGTGATGAAGAGCCTGTAGTAGATAAGAAGAAGAAAAAAGAAAAAGATAAACGTTACCATATTATCTTATTAGCTAAAAATATGGTAGGTTTGCGCAATCTGTACAAGATGATATCTATTTCTCACCTTGAACACTATAAGGTACGTCCTCGTTTGCCTCGTTCTGTTATTGAAGAACATCGTGAAGGCATTATTATCGGTTCTGCTTGTGAAGCTGGTGAACTTATGCAATCCATTGTTCGCGGCGCTACAAAGGAAGAACTATTAGAGATTGCATCTTTCTATGACTATCTTGAAATTCAGCCACATACAAATAATATGTTCTTGGTTCGTAAAGGACTTATGCCAGATGAGCAAGCCCTTATCGATATGAACAAAACGGTTATTGAATTAGGGGATGCATTAAATAAGCCTGTTTGTGCAACGTGTGACGTTCACTATTTAACACCAGAAGAAAAGATTTACCGTGAAATCATGTTGACTGCCTGTGGTTATCCAGATGCAGATGAACAACCAGATTTACATTTACGTACCACCGATGAAATGTTGGCATCCTTCCCTTACTTAAGTGAAGAAAAGGCCTATGAAGTAGTTGTTACTAATACTCGTGCAATTAATGATAGCATTGAAGATATTAAACCAGTTCCAGATGGCACATATTCACCAAAGATCGAAGGTGCTGATGAAGCTTTCACAGAAATGTGTTATAGAAATGCGAAGGCTATTTATGGTGATCCATTGCCTCGCGTAGTACAAGAACGTTTAGACTATGAATTGGATTGTATTATCTCCAATGGTTATGGTGTATTGTATTACATTGCACATAAACTGGTAAAAAAATCTCTTGATGATGGGTATCTCGTAGGTTCACGTGGTTCTGTAGGTTCTTCTTTTGCAGCTACCATGTCTGAGATTACAGAGGTAAATCCATTACCGCCACATTATGTTTGCCCTAATTGTAAACATTCTGAATTCTTTGAAACGGGCGAATACGCAGGTGGCTTTGACTTGCCTCGTAAGGACTGTCCTGAGTGTGGTCATGCGCTGCAAACTAATGGCCATGATATTCCGTTTGCCATCTTCCTTGGTTTCGAAGGTGATAAGGTTCCAGATATTGACCTAAACTTCTCTGGTGACTACCAAGCAAAGGCACACAAGTATACAGAAGAACTATTTGGACGTGACAATGTATTTAAAGCGGGTACAATCGGTACTATTGCGGACAAAACAGCATTTGGTTATGTTAAAAAATACGCCGAAGTTCGAGATATACAAGCTCGTAGTGGTTTCTTTGAACATTTAGCAAAAGGCTTTACCAATGTTAAGAATACTACTGGCCAACATCCTGGAGGTATCATGGTATGTCCTCGCGATATGGATGTGCATCACTTTACACCTATACAACATCCAGCGAATAAGAAGGAAAGTGGTGTATTAACAACACACTTTGACTATCACTCCATCGAAGGCCGTATGACTAAGCTCGATATTCTGGGCCATGATGATCCGACAATTATTCGTATGCTAGAGGATTTGACAGGTATAGATGCTAAGACAATCCCATTTGATGATCCAAAGACATTGAGCTTATTCTCTTCTACAGAGGGTATTGGTTTAACACCTGAGCAATTACAAGGTGACCAAGTTGCTAGTTTGGCCGTTCCAGAATGTGGTACGAAGTTCGTACGGGGCATGCTGGAAGACTCTCGTCCTCAAACATTCTCTGACTTAGTTCGTATCTCTGGTTTCTCTCATGGTACAAACGTATGGCTCGACAATGCGCAAGACCTCATTAAAAATGGTACTTGTAAATTGAACGAAGCCATTTCTACCCGTGACGACGTAATGAACTTCTTAATCCATCGCGGTATGGATAGAAAGCATAGCTTCTTCGTAATGGAAAACGTACGTAAAGGGAAAGGGATTGAAAAACGGAATAAACAAGGTCAAGCGACGACTGAGTTTGAAGCAGAAATGCGGGAAAACAATATTCCTGAATGGTTTATTGAATCTTGTAAGAAGATTTCCTATCTATTCCCACGGGCCCATGCGGTAGCCTATGTTATGATGGCGTTCCGTATAGCCTGGTTTAAAGTGTACCATCCATTGGCATTCTATGCTGCCTACTTCTCCATTCGTGCCAAGGCCTTTGACTTGCGCATCATGACAGGAGACCTTAAAACGCAAATGACTGAGTTCAATCGTATTAAGGCTCTTGATCGTAGTGCCAGTCCTAAAGATAAGGATCTTATGAGTGCCTTAGAAGTATCTATGGAAATGTACCAACGGGGCTATCGTTTTGTTAATGTAGATATTCAACACTCCGAAGCTAGACGCTTTAGCATTAAAGATGGTGCTTTATTGCCGCCATTCTTGGCTATTGACTCTTTAGGTGAAACAGTAGCAGATGCTATCGTAGCTGAACGAGAAGAACGTCCGTTTACATCTTTAAAAGACTTGCAACGTCGTTGTAAAGTATCTAACACCATCATTGATCTTATGAAAGAACTTAAATGCTGTGGTGAATTACCAGAAGACGAACAAATGTCACTCTTTGGGGCATAATAAAACACAAGATAAAACTTAAATACAAAATAAGCACTATATCCAAAATTGGATATAGTGCTTATTTTTCTATATTTTGCTAAAATACAATTAATAATATTACCCATTATAACTATACTACGAGGAGAAAATGATTTTTCTTTTTTTAACATTAATGGCTGTTATTACAGTAGTAATTCTAGCTAAATCAAAAGAAATATATTTTGTATCGGCTTCTTTTAAAAGAAGTAAATCTTTTTTATTTATACAAATCTTCCAAGTTTTAGTAATTTATTTAGGTTTAATTTTTGCTGATTATAGTAATAAAATATTTGCTATAGTTCTATTCTTAGTATCTATATCCGAAATGCTTAAATTGGTTTATTTGAAGAAGATTGTAAATAAAGAGATTAATACTAAAACCAATATGCCTTATAAATTAACTGATGTTATTAGTAGATTAAACATCTATAGTCGAATTATCTTTATTATTGTACTCAATACTTTTGTTAATTTTCTTGTATTTAAGTAAATTTCTCTGATAAAGGGAGTGTTAGGAAATGATAAATAAGCATGAAAATCAATCTGTGGAAATAGAATTTTGGGACATTGAGCCCGAGGATGTACCTGAGTTAGAAGAATCAGATATTCCAGGTGTATACTTTAATGAATTTAGGGAATATGTTGATGAAGAGGGGAATGTGCTATCCCCATCAGAGGTAGATGCAATACGGTATAAAGACGATTACGAGGACGATTATTATAGATAGAAATTATTAGAGTGTCATATTTATATTGTTTTTATTTTGTAACGAGTTGGTTGATTATGAGAGTTCCAATATATGAAGCTGTAGCTCACTATAAAAGGAATAATGAGTTACCATATACAGAGTATTTTTGCCTAGGCTTTTTTTCTAAATTATCATTAGCAGAAATGGCATTAACTGAGTCAAAAAATTTGATAGGTTTTTCTGATTTGGCTGATGATTCATTTTCGATAACAACTCATTATTTAAATGATTGTGCGCATATAGGTGATGATGTTAGTTATAAAATCATAAACAACAAAATTTATGGTGTTTGGTATGATTATGATATAGATGATTATTATACATGTTCAGGATACATAGGTTTATTTAGTACTTTAAAATATGCAGAGAAAGCAATAGAGTGGTATAAAACCTGGGATATATTTAAAGTACATGGCATAGAGTGTCTAGGAATAGCTCCTGTCACTCTTAATTTAAGGGGATGGACTGAAGGTTTTATAACAGTATATGATTAAATTAAGAAAAAAAGAGGTGTCATCATTTGATGACACCTCTTTTTGAAAGTTTTGCAGTTTATTTATTTTGACAGAGTTTGAATATTTGGCAGATTTTAGTATAGAGATTTATATTTCATCCAATTTGTTTTGGCCATTTCTTTAAGTTCTGTACCACGGCCATCAAGGATTGCATTAATCAAGTATTTACTGAAGCCTTTTGCTTGTTGGTAAGCAATTTTTGGAGGCATAGCAAGTTCTTGTTTATCTACGTGAACATTGACGATAACAGGACCATTATGATTAAGAGCCTCCATAATTTTTTCGTCTACTTCACTAGAATTTTGAATGCTCACACCTTTAATACCAGCCGCTTCTGCAAGTTTTCCAAAGTCTGGATTTACAAAGTCTGTAGCATAGTCTAGGTAGCCAGAAGCTTTCATTTCCATAGCGATGAAGCTAAGTTCCTCGTTGTTGAATACAAAGATTTTAACTGGCAAGTTAAGTTGTTTTAATGTTAACATTTCGCCCATCATCATTGTGAAACCACCATCACCGGAGAGGGAAATGACTTGGCGGTTTGGACATGCATTTTGAGCTCCAATAGCATGCATCATAGCATTAGCCATGGAGCCATGGTTATAGGAACCCAAGATGCGGCGTTTACCATTTGTTTTTAAGTGACGAGCAGTCCAAATAACTGGAGTACCTACGTCAAAGGTAAAGATAGCGTCTTCAGCAGCTAATTTATTCAAACGATTAACAAAATATTGTGGATGAATTGCAACACCATCTGGTTCAGATACAGCATAGCTATCTAGATCGCCTCTAAATTTAGTATACGCTTTACGTACAGTATCGATAAACTCAGTATCACCACGTTGGCTGACTAGAGGTAATAATTCTTTCAATGTATCTTTTACAGTACCAATAATACCTTGTGTAAGAGGAACACGACGACCTAATGCACTAGGATCTCTATCAACTTGGATTACCTTAGCATTTTCCGGATAGAATGGACGGTAAGGGAAGTCTGTACCAAGCATAACGAGTGTGTCGCATTGTTCAATAGCACGATAACCAGATGTATAGCCTAATAGGCCTGTCATACCTACATCATATGGATTATCCCATTCAACCCATTCTTTGCCTCTGAAAGCATGCACTACAGGAGCTTGTAGGCGTTTTGCTAATTCTACGACCTCATCATGTGCACCTTCACAACCTGCACCACAGAAGAGGGTAATTCGTTTACCTGTTTCTAAATGGGCAGCCATTTCTTCAATATCATCGCGTTGTGGAACGATATGAGGTAAACGAGGTTGATTCCAAACCGGTAACTCGTCGATTTCCATTTCCATAACTGCTACGTCCCCAGGAAGGACGATAACAGCAACATCTTGATTACCAACTGCTGCATTCATAGCACGGAAAAGGATTTCCGGCATTTGTTTTGGATTAGAAACAAGTTCACAGAAACAAGAACATTCTTTGAATAAGTTTTCTGGATGTGTTTCTTGGAAATAATTTAACCCTACTTCAGATTGCGGAATATGAGACGCAATAGCCAATACTGGAACACGATTGCGATGACAATCGAATAAACCGTTGATTAAGTGTAAATTACCAGGACCAGAACTACCAGCACAGACAGTTAATTTATGAGTTAAGGCTGCTTCTGCACCTGCAGCAAAGGCTGCAGTTTCTTCATGTCTAACATGTTCAAAAGCAATCTTACCATTGCGGCGTAGACTATCGTTTACAGAGTTTAAACTATCGCCAGTGATACCATAAATGCGTTCGATGCCCGCATTGGCTAAGACATCTATCAGTACATCAGAAATTCTTTTTTTTGCCATATTATCACCTATATTTAATAAATAATATCAATTAAATATTGTTATAAAACCATATATTATTATATTAGACCTCTTTGTAGTGTAATTATGTGATAAATGTTACCATTTTATGTATACATAATTTATATATGTTTATATTGTTATGATTAATAAATTTTTAATCTATTATATATTGAACTATGATAATATATATTTTATTCCTTCTTTACTTTTTAACAATATTTCTCAATACAAAACTCTTATTGTTGCATAACGTTAATAAAAGTGTTACTATTAATTCAGAAACAAAATAGATGAGTCTTTGGGGATAGGTGAAATTCCTTACCGGCGGTATAGTCCGCGAACCTTTTAGGTATGAATCGGTGCAATTCCGATACCGACAGTACAGTCTGGATGAGAAAAGACGAAGCACATTTGACGTGCGTATTTATGATTACCCAAGGACTATGTATATAGTCCTTTTTTTATTGAGGTGATATGGTGGATGACGTAGCATATATGAAACGCGCCATTGCACTGGCAAAATTAGCCACAGGTTACACCTCGCCAAATCCTTTGGTTGGTGCCGTAGTGGTTAAAGACAATACAATAATCGGTGAAGGTTATCATCATAAGGCTGGTACGGCTCATGCTGAGGTTCATGCCTTAAACCAAGCTGGTGATAATGCTAAGGGTGCTACTTTATATGTAACCTTAGAGCCATGCTCTCATTATGGTAAAACTCCACCTTGTGCGCTGCGTATTATCGAGGCTGGCATAGCTAAGGTCGTTGTAGGTAGTACAGATCCTAATC
Source organism: Veillonella faecalis (assembly GCF_024677885.1). Lineage (NCBI taxonomy): Bacteria > Bacillati > Bacillota > Negativicutes > Veillonellales > Veillonellaceae > Veillonella > Veillonella faecalis. Next base: position 473,358 of record NZ_JALBWL010000001.1, read on the forward strand.
CACTAGTATCGGGAAAGGGTATGGATTTACTCCGTGAAGCAGGCATAGAGGTTGTTTGCCCCGTATGTAGTGAGGAATGTGCTGAACTAAATGAGCATTTCTTTACATATATACAGACAGGTAAACCTTTTGTAACTATTAAAAGTGCTATGTCCCTTGATGGTAAGATTGCCACTTTTACCGGCCAATCCCAATGGATTACGAATGAGTCCTCCCGCCGAGATGGACATATACTGCGTGCTACTCATGATGCCATGCTCGTTGGTATCGGTACAATTTTGGCAGATAATCCTCAATTAAACTGTCGTTTAACTGATACTGAATTATCAGAGACTTTATTAGATACAAGCATACTTGATGAACCGATTCATGTTCATCAGCCTGATGTAATCATCTTAGATAGTCTAGGTCGAACACCTACCACAAGTCATGTATTTGAAGTAGATACTCGCAAGGTACATATATTTGTATCGAAAGGCTGTCCTAAAGAACGAATACAGGCGCTGGAACAAGTAGGGGCTCTTGTTACTGTTGTTGAATCAGTATCTACTCGTAAAAGTAAAAGTACAGATATCGTAATAGATATTAAAAAACTATCTATTGATGATATTCTTACGAAGTTGGGCGATTTTGGTTATACTTCATTATTAGTTGAAGGTGGCTCTGCCATTATAAGTTCATTTGTAGAAACATTGAACTTTGATAAGGTAGTTACTTATATTGGTAATACAATAATCGGTGGAATAGAGGCTACACCTGCTGTAGGTGGTCGTGGCTTTGAAAGTTTAGAATCTTCTCCACAGTTAACTTTTACAAAAACTAAAGTATTAGATAATAACATTCGCATTGAAGCGTATCGTGAAGGAAGGAGGGGCGCTTATGTTCACGGGAATCGTTGAAGAAATCGGCCGTGTAGAGAGCATTAAAAAGGGCCCTAAATCCTTAGCCATAACAATTCGGGGGAATAAAATATTTAGTGATTTAAAAATAGGTGACTCCGTAGCTGTTAACGGTGTATGTTTGACGGCTACAACGATTGGTAATGGCGTATTTACCGCAGATGTAATGCCAGAGTCGATTAAGATGACTACTTTCACAAATTTAAAAGTCCATCAACTAGTCAACTTAGAGCGTGCTATGCTCGCCAACGGTAGATTTGGCGGTCACATTGTGGCAGGTCACGTAGATGGTACAGGCCGCATCATTGATCGCGAACAAACGGATAATGCTATTATCTTTACCGTAGAGGCCCCTAAATCCGTAATGGATTACGTCATCTATAAGGGCTCTATTACCATCGATGGTATTAGCCTCACCATCATGCGACGAACGGACAGCAGTTTTTCCGTATCTATCATTCCTCATACGTTGGGCGAAACTATTTTAGGCTCTGCCCATATTGGTACAGAGGTTAATTTAGAAACGGATATCGCTGGTCGATATATTCGTCATTTTATGAATCTCGGCAGTGAACCTACCGAAGAAAAACCTAAGAAATCTATGCAATCCCTCTTAGTAGAGAATGGATTTATATAAAAGTAAGGAGCGTTCCTATGAGCGAACAATTACATTCAATTGAAGAGGTCTTAGAAGACCTTAAAACTGGTAAACCTGTTATTATCGTTGATGATGAAAGCCGTGAAAACGAAGGCGATCTTATCATCGCTGCAGAGTTTGCTACACAAGAAAATATTAACTTTATGGTTAAATACGCGCGCGGTATTGTATGTACACCAATGCGCCGTGAAGCATTAGAAAAGCTTGGTATTCCAGCAATGGTTGCTAAAAATACAGACAATCATGAAACCGCTTTTACTGTTACTGTTGACCACGTAGATACTACAACAGGCGTATCTCCAGCAGAACGTGCTTATACAATTCAAAAATTATTAGATCCTAATGCTAAACCAGAAGACTTCCGTCGTCCTGGTCACGTATTCCCTCTAGTATATAAAGAGGGTGGCGTATTAGTTCGCCAAGGCCATACAGAAGCATCTATCGACCTTTGTCGCTTAGCAGGCTTACAAGAGGCTGCTGTTATTTGTGAAATCACAAAAGACGATGGCGATATGGCTCGTTTGCCAGATCTATTACAATTTGCTAAAGAATATAATCTTAAAATTGCATCTGTAGCAGAACTTATTGAGTATCGTAAACAACATGAAGACATGGTAGAACTCGGTGCTTGTTCTAAATTACCTACTAAATTTGGTGACTTTAATATCTTTGTTTTCAAAAATGAATTAGATAAAAAAGAGCATTTAGCTATCGTTAAAGGTGATGTACAAAACTGTGACGATGTTCTTGTACGTATTCACTCTGAATGTTTAACAGGCGATGTATTTGGTTCTAAACGTTGCGATTGTGGTGAGCAATTAGATCATGCGTTACGTGCCATCGAAAAAGAAGGCAAAGGCGTTGTAGTCTATATGCGTCAAGAAGGCCGTGGTATCGGTTTAACAAATAAAATTAAAGCCTATGCTTTACAAGAGCAAGGTTTAGATACTGTAGAGGCTAATGAACAATTAGGTTTCCCTGCAGATATGCGCGAATATTCCTTAGCAGCTCAAATTATTCGTTTCTTAGGTATTAAGAGTATTCGATTGTTGACAAACAATCCAGAAAAACGTCATGGCTTAGAACATTGGGGGATTGATGTAACTAACCGTGTACCGCTCATCATTGCAGCCAATAAATTTAATGCAGGGTATTTAAAGACAAAAGAAGAAAAAATGGGTCATATGCTAGAAGACTAATCATTTAGTTTTATTTAACAAATTGCTCGACACATAAGAATTTCCTTTATAGGAATATAGGAGGTCAACATAATGAAGGTTCAAGAAGGTAATTTATTAGGTAGCGGTAAAAAATTTGCTATTATCGGTTCTCGTTTTAACGAGTTCATTACATCCAAATTAATTGGTGGCGCTGAAGATTGCTTATTGCGTCACGATGTAAAAGAAGAGGATATCACTGTTATCTGGGTACCAGGTGCTTATGAAATTCCATTAATCGCTAAAAAAGCTGCTTCATCTGGTCGCTTCGATGCGGTTATCTGCGTTGGTGCTGTTATTCGTGGTGCTACAACTCATTATGACTATGTATGTAATGAAGTAGCTAAAGGTATTGCTCATGTTTCCTTGGAAACTGGTATTCCTGTTATGTTCGGTGTAATAACTACTGAAAATATTGAACAAGCGATTGAACGTGCTGGTACTAAAGCTGGCAATAAGGGTTACGATTGTGCTATGGGCGCTATCGAAATGGTTAATCTTATCGATCAATTCTAATAATTACATAGTAAACACTCAGTGTCTTATGATGCTGAGTGTTTTTATATTATCGAAAATATGTTCTTTTAACTTAAAGTTAGAGTAGACGAACATATATTCCCTGTTATTGAAAAGTAAATCTATGACATGATATACTATAAAAGCACTATTAAGTGTGCATGATTTATTAATTAGAAATAAGGAATGATAGAATGGATTATATAAAACGTTTTACGACCCGAGAAGGGGTTCGTATGTCTTTAGCGGTAACAACAGATACCGTTGAAACGGCTCGCGTACGTCACGATTTGTGGCCTGTAGCAACGGCTGCTTTAGGTCGTGCTATGACAGGAGCTATTTTATTGGCTGGAGACTTTAAAAACCATGAAAATGTAAGTCTTCGTATCAAAGGTGATGGTCCTCTAGGCGTTGTCCACGTAGATGCTTTTGCAGATAATACAGTTCGTGGCTATGTGGATGAGCCACATGTAGATGTACCTTTAAAACGTGCTGGTAAGCTTGATGTAGGTGCTGCAGTAGGTCATAATGGGGAAGTCCAAGTGACTCGCTTCACACAATTAGCACAAGATTATACCTCCACAAGTCCTATTCAAAGTGGTGAAGTTGCAGAAGATTTGGCTTACTATTTATATGCTTCTGAGCAAGTGCCTTCTACTATTAGCTTAGGTGTATTGGTAGACCCAGATTATCATACGGTTGTGGCAGGCGGTTTTATCGTACAAGCTTTGCCAGATGCTACAGATGAAGCATTAGCACAAGTAGAAAAGAATATTAACGAACTTGGTCCTATTACAGAATATTTAAAAGCTCATCCAGATGGTAAGGGACTTATGGAACGCGTTCTTGATGGCTTGACTGTGAATGAAGTATATAATGAACCAATTCACTTCCAATGTCGTTGTGGACGGGATCGCTTTGGTGCCGTACTTATGACATTAAGAGAAGAAGATAAACAGGCTATTTTGGAAGATGAAGTAACAGAACTTGTATGCCATTACTGTAATGAAAAGTATCATTTTAGTCGTGAAGAACTACAAGATATGTTCGAACCAAAAGGTCCTTTACAATAATTACTATTAAGAATTAAATAACCTTTATAAAAATTACAGGCTATATGGTTTTTCCTATAGCCTGTTTTTGTATTCTATGAGAAAATAAAAGATAAGAGTTATTAATAATAGGAGGTCACAATGAGTGCAATTGGCGTAATTGGTGGTACTGGTGTTTATGATCCGTCCATCTTTGAAAATATTCATGAAGAATCCTTAATGACACCATATGGTGAAATAGATTATGTACAAGGTACATACCATGGGAAAACAGTAATCTTTGTTGCTCGTCACGGCAAAGATCATACAATTCCTCCACACAAAATTAACTATCGTGCTAATATTTGGGGCCTCAAAAAATTAGGCGTTTCATTTATTATCTCTACAACAGCTGTAGGCTCTTTAAATGAAAACTTTAAACCAGGTCATTTCGTTTTGACTGATCAGTTCTTAGATTTTACTAAAAACCGCATCACTACATTCTATGAAGGTGGTGACCGTCCAGTAGCACACTTGGATGTAACAAATCCGTATTGTCCAGAACTACGGGATATTCTTCAAAAGGTTGGTACTGAACAAGGTTTGTCTGTTCACAATGGTGGTACTTATGTATGTACAGAAGGTCCACGCTTTGAAACACCAGCGGAAATTAAAATGTTCCACATGCTTGGTGGGGATACAGTAGGCATGACAAATGTACCTGAAGTAAATTTAGCTAATGAAGCTGAAATGGCATATGCTACGATTTCTATGATTACCAACTATGCTGCAGGTATTTCTGAATCTGCTCTAACACATAGTGAAGTGGTAGAAATGATGGGCGACATGGCAGCTCAGCTTAAAGCTCTCATTTTAGGTGCTATTGATGTAATCGATGTAGATGCTCGTTATGATGCGCATAATCGCATGCATGAATATGGTGGCTTTAAACTATAATCCATTCATAACGATACGCAATAGTTCATCGAAGGAGAATGTATGATTAATATTGAATGGCGTAAAGATACTCTAGTGCTATTAGATCAAACTAAATTACCTACTGAAATTACTTATGTTCACTGCACGGATTGGCGTCAAGTGGCTGAGGCTATTAAAATGCTTCGCGTTCGTGGGGCACCTGCCATTGGTGTAGCTGCTAGTTATGGTTTAATTTTAGCTGCTATGGAAGCAGGCCGTTTAGAGGCTCCATTTAGTGAACAACTTACAAGCTTATATGAATTTAGCGAGACTTTAAAAGAAACTCGTCCTACAGCAATTAACTTAGCTTGGGCCGTAGATCGGGTGATTTTTTTAGTAAAAGGTCAAGTTGAAAGCATGTCCTCTATGAGTGATGTGGTAGACCTCATTACGAAGGAAGCCATTATTATTCATGAAGAAGACGTATCTTTGAATCGTCGTATGGCCGAAGCAGGGGCTACATTATTTGAAGGTCAAAAGAATATTCGTATTTTGACCCATTGTAATGCCGGTGCATTAGCTACAGGTGGTCTAGGTACAGCACTGGGTGTTGTTCGTAAGCTTCATGAAAATGGTCAATTAGAACGAGTCTATGCGGATGAAACACGACCATTATTACAAGGTGCTAGACTTACTGCATTTGAGCTACATGAGGATGGCATTCCTGTAACATTGGAAACAGACAATATGGCTGCTTATGCGATGCAGCATGGCCTTATTGATGCAGTTATCGTAGGCGCAGACCGCATCACTACTAAAGGTGATGTAGCTAATAAAATCGGTACTTATGGTGTGGCTGTGTTAGCTAAATTCCATAACATTCCATTCTATGTGGCGGCACCGTATAGTACATTTGACTTTACCTTAGAAAATGGTAGCGATATTCCTATTGAGATGCGCGATGATTATGAAGTAACATCGTTACATGGTGTTCAAACAGCACCTAAGGGTATTGATGTACTAAATCCAGCCTTCGATGTTACACCACATGAATTAGTGACTGCTATCATTACTGAAGAAGGTGTATTAAAACCAAACTACGAAGAGTCTATTGATAAGCTACGTCAGATTGTAGAATCTAAATAACAAAAAAATCCAAGTGGATTAACCATACATATTTTTATTGAATCTACTTGTATGAGTAAAAGGAGATATTATGCAATCTTTAATTAAAGATATTAATTTAGCCGCAGAAGGCCGTAAGAAAATTGACTGGGTTTCCAACTTTATGCCTACATTAAATACATTAGGTGACCGCTTTGAAGCAGAACAAACTTTTAAAGGTCAAACAATTGTTGTAAGTGTTCACTTGGAAGCAAAAACAGCATACTTAGCTACTGTTTTAAAACGCGGTGGCGCAGATGTTATCGTAACTGGTTCAAACCCATTATCTACACAAGATGATGTAGCTGCAGGTCTCGTTGATATGGGCCTAACTGTATATGCTTGGTATGATTGTACTGAGGAAGAATATTTCAACTTCCTTAACAAGGCTCTTGATCATAAACCGCACATTATTATCGATGATGGTGGTGACTTGGTAAATTTGTTACACACAACACGTCAAGATGCAAAAGAACGTTTGTTAGGTGGTAGTGAAGAAACTACAACAGGTGTACATCGTCTATATGCATTAGAGAATGCTAAACAATTGACATTCCCTATGATTGCAGTAAACGATTCCTACTGTAAATATCTCTTTGATAACCGTTATGGTACAGGCCAATCCGTTTGGGATGGTATTATGCGTACTACAAACTTAACAGTAACAGGTAAAAACGTGGTTGTTGCTGGTTATGGTTGGTGTGGTAAAGGCGTTGCTATGCGTGCAAAAGGCCTTGGTGCTCATGTATATGTAACAGAAGTAGATCCAATCAAAGCTATTGAAGCTGTATTCGATGGTTTCAAAGTATTGCCTATGATTGAAGCTGCTAAAGTAGGGGATATTTTCTGTACTGTTACAGGTTGCAAAGATGTAATTGTGAAAGAACATTATGAAGTAATGAAAGATAAAGCTATCTTATGTAATGCTGGTCACTTTGATTGTGAAGTTAATGTAGCTGATCTTACAGAACTTGCAGTAAGTCATGAACGTGTTCGTCAAAACATCGAAGGCTATACTATGGCAGATGGTCGCAAGCTTTACGTATTAGCTGAAGGTCGTCTTGTTAACCTTGCTGCTGGTGATGGTCACCCTGCAGAAATTATGGATTTATCCTTTGCTATGCAAGCCCTTGCAGCAGAACATATTTTACATAATGGTAAAGATATGGACCCTAAAGTATATGTATTGCCTCATGAATTAGATGCGGAAATTGCAAAACTTAAATTGAACTCCATGGGTTACGACTTAGATTCTTTAACACAAGAACAAATCGATTACCTTACAAAAGTAAATTAATTAACCAAATATAACCGAGCTATTTCAGCTCGGTTATACCTATGAGGAACCTTATGTCTGATTTATTGATTACCAATGTAGACGTCTTAACTAATGAGGGCGTTCTCAAGAATCATGCCATTGAAATTGAAAATGGCTTTATTACAGCTATTGTAAAGAATAGTGAAGTAGAAAAGGCTAAAGAGTCTGCTAAGGATGTATTAGATGGGAAAGGGCAATTGGCTGCTCCAGGTCTTATTAATACACATACGCACATTGCAATGGGTTTATTTAGAAACTATGCAGATGATCTTGAGCTCATGGACTGGCTAGAAACGGCTATTTGGCCAACTGAGGCAAAGCTTAACGATGAATATGTACGGTATGGCACACAACTTGGCATCGCTGAAATGTTGCGTTCTGGTACAACAACCTTTAGTGATATGTATTTCTTCATGAATACTACTGCTGAGGTAGTAAAAGAAACTGGTATTCGCGCCGTACTATCTCGTGGCTTAGCAGGTGTATCCCCAACAGCAGATCAAGCATTAGTTGAAAATGCTGATTTATTCCGCACATGGAATGGCTTTGATAATGACCGTATCAAGGTATTACTTGGACCGCATGCACCATATACTTGTCCAGATGCGTACATGGAAAAGGTTATCGCTTTATCTCATGAACTAAATTGTGGCATTCATATGCACTTGTCCGAAACAAAAGGGGAAGTAGAGAATGTTATAAAAGCTACTGGTAAGACACCAATTGCTCATATGCATGATTTAGGGTTATTCTGGAATACTACATTAGCTGCACACTGTGTTCATGTAACAGACGAAGATATGGATATTATGGCAGAAAACAATGTAGCTGTTGCTCATAATCCACAATCTAACCTTAAATTAGCAAGTGGTATTGCACCAGTTCCTGAAATGATTACTAAAGGTATTACTGTTGGTCTCGGTACAGACGGTTCTGCTTCTAATAATAATGCGGATATGCTCGAAGAAGTACGCCTTGCTGCTACCTTACACAAAGCACGTCTCTACGATCCTAAAGCCATTCCTGCACAAGCAGCTTGGAATATGGGCACTGTAGAAGGTGCAAAAGCATTAGGCTATACAGACCTTGGTGTTTTAGCAGAAGGGTATCGCGCAGATATCGTATTATATGACGTAACTGGTATGCACTGGATGCCTCGTTACAACGATTTAGCAGCACTTGTATACTCCGCAAACAGTTCTGATGCTAATACTACAATTGTAGGCGGTAAAGTCCTTATGAAAGACAAAGAATTGCTTACAATTGACGAAGAAAAACTTCGCGCAGAAATTACAAAAGCTCAAGAATATTTTAGAAACTAATATATATTAATTACTATTAACTTATCAATGGGCTAATATATTGATTAGTATATAAAGAAAACCCACTCATGATACTTCATGGAGTGGGTTTTGTATTATGTAATATTAATTTTACTGAGCTATTATACAATATCTATTTAATGGCTTTTACCAAAAACATAGGTACTGGAATATAGAATTCATCTTCTTCACTATAAATGCGAGGACCTACTGTAGGATCAATAGATACTGAGCTAGCACCCATTTTAGTGAGTAGTTCTTTATCCCATTGAGGACGTGTGTAGGATGAAATCTCTAGCATATGATAAATGGTATGACAACGTTCCTTTAATTCATTGCTAACGTGTTCATGAGCATGATGTACGGATTGTGGTAAATTATGATGATTGCGTGCATGTTCCGCATCATAGTTTAGAATTAATCCGCCAGGACGGATGACACGCAACCATTCAGCATAGGCTTTATCTGGGTGTGGTAAATTCCATGTTACATTACGAGCTACAACAATATCAAATGTATTCGTATCAAAACTTAAATTTTCAGCATCCATAACAGAGAAGGTAGCATCAGAATTTAGTGATTCGGCTAGTTGATTAGCTTCATCAATCATATTTGGGGTAATATCAATACCATGTACTGTATGACCCAATTCAGAGAGAATAATACTGAAAAAACCTGCACCACAACCAATATCTAAAATACGTAAAGAACGGTCAGAATCAAAAATATGACTCATTAACTCATCACGCCAAAGTTTAAGTTTAGGGCTTTCTAATTCTTTAGCTCGTAAAGAGCCAAAATCACGAGCTCGGTCACTCCAATAGGAGGTAATAAACTTTTTATCATCCTTCATAGGATGATTTTTTTCAAATATATCATTCATTTTTTAGTTCTCCTCATTTTAAATACACTTAATAGTACCATAAAATGAGAATGTACCATACTATAAATATCACACTTACTCCATAAATAATTAATATTGAGTATGATATAATACATCTATATTTTTGTTTTATGAAAGGGCAGGATAATGATTTTACAGACGGGACAGCGTACGGATATTCCTGCCTTTTATGGGCAATGGTTAATTAATCGCATCCGCCAAGGATTTGTTGATGTACGCAATCCCTATAATCCGATGCAGATAACACGATATCCTATCAATCATGAGGTTGTAGATGGTATTGCGTTTTGTACAAAGAATCCGTTGCCTTTCATTCCGCTCTTACATGAAATAAATGATTATAGACAGTATTGGCATATGACTATAACTCCATATGGAACAGATATAGAGACTAATGTACCACAAGTGGATTTAATAATAGACGGATTTAAACACATATCTACAAAACGTAATCCTCAGTCCATGGTGTGGCGTTATGATCCTATTATTTTAACCCACAACTATACAGTTGATTTTCATTTTGAAAGCTTTTATAAAATGGCTAAAGCCCTCGAAGGATATACAGATACGGTAGTTGTAAGTTTCTTAGATATTTTTGAGAAGGTAGCTCAGAATTTTCCCGAAGGTTATAGACCGAGTTTAGATATTCAAATGAAGATCATTAAAGAATTAGTATCTATAGCTCATTCTCATCATATGATACTTAAAACCTGTGGAGAAGGGGACGTTTTCAAAGAATTAGGTGTTAATACAGAGGGCTGTCTTACGCTAGACTGTTATGAACGTGCTTGGAACGTAAAATTAAAAGCACCAAAACGTACATCAGCTAGACCAGAGTGTAATTGCTATTTACATGGTGATATAGGTGCCTATGATACTTGTAGCCATTTTTGTCGCTATTGTTATGCTAATAGTAATCAGGCTGCAGTTCATCAAAATCGCTTATTACATGATCCGAACTCTAGCTTGCTTATTGGTACACTTTCAAAAACAGCAATTGTTAAGGAGAGTACGGAAAAAAGCTGGATTGTAGATACAAATTATACACAAGATTCTTTATTTTAAGGAGAATTATGACCTGCTTTTACGCCTATAGCGTTGACGTATCGTGTAAAATATAGACAAAAGGGGTTGTCAATGGGACATCTTAGGAATATAAGAGAGTGTAAAGACTATTTTTGTTTATTGTTTTATTATTACAAGGAGGTGGAGTATGATCACCTATAAGACTGACAGTAAAGCATCATTACAATCATCTGAATCGTCTATGCCAGTACTAGCTATGTGTTATGATTTTGATAAGACTTTAACACCTGATGATATGCAGGCACAAGGCTTTATCCAATCTGTTGGCTATGATGAAGAGCAAATCAAACAGTTCTGGCAAGAATCTAATCAGCTGGCTAAGAAAAATGATATGGATAATAACTTGGCTTATATGTACAAGATGATTCAAGAAGCAGTGGGTCGTTTTTATGTAACTCGAGAAAAGCTTATGGAATATGGGAATCAAGTGGAACTATATGAAGGTGTTCGCACTTGGTTTGAGCGTATTCGTGAATATGGTTTAGAACACGGTGTACGCATTGAACATTACATCATATCTTCTGGTTTAAAAGAGATGATAGAAGGTACTGAAATGGCAAGAGAGGGAGCTTTCACCAAAATCTATGCCAGTGCATTCATGTTCGACGACAAAGGAGTAGCAGTATGGCCTGCACAAGCCATTAATTATACAAATAAAACACAGTTTTTATTCCGTATTCAAAAAGGAATTTTAGATATCAATGACACAGGTGTTAATGATTATGTTAAGCCTGAAGATCAACGTGTACCGTTCCGTAATATGATATATATTGGGGATAGTGATACAGATATTCCTTGCATGAGCTTGGTTAATGCTAATGGCGGTCATTCTATAGGTGTTTATGATCCTGTTAAGAAGGATAAAGATAAGGTGTATAAGATGATGCGTCATCACCGCATACGTTATTATGCACCTGCAGACTATAGAAATGGTTCAAAGTTAGATACATTAGTTAAACAAATTATTCGTAAAACCGCAGCCTACGAAGTGTTAGAAGGCGAATATGTACATTGTAAACACGAAGCAGAGGAGTAACATGGATCAATCTAAATTAACAAGTGAATGGATTCAAGAGTTTAATCGTTTAGGTTCTGAAGGTAAATTAAAACCTACCGTACCATATCATGATTTATTTAACCGTAAAGAGCTAAAAGGATTTCCATTGCATACATTACCTATGTGGACTGTAACATTCCCAACAGGCCATATTACATGCTGTGATCCCTTGGTGACACTACATAATAAACCGGATACATATATTAGAACGGTAGAACCAGGTACGTACTTGTTGGAAACAAAAATCATTGAAATGGAACCTAATGAATACCGTTATGTAGCAAGCCGCGTTGTTTTTAGTGGTAATGAGCCTGTGAACTATGAATTAGCATTAAAAGGTACAGAAGATTTAACAGATCTTGATGATGGTGAAAGCTACATCGGCTTCCCTGTGGATTCTGGACTTGCTACCGTGGTTGATGCAGAAACTATTGAAACCTATAGAAAGTTTTATGATCAATGGCATGCAAACTATCCTGACAAAAATATCTATGATGATTACTACAGTGATTTGTTCCAATTAAATGCATTAGCATATCCGCAATACCAACGTTCTAAAGGGGACTGGATCAACTTTACAATTCCTGAAACCGAATTGACTGTGCCGATGATTCAATCGGGATTTGGTGATGGTTTATATCCTGTATACTGGGCATTTGATAAAGATGGTCAAATCTGCCAATTGATTATGGAATATATTGATTGCAGCGAAGCATATCAATAATATAATCTAGCGATATATATAGATATATAAAGCTTGATAACTTAATAACATACTAAAAAAGACGCTTAGTAATCTAAGCGTCTTTTATATATTCCTATTTAATTGTAAGGTCTAAATGCCAAAAATCCAGTTTACGAATACACGAAGAATACTAAGACCTACAATGATTTCTGCTAAAAATCTTAAAGAACCTTCCATACCATTACCTAAATGTTTTAAACTGCCAATTTTAGCTTTACTTACGATATCACACCAGCACATATAATACCTCCATGAGAGTTAATATGAGTAAATTACATAATTTATATGCTTATTTTACAACGTTATATCAAAAATTTCAATATGTATTTAAAATTAAATAATAATAATTCTATACATATATCTATAATAATAAAACTGTAGGAACCATAGATCCTCGTAAAATAAGGATTATTAAGTGTTAAGTTGCTTTGATATATATTAAAACTATGTAAGATTCTAAATTATAGCCTCTATTGAAGATCTTTTTTGAAGTAGTTAATAAAATTATAGGGTTGAATACAATTCAATTTCATATTGTAATTTAATTTTGATATAATATTTCATATCTAATTGATAAAAAGATGGAGAAATATGGATGCATGAATTCTTAAGACATTTAGATGTAGCGACATGGATTCCAATTGTGATTTCAGCTATATCGTTGGTATATACAATTATAAAAAATTATTATTCTGATAAACGCTTAAAGCACGCTGAAAAAATTAATGAAGAAAATTATAATTGGAAGAAAAATTTTGATATATACAAAGAAGAAAATAGACAAAAAGATATTTTAATTCAAAATTTGTTATCTGAGCAGAATATTCGAGCATCAATTATCCCATATTTCAATATAGTGTTAGAGGATAATAAGATTAAAAATGAAAAAAATAGCTTAATTTTAGAAATAGGTTTCATAAATATAGGAAAAGAAAGTGCGACAAATATACAGCTAGTACCAAGATTTCCAGATGAAGGATTGCAAGGATATATTTATAGTGAAGGGTATCCTAAGAAAGTGTATTATATTAATGAATATTTAAGTCAGTATTATGCAACTACAAGAGAAAAAGTAACATTCAAAGTTAAAGTGGATTTAAAAAATGAAGAAAAAATCAATGATTTTTTTAGATTCAAAATCAAGTATTCTGATTTAATAGGAAATGAGTATGAACAGGAATTTCGGTGTGGGTTTTATATGTTAGACTGTATTGCATATAATTTAAATAATACATCATATAAACCTATATTATTGAAAAAGTAAAATATTTGAAGACAATAGAAAAAAACTTTATTGTCTTTAAATTCGTTAATAACATAGTAGCAAATCATAAAACCACTTGCGATGCGGAGTCAGCGACAAAAGTTATACAAAAATTACATTGTTTAAGTATGATCTAGGTGTTTAATCTATATTATATGTAATAAATAGATACATATATGATAAATGATTAATTTTTAACTTATTATTTGAACTAACTAATATAAACTAGCTTATAGAAATATAGGCTAGTTTTTATTTGTTTTTAAATTACTTCCGATAACGATATATTATCGGAAGTAATTATGATAAGAAAATTGGGCCTAAATGGCCCAATCTCTTATGTTATCTAGTTTTTTAGCTATTTAAGCTTATTTACGTTTAAATGTATATGGTTCGTATTCTACATCATTATGGCGGTTAGTCCACCAGTTCCAACCAATTCTTGCAAGCTTCCAAGCAATGAAGCCTACGATGATTCCCAATACTAAGCCTGTTAATACATCTGTTGGATAATGTACAAATAGATATACTCTCGAAAATGCTACTACTAATGACCCCAGTAATGCTATAATTCCCAAATATCGCTTCTGAGGCGCTATTTGACTCAAGCCTAGGTAAATAGTCATGGCTGACGCAAATGAACCAAAACTATGGCCTGACGGGAATGAATAGCTATTTGCTTTTGGTAATGCAGATTCTAATGGAACCGTTACATTAGGAAAATCTACAAATGGTCTTAATCTAGCTACATGTGGTTTTAATCCTTGGTCACCGATGATTAATACAAATCCTAATGCAATTATTATAGCTACGCCTAATACACGATATTTTTTCTGTAACATTAATAATAAGGCAATTACAATCCATAAAGCACCGCTGCCAGTAATTTTTGAAATAAATGCCATAATAGGCGTTAAAAAACTATATACAAGGTGATCATGTACATAGAAGATCAAAGAGTGATCAAATTGTAAGATTGTGTCCATAGCTTCCTCTTCTATTTTATTAAATGATAATTATTGAGAATGGATGAATGTAGATTATATCCTCAATATTCTTTATTGGATTTCTATATACTTTATACTATGTATATATCACTTTCTCATTTACATCCAAATAATAGCCTAAACTATTTATACATCATGGTCAATAGCTTAGGCTATATTTAATAAAATCTTTAATTATGGTTTCTTTTTATCTGTTTTTTTAGTAGTACCTTCTGGAGGCATTGTTATAATCGTATCTACTGGATCATATACAGATTCAAAAGTATCAGTTTGTGTAACCCAGTTACCATATGTAATGGTTCTATACGTATTCATCGTTAAACCTACATGCCCCTCCTGCACTTCTTTTTCTTTTAATGAAGGATCTACCTTAGTGATAGTCTTGTTAGGAATTTCGCCATAGTCTCCTACAGAAATAGAAACATTTTTAGGCTTATCTTGAGCCGTACCTATAATGTAAATCGTTAATGTTCCGTTGTTCATAACACTAAGGATATAAATAGATTGTTGGTAAGGATTTCTAAACTTAAAGTCTAAATAGCCCCAAGCTACTGTAGCATCACGACCAGCTTGAATATATCCAACAGGTTCAAAGTGAGGTGTACGCTCGATAATATTCATACCGGATAGTAAAGCTGTATTAAATATGGTAGAACTTACTTGGCAAATACCACCGCCAATACCTGGAACTAATTTGCCATCAATCATAACAGGTGCATCATCATAGCCAGCCTCTGCAGTACGTTCACCTACAACATCGTTAAAGGAGAATTGTGCACCAGGCTTAATTAGGGTACCGTTTATTTTATCAGATGCTAATTGAATATTATGGGTTCTACTTTCATTACTAGGATCATACTCTGTAGTGTAAGAAGCTAATACCGTATTCAATGGTTTTAAATCGGCATCACTTACTTTTACAGTATTTTGTGTAGTAAATACCATAGATAAGGAGTTAATACTATCACCGGACTGTAAATCATCTTTTAATTTCTTAAGGGTAGCATCAATATCGATACGCTTACCCTCTTTTGCAGGGTGTAATACAACTTGTCCATTTTCAATGGTAAGGTATGCATCATGTCCTGGCGTGTCAATTGTTTTAGCCAATTCACTTAGATAGGTTTTACCTTTTACCTCATCAAGCTTATATTGTGGCTTAAAATGATAACCGTAGAATAAGGCATTAAATCGATTTGAAAGTAGTGTCCACATATCATCTTCATAGCCATATGTAGAAATAGCTTTTACCATAGCATCTGTATCGATTTGGATCCCTAAATCATGATAGGTAGCCTGTTGTTTTTTATTATTGCCCATATCAATAGATATAGTTTGAGGAATTTTACTATTTAACTCTTGTAAGCGAGCCTGTAATTCATTCTTAGGTGTATTAGATAAATCTGTATCATTGTAATATACACCATAAGAAATATTTTCTGTTGGAATGTATGAACAGCCGCTCGTCCCCAAGAGGACAAGCATAGTTCCTACTAAAATATATTTCTTCGTCATTATTTATAAACTCTCCCGAATTAGTTATCATATTCTCTAATTATAGCATATTACGGTCTAATCTATGGTACAATTATATTGATAATTTTAGGGGTAAGGGTGAATTATGTCAGAATCTAAGGAACAACAAAAACATTTCTATTTGCGTAATAATGATGCGCTTATGAATAGTACCAAGTTGTCTATGAAAGCTAAACAAAGTATATTGTTATCTAAGGCTGAGAATACTGTTGATGCTTACGAATCGGATTGGGATGATTTCGTTGATTGGTGTACTTATCAAAAGGTACCTTATTTTCCAGCTACACCAGAAACTATAGTAAACTATATTAATGATCTTGCTGATTATGCTAAGGCAAATACAATCTC
This sequence comes from Veillonella faecalis, assembly GCF_024677885.1. NCBI lineage: Bacteria > Bacillati > Bacillota > Negativicutes > Veillonellales > Veillonellaceae > Veillonella > Veillonella faecalis. The sequence goes on from NZ_JALBWL010000001.1 coordinate 490,348, forward strand.
TCGTCGTATTAGTGCTATCTCAGAGAATTATAATGCCTCTGGTCATAGAGATAATCCTTGTATGGCACCTATAGTAAAACAAGCCTTACGAGGGATTAGACGTTTAAAAGGTACTTTCCAACAAGGTAAAACACCAGTTCTTCTAGAAGACATTGAAGATATTCTAGAGTGTATGGATAAACTAGATGTGCCTGAGTTGCAATTATTACGTGATAAAGCGATTCTCTTAATTGGATTTATGGGCGCTTTTCGTCGTAGTGAAATTGCGGCCATTACTGTAGAACATCTTCAGTTTTCTCCACAAGGTGTTGAAATCTTTGTACCATCTTCAAAAGCAGACCAAGAAGGTCAAGGTGCTGTTGTAGCGATTCCTCATCTATCTGGTTCTCCATTAGATGCAGTACGTGCCCTACAGCAATGGTTACGTGCCGCTGGTATTACTGAAGGTCCTGTATTTAGAGGTTTTACTAAAAATATGTCACTTCGTAAAACAGCCATATCCGATAAAATGATTGCAGAAATTGTAAAGAAATATATTTCTCTCATTGGTCTTGATCCATCTATGTATGGTGCCCATAGTTTACGTCATGGCTTTGCAACAACTGCCGCAGCTTATGGTGTTGAAGAACGTAATATTATGAGACAAACACGTCATCATAGTGTTAACATGGTTCGTCGTTATATTAATGAAGCCAATAAGTTTGTAGATAATCCTATTTCTACAATTTTTGAAAAACGATTTAGATGATAATTATAAATCAGTTGATTAAGATAATATCTATAAATCGTATAATAACATACATTAGATAACAAAAAGCAGCTATCTCTATGGAGTAGCTGCTTTTTCGTGTGGGTTATACCCATATATATTTAGTTTTGAGCCACATAGTCCAAAGCTCTAACTGGACTATCAGAATTATGTGCTGGTACCTTTAATACTGTACCAGGTACAAGTGTACCAGAATCACTGATGTTGTTGAGTTCTTTCATGGCATATACCATTTCTCGAACATCCATATCTTTATGAGCTGTGCGAGCTGCAATATCCCACATAGTATCGCCTGCTTGTACCTTTACTTCATGTACTGCATGTGTATTTGTAGCTGTTACAGGATTTGTCATATTATAGCCGAACAAGATTGTTAAGCACATTCCTACCATCATCAATATATTTTTCATCTCATACCTCACATTTACATCGAACATAATATCTGAGAACATTTGTTTGTTTACATGCTTATATTAGCACACGAACGAATGTTCGGTCAAGTGTTTTAGAACAAATGTTTGCAAAAACTTTTAAAATTGCCTATAATAGGTATATAAGATAAGTAATTATCTTATGTCTTTATTATATAGTACGAAATGAGTAAATTTTTCCACATATATACTAATATTATTTTGACATTACATTGACTATGGAGGTTCATCGTGAGACGCCCTGCTACAGATATTAATACTAAACAGCGCCGTATATTAGATTTTATTAAGGACTCATTACATAATGAATATCGTTGTCCTACTGTTCGAGAAATCTGTACCCATGTAGGCCTTAGTTCTACTTCTACTGTGCAATCTCATTTGAATGCTCTTGAAAAGTTTGGTTATATTAAACGGGATCCTAATAAAAATCGTGCTATTACAGTACTAGAGGATACAAAACCTTCTATTTCTGTAGATGGTAATGAAACATCAAGTTCTGATAATTTTGAGTTCTTAGGTGCTGGTTTAAAACAAGTTCCTCTTATTGGTACTGTACAAGCAGGTATGCCTATTACAGCGGTAGAAAATTTAGAGTCTACTCTTACATTACCTGTTCAATTAACTGGTGATTCTGACTGCTTCTTACTACGCGTTCAAGGCGAATCCATGATGAATATTGGTATGTATGAAGGTGATATGCTCATCGTACGCCATCAAAATACGGCTGATAATGGTGATGTTGTTGTAGCACGTATCGATGACGAAGCTACAGTAAAACGTTTCTATAAAGAAAATGGTCATATTCGTTTACAACCTGAAAATGATAATTTTGATCCTATTATTGTGGATGACTGTCATATTGAAGGTCTTGTCATTGGTCTTGTACGAGACAGAATATAGAAAAAACCGGCAACTTGGGTTGCCGGTTTTTTATTATACTTAAGACTTGTAAAAAAAACAGAAGCTATATTAAATAGCTCCTGCTTTTTTTTTAGTTTATTTTACATATTCTGTTAAAGCTTTATCAATATATGCTGCTTCTTCGGCACTAGGGTCACACATTGGTAAATTAAATACGCCAGCAGGTAAACCTATTTTACGGACTGCATATTTAACAGGAATAGGATTTGTAGTAATAAACATAGCTTTTATGATATCTGCTAAGCTTTGATGAATACGAAGTGCTTCGTGATTATGACCAGATTCATAAGCTTGAATCATAGCATTCATATCTTTGCCCGCTATATGAGAAACTACGGATACAACACCGCATGCGCCTACAGATAGCATTGGCAATGTAAGACCATCATCTCCACTATATACCATGAAGTCATCCTCAGGCATTAAGCGTTTAATTTCAGATGAAATCATAAGATTGCCACTGGCCTCTTTAATCGCGCATACATGTGGATACTCACTATGTAATTGTGCTAGTGTTGTTGGGAAAATGCCTGTTCCTACACGGCTTGGTACATTATATACCATGATTGGCAGTGTAGTAGCCTCTGCAATAGCTTTAAAGTGTAAGTATTGACCTTGTTGATTAGGTTTATTGTAGTAAGGTACTACAACTAATAAACCATCGATTCCATCAATTTTAGATACTTCTTTTACAAAGTCTACAGAAGCTTTTGTGTCATTTGAACCTACATTAGCAATAATAGAACCTTTATGACCACATTCTTTAGTAATCGCTGTAAATAATGCTAATTTATCCTCTTTTGACATGGATGGATTTTCCCCTGTTGTACCGCATACAACGAGTCCATCGGATCCATTATCTAATAAATGATGAGCAATAGCTACACTATTTTCTATATTAAGGGATCCATCATTATTAAATGATGTAATCATAGCCGTTAATACTCGACCAAAGGTTTTCATATCTGTCCTCCCCTTGATAGATTAAAATGCTTGTTTTTCTACCAAGTACTCAGCAATTTGCAACGCATTAAGTGCTGCACCTTTACGAATTTGGTCCCCTACAATCCAGAAATTCATACCTTTGTCGTTATATAAGTCTTTACGAATACGGCCGATTTCACAGTCGTTTTGATTAGACGTATATAATGGCATAGGATAAATTTGTTCTGCAGGATTATCTTTTACTTGTAAACCAGGGAATTTTTCACATGCTGCTTTGAAAGCTTCTACAGAAACTGGTTCAGCTGTTTCTACTAAAACAGATTCAGAGTGGGAACGATACACTGGAACACGTACAGTAGTTGGTACTACTTGAATTGTGTCGTCATGAAGAATTTTTTGTGTTTCATTGACCATTTTCATTTCTTCTTTTGTGTAATCATTGTCCAAGAACACATCAATTTGTGGCAATAAGTTAAATGCTATAGGATAATGTTTAGGGGCAGATCCTGTTGGCAATAAGTTTGCAGTCATTTCTTCGCCAGCAGTATATTGTTTTACTTGGTTTTCAAGTTCTTCAATACCCTCTTTACCAGCACCTGATACTGCTTGATATGTACTTACAACGATACGTTTAATTGGAGAAATATCATGTAGTGGTTTTAAACCTAAGCTCATAATAATAGTAGAGCAATTTGGGTTAGCAATAATACCTTTATGTTTTAAGATATCTTCTGGATTTACTTCCGGTACAACTAGAGGTACTTCAGGATCCATACGGAATGCACTAGAGTTATCGATAACAATTGCACCACGTTTAGCAGCTTCTGGTGCTAATGTTTTAGAAATAGAACCACCTGCAAATAATGCGATATCAATATTTTCAAAGGATTCTGGCTTTGCTTCCTCTACTACATATGTTTTTCCATTCACTGTAAGTTCAGTACCTGCAGAACGAGCAGATGCCAACAATTTTAAATTTTCATATGGGAAATTACGCTCTTCAATAAGTGTAATAAATTCAGCACCTACTGCACCAGTAGCACCAAGAATTGCAACATTAGGTTTTTTCATTACTATATCTCCTTGCTCTAATATTATAAATAATGCTCTAAGCCGTATGTTAAACCAGTTTTAGCACTAATTTTTTTACATGCTAATACTACACCTGGCATAAAGGAAAGTCGGCTTAAACTATCGTGACGAATTGTTAACGTTTCATCATAGCCACCAAATAGTACTTCTTGGTGAGCTACGTAACCAGGTAAACGAACGCTGTGGATTGTTACGTCATCAACCTTAGCGCCACGAGCACCTGGTAAACTTTCACGAGTCAAATCCTCATCAGGCGTTGCATTCGCCGCTTGTTTAGCTTCGTTAATTAATTTAGCTGTTAAAATAGATGTACCAGATGGGGCATCGTATTTATGGTTATGATGTAATTCAATAATCTCTACATTAGGGAAATATGGTGCTAATTCTGCAGAAACCTTCATCATCATAACTGCACCAAGAGAGAAATTAGGTGCTACAAGGCAGTTTGCATTATTTTGGCGACCAATAGCATCTAATTCGTCACGTTGTTCCGCAGTTAAACCTGTAGTACCAATAACTACATGAATACCTGCAGATAACATTTTTTTAGCATTTTCATAAATAACAGCAGGATTTGTAAAATCTACAATTACATCAGGTTTATTAGTATCTAGAACCTCATCGATGGAGGCATTCATTGTAATTCCTAATTGTTCGATGCCCGCTACGGAGCCTACATCTTGACCTGCCTTAGTAGGATCGATACCGCCTACTAATGTTAACTCAGGATCATTATGTACTGCTTTGACTACTTCGCGGCCCATTTTACCGCCAGCGCCATTTACCATTACTCGAATCATATATACCTCCAAAAAAGCCAGTGGATGCATCCACTGGCCTTATAGTTTATATAGCTTATAACTGTTACTAAAAGCTCAATGATAGCACTCCACCAATTCAAATTGATGACAGTCGTCCATTTATTAAATAGACAACCAGAACGATGAGTCGCAATCACCGAACTTCGGCAAGCATCCCTTTTATCATGGATCAATGCATGCCTACTCCTCATGATTACTATTTATACTCGCACCTCTATCAACATATTCACTTAATACTATTAGTATAAGTAATTATGCGATTTTAGTCAATTAAAATGGGCAATTAGTTCTTTTGCCGCTGCTAATGCTGTTGAGGACATACCTCGACCAGACATCATGGAAGCGATTTGCGTAACGCGTTCATCCTCATTAAGTACAGATAATGTTGAAACTGTACGGTCATCTTGCTCTATTTTAGACAAGTGATAATGTTGCTTAGCAATACTCGCAGTTTGAGGTAAATGAGTGATACAGAATACTTGATTAGTTTTAGATAGATGTAGAATCTTTTCAGCTACTTTTAACGCTATATCTCCACTGATACCAACATCGATTTCATCAAATACCATTGTTTTGAAAGTGTCAGTACGGAATACAGATTTGAAGGCTAGCGCAATACGAGCTAATTCACCACCAGAGGCTACCTTGTGAAGCGGTAATAATTGCTCCCCTTTATTGGCAGAAAATAGTAGTTCAATTGATTTAGCACCTAAAGGAGATAATCCTTCGCCATCCTCTATATGGAACTGAATATCACCTTTTGGCATTCCTAAATCTACTAATTCTTGATGTAATGCACTAGCTATAGCTTTTGCATTTTTTTGACGAATGTCATGTAAAACCGTTAAAGCCTCTTCTGCCACTTTTTGCGCTTTATGAAGACGATCCTCTAATTCATCTTGTGCAAATACAAGGCTTTCAAGTTCTTCTAAACGGGCTTGTGCTTTTTCTTCGTATGCTAGAATTTCTTCTATGGTTTCACCATATTTTTTCTTTAACCCATAAAGTAATGTGTCACGATCTTGGCAATACTTATAGCGCTCTTCATCATAGCTGATAGTATCTCTGTAGCGATCTAATGATTGGGCTGCTTCCTCTAATTGAAAATAAGCAGAGTCAACCATTTCAGATACTTCCTTTAATTCACTATCATACTTTACAAGATCATTAACCTCTACCTTGATAGAGTTAATAGTGTCTAGTAATGGTTGGCGTCCATTATAGAAGGCGTCATAACAAGAACCTAATACCTTATCAATATGCTCAAAGCTATCAAGACGTTTTAATTCTTCTGCAATAGAGACATCTTCACCCATAGTGAGACCGGCTTCTTCAATTTCATCAATTTGATATCGTAGCATATCGAGCTCACGTGCTCGTTCAGACATATTTTCTTGTAAGTGATCCACATCTTGTTTAGCTTGCTTATATACTTTATAAGCATCTAAATAGGCCTTATAAGCTACTTGCCCTTCTTTATTATACGTATCCAAATATTCATGATGAGTATCTGCATCTAACAATCGTTGATTGCTATATTGACCATGAATATCTGCTAAATGTTGACCAATTTCTTTTAATGCTTTTAATGGTATAGGTTGATCATTAGCTAAGATAGTAGATTTACCATTGCGATTAAATGAACGGGAGAGAATTAATTCCCCTTCTTCAACCATAATATTTTTAGATTCTAATAGCTCTTGTATACTTTGGTGATCGGCAATATCAAATATTCCATCTATAACAAAACTATCTTTACCGTGACGAATGAACTCGCTGCTTGCGCGTTCTCCCAAAAGGATACTAAAGGCATCCATTAATATGGATTTCCCTGCCCCAGTTTCGCCGGTAAAGATAGTTATGCCATCATTAAATGAAATATTCATTTGCTCAATCAACGCAAAGTTGCGAATGCTCATTTGCGTTAACATCTATTTAGTCCTTCATTAAATCTTGAATTTTAGCTAAAATCGCTGGAACTTCAGCTTCAGATTTTGCAATTAACAAAATTGTATCATCACCAGCTAATGTACCAATAATTTCAGACCATTTTGCATGGTCAATGGAAAATGCCACGGATTGAGCTGAACCAGGAATTGTATGTAATACAACTTGATTTAAGCTGTGATCTACCTTAATTAGAGAATCTTGGAATAATCGATTGATTCGACTACGAGATAGAACTACATTTTCTTCTGGAGATAATGCATATCGATAGTGTCCATCGCCTGTAGGAATTTTGATTAACATCAATTCCTTAATATCACGAGAAACTGTAGCTTGCGTTACTTCAATACCTTCTTCTAATAAGGCCGCTGCTAATTCCTCCTGAGTTTCAATCGCCTTGGACTGCACGATTTCTTTGATTTTGTTATAGCGATAGCGTTTCATTTTGAACTCCCTTTTTTAAACCTTGCACATAAAAGAGAATAGTATCTTTCTGCTATTATTATACCATATATTCATAATTAATATATGGTATAAATTGCATGTCTCATACTAGTTATGCATATTATATTAATATTTAAAATATTGTTAATTTTCTATATACTGATAGCGTATAAACACATATCCTATAGGCTTCATCTATTTATATGAAATTAATAATTTAAAATTAGAAGATTATACATGTATAAATAAAAGCCCCTATAAAGGGGCTTTTACATATTTCTTATGACTTTTATTCATAATGAATAAAGATATATTTCGTTTTATCGTTTTTGCAATATGAATAACTCAGGTGGATTATTGATTTGATTCATTGGATGCCAATGACATACATTATACAATTTTTGTTCTAAATCTGATAAATACGATTTAAGCATCTGCATTTCTTCAAACCCTTCTGTTGTTCCAGGGTAAGCAACAATTGTGATAACTCCAGACTTCGATAATTTTTCTAAGCCTTCATTTATGGCATCAATAGTTTGATGCGGTTTAGTTATAACTTGATGATCACCACCTGGTAAATAGCCTAGGTTAAAGATCATTAAATCAATAACTTCATCTTTTAATTGATTAGCTAATGCACGATCATGGGAGTCATGAATAAATGTTAGACTTACATCTTGTGCTATATCATTTGACTGCAATAACTCTTGGCTGCTATTAATCGCTTTCATTTGAATATCGATGCCATATAAATGACAGCCCTTTTTTGCTCGTTCTGCCAAATATAGTAAATCATGGCCATTACCACATGTTGCATCTACTACTATATTAGCGTGTTTCATTACTCGATCCCAGATTAAATGTTGAAACTGAACAGCATTGTTAATGTTAATCACAAAATCACCCCACTTGAGATTTTAGTATTACAACAACTCGTCACGACGAGATGCTAGTTTTTTAAATAATGTACCGAAGAAACATTGATCTTTAAAACGTACGAATAAACAATATACAGGATTAGAGCTTATATGTAGTGTTTCTTTATTGGTAAACGTATAGTCAAATGTACCGTCTATACAGATATGTAATTGTGGTTCACGTTCTGGCATCGTGATTTGAATTGTATCATGCTCTTCTAATACAAGTGAAACACCTTGAATCAGATGTGGCGCTACAGGTGTAACAATAATGGATCTATTATCAGGCTTCATAATAGGACCACCTGCAGATAGATTATATCCCGTAGACCCAGTTGCAGAGGAAATAATCAAGCCATCTGAAGGATACATTTGTGTATGTTGATTATTGATAGACATGTTAATACGTGCCATTTTTGCTGGTTCAGCACGGGTAATAACGATTTCATTAATTATAGGTACTAATTCTTCTTCATTACCATTATTTCGGTCAATATATGCATATAAATGTCCACGTTTTTCTATATTATAATCACCATTTGCAATACGTTTAATATGACTTTGCATTTGATGAACTTCAATTTGGTTTAAAAAGCCGAGTTCACCAAGGTTAATACCACAAACAGGTACATTATATGGGTAAATTTGTCTTGCCAAATGGATGATGGTACCATCACCACCAAAACTAAAGGCAATATCAATTTGTTTAAAGATTTCTGGACGACTTAAAATGTGAGTTTCAGGAATCTTAAGTACTCGTGCAGGTGCATCTGATTCGAGATCATCTGGCAAAAATACTTCGATACCTTCATCTTTACAAATATGTGCAGCCATTTTTAAAACTGCCATAATATTGCTTTTCCCCATGTTTGGGAAGAATCCGATACGCATAGTAATCTCCTATAATGAATGGGCTTCTGCAACCACTGTATCAATTAAAGCATCATCAATGGCTAAAGCCCCTTCTTCGTACTTTTTAAAATAACCTAAAAACTCAATATTGCCTTCCATGCCTTTAATTGGTGAGAATGTTAAGCCGTGAATATATAATCCACAATCATGAGCAACGTGTAAGATACGATGTAAAACTTCTTTATGGATTTTAGGATCTCGCACAATACCGCCTTTACCTACATTCTCTTTGCCCGCCTCAAATTGAGGCTTAATCAAAGCAACAAGAGCTCCTGTATCCTTTAATAAGGTAGTTGCAACTGGCAGAACCTTGTCCAAAGAAATAAATGCTACATCAATAGAAATAAAGTCCACAAGTTCACCAAGTTGCTCAGGTGTAACAGTACGGATATTTTGCTTTTCCATATTAATCACACGCGGATCTTGACGCAATTTCCAAGCCAATTGATTATAGCCTACGTCAATGGCAAAGACTTTAGATGCACCATTTTGTAGGGCGCAATCTGTAAAACCACCTGTACTAGCACCTATATCAACCATAACAGCATCCTGTAAGTTGATAGGATACGTTTGAATGGCTTTTTCTAACTTTAATCCACCGCGACTAACATAAGGCAACGTATTGCCCTTTACTACAATATTGGCATCTACAGGAATTTTTGTACCTGCTTTATCAATACGCGTAGTATCCATGAAGATTTGGCCAGCCATTATGGCCGCTTTGGCTTTTTCTCTACTTTCAAAAAGTCCTCGGTTAACGAGGAGTATGTCTAAACGTTCTTTACTGCTCATATAACACCATTATAAATATAATAAAATTGAATACATGCTACAAGAATGCCAAGAATTAATCCCCCAAATACCTCTATTGGTGTATGGCCTAATAACTCTTTTAAGGCCTCTTTACGAGTGATGGCAACAGGTATATTTTTCTTTGTAAAATAGTCTACAATTTGATTTAGAATTTGAGCTTGACGCCCAGCCTCTAATCGTACGCCTGATGCATCATACATGACTACAATAGAGAATACTAGAGATAGTATAAAAAGATCAGATGCTCCATTTTTTAGGTATATGGCTGTGGTTGTAGCAATTACGAAAGATGTATGAGAGCTGGGAAATCCTCCAGATCCTACAAGCCGTTCTGAACGAAATTTGCCATGTCGAACTAGTTGCCATACAAATTTGATAGCCTGCGCAGTAAACCATCCCCAAAATGCAGCTTGTGCTATGTAGTTGTGTGCTATTTGTGGTAATATATCAATCATTATTTATACCTTCTTCAGGTAATACCAATTAATTAGTTCGTTCTAAAAGATAATCAATTAGAGCAGATAATATAGATGTATCATAAGAAACAGAGTTTAATGCATCGTGAGCTTGTTTGCCAACTAATAGGGCTTGCTCTTTTGCTCCTTCTAAACCAAGGAAAGATACATACGTCGATTTATGTTGTCGAATATCACTACCAGGAGTTTTTCCTAATTCTTCAATTGTTCCAGTTACATCTAGAATATCATCAGTAATTTGGAATAACAATCCTAAACAATTAGCATAATCCATAAGCGCTTTTCGAGTAGTCGTATCTGCATTGCCTAAAATAAGGCCTAATTCTACTGATGCATTAAATAATGCACCCGTTTTTCCACTGTGCAAAACCTTTAACTCTTCTAGTGGGATATGCTTATTTTCACTGAGCATATCGAAGGCTTGACCACCGACCATGCCTTCCGGGCCTGCTGCAGTAGCTACACATTGAATGGCCTCTATTTTTTGCTGAGGCGTAGCAGTTTTATTCTCAGTCATTAGCTGAAAAGCATAAGTTAATAAACCATCACCAGCTAGAATCGCCATACCTTCACCATAAACTTTATGATTTGTTAAATTACCTCTGCGATAATCATCATTATCCATAGCGGGTAAATCATCATGTACTAAGGAATATGTATGGATACACTCCATGGCGCATAGAAATTCCTTATAATCAGCTGGATCTTTATGAAGCATTTCTAACACAGCTTTAGATAAGATTGGTCGGATTCGCTTGCCGCCTTGCATTAAGCTATAACTCATGGATTCATAAAGAGGTTTAAATTCTTGATTTGGGCTACTTAAGACCTCACCTAACCATTGTTCAATATGTTGTTTGCTAGACCCTAAATAATCTTTGAACATAGAATCTCCTTATTCGCTGATGCGGACTTCTTCGATAATTTGTTGAACTTCATTTTCAACCGAATCGAGCATTTCTGCACATTCTTTTACTAATGTTAAGCCCTTTTTATATTGAGTTAAGAGTTCAGAGATGGTCATATCACCATCGTCTAATTGCTTCACGATATCCTCTAAGGCTTTATATTTCTTTTCATAACTTTTTAGTGATGCGGCCATCTTTGTGCGCCTCCTTTACCATAGCATTCACATAACCATCAGCAAGTGTAACTCGTATATCATCCTTTGGATGTAATTGTGTAACAGACGTTATAGGTTTATCCTTATGTTCAACCTTTGCAAATCCTTTTACCATCATTTGTAATGGATTTAGAGATTCTAATTGTTGAGCTAACAATGCTAGACTATGTTTCTCTGTATTGTATCGTTCTTTTGTGGCATTGGTTAAAGACTGTGAAAGCTCTTGTAATTGCGTTTTCTGTTTATGCAAAAATTGTAGAGCTGGAATACCTAATCTACGATTAAAGAGCAATGTCAAATCTGTACGTTTTTGCTGTAATGTATAACGTATAAACTCGTGTAGGTATTCTTCTTTTTCTGTTAATTGATCTTGTAGTGTAATGATAGGAAGTACAGCCATTTCTGCAGCGTGACTTGGCGTTGCTCCACGAGCATCTGCTACATAATCACATAAGGTATAATCTGTTTCATGACCTACTGCTGAAATAATTGGTGTATTAGCATTATAAATCGCCTCTACAACAGATCTATCATTGAAACACCATAGGTCTTCCATAGATCCACCGCCACGACCAACGATGATGACATCTACATCAGGATCAGTATCGGCAGCAGCAATACCTTTGGCAATAACAGGTCCTGCAGTATTGCCTTGGACCGGAACAGAGAATAACTTAAATTGCACTAGTGGGTTACGTCTCTCACTGACATGTAAAATATCATGTAATACAGCACCAGATTGAGATGTAACAATGCCTATGCAACTTGCCATGTACGGAAGACTTTGTTTGTGGCTGTCATCAAAGTATCCTAGCGCCGTTAACTCTCGTTTTAACGCATCAAATTCGAGCTGTAATGGGCTTTTAGACCCTATTTGCATATCGGATGCAATAAGATTTAAACGGCCCATTTTATTGTAAAAATTAACAGATGCTTTTACAGTCACTAATAAACCATTCTGAATGGCATTGGCAAGGCCCTTTTGCATAACAGTACTAGACCACATGGTAACATCAATAGCAGATTCTTCGTCTTTTAACGAGAAATACATGTGACCACTACTATGGCGTTTTGCGTTAATAATAGTACCGCTAACATAGACATTCTTAAGGAGATATTCACGGTCTAAGGTGCGCTTTATAAGATTGTTTAATTGTGTAATGGTTAATACATTCACGATTATCCTCTAGTTTCTTGTAAAAAAGCTGCGCCAAAAGCATTGCCAGTGGCATTGTCAACAGAAAATTGTGGCTGTGCTACATGTAATGTAAGATGGTTACGTCTACAATACTGCTCCATACGATGACGAAGTAAGCTATTGCTCATTACACCACCAACGGCAATTAATGTTTGAACCGGTTTATTTTGTAAATGATAGGTAATCATTTTTTCTAATGCATTTCCTATGGATGTGAATACAGCTCTCGCTAAGTTAGACTTTTCTGTATCATTCATAGAATCACTTATACGTCGCATAGCTGCACTACATGGACCAGCAAAACTGATCCAACCTTCTTTTACCGAAGATGGCAACGGTTCATATTCGGTAGTTTGTAATGCTAATGCTTCAAGATGCTTCCCTGCTGGAAATGGCAAGCCCATAGCTACACCGATGCGATCTACATATTGACCGCCTTGTAAATCCTTAGAACCACCGATAATATGAGAATCAAAAATGCCTTCACCTTTATAATGACAATACACGAGCTCCGTAGTACCACCTGATAAATGAAGTGCTAAGAATGGTTCACTGGGAATTGTTTTTAATTCTCGAAGGGCAGCTAAAATATGATTTTCTTGATGTGCAAAAACGTGTAGCGGTACATTCATCATATGACTTAGAGATTGACCATACCCTAGCCCTACCATAAAGGCTGGCATATAGGAATTTTCCTCACGTCTAGGAAAACCACTAACACCGATACCGCTAATTGGTAGTTGTGGCAATTCAGATATCAACTTAGGCAATGCCTTTGTATGTTGAAAGACCATATTTGATTGTTGTAGTCCTCGCTCACCCTGTTTGACCTCTAATATTTTGCGAGCTTCCCCAACTATTTGAAAGTCGCTATCTATAATGGCACAACTTGTAGTGTAGCAACTAGTATCAATGCCTAAGTAATATCGTTTCATTATTTACTCTTATTATATGCATCTAGAATTGCATTAATTAATTTATAGGAAGAATCAGAACCAAAATCTTTAGCTAATTGAATAGCTTCATTAATAGCTATAGATGGTTCTAAAGGTTCATCTTCATTTGTCATTTCCCATAGAGCAATACGTAAAATAGCACGATCAACCTTGTCTAAGTTTTCAACTTTACGTGATTTACAAAATGGCTGTAATGCGGCATCTATAATTTCAGAAGCGGATAATACACCATTTATAATGTTATTCGCATAGGCCTTATCCATAGATTTATGCATATGTCCTTCTGGAAATTGAACATCACTTTGGTCTACATGAAATTCATTAGCATATAACATTTGAAATGCGTATTGACGTGCTTCACGTCGATTTCGCTTAATTACCATGTGGAGTTGGCTCCTTTTCTTTAACAATACCTTCAATATGAACATCAACCTTAACATGATCAAGATCAAGCATATTCTTTAAGGTTTGTTTGATTTCTAACTGCAATTGTTTGGATAATTCAATAAGATTGTATCCATACAAGGCTTTAATATAAATATTGATTTCAATAAAACCTTTACGATGTTTAACATTGATACCTGGTAAACTACGTTGACCAAAGGCATGTGTAATGCCCTCTACTAATTCATCGTAAAAGCGAGGGCTTAAAGAATGAATACCTGGAATCGTAGCTAACGTTTTAGTAGCTACATCGATGATGACAGAGTCTGCAATATCAATGGTATCCATATCTAATCCATAGTTTAATTGATTGTCTGAACTCATATAGATACCCTCCTAAGGCTGTGATGGTGTTACTAAATCATCAAAAATAATGTCTTGTACCACTACATCAATGGTTTGTACCTCAATTTCTGTATAAGAAACTAAAGCTGTTTTGATACGTTCTTGTAAACGTAAGGCCACATCAGGGATACGATACCCATATTGAATGCAAACATATAAAGTAACAGAAATTGCTCCTTCATCATTAAATGATATCTTTACACCTTCATGATCAGATTTACGTCTAAAGAAGGTATTAACACCATCATTAAAGGTGGAGCTCATATGATGTATACCCTTCGTTTCAAGTGCAGCTATAGTGACAATCGTAGCATATACATCTTCACTAATCTTAATTTTACCCGACTCTAGTTCAGTATTTTTCTTGGTCATACTGGCCTCTTTCAAAAAAAGCACTTGTCCCTATATATAATTACATAGACGACAAGTGCTTACAGTGCAAATGTTAGATATATGGGGAATCAGATTCCATGAAAAGATCTAGCCCCAATACATATCAATAAGTATTAGGCACGTTCGATGTATTGACCTGTACGAGTATCAATACGAAGTACATCATCTACTTCAATGAAGAGAGGTACTTTTACAGTGTAGCCTGTTTCCAATACAGCTGGTTTGTTACCACCAGTAGCAGTATCACCACGGATACCAGGGTCTGTTTCAACTACTCGAAGTTCAACAGCTACAGGTAAATCGATACCGATTACGATACCTTGGAAGAACATGATGGATACTTCCATATTTTCAAGAAGGAAGTTTTTAGCATCACCTAGTTGTTCAAGGTTAAGTTCAACTTGATCATAAGTTTCGTTATCCATGAATGTATAAGCGCCATCAGATTCGTATAAGTATTGCATACGACGACGGTCAACATGTGCTTTAGGAACTTTTTCACCAGCATTGAACGTACGTTCTACTACAGAACCAGTTTGCAAATTTTTCATTTTAGTACGTACGAATGCAGCACCTTTACCTGGTTTAACGTGTTGGAAATCAACTACTTGCCATACATTACCGTCGATTTCAACGGTTACACCTGGACGAAAATCATTACTGGAAATCATCTAACTCTTCTCCTTCTAAATACCTATTTCAATTAACTCTTTTGGACTATGTGTCAACACCTCATAGCCGTCAGATTTGACGATGACACTATCCTCTATTCTCAATCCGATAGTACCTGTAATATAAATACCGGGCTCTACCGTAATGATCATATTTTCTGTAAATACCGTATCGGATTTTGTATTAGCCACTGGTTCTTCGTGAATCTCAAGACCTACGCCATGACCAGTACCGTGATTAAATTCCTTGGTATATCCATGTTCTTTGATATAATCACGACATACTGCATCGAGTTCTTTACCGGTAATACCAGCCCGAACAGCAGCTACGCCGCGTTTTTGTGCTTCTAAAACTATACTATACAGCTTTTTTTGCAATTCAGAGGCAGGACCCATTACAATAGTTCTAGTCATATCGGAATGGTAACCCTTATATACGGAGCCAAAGTCGAAGGTAACAAAATCACCTGCTTCAATGACCTTATCACTAGCTACACCATGAGGCATACTAGAACGGTTACCAGAAGCAACGATGGTTGCAAAGGAAGGTTCCTCTGATCCACGTTTTAACATTTCTGTTTCTAATATGATGCGCGCTTCGTTTTCTGTCATTCCTACCTTTAATTGTGGTAATAATGCAGCAAAGGCGTCGTCACCAATTTTAGCAGCTTTTCGCAATAATTCTAATTCATCTTCTCGCTTAACTGCTCGTAGTTTAGCAAAATTGATAGAAGTAAAATTAAAGCGTTCATCTAATGTATCACATAAGGTTTCATACGTATCTACCGGCATTTGCTTGCCTTCAATACCGAATAAACCTTCGTGAATATGATGCTCATTGAATATATCTACAAGAGTATCCATAACAGAGGATTCATATTGAATGACTGTATATCCTTCACATTGTTTTGTAGCTTGTTCAGTATATCTGAAATCAGTAATCATAAAGGCTTTATCTTGTGTAATGATAGCAAAGCCTGTAGTACCAGTAAAACCAGCAAAATAATGTAAATTTATAGGGCTCATCAAAATGACGCCTGTTAATTCTTGCTCTTTAATATACTGTTGTAGCAGATTTAAACCATTCATAATCATGCTCCTAGTCTATAAAGTACAATTAATCTTACCATAAAATACCTATATTGAATAGAATTTTATGCTATTTTTTGAAAGCCTCTATATCACCAATGGTTAAGTCCTGTACAGAACCAACTTCTTCTATGCCTGTTAAATCTATATGGCCTATAGTTAACCGTTTTAAATATGTAACAGTACCGCCTGCAGCACCAATCATACGTTTTACTTGATGATATTTGCCTTCTTCAATGGTAATATGCAGAGATTGAGAAGATACAACATCAATTAAAGCAGGCTTGCAATGGGTTCCGTCACCTAGTACAATCCCCTCTTTTATACGTTGAATTCCTTCTTCTGTTAACTCACCATCATATTCTACGTAATAAACCTTGGATACATGTTTATTACCATTGATGATTGAGTGTCCCCAAACACCATCATTGGTAAGCAACAGTAATCCTTCTGTATCCTTGTCTAATCTTCCCACAGGGACCACACCCATTTTAATATATTCAGGTGGCAATAAATCCATTACAACAGGATGATTTGCATCCTCCACAGCTGTAACATAGCCTTTGGGTTTATGAAATTTTACATAATACTGCTGCTTAGTATTAACCACTTGTCCATCAACTGTTATTACATCAGATTCAATATCAACGTGGATATCTTTTTTTGTTGTTATTTCACCATTAATAGTAACTCTTTGATCCTTTAAGAGTTGATGAACTTCTTTTCGACTGCCATAAGCTTTATTAGCTAATAATTTATCGAGTCGCATCATACATGTCCTTGGAGTAATTCAACATGAGCTGTATCATTGAGCAAATTCAAAATATTATGATCATATTCGCCCATACCATTATAGAAAATACGGTTAATAGCTGTATTACCTTGGCTAAAATTCCAACAATGACTAATAGAAATATCTAATAATTTACATAATAAGGTTCTAATTGTTCCGCCATGACATGCTATTAAAAGAGTCTCTTCCTCATCATTAACATTGAGGAATTCTTCCAGACCTGCCCAGGCACGATCTTGCAAATCTTTAAAGCTTTCGCCATTTGGTACTTTTACAAGATGAGGACGCAAATACATCTCATCAATAAGGCCGGGCCAACGCGCTTCAATGTCTGAAAATAGCATAGCTTCCCAGTCACCAAAATTAAGCTCTCGCAATCGTTTATCTACTTTGATAGATGTTGTGCGGTCACCTCGAATCGTTTCGGCTGTAACTAAGGCACGACTTAAATCACTAGATAAGATACGGTCAAAGGTAACATCTTTAAGGGCATTACCACATGCTTTAGCTTGATTCAAACCGTTTTCATTGAGGGGAATATCTGTAATACCTTGATATTTACCCATTTTATTCCAATCAGTTTCACCATGACGCACAATATATAATGTCTTCATAATCTTCCTATACTTTCAAAATATTTGTCAGTTTATCCACCAGTTTAATATTAGTATCATGATCTTTAATAGCAATGCGTACCCAGTGATTAGTTAAACCTACATAGGAGTCACAATTGCGCACAATCATATTATATTTTTTTAGCTCTTCATTAATATAGTTTGCTGTAATTCCTTCTTGATTAACTTGGAACAAAATAAAATTAGCTGAAGGTGGATATACAGTAATTCCTTCTATATCATCTAATGCATTGTACATAAATGCTCTTTCGTCATTTAATTCTTGTTTAGTTCGCTTAATGTAATCCACATCATTCAAGGCCGCCTTTGTATATGCTTGCGCTAATGTGTTTACAGACCAACTAGGAATATATTGCTGTAATTGAGTAATTAATGTTTCGTTAGCAAAAGCGGCACCAATGCGTAAACCAGGTACAGCATAGAATTTTGTGAAGGAATGAACTACGATGATATTATCGAATTCATTTACTAAAGAGCGCATAGAATGCTCATTATCTTGTAATGGATCATTTCCAACAAAATCGATAAATGATTCATCTATAACAAGTAAGCTATTTGCATCTTTCAACATGCTCGCTACAGTGCGAATATGATCTTTATCAAGTAATGTACCATCTGGATTATTAGGATTACCTAAAAATACAATGATGCGACCATCTTGCCCTTTTAGTTCAGCTGCAAAGGTTTCTAATGCCAAATATGGTACCTCAAAATAAGGTTTTCCATTATCATCTTCCCGAGGTCGATAAAAAATATCACGTACAGGAATCTTACTTGCTTCAAGAGCCTCTTTATACTCAGAAAATCCTGGTGCTGGTACAAAAGCACCTGTATATCCAGGTAAACGGCAAATAGCATATAATAGCTCGGCTGCACCATTACCAACTATAATTTGATGTTTATCCATTCCATATGTATCAGCAATAGCATTTAATACATCATCATTGGTAGCATCAGGGTAATGAGAAATGTAGCGCAATTGTGCATTTAATGCGTCTAATCCACGTTGACTAGGTCCAAGGGGATTAATATTAGCGCTAAAGTCGACCACCTCATATGGTTCAATTCGTTGTTCATGGGCAAACTGAAATATATTGCCCCCATGTATCTTAGACATATAATTCTCTTTCTATTAAATATATTATCGTTTAATATAGGTTAATCCTTCATTTGTTGTTTCTACTGTATCCACATAGGATAAGTGAGGTAACTTACGTATGATTTCTTGCTTACAATCATCAATGCGACTGTAATCTACTGGAAATAGCAGTCCCATAATAGTACCACTATGAGCTATGATTGTACCAACACTGTTATAGTAATTTCCTATATCGTGAAAATCATATAAGTTTGCTTTATATAGTATGCGTTGATTACCAAAAGCACTCAATGTAGCTGCTTGACCAATTAAATTGATATCATGTGTTTTTAAGCCTTGTTTAAATAAATCTAGTGACTCACGTATAATAGGCTCTTTTTCTAAAATTTTAGTTTGTAAATCTACTTGTTGATTAAAGGTAATTGTATCTATACTACCGCCTTCATCAAATACAAGAATTTTCAATGGCGGACACATTCCTAGTGGTTGAGAAATGGTACCTTTAATATAATCAAACTGCGTAACACCTTGATAAAATGAAGCATCTGTAGGTTCTACGGATAAACAGATTTGCTCTAGTTCTTTTAGTGATAAATTATAATCCATAGCTAAAGCGGTAGCCATAGCCGTTACAGAAATATCAGCAGAACTTGAAGCCATCCCTTTACCTTGTATAATGTCAGAACGTACATATACAGGTGGACAAGTTTGATCTTTATTTTTTTTCTCTAATAATCGTTGTACTAATTGTCTTGCCAGAGCTGACTTAGGTTGTAATGCACAATAATGTTGTGAAAATGGATGTTTTACATTACTTAATGCGTAGGAGTAACGATTAATAGGACAAGTCACTAAAAATGACTGGCCATTAATAGAACCTTGTAGAAATTCCCCACATGTACCTGGGGCTCTTACATAATAGGTCACATTAAACTCCTTTCGCATTAAACAAAAACAGTAATTGTTTTTATAAAACAATGGATAAATAAGTATTAAAACATCGTAGTATTAGAAGCCACAGAAGCAGATAATACAGATAATATAATAATATAAATTAAAAGTAATAAAACCTCTGTAACTTCAACAACAAATCCGTAAGTATCACCTGTAGTACCACCAAGTTGCTTAACAATATAATGGTTGAGTATACGATTGATAATATAGGTAATAATCATACTTACAATATTGATTTGAAAAATACCTAATGTAGCGTAAACCAATACACCTAATCCAACAACATAGCCTACATCAGCTATGGAAAAAATAGAATATACACCATATAAAAGGGTATATAAAATTACACCAATTAGTAATATTACAATAGGCATAAAGAAGGTTGAAAGTGTATTGTACGTAATAACATGCTTTGGTGCTAAATTAGCGAATGCAGCCCCCATCCCCTGCTCTCGTGCATAGGGATAGGATCGAATACTCAAAACAATGGACCAACGACTCATTAATGGCATCATAATTAGTGCCATTGGAATAAATTCCGCTGTTGGAATCGCTGTTAATAATTGCCATTTTAAAAGTGTAACAAATACAAAAGCAACAACACCAAAAGAGCCTATACGGCTATCTTTCATAATTTCTAACTTACGGTCCCTTTCACGTCCAGAAAATAAACCGTCACTGGTGTCCATTAGGCCATCAGCATGGAGACCACCTGTAATTAAGAATTCCGCTATAACAAGGATTAACATCAATGGTACTAACGGTATAAATGGTGATAATATACCATACAATAATGCTAAAATAAGGCCAATAATTAAGCCTACATAGGGAAAGGCTACAACGGATTTACCAAAATCTTCTACAGACCATTCTGTTTGATTAACGATTTTTAAACGTGTTAGAAACTGTAATGCTATGAAAAAAGGTGTCATTATACATTCATCCCATAAGTAATGGCTGTACTAATTATAATCATTAGTATAGTCGTAAAATACATCATATAAATTGTACGTGTAATGTGGTTACGATTTAATTTTTCAATGGGATCTCCCATGTATTCACGGAAGGTCATTTTTTTGAAATATTGGTTGTAACCACCTAATCGAATATGTAAGGCTCCTGCAACTGGTGCTTCTGCATAACCGCCATTAGGACTTGGATGCTTATGGGCATCACGCAAGCCAATTTGTAGGGCTTTTTTAGCATCAAAGCGTAAAAAGAATGCAGAAATTATTAATAATATAAAGGTAATGCGTGCAGGAATCCAATTGAGCACGTCATCAAAGCGAGCTGCTACTCGACCAAAGTATAAATATTTTTGGTTCTTATACCCAAGCATAGAGTCCATAGTATTGGCAGTTCTATATAGAATTGCACCCATTGGACCGCCAAGGATAAAGAAGAATAACGGAGCAATAATCCCATCCACTGTGTTTTCTGCAATGGTTTCTACCGTAGCTCGTGTGATTTCACTTTCATCTAATTCTTCTGTATCGCGACCTACAATCCAAGATAATCGCTTGCGTGCTTCTACAATATTATCTTGTTTAATTAATTGGCTAATAGTAAAGCCTGCACCAGCTAGTGAACGTGGAGATATAGCAATATATAAAATAATTACTTCAAGAGCATATTCTACCCATTCATCAATTACGCCACCAAGCCACAATATTAAAGACACTATAATATATACAGAAACGAGGATTAAGCCAACCGCAATACCACCGTACCATAATTTTTTAGTATCGTTATCAGTATCTTTATAGAGAACTGCTTCAAAAAAAGATATAATGCGACCAATAATAGCTACAGGATGGTATTTACTATTAGGATCTCCAATGAGTAAATCTAATAAAAATGCTAAGACTGGTATACATACAAAGCTATACTTTGTAAACCAATGCAAGATTGTTAAATGTTCCATATATCTCCCCTATTACCCCAAGGTAGACATAATATAATCCATATCTAAGTGTTCTTCTACAATATCAGCTAATCGATTATAAGCTGCATTCTTGTGTTCGAAATAATGGAATACTACATCTAATGGTTCTAACCCCTTACGTTCACGCAACTGATTGATAATAAAGCGTCTAAATTCATCATTATCAAACACACCATGAATATATGTCCCCATTACTTGGTGATTACCATCGATAAAACCATCAACTACATTAACGGCTTCTTCACTGCGACTTGTAATGGTGAAACAACGGCGCACAGTATCTACTAATGGTGTAGTATCACCCATATGGATTTCATAGCCTACTAGTTTTTCACCTGTAAATGTACCATTTAAAAATTGAAGATTTGAAACATTGAATTCTACTTGATGTGTTGTTTTTTGATCCTTCATAGTCGTAGAAGAATCGACTAAACCAAGGCCTTCAATTTCTTCAATATCTCCTTCCATATGATGCGGATCATAAATTGTTTTGCCCAACATTTGATTGCCCCCACATACACCAATAACAGGTGTACCTTTGTCAGCAAGTTTTTTTATTTCATCGGCAAAACCAGAGTTACGAAGATATGTAAGATCTGCTAGTGTATTTTTGGAGCCCGGTAAAATGATTAAGTCCGGATTGCCAATAACATCGCCAGGGCCGACGAATCGAACAGATACATCTGGTTCATAATTTAATGCATCAAAGTCAGTAAAGTTAGAAATTTTAGGTGTTTGCATAACCACTACTTGAATTTCTTTAGCTCCACTATTGCGTTTGTTTTCCAGTGCAACAGAGTCTTCTTCATCAATATCAAGGTTTTCAATAGCAGGAATGACACCAACTACCTTCTTTCCTGTTTTTTCTTCAATGAAGGTAAGTGCAGGTTCTAATAGTTTAATATCACCACGGAATTTATTGATAACAATACCTTTAATAAGATCTCGTTCTTCTGGTTCTAGTAATTCTAAGGTACCAACGATAGATGCTATGGCACCACCACGGTCGATATCAGCGATGAGATATACAGGTGCTTTCGTCATCTTGGCAATGCGCATATTTACGATATCATTAGCCTTGAGATTTACCTCTGCAGGGCTACCTGCACCTTCAATAACCATCATATCAAAATTGGAATCTAAGAAATCGATAGATTCTTTTACCTTATCAAGAGCGGTTAAGGAATATTTTGTATGGTATTCTTTAGCACTATAAACGCCCACAGGTTTCCCCATCAATACAACTTGAGAAGATTGATTACCTGTAGGTTTTAATAACACAGGGTTCATTTGTACAATTGGATCTATGCCAGCAGCCTCAGCTTGCGCTACTTGAGCACGACCAATTTCATCGCCCCATTTTGTCACATAAGAATTGAGGGCCATATTTTGAGCTTTAAAGGGAACAGTTTTAAAACCTCTTCTATAAAAGATACGGCATAATGCAGTACATAAAATACTTTTGCCTACATTGGAACTTGTTCCTTGGAACATAATTTTCTTAGCCATTTATATGAACCTCCTGGGATTTTAATTCAATGGTAACGCCACTAATCGTTAAGTATAATTTGTCAGCCTCAGTTGCTACTGTTCGATTGACGCGGCCTGCAATATCTCTAAAATATCTTGCTAGCTTATTATCTGGTACAATACCTAGACCAATTTCATTAGTTACAAATATAACTATTTTATCATCACTTGCTTTGATTAGATTTAATAATGCTTCTAATTCTGAAAGTACCATATCTTCTAACCGATTTGCATCTTCTTGGCCTTGAATTGACCCATGAGCCATCATATGATTTGTTGTAAACATGGTTAAACAGTCTATGAGTATTACATCCGCTACACTGCTAATATGTTGCCACTCTTCGGCCAAATATAATGGTATTTCAAAATTCGTCCATATATTACCACGTCGCTCTTGATGTTTCTTTATACGATCAACCATTTCATCATCAAAAGCTTGTCCTGTTGCTACATAAGCTTTTCGACCTTCTGTAGCAAGGGCTAAACGTTCTGCAAATTCACTTTTTCCACTTCGTGCCCCACCGGAACATAATATAATTTGTGATTTCATAATGCACCTATACAAGAATTTATAATTTCAGTATCATTATAAGTATAACAAAGGAGCGATACTATGGAAATTATGAATATGAAACTAAAAATGATGGCTACTTTATGGGATAATACCTATCGTGTTGCCATCGACGATGGACAAGGTAAATATATTGGCACCGCACGTGTAGTAGTAAATGTTCCACTACCACCAGAAATGTTACCAGAAAATGCACCTCAAGTAGAACCACAGTTATTGGTTTTAGTAGAAGATTTCGATTTCGGAGCTGATAAGATTATAAACTTCGAAACAACACTTTCTGATCTATTGAGAGAAAAATTCCGTTATGAAATTCCTCATATTTTCTTCTACTATCCAAGTCCTCATGATGTTTTAAATCAAACAATTTCACAATAAGGTCTATAACGAGCAAAAAGCTATGTAAAATACATAGCTTTTTTTGTTTATTCAGCTCCAATTTCCTCTTCTACGCGACACATAATAAAGCAAAGGTCGGATAGACGGTTTAAATATTTTAAATTAGATTCATGAACGCTTTCACCAGCATCTAATACACGCCATAAATCACGTTCAGCACGTCGAGTGATCGTTCTCGCTACATGTAAATAAGCTGAAGATTGTTTTTCACCAGGAATCACAAAATTGGATAATGGTTCAAGCTTTTCGTCAAAGCGATCAATAACCTTTTCTAAATGTTTAACATGTTGCTCTGTAATGACTGGCGCCGCATTTAAACTAGCAATATCTGCCATTAAAGTCCATAAGTTGCGCTCAATATCATATAATTCAGTAGCAACACGTGGATTTTCAGCATAGGAACGAGCCAAGCCTAAAAAGGCTTGTAATTCATCGATTGTACCATAAGCTTCTACGCGTAAAGAGGATTTAGGTACTCGTTCACCGGTATATAAACCAGTTGTACCAGCATCGCCTGTTTTTGTATAAACACTACTTGCCATATGTATTACCTCCTATAGAAATACATAAATGTAGAATAAAAAGCTACATGTTCTCAACCTTGAGATTATTTATATTCTGGGAACCAAAGATGAATTTCACGAGCAGCAGCCTCTGGAGAATCAGACGCATGTACTACGTTTGCATCCATTGTTAGGGCATAGTCACCACGAATACTACCAGGGGCAGCATCTACAGGATTTGTGGCACCGTTTAAAGCACGTACAGATACGATGGCATTGTCTCCGGCCAATACGAAAGCAAGAACTGGACCAGATGTGATGAAATCAACTAATTCACCGAAGAATGGTTTTTCTTTGTGTTCAGCATAATGCTCTTCCGCTAATTCACGAGGTACTTGTAAAAGTTTTAACGCTTTAATGACAAGACCTTTACGTTCATAACGGCTAATAATTTCACCACTTAATTGACGCTTAACTGCATCTGGTTTTATTAAAACTAATGTTTCTTGCATGATATCCTCCTGTAGATATTAATTAAAATAATGCTTTCTCTTTATATTTAGGATTCATTGCTTGTTGTTTCAATTTTGCAATACGTTCCTCTGTACGAGGATGTGTACTAAAAAGATTGCTCAAGCTTTCACCAATACCAACCATAGGGTTGATGATAAACATATGGGCTGTTGCATTACTTGCATTTGGCAATGCACCATGTTTTGAATAGTAATCAATTTTTGCAAGGGCAGATGCCAAAGCTAAAGGATTGCGACACATCTCTCCGCCCCCCTCATCAGCTAAGAACTCACGAGCTCGAGAGATACTCATTTGAATGAGTCCTGCTGCGATAGGTGCAATAACTATGGCGCCTATTAACTCTAACGGGTTAGAGCCTTCACGGTCATCTGAACGACCAAAAATCGCTGAGAATTGAAGCACATAAGCAATCATAGAAATTGCGCCTGCCATCATAGCAGCAATAGTACTGATCAATGTATCACGATTCTTAACATGGGTTAATTCATGTCCTAGAACACCTTCTAGCTCGTCATCTGTTAATAGTCGTTGAATACCTTCTGTAACAGCAACTGCTGCATGACTCGGATTTCTGCCTGTTGCAAATGCATTAGGTACATCACTTGGAATGATATACACTTTTGGCATTGGTAACTTACCATTCTTAGCCAAACGTTCTACCATGCCATATAATTTTGGGTTAGATTGTGCCGTAACTTGTTGTGCATCATATTGTGCTAAAACGATTTTGTCGCTATACCAATAGGACATAAAATTCATGCCCATGGATATAACGAACATAATCATCATACCACTTCTACCGCCAATCATATCACCTAAGACCACTAAAATGGCCGTCAAAGTCGCTAATAAAAGCGTTGTTTTTATATTGTTCATAGTTTCCTCCAATTATAGTTATGGACTATGCCTAACACTATAATTATACCACAAACTAAATAATTGATGCTCCTTTACTATCGGCTTCTAAGCAATATGTTCTATTTTCAATTCCATTAGATGTAAATACAGCACCCATAGCATCTGCCACAGCTTGTACGTGGGCTTTATCTACATAGGCAATTAGAGTGGAACCAGATCCACTAATAGTTGCACCATATGCACCAGCAGCTTTAGCTGCTTCAAAGGCTGCCTCACAATGTGGTATTAATGTTTTACGATATGGTACATGCAAATTATCATCTAATGCAACAGATAAATTGCTTAATTGATGTGTAATCAAACTAGTTACAAATAAAGATGCATGGCTCACATTTTGCACAGCCTCTTTAAATGGTACATGATTAGGTAACACAGAACGAGCGTATTCTGTAGAAACCATAACCTCAGGTACGACTACGGCAAAATGCAATTCAGATGGAACAGAGATAACCGTATTTAATACCTTTGTTTTTAAGCCTGTAGCACAGCATAAATTACCGAAAATAGCAGGTGCCACATTATCTGGATGACCTTCCATACGGTTTGCAATGACTAACAATTCCTCTTTTGAAAGTGGGTGTTTAACTAACGCGTTAGCCAATAATAAGCCGCCTACAATTGCTGTACTACTACTACCGAGCCCACGAGATGGAGGAATTAAAGTTTCAGACGTAATATGTCCATATTGAATTGGTTCTTGCACAGTAGCAAAAACTTGATCCATCGCAAAGCCAATAAGATTTTTTTTAGGATCTTCAGCACGTAAAATGTCTGCGCCAAAACCTTCAAAAGTATAGGTGTATTCTGTAGCTTTTACATCAGGTATAAAGCTAAAAATGTTGTATAGATTGAGTGCCAAACCTAAGCAATCAAAACCAGGTCCACAGTTAGCACTAGTGGCTGGTACTTGTACGCGAACAGTGTTCATAGTTTAAGCTTCCATAATACGAATTACACTATTAACAGACTTAACGGAACGCAAGCTGTTAAAGGAATCGATAAGATTTAAAATATAAGATCTAGGACATTTAGATGTTACAATCGCTAATACAGCAGTTTCTGGATCCATATTTCTTTGAACGATGGATAAAACAGAAATCTTTTGTTCTGCTAATTTGGCAGAAATTTTAGCTAATACACCTGTTTTATTATCTACTTCCAAACGTAAGTAATAGCTAGATTGAATCTTACCAGGGGAGTAAATATTCTTTTGGTCATAATAGAATGGTTTCAATCGACCTGTTTCGTTGTATGAAACATTTTTAGCTACTTCCATAATATCGGATACTACAGAGCTACCTGTAGGTAAGCTACCAGCACCACGACCGTATAGCATTACATCATCAATACCATTACCTTTTACATAAATCGCATTATAAGAACCGCGAACAGATGCTAAAGGATGTGTGGTAGGAATAAATGCTGGGTATACATTTAGAGATAAACCTTGACTAGTTTCTTTTGCAATACCTAATAGCTTGATATTATAACCAAATTCTTTACCGAATTTAATATCTTCCGTATCAATGCAAGTGATACCTTCTACGGATACATCTTCAAAGAAAATGCGACGATTGAAACTAATAGATGCAAGGATAGCAAGTTTACGTGCCGCATCTAGACCTTCAACGTCTGCTGTAGGATCGGCCTCAGCATAACCAAGATCTTGCGCTTCCTTTAGTACGTCTTGATAGCTTAAACCTTCTTCAGACATTTTAGTTAAAATAAAGTTTGTAGTACCATTCATAATACCGATGAGCTCTGTAATACGGTTGCCAGCTAAGGACTCATATAATGTACGGATAATTGGAATCCCACCTAATACAGATGCTTCAAAGCGTAAATCTACGCCGTTTTTGCTAGCTAAGTCTAATAGATATGGGCCGGATTCTGCTAACAAATCTTTATTTGCAGTTACTACATTTTTTTTAGCCTTTAAAGCACCTTCTACACAATCTTTAGCAAAGGTTGTACCACCCATTAATTCCACAACCATTTGAATGGAATCATCTTTTAGTACTTCCTCAATATCTGTTACATATTGAGCTGTTTCAGGCAATGTAATATGGCTATATTTATCAGGATTACGTACAAAGATTTTAGAAATTTCAACATTAACACCTGTACGATTTCTAATTAACTCAGCATTATCTTGCAATAAATTAAATGTACCTTGTGCAACAGTACCAAAACCTAATAACGCAATTTTTATAGTGGTCATAATTGTCCTACTCTCTTAATTAGCCTATGCTTGGCCTAAAATTTCTACTTTAATAATGCCCTTCATAGAGCGAATATCTAATAATAAATCTTCTAATGAACCTTGTAAGTCTTTAGTTTCAAAGGAAATGCTGCTATTAGCTATACCTTGTAGAGGAATGTCTTGATTGATAGTCAGTATACTACCATTGCGTTCTGCAATTGCTTTTAACACACTAGATAACATACCTGATTCATTAGACATTGAAACATAAATGCTTACAATTTTACCTTGAGCAATTTCAAAAAATGGGAATACATAGTCTTTATACTTATAGTATGCAGAACGACTCAAATCCATCTTTTCCACTGCTTCGTTAATAGTTTTAACCTCACCTAGTTTCAAAATTTCTTTTACCTTAATCGTCTTTTTTATCGCTTCTGGTAAAATATCTTCTTGCACCAGATAAAACTTATCTTTTTTTGGTTTAGTCATAGAACACACACTCCCTTATTGTTCTGTTGAAGTTTCTTGGGCTACAAATTGACGCCCATATAATGTTAATACCGCATACATGCCGACAAAAAATGGCAAATACTCTGCCATAACGCGCCATGCTACAGCAACAATACCAACCGTTCCATTAGGGACAAAGGTACTAAACAATACTACAAATAGTCCTTCTGCAATCCCTGTTCCCCCTGGTGTTGGTGCAAAATATAAAATAAGATTCAATAGAATCATTCGATCTAATATATCAATGATCGGAATATCTGGTGTAAAAGCATACATTAATGCTGGCGCAATACAGTATAAGCATAATAGACTCAACCCAGATTCAATAAATACAATAAACGATTGAATTGGTTGTTTATATAGTAATCCTAAACCTTGATTCAATGTTTCTAATTTAGAAAGCCAATCTTTCGTTTTATGTGCTTTAAACCGTTGTGCTAAGTTATATACGAATTGACGCATATATTTAGTTTGTAAGATATAAGTACCTACCAGCATTGCAATAACAGATACTACTGCAAAAATCAATAGCATATCTCTTGAAATATATGGAATTTCAATAGCATCTCTTAAGAATACGAAGGGTAACATAATAACAAGGAACATAATAGAAAATACGGTACGTATTAACACAATAGGAGTCCCTTTAGATATTGGCACACCATAACTCCGTAATACTAATACTTGAGCAACAGCACCCCCACTAGCACCTGGGGTTAACATAGCCATGAAATAATTACTAAAGATTACACGAAGTACAGCCTTTATAGATAGCTTATATCCTCCGATTTTTACGAGTCTTTGTAAACGTAAACCGTCAAAATACATGCCTACTATTAAGGCCACTAAAGCCAATAATAAAGAAATACTATTAAATGATGAAATTGTTTTTAATGCATCTAGATCAATAGTGTAGTAAATGATACCAATTGACACAGCCAATAGTAAGAGAAACATAAAAATGCCTTTCTTCATCATTTTACTCATATCAAATCTCCATAATTAATTAGCTCAATATTATGTTGTCTAATATATAAATGCGTATGGTTGGAACATACAGCTTGTAATTCATCTTCCCAATGATAGCCCCATTTATATTGATTTCCAAGAAGCGTATTATTTAAACCTGGATGAATCATCAATTCATGAGTACCCGATTTTTTAGATACGGATTTTAATATACCCATTAACGTTTTTTGATTAATGTGTCCCCCATTTACCATACCCCAAAAATATTGTGTGGAATACATGCCATTATCACGTATTGTAGGACGTGCTTTTGCAGCCACAGTGGATAACCCCACCTTACCTAACAATCGCACCGGAGAGTACATATAATTGACAAATAAAGAAGATTCATCTGGAATGCGTATAGCATTAATACCATACTGTTTAGCTTGCTCTATTACGATTGGTAGTACCGTCGGTAATACATGCATATGTTGATGACCATCAATATGCGTTACATGTAAACCAGATTCCATAATACGTTCCATTTGAGCGTGAATTTCTTTGCGCAATTCACTATAATTAATCTTTCCAGTATAAATTCGCTTCATAAAATCGATATATGTTTCTGGAAATACGCCTTCAGAGGTTAGCAGCGATGGTACTTCAGCAGGATTACATACCGGTTTAAGTCCACCTACTAAGGCGATATGAACACCAATGCCCAACTTAGGGTTATTTTTTGCCATACTTATGGCTTCTGAAAAAGCTTCGCCTCCCGCTAATAGAGAGGTGCTCGTAATGATACCTGTACGATGACCATCAATGACGGCAGCATTAACTGCACTATGAAGACCAAAGTCATCTGCATTTACTATTAATTTGGACATAGTTTACTTCCTTTTCATAAAAAAAAGGGAGAACTTTGTTCTCCCACAAAGGATATATGTTATTGTACCAAATACAGAGCTAAAAAATCAATACAAAAGCCCTCTACTTGTATACTAGTAGAGGACTTTCGATATACTTATAAATTTTTATCATAAATACATAATTCAACCCTAATATATTTTAATTAGCACATCAATTGTTCTTGTGCTTTATACATACATAGAGCTGCTGCCACACTCACATTTAAGGATTCTATATCTCCATACATAGGAATCATAATACGGTGTTTACATAGATTCATAACCTCTGGTGTTACACCATTCCCTTCATTGCCTAAAATCAACATACATCGTTTATCATAGGCCACCATATGGTATGGTTTTGAATTATCTA
The DNA here is from genome assembly GCF_024677885.1 of Veillonella faecalis. Lineage (NCBI taxonomy): Bacteria > Bacillati > Bacillota > Negativicutes > Veillonellales > Veillonellaceae > Veillonella > Veillonella faecalis. Next base: position 521,887 of record NZ_JALBWL010000001.1, read on the forward strand.
GGGCAGTTACATAGGTAGACATATTAGATTCTGCAATAAGATCATTAAGCATAGATAATGTAACATCTTCATAAACTGGTATTTTATGTAATGCACTCATTGTACTACGTACAGTCTTATCATTATATGGATCAACAGTACCTTTCATTAAAAATATCCCCTTCACACCTGCCGCTACAGCGGTACGTAAAATCGTACCTAGATTACCCGGGTCTTGTACGCCATCTAATGTAATATATACACCATCTTCAATAGAAATTGATTCCATACTATGTTTAGGTTTAGATACTATTGCAACGATACCTTGTCCATTTACGGTGTTATCAATTTTATCAAATACTGGATCTTGAGCAATATAAGTAGGTATCGATTGCATCGACTCTAAGGATAATAATGCCTCTATATTTTTATCTTTACATTTAGATTCGCGTATAACAATTGCTTTTATTACTCCCATAGTTGAAATATCACGAATGGAACGAATCCCTTCTACAATGTATTCACCATATTTACTACGATTTTTGCGTTGCCCTAGAGAAACTATATGCTTTATAGTTTTATTATCTTTAGATTGGATAAATTCCATGCTAACTCCCACTTTTTTGACGAATCCATAGATTATAAAAGGCGCCCTTTAACTCAATCAATTCGTTGAAAGAACCTTTTTCTTTTATTTTACCATATTCAATATAAACAATTTCATTGGCGTCTTGTACGGTGGATAGCCGATGAGCAATACTTACGATTGTTTTACTGCCACGGATATTTTCGATACTTGCTTGTATTTGTTTTTCCGTATGACTATCAATATTAGCAGTTGCTTCATCTAATAATAAAATAGGTATATTTCTTATTAATGTACGACCAAAGGCTAGTAATTGCTTTTGTCCATCTGATAATAAAGAACCTAAGTACCCAACAGGTGTATTATAGCCTTCAGGTAATTGTTCAATCATAGAATCTAAATTTACTTGTTTTGCAGCTTTTACCATTTCATCATGAGATATAGAGTTATCAAAAAGTGTAAGATTATCTTTAATAGAACCTTTAAATAAGTAAGCTTGTTGGAATACATAGCCCATTAAATGACGAAGTACAGAACTATCATATTTTGAAATATCAATACCATTAATGTAGATGGAACCCTTTGTAGGTTTATAGATACCCATTAGTAAGGACAATAATGTGGACTTACCACTACCGGATGGTCCTACAATACCAGTAAAATCACCAGCTTTAATATGTAAGGTGAAATCTTGTAATGCATAGACATCGTTATTCTCATAGGAAAACCAAACATGATCAAATTCAATTGATTCTACTGGAATCAGTTCCTTTGGAACTTCATCTACCATATTTCGCTCTTTTTCCTCTAATAATGGAACTAACCGTTCTGCACCAGCTAATGAACTTTGCAGGGAATTATATTTGTCTGCAATGTCCTTTAATGGTTGAAAGAATCGATCCATATATTGAATGAAAGCAAATACAGTACCTGCATCGGCTACAGAATCTACCAAATTAGTAGTAGTAAATATGACGATTAAAGCTACAAAAAACAAGCCATCAACGAGAGGTCTGAAAATAGAAAATGTTGTTACTTCAAAAAGACCGGCTTCTAAAAAACCTTTATTAACCGTATTGTAACGCTCCTCAATTTCTTTTTCACCGCTATAAGATTTGACAATGACTATGTAGTTTAATAGCTCTTTAATACTCGCATTAGAGGCAGCTACAGAACGGCGAACTTGACGGAATGCTTTACGAGAAAACTTTTGGAATACCCATATGATTACGCCCATGATTGGTAATAAAATCGTCATGATAATTGCTAACGGTACATTAATAGCATACATGAATCCTAAAATACCGATAATCATTAAGCCGCTACTCGCTAAATTCAATAGTACGTCTGTATATAAGGTACGAAGTGATTCTACATCATTAGTAATACGAGTTACCCAATTACCAATGGGTAATTTATAAAACTCATCATGGGACTTATGAAGTATCTTTTGAAATACAATGGCACGTATATTATAAATAATTTTTTGTCCAAAGCTTTTCAAAAAATAATTTTCTACAAATATACATAACACACTACCAATAATAGTAAGACCATATATTACAGCATAATATTCGATAACATTAATATCATTAGTAGCAAAGCCGAGATCAATAACTTGCTTAGTTATATAAGGTCTTAAAAGTAAAAGTACTAAATTGCCAGCTAGCGCAATGGTAGCTAATAATAAAATCCCCAAATAAGGCTTAATATACGCAGTTATATAGGAGAACAAAGCCCAATCATTTTTAAAATTACGCTTTTTCATTACTAGCCCCTCCTTTCTGCGCTTCATATAAGGTGTGATATAAGCCTTTTTTAGCTAATAATTCTTCATGAGTACCTTCTTCTACAATACGGCCCTCATCAAATACAAGGATTTTATCTGCTTTTTCTATAACCTCTAAACGCTGTGAAATGCACAATATAGTTTGTGCATTTACCGTATGTAATGTCTCTAAAATAGTATTTACTGTTACTGCATCTAAAGCTGAGAAACAATCATCTAATAATAAATATGGTGCATTTTTATAAAAACCTCTAGCCATATTAATACGTTGCTTTTGACCACCAGATAAATCATGTCCTTCTTCTGCAAGAGTATGTAAGTCATTATCTAATAGATTACCTAAATCTCTATATAGGTCGGCTTTTTTTGCAGCCACCTCTACGGATTCATGCATAGGTAATTCTTTACCAAATTTAATATTATCTTCAATAGTAGTACTCAATAAATAAGATTGAGTTGGCACATAAGCAATTGAGTTTCTAAGCTTAGATAATGGTATATCTGATATATCTTGATTTCCAAAATATATAGACTTAGGCGGACACTCTTGCAAACCAATGAGTAATTTAAAGAGAGTACTTTTACCAGATCCAGGTTTACCAACAATGCCTATAAAAGAGCCTTTACGAATAGTTGTAGATACTTGAGACAATGCATGACCTTTAGAATTTTCATAATTAAAATCTAAATATCGTATATTAATATCCTCAAGTGGTAATACTTCAGTTGAGTCATCAATTGACTCTATTGGTAGTCGTAAGAAATCGGTAATACGATCTAAAGATGCCAAGCCTTTTTGTACAATCGAAATAAGTCCACCAAAGCCAATTAAAGGTCCTACGATTAGCATAATGAATGAATTGATAGTTACAAATTCACCTATGGACATTTGACCATCTACAGCTAGGTGACCACATATGAAAATACTGATACTAATACAAATAAACGGTGCAATTCTCGTTAACGGTGTTAGTACAGAGTCTAGTAAGGCAACCTCCATATTCTTCTTATAATTTAGTTTATTTATTTTTTCAAAAGAGTCAGAAATAATACGTTCTCGATTAAAGGCTCTAATTATATCTATACCTTGGAATAATTCTTGCCCAAATTCTGTCATATCACTATAAGTAGCTTGAGCACTACGCTGTTTAGCACGTAATTTTCTGCCCAACACAAATATTGCAACAATAATGAAGAATACAGGTGTCATGATTTTAAAAGCTAATAGACCATCTATTTTTTGTATTAAAATAATAGATCCTACAATGGAATAAAATATAATATCCACCACGATCATTACACCTAAACCTAACGCTACACGAAGAGATGTAACATCATTTGTCATCAACGCCATAACTTTACCAGGTCCATTTGCCTCATAATATGTTGTTTTTATTTGTAATGCTTTTCTACACAAGATTTCACGAAAAAGGTACTCCATACGACGGATGGAACCAAGTAAGGTGCGTCGCGAAATAACTTTTAGAATCGTTATAATAATAAATAATAAAATAAAGTAAATAATATAATTGACTAATCCCTCTTTATTGTGACTTAGTGTATCAATGGCATTACCAATGAATTGTGGAACAAATAAAAATGCTATATCAATAGCAATTAGCATAGTTAATCCGATGGCATACACCCAGCCTTCTCGGCGGAAAAACTGCATAAATAGCTCTATAGGTTTCATAGTACCTCTCTGTTAAATTTCTATATTACAGGATTATCATTATTTAAATATACTCCTTATAGTATACACAATTTTTTCATATATCTTAATACACCTATACGTATATAATGTAGTTATAAGATATTTTCTTGATTGTGAAGCCAATGATATACTATTTATTCCCTAAAAAATACTATATCGAATTTTTTAGTTTACTTATGGTAATGTAAGTGTTATACTATGCATAGATACAAAACGTATCCTTACATAAATTAGAATTAAAACTCTTAGGAGGAATACAACATGGAAAAACGTACTGGCGTAGTAACATTTGCAGGTGGCCCTATCACATTGGTTGGTCCAGAAGTTAAAGTAGGTCAACAAGCTCCTGACTTCACAGTTTTAAGCAACGACTTACAACCTAAAACATTAAAAGATTTCGAAGGTAAAGTAAAAGTTATCTCCGTTGTTCCTTCCCTTGATACAGGCGTTTGTGACGCTCAAACTCGTTGGTTCAACCAAGATGCTACAGCACTTTCTGATGATGTTGTAGTATTGACAATCTCTATGGACTTACCTTTCGCTCAAAAACGTTGGTGTGGCGCTGCTGGCGTAGATAAAGTTATTACTTTGTCTGACCACAAAGACGCTTCCTTCGGTGAAAACTATGGCTTCTTGATTGAAGAACTTCGTCTTTTAACTCGTGGCGTAGTAGTAATCAACAAAGAAAATAAAGTAACTTATGTTGAATACGTTCCTGAAGTAACTCAAGCAGTTAACTTCGATGCTGCATTAGAAGCAATTAAAGCTGATATCTAATCCTTTGATATTCTCTTGATTATACTGTGGTGTAATCGTAAAAAGACCGTACGGTGTACGGTCTTTTTTATGTGGTATAGTATTTAGATATTTATTGTAGGTGAATTATATATGTGGATACGTATTTCTAAATTATTATTAACTATAAAAAATATAGCTCTTGTTGGTGTAGGTATTGCACTTTGTATTGCCCTCATTAATACCTTAATTAGCCTAGGATTTATTACGTGGGCAAATATCCAAGGTTATAGCACTTACTATTTATTAATTGAAGAATTAATTACCTTCTTCTTATACTTTGAGTTTATTGCACTCATCGTAAAATACTTTAAAAATAACTTCCACTTCCCGCTTAATTTCTTTTTATATATTGGCATAACTGCAATTGTTAGACTGCTAATCATCGATCATGAATCGTCATATGATAATTTAATCTGGTCTGTTGCAATTTTTGTACTTGTATGTAGCTTAGTACTAGTAGAAAAGTTTATAGGACATAACGAGTAATAGCTTTAACGACTAAATTATAAAAAGTTAATATGAATAAAAGGGCTCCTACAAATGTAGGAGCCCTTTTTGAGTAATAGAATCAACCGATATTAGAAGATGTTTTTTGCATAGTTAGCATATTTAGCTTCTAATTCTTCCATTTTATCGTTCATTTCAATTTGCAATTGAGATGCTAAGTCATATTCACCAGAGTTAAGTGCATCGATTAAACGAGTGAATAAAGATTTGCGATCATCGCTATCTTTAGCAAGATAGAAACGTAAGTCGTTAACTTCTGCAAAACGTTTATCATCTACACTATTACGGCTATCAGTATGAATAGCTACCATCTTACGAACTGTATCAAGATTATCAGGAATTAAGCGGTGAGCCAATACAAGCTTCCAACGTTTCAAGATAGATGCGATAAAGGAATCCATCAAATCTTTTGCGAATGCATTGCCTTGAGCTAATGTTTCAACTAATTCAGGATTGTTATGGTAACCTTTAATGTTTTCCCATACAGTGGCTGGTGCAACACCAAACATTTGATTACGTTCTTCTTGAGTGAAATCATCGAATACGTCTTTTTCTGTACGATATGCACGATTTGTAGCAAGATAATCAGCAGATTCACCCACTTCTTTGGAAAGCTCTGCTTCTAATTGTGCTTGTGTTTTACCAGATGTAATAGCATATTTCATACCATCAAATGCAGAGATGAAGATCAATGCTAATGCAGTATATGTATTTGTGTAAGGGTTTGGAGAACGCAATTCATAACGTGTAGCCATAGGATTATCGATATCACGAATCAAACCACAAAGGATTGTACGGTTACGGCTTGGTTCGGAAGGATCAGTACCTAAAGATGTAACGATACATACTGGAGCTTCGAAACCAGGTTTTAAACGATTTAAGGAGTCTGTTGTAGAACTGATAAATGGATTGATTGCTTCATAGTGTTTCAATAACCCCATGATAGCACCAATACCCAAGGAGCTAGCAGATTCTTTACGCATATCTTCTGGGCTAAACAAGTTTACAAGTTTACCAGATTTTAATTTAGCCATAACACCAAAGTGTGTATGTTCACCAGAACCAGCTACGCCAATAATAGGTTTTGCATTGAATGTTACATCAAGACCATTTTCACGGAACACTTCACGAACAATAATACGAGCTTGTAATTCATTATCTGCTGTTTGTAATGGGTTATTAGAGAATTTCCAGTCGATTTCTAATTGTTCTAGTACAACTGCTTCATGACCATCTTCATCAAGTTTAGCTTTAACGCCACCTACTTCTTTATGACCCATTTCTGCAACCATACCGTATTGGTCTAAGCGTTCAACTGCTTGTTCTAATGCAGTACGAACTGTACCATGTGTACGTTGCCAGTATTGTTCTTGTAATTTTTGAGATACAGATAATTCTTTTTTGGTAACTGTTCTAGATGGAGTTTTTACCCAGAATTCCAATTCTGTAGCAGATGTAAAGATAATGTCTACAACGTCATCAGCTTTCACATGAGGCATACCAGGTAGACCATGTTCTTTGATCAAGGATAATAGTTCTGCACGAACATAATCACAGCTGTTTTTTAAGATAGAACGAGAGTCAACATAACGGTAGTTATGCATCAAGAATGCAGGAATACGAAGTGTACCAGTTGGTAAACCTGTTGCTTCATCGATATTTTCATAGTTATAATCAACGAACCAGTTTACACTTGGATCGCCCCACATATCTACACGTGCATTATTCAATGTGGCGATATTTGTAAGTACTACAGAAGAACCATCTGTTTGAACGGCACGACCTTCGAAGAATGCTTCATAATCATCAAAGAATGCTGCCATAGGGATTTTTTCATCTGTATCATTACCAGCTAAATCAATACCAACAAGAGATACAAATTTAATTTCTGGATGTTGTTCTAATAGTGCAAGAACACCTTCTTTACCATATTGACCTGCTGGAATGTAATACAATAAATCTTTAGTACTTGTCATAATGGTTCCTCCTAAAAATAAAAAGACTCCAACAAATAGATATATATTCCATATATCTAAAGTGGAGTCTTCGTTGACCAATTATTTTGTTGAAATCATAATATCATATAGTGAAAATACATGTCAATAATTTTCTATAGAATTTCATGATTCTCTTAACTATGGGGTTAAGAGTTCAATTTTGATGTATCGAAAATACTAACTATATGAAATGTTTACTTCTATATTTATAATTGATTATCCAAGTAATTCTTTAACGATATTATTAACTACTTTACCATCTGCACGGCCTTTAGTTTTTGGCATTACATGTTTCATAACATTACCCATGTTTACAGCATCGCCACATGCTGCAATCGCTTCTTTTACAACAGTACGGATTTCATCTTCACTCATTTGAGCTGGTAAATATTTTTGAAGTACAGCCATTTCTTCTTTTACATGAGAGACCAAATCTTCACGGCCAGCTTTTTCAAACTCGGTTAACGAGTCTTGACGAGTTTTCATTTCTTTTGCCAAAATACCAAGAATACCATTATCATCAAGTTCTACTTTATCATTGATTTCTGTATTTTTAATAGCACTATTAACCATGCGAATTACAGAAAGAGCGGTTTTACCTTCTTCACGCGCTTTCATAGCCGCTTTCATATCTTCTTTTAATTGATCTTTTAAGCTCATAGTTCCTCCTATTTTATATATAAAGAAACCCTAATTCTGGATTTCATGAAGCCATGAAAAGGCAGAATTAGGGTAATCATCTTATGCTCTGAATTTGCGTTTTCTTGCTGCTTCAGATTTTTTCTTTCTTTTTACGCTTGGTTTTTCGTAGTGTTCGCGTTTTCTTACTTCAGACAAAACACCCGCTTTTTGGCAGGAGCGTTTGAATCGACGAAGAGCACTTTCAAGCGTTTCGTTTTTACCGACTTTGATTTCAGACATCTATATCCCTCCCTCCAAAAATAATCTCGGGAAGTGCTGATAATTTACATACGCACATATAATATTATATGTATAGGTATAGATGTTGTCAATATTTTCCGGTATATTTTATAGGAATTTTAATAAGTATTATAAAAAGAATACATTATACTCCATTTTAAGCTTCAGGCCAGCCCATTTCTTCGCCACCTAAAAGATGTGCATGCATATGGAATACAGTTTGACCTGCTTTTGCGCCAGTATTAAAGATCAAACGATAACCATCTTTAGAAATACCTAGTTCTTTTGCTACATCACGTACGAATGGCAATAAACCTTCCACATAGTCTTCATTTTTTTCAGTAAGATGAGCAATGTTAGCTACATGATTTTTTGGCACAATAAGAACATGTACTTTTTTCACTGGTTCAATATCATGGAATGCATAAAATTTATCGTTTTCTAATACTTTTTTAGATGGAATTTCACCATTGATAATTTTACAGAAAATGCAGTCACTCATACGATAACTCCTTATTCAATAATTAAATAATTATCTTCTAAACCTACAACAGTACCTCCGATTAGATCACCAATCTTATGTAATCCATCAGACTTTACTTTACCATTTACATACTCATTTGTTAAGCCCATATAATATCCATTCTCTTCTTTTTCGATGAGAATCTCACCAGGCTTACCAATGCGAGATTTTGCGTATGCTTCATAGCCAGATTGGCTAAGACCATTTAAAAGCGCTACACGAGTTTTCTTTACAGCTTCAGGTACTTGATCCGGCATAGTAGCTGCAGGTGTGCCCTCACGAATAGAGTATGGGAATGCATGAATATGGGTAAACCCAATTTCCCGTACTGTATTTAATGTTTCTTCAAAGTCTTCATCTGTTTCTTGCGGGAAACCTGCAATTATATCAGTCGTAATAGATAAATCTTTAATACGAGAACGCAAACTTGCAATCAAGTCTTTATATTCTTGCAATGTATAATGGCGTTTCATCAACTTTAATACATGATCAGAACCAGCTTGTAGTGGTAAATGTAAATGTGGACAAACACGTTTATTAGTAGCCATTAATTCTACTAACTCATCAGAAACCTCTACAGACTCAATAGACCCGAAACGAATACGATATAAATTAGGAATCTCTAATAAAGCTTTTACTACATCGGCTAATGTAGGGCGACCTGGCAATTCTACACCATAATTCCCCAAATGTATACCTGTTAATACAATTTCATGGAATCCATGGTCTACTAAACGTTTTGCTTCTTGTACAATATCATCTACTTTACGAGATTTTAATTTTCCTCGAGTATACGGAATGATACAAAAGGCACAGTAGTTATTACAACCTTCTTGAATTTTCATGAAAGCACGAGCTTTATCAGATTCATTACCATATAATGGCATTTCTTCAAAGTTAGACTCGTTCATAATATCTCTAACAGCATTGATTTGACGTTCTGTAGATTCTAATTGCTCTACTAGCTCAACGATTTTAGATCTATTATTGGTACCAATAACAAGGTTAACACCGTCAATAGCAGCAATCGCATCTGGATCAAGCTGAGCATAACAACCAGTAACGATTACATAAGCATCTTCATTTTGACGCTTTGCTTTCCGAATCAATTGACGGGATTTCTTTTCCCCCATATTGGTTACAGAACATGTATTAATTACATATATATCAGCTTTTTCATCGAAGTCTACTGCTTCGTAATTATTTTGTAAAAATAAACCTTTCATAGCATCTGTGTCATACTGATTGACACGACAGCCCAAGGTTGTAAAAGCAACGGTTTTCATTGCACCTCTCTATTCTTATTTAATTTATAGTTCTAATTCATATTGAATCATCGCTAATGATCCAATGGCAGCAGTTTCAGCTCGTAAAATAGTATTGCCCAGCGATACTGATTTGCCACCACTCTCTATAATAGCATTGATTTCCTTCTCTTGATAGCCCCCTTCAGGACCAACACAGATTAGAATATCAGTTATAGTTTGATTAGTGTGTACTGATTGTAGTGCATTTTTAATAGTATGACCATCTTCATTTTCATAGGCTACTAGTTTTAATGCGTCAGCTTCGATTGTTAATACTTGTGAAAGCGTTTCACCTACTACAAGTGTGGGCAGTTGATTGCGTCCACACTGTTGGGCTGCTTCTAGCATAATTTTTTCCCAACGACTGACTTTTGATTGTAGTTTCTTATCATCATATTTAGCTACACAGTTTGCCGTAGATACAAGATAAATGGTATCTACATTTAACTCCGTCGCCTTTTGTAATACCCATTCTAACTTTTCACCTTTCAATAAGGATTGAACTAGAATAGTTCGATACGACGATACATCAGACGCTACATATTCAATAAGTTTAGCCTGTGCTATACCATCCACTTCATCGGTAATCTGATAGATACCACAACGATTATCACCGCCCGTTACAGTAATGGGTTTCTCCATATTATAACGAAATACATGTAACACATGATGTGTCACATCTTTCGGTAATTCTATTCTTTCATCTAATGGTGTAGGAATAAAAATCTTTTTCATCGCTTTTCTAGCGCAAATGTATGCCAAGGCCCTGCAATGCGCTCCTCAATAATATGCCAATCAGCCTCAATATATGGCATAATCTCATCATGCCGATCATCTATAATGCCACTTATAATTAAAATCCCCTTATCCTCTAGTTTTTTACCAATTTGAGGTAATAGTATTTTAAGTGGATCCACTGTTAAGTTAGCTAAAATTAATTGGGCAGTACCATTGAAATCACTATCCAAATTACCACAAATAATCTCTGCAGATACATGATTATTCTCACAGTTAACGCGAGCTTGATTGGCAGCATATTCCTCAATATCAATCCCAACCAAATGCTTGATCCCTAAATGTGCTGCTACCAATAAGAGAATACCCGTTCCTGTACCAATATCTAAACAAGTAACTTGATTAAGATCCATGGATTCACAATAAGATTTCAATAGTTCGGCACATGTACGTGTTGTCTCATGAGAGCCAGTACCAAAGGAAATATCGGAATCGATTTCTATAATTGTTTTATTGTGGACGTTATCATATTCTTGCCAAGCAGGTTTAATAATTAAATTAGGTAGAATTTCTGTAGGTTCAATATATTGCTGCCAAGAATTAAGCCATGTAGATTCATCTAATATATTTGTATCAACGGATGTGACACTAATATTTGCTTCTGTAAGACGTTTTTCTAAGTCTGACTTAATTGTATTAGAGTCCAATGATGGATCTGCATACATAGTTAATTTAATTAAATTTGGTTGATTTTCTACATCTTCTTCTATAATTCCATTGTCTGCATAATCGTCAAAAAGAGTAGTCACCTCATCGGTGGCTACTCTTTCACAGACAATGGATACTTCTATCCACTGCATATATGCTCCTTTATAGGGAATGTGACGGAACAAACCATTCCTTCACATGAGCTGTTCATTTAGTCAAAACGTCCTTAATTTTTTCAAAAAGACTTTTGCTCACTTGTAAGTTATTTACATCTTCGTTACTTTCGTTTGCAAAGCGTAATAACAACTCACGTTGAGTATCTGTCAACTTCTTAGGCGTTTGAACAGTTACCACAATATGTTGGTCCCCTCGTTGCTTAGGGTTACGCAAATATGGAATACCTTTGCCCTTTACGCGGAATGCCGTTCCCGTTTGAGTACCTTCTGGGATCTTTAACTCTACTTTACCATCTAAGGTGTTAACTTGTATAGTAGCACCTAATGCAGCTTGAGCAAAACTAATATTTACACGGCTAATAACGTCATTACCATTTCGTTCAAATTCCTTATGAGGACGAACAAAGATATATACGTAAAGGTCACCCTTAGGACCGCCCAAAATACCTGGTTCCCCTTCATTAGCTACACGTAAGCGAGAACCGCTGTCTACGCCAGCTGGAATCTTGATAGAAATCTTGCGCTTAGCAAGCATTTCACCAGTACCACGGCATTTAGAACAAGGTTTTTCAATGCTTTTACCAGTACCATGACAGCGAGAACAAGTGCGAACGGACTGCATACGTCCAAATGGAGTATTTTGAATAACCGCTTCTTGACCAGAACCATGACAGTTTGGACAAGTATCGACACGAGACCCTGGTTCACCACCAGTACCATGACAGTGATCACATTCTTCATGACGATGCACTTCTATTTCCATAGATTTACCAAAGGCTGCATCTTCAAAGGAAATATCAATATCTTCGCGCAAATCATTACCTTTTTGAGGTCCTTGTTGCTGGCGACCACCGCCAAACATGCCACCAAAAATATCGCCAAAGATATCACCAAAGCCTCCAGCTTGACCACCGAAACCGCCAAAGCCACCTTGGAAACCACCGGCGCCAGCGCCGCCTCCTTGTTTGAAGGCGTCGTGGCCGAATTGGTCATATTGAGCTTTTTTAGTTTCATCAGACAATACTTCGTAAGCTTCGTTCGCTTCTTTAAACTTTGCTTCTGCTTCCTTTGGATTATCTTTATTTACATCTGGATGGTATTGGCGTGCCTTTTTACGGAAGGCCTTTTTGATTTCATCTTGAGAGGCATTTTTACTGACCCCTAAGATGTCATAATAATCACGTGCCATTAGTTACCAACCCTTCTTATTTCTTATCGTCATCCACTACTGTGTAATCAGCATCAACTACATTGTCATCAGATTTTGTTTGTTGTTGACCTTGCTCTGCACCACCAGCTGCTTGTTGAGCTTGTTGTGCTGCTGCATACATTTGCTCAGCTAATTTATGTAATGGTTGTTCCAAAGCTTCACTATCTTTTTTGATGTCTTCAATGTTGCCAGCTTCGATAGATTTTTTCAATTTATCTTTTGCTTCTTCAACTTCTTTCAACAAAGCTGTGTCGCCTTTACCATCAAGTTCTTTCAATGCTTTTTCAGCTTGGTATACCAAGGAATCTGCATTGTTTTTAACATCTAATTCTTCTTTTCTAGCTTTATCTTCTGCTGCATGTGCTTCAGCTTCTTTAACCATGCGATCGATTTCGTCTTCTTTTAAACCGCTAGAAGAAGTGATTGTAATTTTTTGTTCTTTTTGAGTACCCAAGTCTTTTGCTTTTACATGTACGATACCATTAGCATCGATGTCGAATGTTACTTCGATTTGAGGAACCCCACGAGGAGCTGCTGGAATACCATCCAAGTTAAAGCGACCCAATGTTTTATTATCTGCTGCGAACTCACGTTCACCTTGTAATACATGGATATCTACAGATGGTTGATTATCTGCTGCAGTGGAGAAGACTTGAGATTTAGATGTAGGAATTGTAGTGTTACGATCGATAATACGTGTGAATACACCACCCATTGTTTCAATACCAAGAGACAATGGAGTTACATCAAGCAACAATACGTCTTTTACTTCACCTACTAATACACCACCTTGAATAGCAGCACCAATAGCTACACATTCATCAGGGTTAACGTTTTTAGTTGGTTCTTTACCCAATACTTTTTTAATAGCTTCTTGTACAGCTGGAATACGGCTAGAACCACCAACTAACAATACTTTATCGATATCGGATGCAGATAAACCAGCATCGTTCATAGCTTTACGAGTAGGTTCGATAGTAGCTTGTACCAAATCAGCAGTCAATTCTTCGAATTTAGCACGAGTCAATGTTACATCCAAGTGTTTAGGACCTGTAGCATCAGCTGTGATGAATGGCAAGTTGATATTTGTACTTGCTACGCCAGACAATTCAATTTTAGCTTTTTCAGCAGCTTCTTTTAAACGTTGATCAGCTAATTTATCATTGGATAAATCGATACCTGTTTCTTTTTTGAACTCTTCGATAAGGTAGTTCATAATGCGTTGGTCGAAGTCATCACCACCAAGATGGTTGTTACCAGATGTTGCTAATACTTCAAATACGCCATCACCAAGTTCAAGAATGGATACGTCGAATGTACCACCGCCAAGGTCAAATACAAGAACTTTACCGTCTTCATCTTTATCTACACCATATGCAAGAGCAGCTGCTGTTGGTTCGTTGATGATACGAAGTACTTCAAGACCTGCAATGGCACCAGCGTCTTTTGTAGCTTGACGTTGAGCATCTGTAAAGTAAGCAGGAACTGTAATAACGGCTTGTTTAACAGGCTCGCCCAAGTAAGCTTCTGCATCAGCTTTGATTTTTTGAAGAATCATTGCAGAAATTTCTTGAGGAGTATAAGATTTACCTTCTACAGTTACTTTGTAGTCTGTACCCATGTGACGTTTAATAGAAATAATTGTGTTTTCTGGGTTAGATACAGCTTGACGTTTAGCCAATTGACCTACTAAACGTTCGCCATTTTTTGCAAAACCAACAACGGAAGGAGTAGTACGAGCGCCTTCTTGGTTAGTAATAACCGTAGGTTCGCCGCCTTCCATAACCGCAACACAAGAGTTTGTAGTACCTAAATCAATACCAATTACCTTTGCCATAATATATGCCTCCTAAAACCTTTATAATCTATTCAACAACTTTTACCATTGCTGGACGAATACAACGACCATCAACAGTATAGCCAGTTTGCAATACTTCACATACCGTATCAGATTCATATTCATCTGACGGCACTCGCATAATTGCTTGATGGAAATTTGGATCAAATGGTTTACCTACCGCATCGATAACGGCTAAACCGTGTTTAGATAACATAGCCATCAAGTTTTGATGGATCATGATAAATCCATCAAGGAATACCTTTGCATCACCTTCTACTGGACTTTGAACAGCTCGTTCAAAGTTATCTAATACAGGAAGTAAATCTGTAAGTACATCCCCTTTAACATATCCTGCAAGTTGCTCTTTTTCTTGATTAGTACGACGTTTGAAGTTGTCGAAGTCCGCTTGTAAACGCTTATAGCGATTATCAAAGTCTGCTTTGAGCTCCTCTAATACTTGAGCTGCGTCCGCCACAACTTCTTCGGCTTCCTCAACAGCTGGCGTCTCTACATTTGTAGTTTCCACTGTTTCGTCAACTGTTTCTTGTTTAATGTCTTGTTCTTCAGCCATTATATGCCCTTTCTATTTTTGTTCTTTTACCATAGATTCCATTATATGTTTCATATGAGACAACATGCCAATGATACGACCATATTCCATTCGTGTCGGTCCTAGAATAGCAAGAGTACCGATAGGTTGATCTTGATTTGTAAAATCAGCTTGTACTACACTCATTGATTGAAGTGCTTCGGTATCATTTTCATTGCCAATCTTTACCTTTACAGGTGTAGGTGAATCATCTTTTAATAGTTGCCCCAATTGATTTTGTTCTTCCACTAATGAAAGTAAGGGTTGTACCTTTTCAACAGACTTAAACTCTGGTTGATTTAACAACTCTGTGGTACCTACAGAATAGAACAACTTACGTTTATTAATTGCTCGTAATAATGTTTCTGAAAGGATCATCAAAATCCCTTGTGGACCTTCCATATGAATCAATAGTGTTCCTAACGCTTCAGCCGTTACATGACCAATACCTATATTCTGTAAAGCATTGCTAAATTGCATAGCTAAACTTTGTAATACATCAGGTGAAACCCCTTCAGTAAAGTACATTAATTCATTATCAAGAGCACCAGTCTCAGTAATAACAACCATGACAGCTTGATGTGAATCTAGCGGTAATACATGAATGTATTTGATTAATGCTCTATCATGGGCTGGAGCTAAGAACAGACTCATACTATGGCTCACTTGTGATAATAATTTAGCCATATTTAAGAAGAGCTCACTGGTAGATCCATTAGAATGTTTCCATAACATTTCAATTTTCTCAGCATCCTGTAATGGAACAGGTTGTTGACTCAACATAGAATCAACATATAAGCGATAGCCTTTAGCTGAAGGAATACGTCCCGCCGATGTATGAGGTTGCTCCAAATAGCCTAACTCCTCTAAATCGGACATTTCATTTCTTACTGTTGCAGGACTAATACCAAGATTATAATTCTTTGCAATCGTCCTGGAACCTACAGGTTCAGCAGATTTAACGTAGTCTTCAATTATGGCTCGCAAGATGCGCTGTTTTCTTTCATCCATAATGACACCTCTTGTTAGCACTCATAAACTTTGAGTGCTAATCGCATGTATAATATTATCACATAGGAAAAAATTGTCAAGCAAAAAAATCCTTAAAAAGTCAAATAATATCTATTTAGTCAAAAAGACAATTGAATATTTTAAATTAATTAGTCAAAAAATCAAAGTGTAATAATAAGAAAACACTTATACTATCTACATTTATGTCATATTCTAAAATCTAAATAGTAGAATATGATGGTCTAATAAAATTTTTATTATTAAAACCATAAAATAGTATAAGTGTTTATATATGTCATAATTTAATTGTTACTAAAAATTGGAGAAAAACTAATAACTCTCTAGATAAATGTACAGATTAAGAACTATAAAACCATTAGCACTTAAAACATAGCAACTTATAGTTCTACACCTTCTAAGGGATTACCTAGGCGTTCTAATAATTTTCCCATACGCTCACGGGGCTCGCCATGTTCTGCATACCAATCTACTAAGATATCTACAGCTTTTTTGGATTGCTCAACAGTAAGCTTTCTAGCCAATATTTTACCAGCCTCTGGTCGCATTCCTGTATTGCCACCAACAGCCAGCATAAAACCTTGGGATGTACCAATAAAAGCAATATCTTTTACCATTGCATCCGGGCAGTTACGACCACAGCCACTAATTCCAATTTTGCACTTGTGAGATGTTTTTCGGCCGTAATGTTTTCTCTCTACATAATCAGCCAATTCTTTAGTTTCCATTTGGCCATTTTTACAATAGCCTTTACCTACGCAAGCAATTAAGGAATTAACACCTCTATGAATAACAGTGGTTACACCTTCTGGTAATTCAGAGATAAGTTGTTCCTTATCGTCTTTTTCAATACCTGTAATTTGTATACCTGTTACAACATGGCGGAAAGATCCACCATATTTTTCAGCTAATTCTATGCATGCCTTCATTTGATCTAAAGTAAATTCGTTATGTAAACCATGTAAAATAACAGATGTCTTCATCGTTCCTCCTCAAATCTAGCATGCTTATTCATCATCATCCTATTTATACTAACATATTAGATTTTGAGAAACTGTGAGAAATTACTCTCGAATAAATTGACTAAATACATAGTTACCATGCTTAGCCCCTTCAGAACTTAAATGATAACTACCATTTTGATACTCTAATAAGCCTTTAGTAACTAATTCTTCTAATATATTACCAAATAAATTATGAACAGATACGCCAAATCTATCCTCAAATTTTTGCTCATCAAGGCCCCACTTAGTACGAAGCGCTAAGAAGCAAAAGTCCTCTTGCGCTCGTTCTACAGTAATCGTCTCCGTATCGATAGTGGGCATAATATATCGATCAACGGACTGTATATAAGGCATTACATTTCGATTGTTACTACGGCGTATACCATCATAGAAGGAATGAGCTCCAGCACCAAAGCCTAAATAGTCTATATAGTGCCAATATTTTAAATTATGACGACTATAGGAATTACCCTTCGCGAAATTTGAAATCTCGTATCGCTCAAACTCTAGTTCTTTTAAACCAGCCATCATCGTATCATACATTGACTCATCTATACTTTCACTAGGAATAGAGATCAAGTTCTTTTGTACTAAATGATATAAATAAGTGCCTACCTCAACTTGTAAACCATACGTAGAAATATGATTAATTGGTAAATCTTTTACAATATTTAAATTATGCTGAATATCCTCTAAGGTTTGTCGTGGCAAGCCATAGATTAAATCAATATTAATATCTGTAAATCCAGCCTCTTTAGCATCATATACGGCTTGTATGGCCTTTTCTCCATCATGACTACGATACAACATAGTAAGCGCCTTATCATCAAAGGTTTGAACGCCAAAACTAATACGATTAAAGCCTAGTTTAACTAACTTAGTTAGATACTGTAGATCTACTTCACCAGGATTAGACTCTATAGTCATATGACAATCGTCAGTAATAGTAAAAGTACTTTTGATTTTATCTACAATCATCTGTAACTGTTGAATTGATAATTCAGTAGGTGTTCCACCACCAAAATAAATAGTATCAATAGGTTTAGATTTAGACTCGGGGTGTTCCGAAATCCACAAATCCATTTCTTGTACTAATGCATAGACATAAGTTTCGTAATAATCTTGTAAATTTTGATAGGCTGGAAAATCACAATACATACATTTCTGTTTACAAAAAGGGATATGGACATACAAGCCCATATCCCCAAGTGTAGACAGATTCAAAGTATTAGAATCTGTTTTCATTATATTAGTCCTCAACCTTGAGAATAGCCATGAATGCTTCTTGTGGAATCTCTACAGAGCCCACTGACTTCATACGTTTCTTACCGGCTTTTTGTTTTTCTAAGAGTTTACGTTTACGAGAAATATCGCCACCATAACATTTTGCTAAAACGTCTTTACGCCAAGCCTTTACGGTTTCACGAGCCACAATTTTCGTGCCTACCGCTGCTTGAATTGGAATTTCAAACATTTGACGAGGAATCAATTCTTTTAATTTTTCAGCTAACGCACGACCACGTGTAGCAGCACGGTCTTTATGTACGATAATAGACAATGCATCCACAGGATCACCATTTAACAGAATATCCATCTTAACCATTGGAGATTGTTTATACCCAATCAACTCATAGTCAAGAGATGCATAACCTTTTGTAGCGGATTTCAATTTATCAAAGTAGTCGTAAATAATTTCACTCAAAGGCAAGTGATACACAACGGATACACGTGTTTCATCCAAATATTCCATGGATTGATATTCACCACGTTTATCTTGAGATAACTCCATAATAGTACCAACAAAGTCTTTAGGCACAATAGTTGTGGCTTTTACATACGGTTCTTCAATGTAGTCGATTTCTGTAGGAGGTGGCAATTTAGCAGGGTTATCCACTTCAAGCATTTCTCCATTCGTCTTATAAACCTTGTAGTTTACAGATGGAGCTGTTGTAATAAGGGATAAGTTATATTCACGCTCTAACCGTTCTTGAATTACATCCATATGTAGCAGACCAAGGAAGCCACAACGGAAACCAAAACCCAATGCTAAAGATGTTTCAGCTTCATATTCTAAAGCAGCATCATTAAGCTGTAACTTTTCTAATGCATCACGAAGATTTTCATAGTCCTTAGAATCTGTTGGATACAAGCCACAATATACCATGGATACGGCTTTGCGATAGCCTGGTAATGGTTCTGGTGCAGGATTATCAGCTAATGTTACCGTATCACCTACGTGACAGTCCGCTACATTCTTAATACTTGCCGCAATACAACCTACAGAACCACATGGTAATTCCTGAACAGGCACAAGATTTGGTGTAAAGATACCGAGCTCTGTTACATCAAAATCCTTATTATCATGCATCATGCGAATGGTATCTTTTGTTTTAATAGTACCTTCTTTTACGCGCACATAAGCAATAGCACCTTTATAAGCATCAAAGCGGCTATCAAAAATCAATGCTCTTGTTGGTTCATCAGATTTATCTGGTGGTGCAGGCACCTTATTTACAATGGCTTCTAAAATATCTGGAATGCCAATGCCAGATTTAGCAGAACATAATACTGCTTCTGATGCGTCTAAACCAATGATATCTTCAATTTCATGTTTAACCCGATCAGGATCGGCAGAAGGCAAATCTATTTTATTGATAACAGGAATAATTTCAAGATCATGTTCTAAAGCGAGATACACATTCGCCAACGTTTGAGCCTCTACACCTTGTGCAGCATCTACTACTAGTAATGCACCTTCACAAGCTGCAAGAGAACGAGATACTTCATAGCTGAAATCCACATGGCCAGGAGTATCGATAAGGTTTAAAGTATACTCTTCTCCATCTTGTGCTTTATACAAAATTCGAACAGATTGCGCTTTAATAGTAATACCACGTTCTCGTTCCAAATCCATGGAGTCTAGGACTTGCGCTTCCATTTCTCGTTTTTGTAATGTGCCAGTATATTCAATTAATCTGTCGGCGATGGTAGATTTACCATGGTCAATATGAGCTATAATACAGAAGTTTCTAATCTTTTTCGTTGACATACTATGTAAACAAGTTCAAGGAACTTGTATTCTCCTTTCTAACATACGCGATCGATAACAGCACCTCCTAATAGTTGAGTGCCATTATAAAAGGCTACGGACTGACCTGGTGTAATAGCCCGTTGTGGTTCTTCGAAGATAACTTCCATCGTATCATCATCTAAGATACGTGCAGTACAAGGTGAAGGATTTGCTGCATAGCGAATTTTACCTTCTGCTTTTAATTCTTTATGAATCGTATCATCCAGGAAATTATAGAACTTACAAATCATACGATTCGTAAAAAGTCGATCATTAGAACCTACAATGACTTCATTGCGTTCACCATTAAAGCCAATTACATATAATGGATGCTTATATGCAATTCCAAGGCCCTTACGTTGGCCAATAGTGTAATTAAATAAGCCATTATGCTTACCTAATACCTCACCATCTTCAGTAACGATATTACCAGACTTTGGTTTATCCTTCATTTCTTCTACTACGAGTTTTTGGTAGTTACCGTGAGGCAAGAAACAAATATCTACACTATCTGGTTTTTTAGCTACTGGTAAATCGTATTCAGCAGCTAATTTACGTGTTTCAGTCTTACATTGACCACCTAGTGGGAACATGAGGTGACTCAAAATGCGTTGGTTCATATTGTACATAACATAACTTTGGTCTTTTGTAGGATCAACACCTTTATGTAACTCATATAAACCTGTTTGTTCATTATAATTAACCTGTGTATAATGGCCTGTAACCATATGTGTGGCACCAAGTTCAAGAGCACGGTTGAGCATCAAATCAAACTTGATATTTTTGTTACAAAATACACAAGGATTTGGTGTACGACCATAGGCATATTCTTTTACAAAGTAATCTACTACATTATCGTAGAATACATCACGAGCATCGATAACATGATGCTCAATACCAAGAAAATCACACATCTTCTTAGCATCTGTTACAGCGAGAGGCACTGAATCATAAGGTGTACCACTCACCCACAGCCATAGGGTAATACCAAATACTTTATAGCCTTGTTTTAGTAGCATTGCAGCAGTTAAAGAACTGTCTACGCCGCCACTCATAGCTACAGCGATAACTTTTTCCATACTTTCTCCTTTTAATGATCTCTTGATCATAAAACTAATCAGGGTGAAAGCCTGACGTGTAAAACACTAGTTCGGTGTAAAAGTCCGAGTAGTATTGCTATGAAATTATAGCAACTTATATTATAGCCTAGAATTAGGTATATTGAAAAGATTTGAAATAAAAAGAATCCCTTTCATCAAAAGAAAGAGATTCTAATTATTATCTATGTTTTAGTAATTCTTCTGCAGCACCTAAAATACCTAGCATAGAATGTTCAAATACAAGTCCACCTTGCATGAAAATCGTATACGGAGGACGAACAGGACCATCTGCACTTAATTCAATAGAAGAGCCTTGTACAAAGGTACCACCGGCCATGATGATTTTATCTTCGTACCCAGGCATATCACCAGGAATAGGATGTACGTGAGCATCTACAGGAGAATATGCTTGCATACCTACACAGAAGTGCTCCATTTCTTCTCCATTTTTTAGATTAATAGCTTGAATTAAATCATAGCGATCAGCATTTACCTTAGGGAAGACATCATATCCTAACAATTCACCTACTGCAGCTGTATATACAGCCCCTTTAAGAGCTTGTAATACTACATGAGGAGCCATAAACAAGCCTTGGAAGAATAATCGGTAACCAGGCGCATAAGAGCCCATATGATCACCAAGTCCTGGAGCAGTGAGTTGGTACGCTGCATCTTCAACTAAGTCTTCACGACCTACAATATATCCACCTGTTGGTGCTAAGCCGCCCCCTGCATTTTTAATGAGCGAACCAGCCATAATATCTGCACCTGCTTCTAAAGGTTCTTGCAGTTCTGTAAATTCACCATAACAATTATCTACAAAACAAATAGTATTCGAGTTTTTAGCTTTTACAGCATCTACAATAATTTTAATATCTGCAATAGATAATGGTTCACGCGTACTATAACCACGAGAGCGTTGAATCACTACTACTCGCGTATTGTCATTAACAGCATTAGCGATGGCTTCTACATCATACGTATTATCTTTTAAAGGCACCTCAGTATAGGTAAACCCCTTTTCTACAAGAGATCCACGCACTTCACGAGATGCACCGATAACAGATTGCATCGTATCGTAAGGAGCCCCAACTGCATAGATAAATTCGGTCCCTTTTGAACCATTCCCCATTAAAGAAATCAAAGTTGTTGCTAGTGCATGAGTACCAGAAACAAAATGGGGACGAACGATGGCTTTTTCACCTTTAAATACATAGGCGAATACTTCATCTAACTTCTCACGGCCCACATCGTTATAGCCATAACCAGTAGTACCTGTAAAATGATAATCAGATACTTGGCACTCTTTAAAGGCTTCTAATACCTTTTTTGTATTGGCTAATGCAATAGGTTCAAATTTCTTAAATTCTGGTTCAGCCAGCTCAAGGGCTTTACTGCGTATTTCTTCTAATGTCATGCTAATCCTTCTCTACGAATTAATTCCATAGCTTTATTAAATATAAAATCTTTAGATGTATTATTATCAATATGAATCCATTCAATATATGGCATGCGCTTATACCAAGTGATTTGTCGCTTTGCGAAATGACGAGTATTTTTCTTAA
Source organism: Veillonella faecalis (assembly GCF_024677885.1). Lineage (NCBI taxonomy): Bacteria > Bacillati > Bacillota > Negativicutes > Veillonellales > Veillonellaceae > Veillonella > Veillonella faecalis. The sequence continues at coordinate 545,034 of NZ_JALBWL010000001.1, forward strand.
TTAAATCTCTACATTCATCAAGATTAATAGTGCCATTTATATAGTCTACAACCTCTTTATAGCCAATCCCCTTAAAGGCTTGGCAATCAGGATTTACACCGGACTTAACAAGTTGCTCAACCTCTTCAATTAAACCTGCATCAAACATCATATCAACGCGTAAATTAATGCGCTCATATAACTGATCACGATCTCTCATAAGACCAATAACAGGCCCTTTATAAGATATACCATTTTTAGTCTGATTACGTAACGAATCTACATCACCATGATGCAATATCTCAATAGCTCGATACAAACGATGCTTATCACTATATTGAATTTCTATATTATGTTCTTTTCCTAAGGCGAAAGCATATTCTCGTAAACCATCAATACCTCTAGTATTAAATAGCTCATCTAGTTCTGATCGTAAACTTTCATCAGGCTTAACGTCATTAAAGTTATAGTTCTCTAATAACGATTGAACATATAACCCTGTACCACCAGATAGAATAGGTAGAATATTCCTATCATTTAACCTACCAATTATCTCTTTTGATTGATTTTGGAAAATAGATACTGAATATGAATCATTTGGTTCTAATATATCGATAAGATGATGTTTTACCCGATTAAGTTCATCTGCCGATGGTTTGGCGGTACCAATATTGAGTTGTTTATATACTTGGTAAGCATCACCAGAAATAACCTCAGCATGTAGCTGTTCTGCTAAGTCCAAGGTAAGATCTGTTTTTCCTACCGCCGTTGGTCCAACAATGGTAATTAAGGGATTCACATTAACTCCTTCATATATACACCATAGCCTATACGACTATATTTTCCGCCCACCCATTGATGCGGTGGATACTTTTGAAAGACCGAACTAAATGGTCGTTCTTTAATAATAACACCATACGTGGCAACACGCATAGCCTGTGCCATGATTTTATCATCTATATGACTTTCCACCGTATGTCCCCGAAGAGGTTTGAATTGAGGACTTTCCTCTACAGGAACTTCAAACATAGGATCAAAATAAATAATATCAATACTATTGTCAGGTAGGTTTGGTAAATAGTGCTCAAAGGTATCATGATTTACTTTAATACGTCGTAATACATTCGTTACACTATCCTCACTATGAATATAATGAGCTAAGCCATGACTAGTAGCAAGCCATATAGGTAAAGACCCTTCTAGGCCAGTTATTTGAGCCTGTGGGTAACCATAACTCACTACCATACTGTCACTACCAAGGCCAATTGTACAGTCTAAAAACGTAAATTTATCTCTATTAGATAATCCTTTTTTATCTAATATGACTTGTACCGCATTAACGAGATGATCGCCTTCACCGCGTTGTAAACGTAATATACGTAATTGAGCCATAGACAAATGAAAGGTATGTTGTTGATTATCTGGGAAATGAATCGTTAATCCAGAACCAGCAAGAACCGCAATATATTCGCATTGATACTTACCGAATAAGGCTGGTATCGATGTTTTACCTCGTTTAATATATGTCATATGCATAGAGGAAGCCAGTGCTTTGGCTTCCTCCTGAATGACCTCATTAGATTTTTGAGATGTGGTTAGTATATTCATATTAAGACCGTAAGAATAATTTACCTAATTCATCAGGTGTAAACTTGATTATCGTTGGACGGCCATGAGGACATACGTACGGTTTCTCAGTACTAAAGAGATCCTCAATTAAGGTAGTCATTTGATACATATTTAAATTATGACCTGCCTTAATGGCCCCTCTACAAGATGCATACGCTAGCATTTCATGACGTAACTGAGCCTTAGTAGGCTGTTGATGTTCATGTAAGTAAGAGAATACATATTGGAGAATTTCAAAAGCCTTTGACTCTACTAAATCTACAGGCGCCCCTACTAATTTTATTTTCGTAGGACCACCTAACTCTACATCAAACCCAAGATCTAGTAAGGTTTCACGCTCTTCCTCTACCAAATTCATTTCATCATCTGTAGCCTCACTATATTGAGGCACCAGAATAGATTGCATAGGAATGGATTCAGAAGACTTACAAAGTTTATCATAACGTACACGTTCATGAGCTGCGTGTTGGTCTATTATGTAGAGATCATCACCCTTTTTAGCCAAAATATAACAAGAAGCGACTTGCCCCATAGGTAAGAATCCAGAATTTTGAATAGTACGCTCCTCTGTATTTTCTTTACGAATATCTTGAGCTAAAGACTTAAATTTATCAACGTCTTCCTTCGTATAACTAGTATATTCAGTAGGAACAGCATCGAAGCTTTCGTCTGTAAAGGACGACTGTTCATAAGTAGTCTTTGGCGGAGGTGGTGTAAAACCCTTAGTTTTAAGACTCTCTACAAACTGTGTAGTCTCACCGCGCATGACTTCGTATCCTTTAGTACGGCGACTACCAAATACTTTGTCATAATCTACCGCAGTAGCTATATGCTCAGCAGACTGTATCTCATCTTGTACAACAGAAGGTATTCTATACGAATCATATGTACTATTGCCATGATGAGATAAACTACCATAAGAACTAGAATTAGTAACTGTAGCATTCCTGTTAGTATTTACGTCATTACTATTGGTTTCGTTATTACGGAAATCAGCTCCATTATTAATTGTGCCATTTATATAAGAAGATGATTCTCGTTCGTATCGCTCATGGAGAGGATTATTTAAGGCGTTTAAAATACCATGATAAACAGCTTTAAATATTATCTTATCATCTGAGAATTTTACTTCACTCTTTCGTGGATGAACGTTAATATCAACCATACCAGCAGGTACAGTAATATTAAGTACCACTAAAGGATGACCGTTTTTAGGTAATAATGCATGGTAAGCATTATCGATAGCCTTCATTATTGTTTTATCGGAAATAACACGGTTATTAACGATAATAGTTTGCCAAATTCTTGTACTTTTAAGAAGTGTTGGTTTACTCACTACACCATCGATATAAATAGAGTCACTTTCATAAGCAACCGTGAAAATATCATCTTTCGTTTTATAGCCATATAATGCGGCTACCGTATCACCAATAATGCCGTTTCCAGGCGTAATAATAGCCACACGGTCATCTACGATGAGTTTAAAAGAAATATGTGGGTTACTAAGGGCCAGTTTGCCTACAATATCTTGAATTTTAGAAGATTCGGTACGCTCTGTTTTCAAGAATTTGCGACGGGCTGGCGTATTATAAAACAAATCTTTAATTTCAATTGTCGTACCAGGTGCCACACCATAAGGAATACAATCGGTGAAAGTACCACCATCTACGGTAATACGAGTGCCCAAATCAGAGTCAGCTTTACGTGTAGTCAAAGAAAAATGAGACACCGAGGCAATACTAGCCAAAGCCTCCCCACGAAAGCCGAGGGATGCTATATCAAATAAATCCTCTACCTGTTGTATTTTAGAGGTAGCATGACGCAAAATTGCCAGGCGTGCATCTTCCTCTGTCATACCGATACCATTATCGGTAATCCTCATGTAAGCTACACCGCCATCGCCGATTTCAACCTCAATATTAGTGGCGGACGCATCAATGGAGTTTTCAATGAGCTCTTTAATAACTGATGCGGGACGTTCCACAACTTCACCAGCAGCTATCTTATTGATTGTGGTTTCATCCAATACATGAATGGTTGCCATTATTTCCCGCCTCCTTTACGAGCCTCCTCTTGTAGTTCATATAATTTATTTAATGCTTCAATCGGTGTCATACTCATTACATCCACTTCGAGTAAGCTATCGACTACAGAATGAGTAAATAAGTTACCTAGTGAAGAATCACTCACTTGTTTAGTAACTGGCTTCACGACATTATTAAGTTGAGCTCCCATAACACGATTATTTAAATCACTAGCATCATGACTTTGGTCTTCCAAAGATTCCAAAATTACCTCTGCACGTTTTAACACAGAATTTGGCAATCCTGCCAATCTCGCTACATGAATACCATAGCTTCGATCTGCGCCACCTCTGATGATGCGGCGCAAGAATGCAACATCCTTACCTTTTTCTTTTACAGCTACAGTGTAATTCTTTAATTTACTATAGCTTTCTTCTAAACTAATTAGCTCATGGTAATGGGTAGCAAATAATGTCTTGCCGTGAATATGCTTACAAATATGCTCAACTACAGCTTGAGCGATACTTAAACCATCAAATGTACTAGTGCCACGACCAATTTCATCTAAGATGATTAAGCTGTTATGTGTAGCATTCTCTAAAATATAGGCTACCTCTTTCATTTCTACCATGAACGTACTTTGACCAGTAGAAATATCATCACTAGCACCTACACGGGTAAAGATGCGATCCACTGGAGAAATAGATGCTTCACGGGCAGGAATAAAGGAGCCTATTTGAGCCATAATCATCAAAATAGCAGCTTGACGCATATATGTTGATTTACCGGCCATATTAGGACCTGTAATGAGCAAGAATTCCTCATCATCATGATTTAAAACGATATCATTTGGTACAAAAACTTCACGCTTCAAGAATTTTTCAATTACAGGATGACGACCATCTCGAATATTGATTTGGCCATTCATTACGATGGTAGGGCAAATATAATTTTCTTCGTAACCTACTAGTGCCAAAGAACACAATACATCAAGCTCAGCAAGAGCACGAGCTGTTTCTTGTACATCTTTAATAACAAGTTTTATATCATTTCGTAATTGTTGATATAATTCATGCTCTAAAGCGATTATCTTGTCTTTAGCGCTAAGAATTTTGATTTCAAATTCCTTTAACTCAGGCGTAATATAACGCTCTGCATTAGCTAAAGTTTGTTTTCGAATAAAGTAATCAGGTACTTGTTCAGATTTACTATGGGATACTTCAAAGTAATATCCAAATACCTTATTATAACCAGTTTTAATTTTAGATAAACCAGTAGCCTCTTTAATATCAGCTTCCATCTTAGCTAGCCATTGCTCACTATTAGTAGCTAAAGAACGTAGTTCATCTAAATCTGGATTGAAACCATCTTTAATAACTCGGCCTTCTTTTAATGTCAATGCTGGTTGGTCAGCAATAGCAAGACATAATAAATCATAAATGTCTTTATGATCTTGGATGCGGTCATTAATAGATGTTAATGCTAAACTTGAGCATGTACCTAATACATTTTTAATATCTGGCAATACTGCTAGAGATTCACGAAGAGCCGTTAAATCTCTAGGTGACACAGAACCTGTTTCTACACGACCTACGATGCGCTCAAAATCATAAATACAATCTAATAAGCTACGCATATGAGACCGTTCAGCACCGCGTGTAATAAGTTCTGCTACGGCAGCTTGTCTACGTTGAATTTGATTTACATCAGTCAACGGACTTTCAAGCCATTGTTTTAATAGGCGCGCCCCCATTGGTGTCAATGTTCGATCAAGTACATCGAGTAATGTACCTTTTTGACCGCCATCACGTAAATTATGGGTAATTTCAAGATGACGTAAGGAAGATGTATCTAAGATTAGACGATTACCTACACTCAATTGATGTACATAGTTAATATGGGAAATTTCAGTCTTAATAATATCCTCTAAATATAAAAGCATATACCCTAATGCTTCCCATACATCCTCTTCCATAAGGCCTAAATCACCAAAGTGAGTAACTGCTTTTTCCGCTACCTCTCGTTGTGTATGATATGTACTAAATGGAGATAATACAATATTGCTGAATTGATTATCCATAAAGTCTTTTATATCTTGCGGTAATACAGTTCCTTCAGGCAATATAATTTCACTTGGACGATACATACTGAGTGCATCAAACATATCACTTCGTTTTTCACAATCAGTAATACGATGCCAAATAACTTCCCCAGTAGATACATCTGAAAATACGAGTATCCATGCATCTTTTACCATATAAAATAACGATAAAAAATTGTTTGACCGTGCATCATTACCATTTTCAGTCATTACAGTTCCCGGTGTAATAACCTTAATAACGTCACGCTTAACAATACCCTTAACTGCTTTAGGATCTTCTAATTGTTCACAAATAGCAACTTTATAACCTTTTTTTACCAATGTTTCTATATAACTCTCAGCAGCATGAAAAGGAACGCCACACATTGGTGTGCGTTCCTCATCTCCTGTTGGGCGACCGGTTAAGGTTATATTAAGTTCACGAGATGCAATTAATGCATCATCATTAAATAATTCATAAAAGTCACCTAACCGAAAGAACAGTAATTCTTCAGAATATCTAGATTTAATATCTAAATACTGCTCCATCATAGGTGTTTGCTTTTTTGCCATACTTACCCCTTTTGTATTGTACCGTAGCAAACCCAAGTTTGTGCTTTATCAATATATGCAGGTACAGTTTCGCCAATTGATAAAGAATCGTCTTTCGGGAATAATACCATTTTATTTCCTGATGTGCGACCAAACCACATATCTTCATCACGAGGACTTGGCCCCTCTACAATAATATCAAACACTTGCCCTTCCATAGGTTTATTTAATTCATAAGAGATTTCATTTTGCACATCCATCAATGTTTGTAAACGTACGCGTTTAACCTCTTCTGGTACTTGATCATCCATAGTCGCTGCTGGCGTTCCAGAACGTTTGGAATAGATAAACGTATACGCCATATCATAACGTACATCTTTTAATAATTGTAGTGTAGCTTGGAAATCTTCCTCTGTTTCACCCGGGAAACCTACGATAATATCTGTAGTAACTACTACATCTTTAATTTTCTCACGACAGTAAGAGAGTAATTCTTTATAATACTCCACCGTATAATGACGGTTCATCTTCTTCAAAATACGGTCTGAACCAGATTGAATCGGTAAATGTAAATGAGTAACAATATTAGAAGATCGACCAAGGGCATCTATCATAGATTTAGTCATATCTTGAGGATGACTTGTCATATAACGAATACGTTCAATACCTGGAATACCATCAAGAGCGTCCACTAATGTACCAAAATCAGTACCATCTTTAAAATCTAAGCCATAAGAGTTTACATTTTGCCCCAACAAAGTAATCTCTTTAAACCCTTTTGCCCCTAGTTCGGTTACCTCTTTTACGATGGCCTCTACAGGACGACTAATTTCTCTACCACGAACGTGAGGAACGATGCAGTACGTACAGAACTTATTGCACCCATTCATAATAGGTACCCATGCATAAAAGGTACCATTAGGTTTTGCTTCCAATTCAGGTAACACGGAATTATCCATATCTACATTGATTTGGTGTGTATGACCTCGTTGTACCTCTTCAATCATTTCATTAATATGTTGAATATTATGAGTACCTAAGACAATATCAATATGGGGAGCGCGCTTAAACATTTCTGCTTGATTCTTCTGTGCCATGCATCCTGTAACAGCAAGAATTAAGTTTTTATTTTTTCTCTTCAGTCTCATTAGCTCACCTATGCGGCCATAGACTTTTGTTTCTGCATTCTCACGTACTGCACAAGTATTTAATAATATTAAATCTGCAGTTTCTACGTCCTCTGTAGGTGTATAGCCAACAGATTCTAACTGATGCGATAAGCGCTCAGAATCAGCAGTATTCATTTGACAACCATAGGTGTAAATATAATAAGACTTCATTCTAACTCCTATACTTTAACAATCTTACGTTTTGTTTCTATAATATTTTTAACTTTTATGGACATCCGTTCTATAGACATGCCTGTAATGTATTCAATCTCATTACGTACAGATTTTTGTACTTGCTGCATCAATGTTTTTACAGGATAACCATGTTCAATAACAACAGCCATATCAACAACGAGACCATTTTGGCCTTTATCACCTTTTTTGAAAGAAATAACACTAGACTCGTCAACACCAGCTACTTTTTTAAGGCCATTGCGAATCAATTTAATAATTACATCATCATCAAAGGTGAGTCGTCCATAATAGCTGAAAGCAGGGCGTACTACAGAACGTTCAAAGCCTTCTGACCCAATTTGCCCCAATGTATCTTGGTCTTGTTTTTTTAATGTACGTCGACGCCACATAGTTTTGATTGGATCAATTAAGTACCCTCTAAAGTGAGGTTTCAATTCCATCGTTGGAACTGGAATAATATGTTTACCTTCTTTTAGACGAGCATGTTGTGCCCTTTCAATTTCTTTAGGTGTAGCAACGTCCTCAATGCGAATATACCGATCAGGATCTTGCAAGCCTAATGCTTTAGTAATTTTCTTAACCATATTATCGGATGTACCAATAATCATAAGTTTATTAGGATTGATTTTATCTAATTGCTCACGTACTGATTTTACTTGCACTTCATCTTGGAAAATAGCACGACGAACAGCTTTTAATCGGCTAGATTCCTTCTTAGCAGAAAAACCAGCTACAATCTTATTATCGTGAATTAAAATGCCATCATCGATAATACATTCAATATTGTTTTCATGAGCAACTACGAGCGCACGATGGCTTTTACCAGTGCCACTACTACCTACAAATGCAATGACTTCCATAGTCAACCTCATTATTTATAACAAACTAATAAATTCTGATACATTCTCAGATGATACCAAGTAGTCTCCAAATTTATCTGGTGCCTTTCCTGGAATACCATGATAATCAGAACCACCTGTAATAAACAAGTTATGTTCTGTAGCTAATGCTTTATATCGTTTCACATCATCCGCGTTATGTTTAGTATGGTAAACCTCCATACCATCAAAATCATAAGCTAACATTTCTACTACATACTCATCACTAGATACTAATTTAGGATGAGCCATAACGGCAAGGCCTCCAGCTTTATGAATAATATCAATAATATATGGAACCTCAACCTTAACCTTAGGCACATAGCAAGGACTATCCTTACGAAGGATCCCTCTAAAGACTTCATTAACATCCTTAGCATATCCACCATTGATTAAAAGTGTACCTATATGTGGACGTCCATAAGCTTTAGTATCAGGAAATTGTTTGATTAAATCTTCTTTTGTAATATAATAACCTTCGATATTACAGCGTCTTATAATTTCATCAATACGTTCTTCACGTTTTCTTTTGAAGAACGTAATAAAATCATTTAACTCTTCATTATTTTCATCAAAACAATATCCTAAAATGTGGATAGACTTATCTTTATAATCAGCACTAAATTCACAGCCGTTTATAATTTTAATCGTTTCATTAGGATCTAATTCTAGTTGTGCGGTACGCAATGCTTTAATTCCATCAATTTCATCATGATCAGTTAAAGCCATCATAGATACATTGCAATCTAAGGCATGACGCAATAATTCCTTTGGAGTTTTAATACCATCGGAATAAACGGAATGCATGTGAAAATCTACAAGCATAGAGCACCTCCCATTACAAATATCCTATCTTTTAATTATGACCGATTTAGTCTATTAATTCAAGTTTAGAAAGAAAAATTGCGACCCTAATGAGTATTCACTAGAATCGCAATTTAATTATAAATCTTGAAGCAATTCAGTAACCTTAGTTGCTACAGAATCAATAGCACATGTAATGGCTTCTCCAGACTTACGAATTTGAATTTCTACTTCATTATTTTCAAGTGTATTTTTACTTACTGTAATACGAAGTGGATAACCAATTAAATCAGCATCCTTAAATTTTACACCAGCGCGATCTTTGCGGTCATCAAGTAACACATCTACACCTACAGTTTGTAATGCAGTATAAATGGTTTGACTTGTAGACATCAACGCTTCGTCTTTAGCATTAATCGGTACGATAACAGCTTCAAATGGTGCAATAGAACGAGGCCAAATAATACCATTTTCATCGTGGTATTGCTCAATAGCTGCAGCTAATGTACGAGATACACCAATGCCATAACAGCCCATAATCATTGGATTAGGACGACCGTTTTGGTCTAAGAATGTAGCTTGTAATGCTTCAGAATATTTTGTGCCTAATTTAAATACTTGACCAACTTCAATACCTTTAGCATGTTCTAATGCACCACCACAAGTTGGGCAAACATCGTCATCTGTAATTAAACGAATTGGTGCAACAATAATATCTTCTACATTAAAGTCACGTTTAGGGTTGATATTAACATAGTGCGCATCTTTTTTATTGGCACCGCCACAAACATTGTAAGATTCCATAACAGATTCATCCACAACAATAGCAAACTCCTCTGTTTGTTTTAATCCTACTGGACTAATGAAGCCAGCTGTTAAGCCAACTTTTTCTAATTCTTCAGGTGTAGCCATTTCAGGTTCTACAGAACCCAAAACTGCATGTTGTACTGCCACTTCATTGACTTCATGATCACCACGAACAATTGCTAATACCACTTTACCATCAATGGAGAATACTACAGCTTTGATAGTTTTATGTAGTGGTAAGTTCAACATTTCCGCCACAGCTTCAATAGTACTTGCATTTGGAGTGTCCACAACGGATAACTCTTGTAGTGCTTCTTCTTCCTGTTTCATAATACCAGGTTTACCAATTTCAATGTTTGCAGCATAGTCACATTTTGTGCAATATACAATATCAGCTTCACCAGCTTCAGCAATTGCCATAAATTCATGTGTTCCACTACCACCGATGGCACCACTATCAGCTTCTACAGGACGGAATGTAAGCCCACAACGCGTAAAAATACGTGTATATGCATCATACATAGATTTATAAGATTCGTCTAAACCAGCTTCATCTACATCAAAAGAATATGCATCTTTCATAATAAATTCGCGACTACGCATCAAACCATAACGTGGACGACGTTCATCACGGAATTTACTTTGGATTTGATATAAATTTACTGGTAATTGACGATAGGAGTTAATCTCATTTTTTACAAGAGTTGTAATCATCTCTTCATGAGTTGGCCCCAAGCAGAATTCATTATCATGACGATCATTAATACGCATCATTTCTGCGCCATATGCGTTCCAACGGCCAGACTCTTTCCAAATTTCTGCAGGTTGTAAGATAGGCATCATGATTTCTTGAGCACTAGCACGATCCATTTCTTCACGTACAATGGCTTCAATTTTTTTGATACTTCTCCACCCCAATGGCAAAAAGCTATATAAACCATTTGCAGTTTTGCGCATAAAACCTGCGCGAAGCATAAGCTGTTGGCTAACTACATCAGCGTCAGATGGAACCTCACGCAATGTAGGTGCATATAATTTAGTGGCTAACATAAAGACTCCTCATTTAAGCTTTCTAAATATTGATCAATTTCTCTAAATAATGTATCTACTAATTCAGCTTCTGGTACAGTCTTGATAACTTCACCCTTTCGGAAAACAATACCTTGACCATTACCACCAGCAATACCAAAATCAGCTTCACGAGCCTCACCGGGCCCATTTACAACACATCCCATAACAGCAACTTTAATCGGAGCTTTAATAGATGCTAAGCGCTCCTCTACAATTCCCGCCATGTCAAACAGATTAACTTGGCATCGGCCACATGTAGGGCAGGAAATCATTGTAGCACCAAAGTTGCGTAATCCCAAGTTACTTAAAATACTTCGGCCTACTTCTATTTCATGTATTGGGTCACCCGTTAAAGATACCCGTAATGTATCACCAATACCGTCTAATAATAAAGCACCAATGCCCATAGCAGACTTAATGGTACCTTGTTTTATCGTCCCAGCCTCAGTAACACCTAAATGTAAAGGATAAGGAATCTTATCGGATAACTTACGATAGGCTTCTACCATTAAAGGAACTTCCGTTGCTTTAATGGATAATTTCATTTGGCGATAGTCGAGCTTTTCGAGAATTCGCACATGTTCTAATGCAGTCTCTACCATACCATCTGCTGTAGGATGACCACCATGAGCATCGAGGATATGCTTAGGTAAAGAACCAGCATTGACACCTATACGAATTGGAATTTGTTTAGGTTTAGCTTTTTCAATAACAGCTAACACTTTATCCTCTCCGCCAATATTTCCTGGGTTGATACGCAATCCATCAACATTATTCTCAATAGCTTCTAAAGCTAATTTATAGTCGAAATGAATATCAGCAATTAAAGGAATATCGATACCAGCACGAACTGCTTTTAAAGCTTTTGCAGATGCCATTGTAGGTACTGCAACACGTACTAATTCACAACCAGCCTCAGCTAAATGATTTATTTCAGCAATAGCCTTTTCCGTGTGAACCGGATCAGTGGTAATCATAGATTGAATGCTTACCGGTGCATAATCACCTATTTTAACTGTACCTACATAGATACCATTTGTTGGTTTACGTACAATCATTGTAATCTCCCATCTATCTTATAGTAATCGGAATATATCCTGAGTTGTTACATATAAGAATAATGCTACCATCAAAGCAACACCAACCATTTGAATATACATAAGTGCCTTAGCAGGTAACTTACGACCTGTGATAGCTTCAGCCAAAATAATAATTAAATGACCACCATCTAATACAGGTAATGGCAAAAGATTAATAACCCCTAAGTTAATACTTAAAAATGCTGCAAAACTTAATAGTGGCGCAAAGCCAGATTGTGCAATAGTACCAGCCATTTGTGAAATCCCTACAGGGCCAGATAGCTCTGCTGCCTGTGTGCCTCGAATCATATCATATAAGCCACTTAACATAGCAACAATTGTTTGACCTGTGCGAGTAACGGCTAAACTAAAAGATTCTCCAATACTATAAGTTTCTCGAGTATAACTAGGATAAATACCAATTTTAGGACTATCCTGTTCCATTTTTGGAATCACTGTAGTTTCTACAGTTTCCCCTTCTCTATCTACTACAACAGTAACACCATGATTGGCAGTACCTTGTAGGCTAGGACGGATTTCATCCCATGTAGAGATTTTCTTACCATCGATGGTAAGAATTCTATCGTTAGATTGTAAATGTGCCTGTTCAGCAGCGCTACCTGGGATGATATTACCGATAACAGGATCATTTGTATACGTGAGATTACCTACTGTTGCATTGAGACCAAAGAATAAAACTATGGCCAATAAAAAGTTAAATACAGCACCTGCAGAAATAACAATAAATTTCTTCCATGCAGGTTTAGTATAAAATGAGCGCTCATTAAGAGGCTCGTCAGGTGTCATACCTGCAATACGATTAAATCCACCAAGAGGAATGATACGAATCGAGTATAATGTTTCCCCTCTTTGAACCTTGAATATGGCAGGTCCAAAACCAATGGCAAATTCGTCTACTTGCATACCTGACATTTTTGCTGTAATGAAATGGCCTAATTCATGAATAAACACGATTAAACCAAATACAAATATTGTGGCTAATGCCGTTGTCATATATACTCCTATACCATCAATGATGTGGCCTTTTCTCGAGCCCATCTATCGATGGCCAATAAATTGTCTAATGTAAAGTCATCTTCAGGTCCCATAGATTCAAGGACTGATGTGACGACTTTATAAATATCACCAAAGGCGATTTTATCATCTAAAAATGCATAAACTGCAGTTTCATTTGCAGCATTAAACACAGCTGGTTTAAAACCGCTTGATTGGCCCACTTCATAAGCAAGACGAAGAGCCGGGAAATCATCATATCGAGGTGGCAAGAATTCTAATTGTAAAGCCTTTGAAAAATCTAGATGATTCATATGTAAAGTTTCACGTTTAGGATATGTCAAAGCATACTGAATAGGCTCCCTCATATCGGGATTCCCCATTTGTGCTAAGATGGCCCCATCTTTCATTCGTATCATTGAATGAACAATGCTTTGTGGATGTACCACTACGTCAATATGATCAAAATCAAAACCAAATAGCCAATGAGCTTCAATTACTTCTAACCCTTTATTAAATAGAGATGCAGAGTCAATCGTAATCTTGTTACCCATATTCCAAGTTGGATGACGTAGGCAATCAGCAGCTGTGGCAGTTTGAATTTTATCAGAATCCCAAGTGCGTAAAGGACCACCAGAAGCGGTAACAATTAAGGAATCAACATTCTCGCGATTTTGACCTTCTAAACACTGGAATATTGCGCTATGTTCACTATCAATAGGTAGAATTTGTACGCCATACTCCTTAGCCAAAGATGTAATCAATGGTCCACCAGCAACTAATGTTTCCTTATTAGCTAGACCTATAGTCTTACGTTTCTTTATAGCCTCTACAGTAGGTTCAATACCTGCAGCACCAACAATAGCAGTTACAACCATAGTCGCTTCTTGAATCGTAGCAGCAGCTATGAGTGCTTCCTTACCGCCCACAAGTTTTGTAGGACCTGTATAGCGTCCTTGTAGCTCTTTAAAAGCACTTTCATCAACTAGACCGGCTACTAATGGCTGATATTCTTTAATTTGTTTTTCTAAGAGGTCAATATTATGATGTGCCACTAGGGCAACCACCTTGAATTGATCTGGATGTTGAGACACCACATCTAGTGTCTGTGTACCGATTGAGCCAGTACTGCCAATAATACTTAGGTATTTCATAAGCTTACCTCTATTAGATTAGAACGAGAATAGTAATATATAAATCAATGTAATAGGTGCCGTAAATAATAAGCTATCAAACCGATCTAATACACCGCCATGACCTGGTAATAAGGTACCAGAATCTTTCACATTACATAATCGTTTAATCTTTGATTCAAATAAATCACCTAATGGTGCAAGTATACCGCTAATCATACCAACATGAATACCCATCCACCATGGAATACCCACGATATACGAAAATACAGCACCTGTAATAATACAGCCAATAAAGCCACCAATAAAACCTTCTAATGTTTTATTAGGACTAATGGATGGAACAATTTTATGTTTACCAAAGGCACGACCCGCAAAGTACGCAAAAGTATCACTAGCCCATGTGGTAAACAATACTAGCCAAAGAGTAATTGTTCCCCAATTATATAATTCAAAGGGCATTGATAAAGACATGTAAATAGAGTCATGACGAATCATGAGCAAAGAAATCATGCCAATACCAACATATAATAAACCAAATACACTAAAAGAAACGCTAGCTAAAGAGTATTTATTTTCACCAAATGTACATAACATATAATTGGCTGATAAACTCAATACTACTATAGCAATTGCTAAAATATACTGATGACATGCAAAGGCAATCATCAATAATAAAATACTAATATAACCCCATAAAATGGACATTCGCACATGTTTAGCTTTACCTAGTAAAACAAACTCACGCCATCCCAATAGAGCTAATAATGTAATAAGAACATCATACACAGATCCGCCTAATGTAATGGCCCCTAAGGCAATAATAAAACCTATAACAGCGGTTATAACACGTGTTTTTAACATTTTTTATTCCTCATCACGTAAGCCACCAAATCGGCGTTCTCGTTTTTGATATGCTGCAACAGCTTCCAATAATGTTTCTTTAGTGAAATCCGGCCAATGTAAATCAGTAAACCAGAATTCAGCATAAGCTAGCTGCCACAATAAAAAGTTACTAATTCTAAAATCACTACTTGGACGAATTAATAAGTCTACATCACTAAACTCCTTCGTGAAAAGTTGGGAGCTAACATAGTCTTCTGTAATATCGTCTGTAGTTATAGTTCCATCTGCAACAGAGTTTGTAATGTTGCGGATAGTTCTTACTATTTCATCACGCCCACCATAGTTTATAGCTAACTGTAAGGTAAGGCCTGTATTATTCTGAGTTAATAATTCTGCATCGCAAATAATCTTTTGAAGCTCATCAGAAAGAGCACTAATATATCCAATAAAGCGAATGCGTACATTATGTTCATGCATATACTTAACATTATTGTTTAAGTATTCTTTTATGAGAGCCATAAGTAAAGAAACTTCCTGTTCAGGACGCTTCCAGTTCTCTGTGGAGAAACCATATACCGTAAGAGCTCTAATTCCAATCTCATCTGCAGCAATAACAATCTGCTTTAATACGTCGGCTCCTGCACGATGCCCCATAGATCGTGGCATCCCTCTTCGTTTAGCCCAACGACCATTGCCATCCATAATAATAGCAACGTGTTTTGGTATTGCATTACTATCAATATCAGGCGTATCAGATGGTTTACGGTTAAATAATTTCTTTAGCATAGTCTACCTCGATAGAATTTCCGAAGTCGCTGGCAATCATTGGTCTATACACTAGTATATGTAAACACTCATCAACCTTGGTAATACGTGCTACATAAAGTCCTTTATCGGCAATATCAAAAAAGCGATTAAAGGATCCCCCAATCATTACCTTAAAAGGAATATGGGCAGCCTGCAAACGAGACTTTGCAAGCTGCCATGGCATTCCAATAAGGCTATTAGAATCTAACATTATACTTCTAATACGTCCTTTTCTTTTACTGCTTTTAACTCATCAATCTGCTTAATTTTAGCATCTGTAAGTTTTTGGATTTGATCTAAACCGTCTTTAGCATCATCTTCAGTAATTGTTTTAGCTTTTTCTTCTTTTTTCAATGCATCATTTACATCACGACGAATGTTACGTACTGCAACTTTAGCATCTTCAGCTTTTTTATGAACAACCTTAACGATTTCTTTACGGCGCTCCTCAGTTAATTGAGGAATAGTTAAACGAATTTGAGCACCATCATTACCTGGGTTTAAACCAAGATCAGATTGTAAAATTGCCTTTTCAATGGCACCAATCATAGTTTTATCCCAAGGTGCAATTACAATCATGCGAGGCTCAGGTACAGAGATATTCGCAACTTGGTTAATTGGAGTAGGGCTACCATAATAATCAACCATTACTTTATCAAGCAATGCTACACTAGCACGGCCTGTACGAATAGATGCGAATTCATGTTTTAAAGCCTCAATAGACTTATTCATGCGTTCTTCTGCTTGTTGTAACAATTCTTTAATTTCCATTTGAATTATTCTCCTCGAACAATGGTACCAATCTCTTCACCTTTAGCGGCTTTTGTAATGTTACCCGGAATGTCCATGCTAAATACGATAATAGGAATATTGTTATCTTTACATAAAGTTGTGGATGTTGCATCCATAACCTTTAATTCTTTTGTAATGATATCATTATATGTTAATTCATCAAATTTAACGGCATTAGGATTCGTTTTAGGATCAGAATCATATACACCGTCAGCAAATTTCTTCGCCATCAGAATTGCATCTGCTTCAATTTCAGCAGCCCGTAATGCAGCAGTCGTATCTGTAGAGAAATATGGTTTACCAAGACCAGCACCGAAGATTACGATACGTTTTTTCTCTAAATGACGGATGGCACGACGACGAATATAAGGTTCTGCAATTTCTTGCATTTCGATAGCAGTTTGAACGCGAGTATCTACGCCTGCTTGTTCTAATGCATCTTGCAATGCTAAGGAGTTCATTACTGTTGCTAGCATACCCATATAGTCAGCTGTAGCACGATCCATACCTTGGTTACTACCAGCTAATCCTCTCCATAAGTTACCGCCACCAACAACAATTGCGATTTCTAAATCAGTGGATTTTGCTAAAGCAGCAATTTCTTTTGCAAATTCTTCAACAACATCAGGGTTAATACCAAAACCTTGTTCACCCGCTAATGCTTCACCACTCAACTTCAAAACAATACGTCTAAAGTTTCTCTTTGCCATGTGTTTACTCCTCTATTGCAAAATAAGAGAACACTGTACGGTGTTCTCTTATTATTTCTTAATTATTTACCAACAGATGCCATTACTTCAGCTACGAAGTCATCTTGGCGTTTTTCAATGCCTTCGCCCAAACCGTAGCGAACAAAACGACGTACGTTGATGTTTTCACCGATTTTTGCAATATTTTCATTAATGATGTCTGTAACTGTTTTGTCGCCATCTTTAATGAATACTTGTTCTAATAGGCAGTTCTCTTTATAGAATTTTTCAATACGACCAGCAACCATTTTTTCCAAAACAGCTTCAGGTTTTGGTTTACGGCCAGCTTTTACGTCTTCTTCAGCTTCTACTTTAGCTTGTTCCAACAATACTTGTTTTTCGTGTTCGATTACTTCAGCAGGAACTTCTTCACGGTTCAAGTATGTAGGGTTTACAGCTGCGATTTGCATTGCGATATCGCGTGCCAAGCTTTGGAAATCATCAGTTTTAGCAACGAAGTCAGTTTCGCAGTTAACTTCTACCAATACGCCAATACGACCACCAGCATGGATGTAAGATTGTACTACACCTTCAGCTGCGATACGACCTGCTTTTTTAGCAGCAGCAGCTAAACCTTTTTCACGAAGAAGGTCAACCGCTTTTTCGATATTACCGTCAGTTTCAACCAATGCTTTTTTAGCGTCCATCATACCTGCGCCAGTCATGTCGCGCAATTCTTTTACCAAAGCAGCAGTAATTGCCATTATTTTGTTCCTCCTAGTATTAATTAAGGTAAGGATATAGTCCTTACCCTAATTATATATGTTATAGATTTATCTTTCAAATGCTAATCAGAAATGATTTAGTAGCTTTGCAGAATTATTCCGCAGCTTCAGCACCGTCCAAGGATTCGCCTTGACGACCTTCAAGAACAGCGTCAGCCATTTTACCAGCCAATAATTTTACAGCACGAATAGCGTCATCATTTGCTGGGATTGGGAATTCAACTTCATCTGGATCACAATTAGTGTCAACTGTTGCAACAACTGGAATACCCAATTTTTTAGCTTCTGCAATAGCGATTTTTTCTTTTTTAGGATCAACTACGAAAAGAGCACCTGGCATTTTAGGCATATCTTTGATACCGCCAAGGTATTTTTCCAATTTTTCCATTTCATGACGAAGACCGATAACTTCTTTTTTAGGCAATACTTCAAAAGTACCATCTTCTGCCATAGCTTCCAATTGTTTTAAACGTTTAATACGAGTTTCAATTGTTTTGAAGTTAGTCAACATACCGCCCAACCAACGTTCGTTAACGAAGAACATGTTAGCGCGGATAGCTTCTTCTTTAATAGCTTCTTGAGCTTGTTTTTTAGTACCTACGAACAAGATTACTTCGCCTTGGGAAGCAACTTCGCGTAAGAAAGAGTAAGCTTCTTCTACTTTTTTAACTGTTTTAGACAAGTCAATGATATAAATACCATTGCGTTCAGTGAAGATGAATTTCGCCATTTTAGGGTTCCATCTTCTAGTCTGATGACCAAAGTGTACACCAGCCTCTAATAATTGTTTCATTGATACTACTGCCATTGTGGCACCTCCTGTTAATTAACCTCCGCCGCTTCATCCTTCGGGTCACCCAAAATTAGGCACAGTACCGAAGTCCACCGACGTGCATATTTTTCATACCTGATAATTTTAACAAATAATTATTGTAAAAGCAAGCAAGGAGTAAGGATTTCTTTAAGAATCCATCACTCCTTATTTTAATTTAATGAATGAATCATCAATAGACTATATTAAAGCTTGTATTCTATATCGCCGATACTAATATAAATATTAATTATTGCGAATAGATTCAATCATATGTGCTCGATCATCAGCGCCAAATACAGCAGATCCTGCTACTAAAACAGTAGCACCTGCTCTTTTAATTGGAACACATGTAATATCATTAATGCCACCATCTACTTCAATAACTGCAGTTGTATTATCTACTTCTTCTAGTAGCATTTTAGTTTGCTTAACTTTTTTAATAGCATTGGGAATAAAAGATTGCCCACCAAAGCCAGGATTTACAGACATAATTAAAATCATGTCTAGATCAGCAGCCACATCCTCTAACAAGGACACTGGTGTACTTGGATTAAGTGCAACCCCTGCTTTCATGCCACATTGTTTAATATGTTGGATTAAACGATGCATATGTGGCACAGTTTCTTGATGAAATGTAAAATACTCTACACCAATCTTTGCAAATTCTTCTACATAGTCACCAGGATTTGTAACCATTAAGTGAACATCAAATGGTAATTGTGTATAAGGACGGATGGCTTTCACGATAGGTGCACCAAATGTTAGGTTTGGTACAAAATGACCATCCATAATATCAATATGCAATAAATCAGCTCCAGCTAATTCAATAGATTTTATTTCTTCGCTTAATGTTGCAAAATTTGCAGAGAGCATAGATGGTGCAATTTTAATCATTTTAAAACCTCTTTCGTTGACTTTCTATGTCATTACGTATAGACATATATGCATCATATCGTCCTTGATGAATATGGCCTGCATCTAAAGCATCTTTTATGCCACAAATAGGTTCATGCTCATGATAACAAGGATTAAATTTACATGTATCAACATAATTACTAAATTCAGGGAATAACGTAGGTAACCGTTCTAATGAAACATCGTTAAACTCAATTGCACTAAATCCAGGTGTATCCATAATAAAAGAATCTGAATCCAAACTATATAAAGAAGCATGACGGGTGGTATGTTTACCGCGCTTTATTTTGTCACTAACCTCACCCGTTTGGAATGCAAACTTAGGATCAACAGCATTTAATAGACTACTTTTACCAACACCAGAAGGGCCTGCAAAGGCAGTTACCTTATGCGCTAACACACGACGTAACTCATCAATACCTGTCATATTATATGTAGATGTCATCAATACTTCATAGCCAATAGACTTATAAAGCTTTACCATGGCTTCTGTATCTGGATCCATCAAATCACATTTGTTAATACATAATACAATCGGTATATCTGCATGTTCAATCATGACAAGCATTTTATTTAGTAAAAGCTCATTAATATCGGGTTCATGAGCAGCTACAACCAATACGACTTGATCAATATTAGCTACCGCAGGTCTAACCATGGAATTATGACGATCGAGGATGGACTCAACGAATCCATCCTCAGAAATCGTAACACGATCACCGACAAGTAAACTATAGCGACCTTTCTTTAATCTACCTCGAACTTTACATTCATGAACAGTACTTGCATCGTCTTGTACATAAAAGTAACCATTCATATTTTTGACAACAATACCTGTAATCATAATTCCCCTATAATGCTGTTTCTTGTACTAATGCACCATTGAGATAAACCTCAATGCGAACATTACCTACACCAGACACTTTTTTAACAATACGATCACCAGGTTTATTTGTATCATCGTAGATTACAGCAGAACCGTCATCATCTTTTACGACAATTTTTAGCTCTTGGTTTTTAGAGCCTGCCGGCACTGTAATATCTACTGTACCAGTAGTTTTATTACTACTACTGTCAGATTTTTTATCATTTTTCTTTTTGTCATCTTTATATTCAGTAGTTAGATTTACTGCAGTACCTTCATCAATTTCATCGCCAGCTTTTATGCTTTGTTCTGTTACAATAGATTTTTCCTCTACAGAACCAGCGACTTGATTAACACCAAGATGAGCATTACTCAATGTATCTCGTGCATCTTTTAAAGTCATACCAATAACATTTGGCATTTGAATCTTTTTAGCTTTAGCTTTATTTACAACGAGATCAATTGTTGTACCTTTAGAAACTTTAGAGTCACCAGATGGACTTTGAGCTATGATAACACCATCAGGTTTATTATCTACAGACTGTTGTGTTACTTTACCAACAACTAACCCAACATCTTTAAGTCGTTGTCGAGCTTGGTCTACTGTTAAACCAGACAAATCCGGTACTGTAATATCACCAACACCTTTAGATACAACAAGATGAATTGTACGTTGTTCTTTAACCTTCTCTCCTGCACCTGGTGTTTGAGAAATAACTTGACCAGCTGGTACATCCGGATTAGTAACCTCGCTTGTAGAAACACGCAAATGTTTATCTTCTAAAATGTTTTTAGCTACAGAAACTTGTTTACCCACAACATTAGGTACATCTACAGTTGTGTTACTCCAGAAATTACCATAACTCAAGAAGGCACCTAAGAAGGCTACTAAAAAAATTACGGCAGCCCCTAGGACGATATATTTTTGTGGGATAGATGCAATTTTACTTAACATACTCTTCTTTTTACCCTCATCTTTTTGCTCTTCTTGAATATCACTGAAATCCTCAAGTGCTTCAGGATCAACAGCTGGAATCATTTGAGTTGCAAAATCATATGGTTCATGACGTTGAGTTTTACCCATTGTAAAGCCTTGAGACAATCGTAAATCACTTATCATGTCAGAAATAGACTCAAAGCGATCTGCAGGGTTTTTAGATAATGCCTTCATTACGACAGCTTCTAAAAGCGGTGGGATTGAAGGATTATATCGAGTTGGAGGAGCTACTTTTTCACGTACATGTTTTAATGCTACTGCAATTGGAGTCTCCCCTTCAAAAGGAACTCTACCTGTTAGCATTTCATATAAAACTACGCCTAAAGAGTAGATATCAGTATTACCATCTACTGGTTTCCCACTGGCTTGTTCAGGTGATAAATAGTGAGCAGAGCCTAAAATTGAATTCGTGTACATAACTGTATTAGTAGCATTCATAGCTCGAGCAATACCAAAGTCAGTTACTTTTACACGCCCCGTACGAGTAATAATGACATTATGAGGTTTAATATCACAATGCACTATTCCCATCGTATGCGCGTGTTCTAAGCCCTCTGCGATAGCAATAGTGAATTTTACAGCCTCGTCTATGGATAGTCTTCCATGTCGCGTTATATACTCTTTTAATGTTTCACCATCTACATATTCCATAATGATATAGTGTAAATCTTGATCAAACCCTACATCATACATATTTACAATATTAGGATGATTTAGTTTGCCCGCCGCTTGTGCTTCTCGTTTAAAACGCGTAACAAACTCATCATCATTAGCAAAGTTAGCATGCAATACTTTAATTGCTACTTGTCTACCTAATAAGGTATCTTCTCCAAGGTATACGTCAGCCATTCCGCCAACGCCAATTTTATCAACAATTCGGTAGCGGTTATCTAGAAGTATACCTTTTATATTCATAGTACTCATTATTTCTCCATTTCTAGATTAGATTGTTCCCACCACAATGGTCACATTATCTCCTGCTCCGACATCATATACGGCTTCCATCAATGATTCTACAACCTTCATATCATCACTATTAGATTGTAATGCACTAGCAATAACATCATCTGATACATAACCACATAGTCCATCAGTGCAAAGTAAAATACGATCACCTGGAAGAATAGATTCTACACCACTATCAACCTCTAAAGTATCATCAACCCCAACTGCACGGGTCAATAAGTTTCTTTGAGGGTGATTTAGCATTTCATCCTTTGTAATCTCTCCAGCAGTTAATAATTCTTGTACCATAGAATGATCTGTAGTAATTTGTCGTAAAAGACCATCTCTATATACATACAAACGACTATCACCAACACTTGCCCAGTATAATTGGTCACCATTAACGGCCGTAACAACAGCAGTAGTGCCCATACCAGCAAGACGTTCTTCATGAGCTACGCGATTAGCTATACGTTCATTGGCATGAATAATAGCATCACATAAATCTTGTTGCCCCACAGTTTCAAGGGAGGCCAAATACTCTTTAATTTCATCAACAGCATAGGTACTAGCGATTTCACCGCCACTATATCCACCCATGCCATCAGTAACAGCGCAAACGTTACCATCAATAAAGAAACGGTCTTCATTGCGTTGACGTACAAGTCCAATTTTACTTAAACCAACAAAATTATTCATGATTCTCCTTTTTCCGACCATGAGCTGCTTTTAATTGCCCACATGCGGCTTGGATAGCATCGCCCATCTCTTTTCGTACCGTTACAGATACGCCATAGGAAGCAACGATGTCTTTAAATGTATTCATATTTGTAATAGATGGTTTATATAATTCTATATGTTCATTGCCATTAACAGGTATTAAGTTAACATGGCAATTTGGGAAATCTTTACAGATTTTCCCCAATGCATGAGCCTCCTCCATAGATGCATTTACTGAATCTATAAGAATATACTCAAAGGTGATACGACGTTGAGTCGTATCATAATAATATTTTACCGCATCTAAGACTTCCGTCAATTCATAACGAGCCCCAACTGGCATAATACTACGACGCACTTCATTATTTGTAGCGTGTAATGAGAGTGCCAAAGTTATAGGTAATCCTTCATCAGCTAATTTATAGATGTTTGGAACCCACCCACAAGTAGAAATAGTCATCTTCCGATAACTAATATTACAAATCATAGGATCATGTAATAGTTGCAGTGACTGCAAAACATTATCATAGTTTTGCAATGGTTCCCCTGCCCCCATAACTACAACAGAGTGGATTTGCTCTTTTGTAAGAGCTCCGAAAATAACGACTTGTCCAATGATTTCAGACACAGTTAAATCACGATATAAACCACCCTGTGTAGAGGCGCAGAACACACAGCCCATGGCACAGCCAACTTGAGAAGAAACACATACAGAGTATCCATAGTGTTGCTCCATTAAAACGGCTTCTACCCGGCTTTGATCTATCATTTCAACAAGGATTTTACGAGTCTTCCCATCTGGAGATACAGACTCAGTAATTAATGTTGGTAAAGAAATAACACAGTTATCACTTAACCATTGACGCAACTCTTTAGGAAACTGCGTCATCTCTTCAAAATCAAATATATATCTATGATAAATATAGTCTATTAACTGTTTCGCTCGAAACTTTTGTATATTATGGGTCTTAAAGATAGATTGTAACTCTTCTAAAGACTTACCCAATAATTCTATCATGGTACTCCATTTCTATTATTATGATATGCGTTTTACACGAGCCATAAAGAATCCATCCATCTGATCTCGTGGCGGATATGTTGTAATCATACCCTCTACAGCTTGTGGCAACCCATCAAATGATACAGAATCAATGATAAAGTTCTTATGAGTTGCTAGAAATTTTTCTAGTACATCCTCATTTTCCCCACTATTGATAGTACAAGTAGAGTATACTAAATATCCATCAACTTTAACCATTTCAGCAGCTTTTTCTAATATTTCAAGCTGTAATGGAGGTAAGTCAGTAAGTAAAGATTGTGTTTTACGCCAACGCATATCCAACTTTTTTTGTAATATGCCAAGTCCAGAACACGGTGCATCTACTAAGACGCGATCGAATTGTTCTTTCCAATTATCGGGTAAATAACGACCGTCTTGTAGCTTAGTTGAAACTATGGATACTCCAAGTCGTTCAGCATTTTGATTCATAAGCTCTAATTTATGATCGTATATATCACAACTCATAATAGCACCCGTATTATTCATGAGACTTGCCATATGCATAGACTTACCACCTGGTGCAGCACAACAATCTAATATGCGCTCGCCTGGCTTAGGATCAACTACATGAGCAACGAGCATAGAGGCTTTATCCATAAAGGTAATATGACCTTCCATAACAGGTTTTGCTTTTTCCAAGTGCCCTTGATGTGCATCAATATAAACTACTTCTGGAATATCATTGTCCTGTTCAACAGTCCAACCTAAATCTCGTAGTTCTTTTAAACAATCCTCAATAGATACTTTTACAGTATTTATACGTGCTGTCAAACGAGGTTGTTCATTAAACCAAGCACAAAGATCTATAGTCTTATCCTTCCCCATTTCATTTATCCATAAATTAAC
The DNA here is from genome assembly GCF_024677885.1 of Veillonella faecalis. Taxonomy (NCBI): domain Bacteria; kingdom Bacillati; phylum Bacillota; class Negativicutes; order Veillonellales; family Veillonellaceae; genus Veillonella; species Veillonella faecalis. The sequence continues at coordinate 570,529 of NZ_JALBWL010000001.1, forward strand.
TAACCATAAAGGTTGATTATAAATGAAAGAAATTTCTTCAGCCTCAGACTTGGCAAGTTCACCAATAGAAATACTATCACTTTCACGTAATACTGAACGTAATACGGCATTTACAAAGCCAGATAATCCTCTAGTTAACTTTTTTGCCAATTTTACAGATTCATTGACCGCTGCGCTTTCAGGGACTTTATCCATATAGATAATTTGATAAATGCCAAGTCTAAGAATTTCTACAACCATGGATGATAATTTCTTTAATGGTCTTTTGGCAAAATGAACAATAATGGCATCTAAATAATTTTTTCTACGGATGACACCATAGACCAACTCCGTGAAAAATCTTCGATCTAAATCGGATAAATGATATTTTTGTAAATACTCTTGTAACTTGATATTGGCATAAGCACCATTACGATTAATATCACTCAAAGCTTTCACTGCGAGCAATCGAATATTTAGTTGTTGATTCGTTTTAACTTCAGTCATCGTTTTTCCTACCAATTAATTGTTCAACTGCTGCTCGAACACGTTCAGGATCTACTGTAGTATTGCAACAAGGTCCATTAGGTCTTTCATTTAAAACGCCAATGACAGGTATCGGAAATACATCAGCCATACCACTTGCTAAATCACGTTCACAAGCAATAGCTACAATAGCCTTTGGTCGTGCTTCTTTTACCTTCATTCGCGCTAATGTACCACCTGTTACCACTATAAATTGACACCCATACTCTTTAGCAATTTGCAATAAACTTCCAACTTGGCATCTACCACATTGTTTACAATTGTATACATCATGTGTAACCTTATGAACACATGAACTTTCCTGTAAACAATGAGGTGTCAATAACAATATACGTTCTGGATCAACTGTATACATATCAAGCATCACTAGATGATTAATCAAGTCAATCATAGACTGACGCAATTGATCCTTAGTAACCCCTCTCACTTTACCAATCAATAGGGACACTGGAAACAGTCCATATATAAACTGGTTAGCAAGCCTTAAAACAATAGGATGTAACCGTAGTATACCGAAACTAGCAATAATCAAGGACGTGCACAATAACCATATAACACAAATGGATACAGAAAAAATCACTGTACTTATTATGGGTGCAATAGGATGTAATTGTGAAAGTCCAGGCTCTAATATATACATTAGGAATCCCATAATTACAGTAATTATGGCACATGTAATTGATGATAATATCAGGTATAACGGATACGTTTCGTACTGCTTATATTGAGTCTCCAAAAACGATACCTTCCTTTATCTGATGTCCATTAATAAAATCAATAGCAGAAATGCGTTTTTTATTTTCTGGTTGGACTTCTGTCAATAGAATTATATTTCCATCACCACAATATACACCTAAACCGGCTATTTTAGATACGATTGTACCAGGTATAGTTGTGGCTGATATAGCAATTGGTACATGTTTACCATGGACAGCTATCAAACCGTGAGTCGTATCACTAGGAACTACTTCTGCTGACCATACTTTTAAACGTTTTCCATCGAGATATGTATAACACCCAGGAGCTGGATTAAGTCCTCTAATAAGGTTTGCAATTTCATTAGCAGACTTAGACCAGTCTATCTGTCCCATTTCCTTTGTAATCTTAGCAGTATGTGTAGCCATTGTATCATCTTGTGGCGTAGCCACAATTTCTCCATTAACCCAACGAGTTAATACGGAAACGATTGTTTTGCCCCCTAGTAATGCCATACGTTCAAATAGTTGCCCTGTTGTTTCACCACACAAAATATCAGTCTCAACTATGTCGATAATATCGCCTGTATCAAGGCCATCATCCATATGCATAATTGTAACACCTGTCTTAGTATCACCATTTAATATGGCATAATGAATTGGTGCAGCACCTCTATACTTAGGTAAAATAGATGCATGTACGTTAATACATCCATATTGTGGTAAACGAATAAGCCATGGCGGTAAAATTTTACCGTATGCAATAACCACTACTACGTCGGGATTTAGAGCTTCTAATTCTGCTTGTACTTGTTCATCACGTAATGTTACCGGTTGGAATACAGGTAAATTATGATTTAAAGCTGCCACTTTTACAGGTGGCATTTGAACTTGTTTACCGCGACCTTTTTGTTTATCTGGCTGACAGTATACACCAACAATAGAGTGACCAGCCTTTATTAATGCTTCCAAAGTAGGAACAGAAAAATCAGGCGTCCCCATAAATACGACACGCAATTGTTTTTGATTAGACAATTTCTTTCTCCTCTGGGTGATCAGTAATCAATCGTAAGTTAGTTGCTTTTTCAATAAACAAATGACCTTCTAAATGATCAATCTCATGTTGAAAAATACGCGCTAAAAATCCTTCAGCTTTAATTGTTACCTTTTTATTATGAGGGTCTATACCTTTAACGGTAATTTTATCGAATCTTTCCACATCGCCAAAATACCCTGGTACACTTAAACAACCCTCTGGTCCCACTTGAGATCCCTCAGCATGCGTAATTTCAGGATTAATTAATGCAATGAGACCACTACCGGCATGATCATCTACGACGATAATTCGTTTTGACACCGCTACTTGAGGTGCAGCAAGCCCAACGCCATCAGTCTCATACATTGTTTCCGCCATATCATCGATAAGGGCTCTAAGTTTTTTATTAACATGTTCTACAGGTTCCGCAATTTGTTTTAAAACGGGGTGACCTGCTTTCACAACATCTAATACTGCCATTTATACTCCTATACTAAACAGGATCTACATCAATCAAAAGTCCTTCTTGTGTGAAGATCCATGAATTATATATATATTCTTTTAAATTTGATAAGTCAGTACCTCGAATCATAATCGCTAAACGATACATATCCCGTACTTTTTTGATGCTTACTTCATAAGGTCCATTAATGAGAATATCGGTATCACCTTTATGGACCTCTAAATCGCTTACAATACGATTAGCTATGGCCTCTAAGGTCTCCATATTTTGATGACGCACTACCATGTGAATCATCTCTCTAAACGGAGGATATCCTAATGCTTTACGATTTTGAATTTCTTCATTGTAAAAGCCTACATAATCATGAGCCTTACTCTTTATTATAGCATAATTTAAAGGATTATATGTTTGTATTACTACACTGCCTGGTTTATCACCACGACCAGCCCTGCCAGATGTCTGTGTAAGTAAATCAAAAGTTCTTTCAGATGCGGAATATACAGGAATATTTAAAACTGAATCAGCCGTTAAAATACCAACAGCTGTTACATCTTTAAAGTCATGACCTTTTGACACCATTTGTGTTCCCAGTAAGATGTCATATTTATGAGTCCCAAAATCATGTAAAATATCTTCTGCTAATTGTTTGTTTTTAGTTACGTCTTGATCAAGGCGGGCAATACGAGCCGACTTAAAATGACGTCGCAACTCTTCCTCCACCTTTTGTGTACCTGATCCAAAGAATTTAATGCGTTGACTATTACACTTTGGACAGACCGTAGGAATTGGTTCATGATGTTCACAGTAATGGCACCGTAATTCTTCACCTGCTTGGTGATACACCATAGCTACATCACAATGAGGACACATAATAGTTTCCCCGCAATCGCGACACATTACAAAGGTACTATAACCACGTCTATTCAAAAGAATAATCATTTGGTTATGTTCATTCAATGTTTTTTGAATCAAGCTACTCATAGCATCAGAAAAAACAGAATAGTTACCATGAAGAATTTCTTCCTTCATGTCCACAATAGTTACTTTTGGCATTGGTTGTTCAAAAATACGATGTGGTAATTCAAGCAACTGATACTCCCCTTGCTTAGCTTTGTAATAGGAGGTTACAGATGGTGTTGCAGAACCAAGTATTACAGGACAACCATGTGCTTCCCCACGCCATAATGCAACATTTCTAGCATGGTAACGAACCATATCCTCTTGCTTATAAGAAGTATCATGCTCTTCATCTACTACGATAAGTCCAATGTCCTCAGCTGGAGCAAATACCGCAGATCGTGCACCAATGATAATATGACTATCCTTGCGACGTAAACGCTCCCAGTTATTATTGCGTTGTTGAACTGTTAACTTACTATGAAATACTACAACTTCATCACCAAAGGTTTCTACAAAACGACGCACTATCTGATCTGTCAAAATAATTTCTGGAACCAAAATAATAGCAGTTTTATCTTTGCTAATACATTTTGCCGTAGCTTTTAAGTACAATTGGGTTTTTCCACTACCTGTTACGCCATGCAACAAAAAGGTTTTATGCTGATGTGTATTCATCACCACTTGTATCGGTTCATACACAGCTTGTTGTGCATCAGTTAATGGTATATTTACTTCTTCTGTAAATAGTTCATCAAAAGAGGTTTTTGTAGCTTTAAATCTAGATTCAATAGTAATCCCCTTAGCTTCACTCACTTGTTTAATGACCATTCGAGAAAAACCTTTAGCCAATAATAATGCTTTTGATGCGCCACCCACTTCAAGTAAATATTTAGCCAATTCCCGTTGTTTCTTTTTTCGTTCACTAAATTGTTCTACCGTGAAAGCAGGTGTAACCACAAGCCATTCTTCCTTAGGCGCCTCATAAGATTTTAGAGTTTTATTAACAGTAAATAAACGCAATGCATCGCCATAGGAGAATAAATAATATTCATTTAAACGACGAGCAGTATCCATCATTTCAGGTGTGAACCAAGGTTCATTGTCTAATACTTGAACAATATTTCGCAATGTGAACTCAGGGGGCTCGCTTAACTCTTCATAGCCAATCAGAATTCCCTCTTCGCGACTATTGCCTAAAGGAATAAGTACACGTGTACCAGGTAAGATATTGCCAAACTTTTCAGGCATTAAGTAGCTTAACGGTTTATGAAGTTGTTTAGCAGGTCTATTGATGATAACTTTTGCGACACGCATACATTATATCCTTTCATTTACTATAAAAGGTCTCAGTAGAAATTCTACTAAGACCTTTTGTATTATAAGCCAGCTTCAGCTTTTAAAATTGCAGCTTTGTCAGTACGCTCCCAAGGTAAATCTACATCAGTTCTACCAAAGTGACCATATGCTGCAGTTTTGCGATAATGAGGTTTTAACAAATCAAGCATTTCAATAATACCTGCTGGACGAAGGTCGAAATGTTTCTTAATAAGTTCTTGAATTTTAGTTTCCTCAATGCGACCTGTACCAAAAGTATCAACTAAAACGGATACAGGATGTGCAACACCAATAGCGTAAGCAACTTGTACTTCACACTTATCAGCAAGGCCTGCTGCTACAACATTTTTAGCTACATAACGAGCTGCATATGCTGCAGAGCGGTCAACCTTAGATGGATCCTTACCAGAGAAAGCACCGCCACCATGACGAGCCATACCGCCGTAAGTATCTACGATAATTTTGCGGCCAGTCAAGCCAGCATCACCATGAGGACCACCGATTACGAAACGGCCAGTTGGGTTAATGAAATATTTTGTATTTTCATCAACAAATTCAGCAGGCAATGCTGCATCGATAACAAAGCGTTTCAAGTCTGCTTTAATTTGTTCTTGCGTAACTTCAGGGCTATGTTGTGTAGAGATAACAATTGTATCAATACGTTTTGGTTTACCATCAACATATTCAACAGTAACTTGAGTTTTACCATCTGGACGAAGATATGTTAAAGTGCCATCTTTACGAACTTCTGTAAGACGACGGGATAAACGATGAGCCAAAGAAATAGGCATAGGCATAAGTTCAGGTGTTTCATTAGATGCATAACCAAACATCATACCTTGGTCACCAGCACCGATTTTATCTAGTGCTTCACCATTACCATCTTTAGATTCAAGAGCTTCATCTACGCCCATCGCAATATCAGCAGATTGTTCATCAATAGAAACAAGTACACCGCAAGTGTCGCAGTCAAAGCCAAATTTTGCACGTGTATAACCAATTTCACGAACTGTATCACGTACGATGCGAGGAATATCTACATATGTATTAGTAGAAATTTCACCTACTACATGAACTAGACCAGTAGTAACTAAAGTTTCACAAGCTACACGAGCAGTTGGATCCTTTTCAATAATCGCATCCAAAACAGCGTCAGAAATTTGGTCAGCTATTTTATCTGGATGGCCTTCAGTAACAGATTCAGAAGTAAAAAACATATGTTTTTCAGCCATTTTATCCTCCTAATACGAAAAAAAGCCTCTCATGTACTCATGAGAGACCCTCCCATCTAACGACATTTGTCATAGGAATTAGCACCTTTTCCTCTTGGAATGGTTGCTGTAGCTTCATAGGGCCTATCCCTCCACTACTCTTGATGAGTTACAGAAATATTATAGTGTATTTACATTGATAAAGCAAGTCATTATTACATATCTTTCTATCAATTACAAACTACAAACATAAGATTCTCTCATATATCGTGTTATTTATTTTTTACTAATTCCACAACTTCTTTCATAATATTATGGGCCAATTCAGATTTTTTCATATTCGGCATTTCTTTAGGATCTTTATGAGGATATAAGAAGTATCCTTCATTCGTATCTACATTAAAACCTGCATTAGATTTACTAACATCATTTGCTACAAGCATATCTAAGTTTTTTCTAATTACTTTATCTTGACCGTATTTAATAACATGCTCAGTTTCCGCTGCAAAACCTACAAGAATTTGATGTTTCTTTTTAGCACCTAAACCTTGTAGAATATCTGGATTTTTAACAAGTTCTAAAGTCATAGACTCCATTTTTTTTATTTTTTGTTCTGCCTTATGAAGAACTCGGAAATCAGATACAGCAGCCGCCATAATAACAACATCTACCTCATCATATCGAGATTCAACAGCATGTTGCATAGATAAAGCAGAGTCAATAGGAACAAAATCTACTCCACTAGGTACGGCTAAAGATGTGGGTGCACTGACCAAAATAACGTTAGCCCCCATCCGGGCAGCTTGCTCAGCAATAGCATACCCCATCTTTCCACTCGAACGATTACCAATATAACGAACAGGATCGATATTCTCTTGTGTACCCCCAGCTGTAACAAGCACTGTAATACCTTCAAGTTCATTAGATTTGCACATCTGTGATTCAAGCCAATCTACAATGGCTTCGGGCTCTGGTAAGCGTCCCATACCGGTAACCCCACAAGCAAGCCATCCTTCAGCAGGTTCCATAATATGGTAGCCAAGAGAACGTAAACCTTCCAAATTACGTTGAGTAATCGGATTGTTATACATTTCTGTATTCATAGCAGGACAAAGATATTTTGGAGCCTTAGTAGCCATTATTGTTGTTGTTAGCATATCATCTGCAATACCGGCATATATTTTACCAATTACATTTGCCGTAGCTGGAACAACCACATATGCATCTGCCCATATAGCTAATGCAATATGCTCCACATCCCATTGATGAACTTGTTCAAACATGTCGATAGCTACTGGATGTCCACTAATTTCACCAAATGTAAGAGGTGAAGCTATATGAGTGGAGTTTTGAGTCATAACCACCTTCACTTCAGCACCTTTTTTACGAAGTCTGCTAACTACTTCAATTGCCTTATACGCAGCAATACCTGCAGATACAGCGACAATGATATGTTTTCCTCGCATTTTCTTCTCCTTTTAAAAATTCCTTGTATCAATGATACAAGGAATCGTTTTTCTTATTTAATGCCTTCTTTAGTGCGTTTATAAGTCACTTCACCTTCGGCAATTTCATAGAATGCCAAGGAAACCGGCTTGTCAGTTGCATGTGTAGATTCAGCTAAGCATGGTTCGCCATCTGTTAGTTCACGAGCACGTTTAGCTGCCAATGTTACCAAAGTATATTTACTATCTACTTGATTTTCCAATTTTTTCAATGGAGGTTTTACCATCATACTATCACTTCTCCTTAGACTCTTGATACTGTTTATAAATAAATTGAATTTGCTCTTTATTGCGACTAATCTTACAGGATTCAGCTCGTAAGATAGATGCAACCTTCTCAGATGCCTCTCCGAGATCATCATTTACAACTATATAGTCATATCGATGGGCTAATGCCAATTCAGAACAGGCTAATGACAACCGTTTATCAATAACTTCTTTCGCATCTGTACCGCGATTATGTAATCGCTCAGATAACTCAGTTAATGACGGTGGTACTATATAAATAAATACAGCATCACTAAAACGTTCTTTAACTTGCATAGCACCTTGAATATCAATTTCTAACAGTACACTTTTACCATCATCCAATAAATCCATTACATGTTGCTTCGGTGTACCGTAGTAATTATCATATACTTTTGCATATTCTAAAAATGCATCTTCACTTAATAGAGTTTCAAATTCTTGTTTCGAGCGAAAGAAGTAATTAACCCCTTCTACTTCACCAACACGAGGTGCCCGTGTGGTCATTGAAACAGAATATACTAAATTAGGCATTTCTTTTCGAATATTCGCACAAATCGTACCTTTACCTGCGCCAGATGGCCCGGATATAACGATTAATAATCCTCTGTCTGACATATGTACTCCTATGATTCTACTGTATCTTCGTCTACATCATATTGCACAAGTCGATGTGCTACGGTTTCTGGTTGAATTGCAGATAGTACAATTTGACCACTATCCATAACTAATACAGCACGAGTCTTACGACCATATGTAGCATCAATGAGTAGGCCCTTGTCACGCGCATCTTGAACCATACGTTTTATCGGTGCAGATTCGGGACTAATAATAGCCATAACACGGTTAGCAGATACCATATTACCAAAGCCTATATTCAATAACTGAATACTCATTTATGGACCTCCTATTACTCTACATTCTGTACTTGTTCTCTAATTTTCTCTAACTCACATTTTAGCTGAACCACAAACTCTGTAATACTTGAATCCATAGCTTTGGAACCAATTGTATTCACTTCACGATTCATTTCTTGCAAAATAAAATCCACCTTACGACCAATGGAATTCTCATCTGCAAGTGTGTTTTTTAATTGTACCACATGTGAGGTAAATCGGACAATCTCTTCCGTAATATCAGTCTTATCAGCTAATAAAGCAATTTCCTGCAAAAAACGATCTTCACTTATACTCGCCTCTAAAGACACTAAATATTCTTGAATTTTTCCCTTTATATGCTCACGATACGCATCTACAGCACCGGCCTTTTTCTCATCAATACTCTTGATTATATTTTCTAAAGTAGTGATACGAGACAATAAATCTTGTTCAATATGTTTACCTTCTATAGTACGCATTGTTATTAAGGCATCTAGTGCTTGGTTTGTAGATTCTTGTACTATTTCTGAAAGCACATCTTCTGCAATCGGAGTATCTTGTTGTTGTATCCATTCATTAGAAATGGAATTGACCGCTTGTAAAGGCACCTTTTTAGGGTCATCATAAAACTCTTCTCGAACAAGCAATTCTTGTATCTGCTTTCTCAATACACTATTTATTGTAAAAGTTTTAGGTCTTTCCCCTGCATCCTGAATAGAAACAGATACTTCAACTTTACCACGGGTAATCCGATCTTGTACTAATCCACGAATAATACTTTCAAAAGGGTTTATTTGCTTTGGACTACGTATAAATAAATCCAAAAATCGTGCATTTACAGTCTTAATTTCTACCGTACAGGTAATGCCATCTTTGGTTGCGGTACCAGAACCAAAACCGGTCATACTTTTCATATGATATCCTCCTTAGCAGTTTTTATTATTGTACCACGAATTATACATTCCGTGTTTAAATACTAAGAATTATATGTACATTATGTTATACTAAACTATACTTCTAAATAGAATTGAAAGGAGTACTATGAATTTAGACGGACTTACCATGTCTGTTCTCGCTAAAGAACTAAATGAGCGATTACAAACAGGTCAAATACAAAAATTATATCAAATAGATAAAACTACATTACTATTTAAAATTCGTGCACTTAACGAAGATCAAAGCCTAGTCATCACTGTTGGTGCAACCCCCGCAATGTATCTCAGCAAACCTCTTCAAGATTTACCAAAGGAACCTAGTTCACTATGTATGTTTCTTCGTAAACATATTGAGGGTAGCCGTATTGTAAAGGTTGAACAAATCAATGGTGATCGAATCATGTGTATCCAAACGGATAAGCTTGAAATGGATGGTTCTATTACGAGTACATTTATATATGTGGAACTAATGGGCAAGTATTCAAACTGTATCTTTGTTCAAGATGGAGTTATTCTAGAATCATTAATTCATGTATCGCCTTTAATGAATCGTGAACGTTCTATAAGTCCTAAACTACACTATGAATTACCACCTAATGCTAATCGTGTGAGTTTAATGGATTTTGATTATAATGAAATCAAAAATTTACTTACCTCCTTCGGTGATGGCACTGTACAACAATCTATACGTGCCATCTTTAACGGTTTTGGTAAACCTTTATTGGATGAAGTATTATTGACTTCAGATCTTAGTGGTAATGAAATCATAAGTGACTTAATTCCCACGCAAGTTGATGCCTTAGCTAAGGCGTTATATGAGTTAAAAATTAAGCTCAATGAAAGTAATGGTTTGCTTACTTTAATTAATGATAATAATAAAAAAGCACATGCCACTTTTATCCTACAAAATTATAAAGTCCTTAAAGAATATAGTACGATTTCAGAAGCCTTAGAAGAATCGATTCATAATACAAAATCCATTCACACTGCAGATAAAGAACTAGAAAAGATCTTAACAGCAGCCATAAAAAAAGAAGAAGTTCGTCATCAAAAGATTAAAGATGAATTAGATGACACCAATAAAATGGATACATATAAACTATATGGTGATATCTTAATGATTAATGCTCACTTACAAGTTCAATATGAACCTTCTATCCAATTACCAAATCTTCTTTCTGAAGATGGAGAATTATTAACAATTCCTCTAAAGCCAAATCTTACAATTGTAGAAAACGGTCAATGGTATTATAAGCTCTATACTAAATTAAAAAATCGTATGGTCAGTGGTGAATATCAACTTAATGCTAGTACTACAAAACTTGAATATCTCAAATCAATTTTATATAGTATTTCATTAGCCACTACCCGTGAAAGCTTAGAAGAAATTCGTAAAGAATGTATGGATGCAGGCATTATTAAAAAATCGAAGAAGCCATTATCATATAAATTAGGTAAATCAAATTACATTCATTTAACCATCGATGAAGGTGAAATATTTATTGGCCGTAACAATCAACAAAATGAATATTTGACTCATCGATTTGCCAAACCAACAGATATTTGGTTCCATACACAAGATATTCAAGGTTCCCATCTCATATTAAGACTTAATGTAGAGCCTGATGATATGATTCTATCTAAAGTCGCTCAATACGCAGCCTACTTTAGTAAGGCACGTAAAACCAGCAAAGTACCTGTAGATTATACATACATTAAAAATATAAAAAAGCCACCTGGGTCTCCACTTGGTTTTGTTATTTTTAGCACTCATCAAACAATGATCGTTGAGCCTAAAAAGCCTGATAATTATAATGAATAAAAAAGAAGCGAAGGAAATCCTTCGCTTCTTTTCTTATAATATTATTGGTTTTCTTCTGTACGTTGTTCAGTTTGTTTCAAACTTTCACGATTTTGACGTAAGCTTTCCAATGTTTTTTCTAAATTGTTTTCCACATATTTAAGAACATCACCAGCATATTGAATGGAGCTGGATTTCAATTCCTCAGAGGATTGGTTAGCTGCATTGATAATTTGATTAGCTTGTTCTTGAGCTTGTTTAACTAGTTCACTTTCAGCAGTTAATTTAGCAATGTAGTCTTTAGCTTGATCAATCAAAGTTTCAGCTTGACGTTGAGCATCAGCTAGTACTTTATCTTTATCTGCTACAATACGACGAGACTCTTCAAGTTCCAATGGTAAAGACTCTTGAATAGAATCAATAATACGCATAATTTCGTCTTCCTCAACCATACGTTTTGTAGTCATAGGAATACGGCTGCTAGATTCAATAAGAACCTCTAAATCTTCTAATAATTTTTCTGTTTTCATACATTTCACCCCTATTTATTATGGACCGTATTAAAGCGTTCTTCAAGTTTTTCCTTAACATCATCCGGAACTAAACCATCTAGCTTACCGCCAAATTTTGCAAGTTCACGAATACCTGTGGAGCTGACGAAAGAGTATTTATTATTTGTCATAATAAATACAGTTTCAATATCATCATCCAAATATTTTGCAAACAACGCACGTTGAAATTCATATTCAAAGTCACTTAAAGCTCGCAATCCTCGAATGATTATAGTGGCATTCTTAGATTTAACATACTGGTTAAGTAGACCACCTGTACAATCAATTTCAACATTAGGAATATGTTTGACAGAATTTTGAATCATCTCAACCCGTTCTTCCATGGTAAATAAGGAATTTTTATTTGGGTTAGAGCTGACAGCAATGATTAATTTATCAACTAATCGACTGCCTCGTTCAAAAATATCAACATGTCCATTTGTTACTGGGTCAAAACTACCCGGACACACACCTATACGCACAGGTTTAGCTCCTTTCAGCAGTGTTTACAAAATAGGAAACCATCGTATAACCAAATTTCTGTTCTTTTATACATTTCCATGATTCAGGCAAGGTAAATGCCTCGTCCTTATGGTGCTCTAGTAATAAAACCCCTTCAGGCTTTAATAAATCACAGTCTACAACCATATCTATGGTTTCTTGTATAAATCCATTTTCATATGGTGGATCAGAAAAAATATAATCGAACTGTCGTCCCATTATATAATTTTTTAATTGTGAAAGTTTCCTCGGAATGATTTCTAACCGATCTTCCACATGACAATGTTTGGCATTCTCCAAAATCAATTTTCCTGTTTTAAAGTCTACCGCTACTGCATGTGCTGCACCACGACTTAAGGCTTCAATAGCTACTGCACCTGTACCTGAAAATATATCTAATACATGAGTACCAAATATACCTCTATTAGATAATACATTAAACACACTTTCACGAACACGATCAAGTGTAGGTCTAGTATCTACCCCTTTAGGTGCTTTTATAGTATGTCCCTTTGCAGTTCCGCCAATAATTCGCATACAACCCTCACAAGATTATACTCATTAATTATAGTATATAAATAACCAAATTAAAAGTATCTTTTATTTATGATACTTCAATTTTAATATCTCGTCCCATCAATTCTGCTAATGCCAAAGCAGGAGATTTTTCTTCATATAAAACTTCATATAAAGCCTTTGTTATTGGCATTTCAATATGATGTTCACAAGCCATTTTATAAATAATGTCAGTAGCAAAGAAACCTTCTACAACCATATTCGTATGATTAATAATATAGTCCATCGTCTTTCCATCTGCTAATTGTTGTCCAGCTGCCCGGTTGCGACCATGGGGACTCATACATGTGGCAATCAAATCTCCCATACCAGCTAGGCCGGCATAGGTTTCTTTTTGAGCACCTAAGGCTACACCAAAACGAGTCATCTCATGCAACCCACGTGTTAAGAGCAATGCTTTACAGTTATCCCCTAACTTTAGACCGTCTACAATACCAGCAGCGAGAGCAATAATATTCTTTGTAGCCCCCGCTAACTCAACACCAGTAATATCGGTATTTGCATAAATTCTAAAGTTTTGACTACATAATGCTTTCTGTAACATCGTGGCCACATCAAGATCTTCTGTACTTAAAACAGATGCAGCCGGTAAATCTCGTCCAATTTCTTCCGCATGGTTTGGACCAGATAAAACAGCGAGATTACATCCAACTGTTCCTAGAACCTCTCTCATAACTGTAGTCAGCAATTTACCAGTAGTACGCTCTACACCTTTTGAACAAAGTATATACGATTGTTCTTTATGAGCACATGGCTTAATAGACTCTAAACTAGTACGTACATGTACAGATGGCGTAACCATGAGAATGATATCAGCCCCTTTAATACAGGTAGCAAGATCTGAACTATATACTAATTCATTTGGTAATGTTACGCCAGGTAAATACTCTTTATTCTCCAAATCTTTAGCTAATTGATCTGCAAATTCTGGGCGACGACAATATAAAGTTGTGGTATTTCCAGCTAATACGGATTTAATAGCAAGAGCAGTACCCCAGCTACCAGAGCCGACAACAACAACATTCATATATTAATCCTTTTTGATACGTTCTACTTTTAACTCATTACCTGCAAGTAAACGTTTGATATTATCCCAATGGCGAACAATGACAAATAAAGCAGCCAAAGCGCCAAAGCCAACGAACCAATAAGATTCGCCTGTAAAATACATTAAGATTGGTACCAAAGCGGCAGCTATAATTGATCCTAGTGATACGAGCTTAGTGAAATAGACAATAACGCCCCATACCAAGAAGGCAATCAAAGCAACTAATGGTGACAAAGCAATTAATACACCTAGTCCTGTAGCTACGCCACGACCACCTTTAAAGCCTAAGAATATAGACCAGTTATGGCCCATCATAGCAAGAATACCACCTAAGATCATATACATAGGTCCATAAGAGGATAATAATACTACCCCAGCCGCGCCTTTTAAGGCATCACAGAGAAATACAGGTAATGCAGCTTTGAGACCTATAACGCGATATGTGTTAGTGGCACCTATATTTTTAGAACCATATTGGCGTACATCTGTATTAAAGAAGGTTTTACCAATAATTAAACCACTAGGAATTGAACCAATAAGATATGCCAATATAGCATATACGATAACCATAATATCCATTAGTCTTCATCATCCCGTTTCTTACCACGCAACACTAAACGAATTGGTGTTCCTTCAAAGCCAAAGGACTCACGTAATCTATTTTCCAAGAAACGCATATACGAGAAGTGAATTAACTCTGGTTCATTTACAAACAAAATAAATGTAGGTGGTTTAACACTTGCTTGTGTCATATAGTAAATCTTTGGAATTCTGCCATTACGAGATGGTACAGGATTTACTGTTTGAGCATCTTGCAATAATTGATTTAATGTACCTGTAGATACACGGCGATACTGTTGTTCAGAAACGAATTTCAACATATCAGCTAAGCGATGAATACGTTGCTTAGTCAATGCAGATGCAAATAGAATCGGCGCAAACTGTAAGAAGCCTAATTCATCATAAATATCTTCAGTAAATCGCAGTGTTGTTTTATCATCTTTTTCAACAAGATCCCATTTGTTTACAACAATAATTACACCCTTGCCTGCTTCATAGGCATAACCAGCAATTTTCTTATCTTGTTCTGTAACACCATCTTGAGCATCAAGCACAAGAACAACAATATCCGAACGGTCTACAGAGCGTAAAGAACGCACAATACTATATCGTTCAACAGCTTCTTCGATTTTAGATTTACGTCGCATGCCTGCAGTATCGATAAGGACAAATTTTTGATCTCCATGAGTCCAATATGTATCGATGGAATCACGTGTTGTCCCTGCCACATCAGATACGATTACGCGGTCTTGCCCTAATAATGCATTGGTCAAAGAAGATTTACCTACATTAGGACGGCCAATAACCGCTACGTGAATAGTATCTTCATCATCAACATTTGTACCAACTGGAGGAAAATGTTTAACCGTATCGTCAAGCAAGTCACCTAAATTCATTAAATTCTTAGCAGAAATACCAATTGGATCACCTAAGCCAAGATTATAGAATTCATAAATATTAGGTTCTTGATTAACACTGTCAATTTTATTAACAACTAAAACTACAGGTTTGCCGCTAGCACGTAATATATTTGCAACTTCTTCATCGGCAGGAACAATTCCTTGTTTACCATCAACAACAAATAAAATTACATCCGCTTCTTCAATTGCTAATTCAGCTTGTAAACGCATCATCTTAGGAATAACATGACTATTATCTGTTATGAATTCGATACCACCTGTATCTATCATTGTAAATTCACGATTTAACCACTCTGCGTCAAAGTAAATACGATCCCGTGTTACACCAGGAATATCTTCAACAATAGAGATTCGTTTATTAACAATGGCATTAAAAAGTGTAGATTTCCCTACATTTGGACGACCTACAACAGCCACTAATGGTTTTGCCATGGTTTCACCTCATTATCTAATCTAATACATTACTATATTTTATCATATTCTACGTAAAGTACGCAAAAAGGCTAACCAAGGAAACCTTGGTTAGCCTTATATTAGACAATGAATTATTCAGCGTCTTCTGCAGTTTCTTTTGCTTCCATCAATTCAGTTAAAGCCAAACCCAATTTCTTTTCGTCTTTGTTAAGAGAAATGATTTTAACTTCTACTTCTTGACCGCGGTTTAAGTAGTCTTCAACTTTCGCATTACGTTGTTTTGTAATTTGAGAAATGTGAAGTAAACCTTGAATGTCGTCGTTAACAGCTACGAATGCACCGTAAGCTACTAAACGAACAACTTTGCCGTTAATAACATCGCCAACATGCAATGTTTCTTCAGCTACGTCCCATGGGCTCTTAGTCAAAGCTTTTAAGGACAAGGATAATTTGTTGCTTTCAGCGTCGAAGGATTGTAATTTAACTTCGATTTCTTGACCAACGGAAAGAACATCTTCCACTTTTTTGATTTTTTGCCAAGAAATGTCGGAAATGTGAAGTAAACCTTCAATACCACCGATATCTACGAAAGCACCATAAGGCATGATTTTACGAACAATACCTTTATAGTTGTCGCCAACGTTGATGTTTTTCAATGCTTCAGCTAATTTAGCTTGACGTTCTACTTCCAATACTGCACGACGGGAAAGAACCAAACGGTTTTTCTTTTCGTCGATTTCAAGTACTTTAGCTTCGAATTCTGTACCAACCAAGTTGTCCAAGGATTTTACGAAATGAACATCACCTTGGGACAATGGAATGAAACCACGAAGGGATTTAACTGTTACTACCAAACCTGCTGGGATAGCATCAATACCTTTACATACGATAGCTTCATCTTTTTCTTGTGCTTCGATAACATATTGCCAATCTTCATCTTTAGCCAAGCGAGTCATGGAAAGATAAATAGGATTATCTTCTTTGATGTGGTTCATGATAACTGCTTTAATTTCATCACCATTTTTCAACACATCTTTGGCAGATTCTGGTGCTGGATAAGAAATTTCAGTTCTGTTCAAAATGGCTTCAGTTTTATAGCCAAAAGATACATAAGCGCGTTCATCTTCAACTTGAACTACTGTACCTTCTACAACGTTCCCTTTCTTAAATTCTTCTTGACCTTCTGCTGCTAATAATTCTGCAAAATCTTTCATTGTCTCAATGACCTCCTTAATAATCCAGTCGGGAGTCGATGCTCCTGCTGTAACTCCTACCGTCTGTACTCGGTTAAACCATTCCAGTTGTAATTCAGTAGAAGTTTCAATGTGATAAGTTGTACATCCAACGTCACGACAAACCTCTGCCAATCGGTTTGTGTTGCCGCTATTCTTACCGCCTATCACTATCATAAGATCTACATTACGTGCTAAGTCAACGGCAGAGTTCTGTCGTTCTTGCGTTGCATTGCATATCGTTTTGAAAACCTTAAGATTCTTAGATTTTTTCTCTAATATCTCTATTATACTGTTAAATTTGAATTGTGAAAAGGTTGTTTGTACAACAACACCCATTTTTTCCACAATTTGTAGTTTTTGGGCGGATTCTTCATCTTCGATGATTATTCCTTTGTTATTTGCCCATAAATTGATACTTTTTACCTCAGGATGGTTTTTTTCGCCCAAAATCACCAAAGTCATTCCATCTTCTATGACAGACTTAGCATCTTGTTGCGCTTTTTTTACATGAGGACATGTAGCATCTAAAATATGTAATCCCTTTTCTTCAGCTTCTGCATAAATAGCAGGGCCTACACCATGAGATCGAATAATCATTGTCCCTTCGTCAATATCTGCTACCTCTTGAATAGGACTTACACCTTTACTTTCAAGGCGACCTACAACTTGAGGATTATGAATGATAGGACCTAATGTATAACTTTTACCCTTACCATCTGCAGCTTCATTAGCCATTTCAACGGCTCGCTTAACACCATAACAAAAGCCATGATTTTCAGCCAAAATTATTTCCATAAAGTCTCCTCTATACGATTTTCATGATACGAATCTATCATGCGTTGAATTTCACCTTTAACGCGGTCATTAACCTCTTTGATTGCTTCAGGTGTTGGTTTAGCTTTATTTACAGGAACTTGTTTACCAATAATACAAGCTACTTGATTTTTCTTCATATTATGAGATCCAATAATAGCAACTGGTGTTATACCAATGCCTGTACGCAATGCAATTGATGCTGCGCCATCATGAAATCTTCCAAGCTTACCGCTCTTTTGACGATTTCCTTCAGCAAATATCCCCAGTACCTTATTGTCTTTCAATAATCCTAAGGCATGACGTATAGCTACCTTGTCGATAGCACCGCGATTTAGTGGAAATGCACCAAGCCATGTACAGAAAAATCGAGAAATGGGATTCAAAAATAATTCCTGTTTCGCCATGAAATGTACATGTCTAGGTAATGCATAGCCACAGATAGGCGGATCATTGTTACTCAAATGATTTGGTACAACAATAACGGGACCTTCCATAGGAAAATTATCACGCCCATATACCTTTAGTCCATAGCCGACTTTATAGCGCAACCAAAAGGCAGTACGCCAAAGCCATGTAGAAAATTTATTCATCTTAGATTCGCTCCTGTACTAGATGTAATATATGTTCCACTGTTTCATCAAACGTCATGTTACTAGAATCCACAACAATAGCATCCTCAACGCACACCAGTGGAGATTCATCGCGATTTTTATCCATTGCATCGCGACTTTCAACATTATTTTTGATATCTTCTAATGATTGTTCATTAGAAGTACCCTGAACTTCAAGCCATCTACGTTTTGCTCGTGCATCTACTGATGCTGTTAAATATATCTTCAACTCAGCCTTTGGTAGTACAACAGAACCTATATCGCGACCATCTAAAATAACACCACCAACAGCAGCCATAGCTTGTTGGCGTTCAACTAAGTATTCACGAACACCTTTATAAGAGGCAATAGTCGATACATTCTCATTGATTTGTTGTTGTCGAATTAGATCTGTCACGTCTTGACCTTTTACAAATACTTTACAAGCATTTGCAGTAGGCTCTAGTGTTAAATCTAATGTAGGAAGTAAAGCCTCTACATCATTTTGATTCTTAACATCTACATGGCTATCAAGAACCGCCCATGTTACACCTCGATACATAGCGCCTGTATCGATATATAAATAACCCAATTCATTGGCCACTACTTTTGAAATACTACTTTTACCAGCCCCTGCAGGACCATCAATAGCAATGGCAATTTTTTTTGTATTCATAATAACCTCTATTCTTCGTCACCATGTACAGCATGCATGGCCGCCACATAACCAGTAGAAAACGCAGCTTGTAAATTATAGCCGCCCGTAAAGGCATCAATATCCAGAACCTCACCAGCACCATATAAGCCTTTTACCAATTTAGACTCCATAGTTTTAGGACTAAACTCTTTTAACGAAATACCACCGGCTGTAACAATTGCTTCTGCCACAGGGCGTAACTCCTTTACAGTTAATGTCATATGTTGTAATACATGACATAAACGCATACGTTCTTCTTTTGTAATTTGATTAATTGGTTTGCTTGGATCTAATTCAGCAAGGTTTATCACAATGGGAATCAGATTGACAGGTAACAAATCTTTCATCCCATTAGCTAATTGTTTTTTTGAATATAAATCAAAATCCTTCTGTAAGCGTTTGTCTAAAACTTCTGCAGTTAATGCAGGCTTCAGATTTATTTCAATAGTGATTTGTGGATTTTTCTTACGCAACAATTTGCCTACTGTATGACTTAAAGACAAGATTGTAGGACCCGTAAGACCGAAATGAGTGAACATCATTTCCCCAAATTGTTTCGCTTGTACCTTATTTTTAGAAATAACGGATACCTCAACATTACGAAGACTAAGCCCCATAATATCTTTTACCCAAGAATCCCCTGTTACAATTGGTACCAATGATGGTCTTATATCTGTAATGGTATGACCAACTTTTTTAGCTAAAGCATATCCATCACCAGTAGAACCAGTTAACGGATAAGAGGCACCACCTGTACAGATGATAGCGGCATCACAAGCATATTGTTCCTTATCTGTTGTAACTCCTACAACACGACCATCCTCAACAGTAATAGATGTAACAGGTTCATTTAAATGAACTTGTACTTTATACTTTTTAAGGATTTTCATGAATATATTGCGTACTTCTAAAGCAGAATCAGATTCTGGGAATACACGTCCCCCTCGTTCAACCTTAGTTTTTAAGCCCCAACTATGTAATAATTCAAGCAAGTCTTCATTACTAAAGCGTTCATAAGCGCCATATAGGAACTTACCATTACCAGGCGTATTTTTAATGAACTCGGTCATATCTGCACTATTTGTAATATTACAGCGACCTTTACCTGTAATGCCCATCTTCTTACCAACCATATTCATTTTTTCTAGTAAGATGACACGTGCCCCTTCACGACCAGCTATAACAGCTGACATAAGACCTGCTGCACCACCGCCTATGACTACAATTTGTTTCATTCCTTACCTGCTCCTAACGCTTTTAGGGCTTTTACTTCACGAATTGTAAGCTGACGAGAACCACCACGTTTAACACCACCTAAGGTAAGCCCAGCATAGGCAATTCGTTTTAAGTTATGAATACGGTACCCAAAGTGTTCAAACATACGACGAACTTGTCGATTACGACCCTCATGGATTGTAATTTCTACTTCATGAACACCATTATGATCATCAAAACCGAGATCTACAATTGTTGCAGGAGCTGTTATACCATCTTCCAGTTCAACACCATTGGCAATAACCTGTAAATCTTCATCACGAACACGGCCCTTAATACGCACTTCATATGTTTTTTCTACGCCCTTAGACGGATGAGTTAAGTTTTGCGCCAACTCACCATCATTGGTCAACAACAATAAGCCTTCTGTATATAAGTCAAGGCGACCTATTGGATAGATTCGTTTTGATTCATTATTAATATAATCTAAAACAGTTTCACGGCCTTGAGGATCAGACACAGATGTAATAACCCCTTTTGGTTTATTTAACAAGTAATAAACTGGTTTCTCTTGAGCTAATAATTGACCATTAACCTTAACTTTATCCTTTTGAGGATCAATTTTCACACCTAATTCAGTGATTCTACGACCATTAACCTGAACTTTTCCTTCTGTAATCAATTCTTCTGCCTTGCGTCGTGATGCTACACCACAACTAGCAATAAATTTTTGTAATCGTTCCATATTATCCTTCTGTTTCTGAAACTTCTTGATGTAAAGCTTCAATAGATTCTACGCCAGCACTCCTTAAAAACTCGTCAGTTGTTCCGTAAAGAATAGGTCTTCCTACAGTATCTTTATGACCTAGTTCCGCAATAAGAGATCGAGTGAGTAATTGTTTAATAATCTTATCACTATTTACACCGCGGATTTCTTCAATTTCAGCTTTAGTTATAGGTTGTTTATAGGCTATGACAGCTAATGTTTCCATCGCTGCATTAGATAATTTATCTTCTCTCTTACGGATATGACCTACATAGTCAGCACTTTCCATGGCACTAACTAACTCAATACCTGCTCCAGATACTCTCAAACGGATGCCGCGATTTTGCTCATCTAGTTCCCGTTGTAATGTATCTATATAATCTTGTACTTCTTCTTTTGAAAGTTCAAATACTTCTTCAAGCATTTCTATTGATATAGGTTTTGCCGCTGAGAACAACACGGCCTCTAAATGCATTGTTGGTAAGCTCATATAGCCCCCTTTCTATACGGTACCTTCTAAGGCTGCAGTGAATATAATATCATTCTCTTCATAGCGCATTTCCATAACTTGTTGCTTCAACAATTCTAAAACAGCCATAAAGATTGTTACCATACCACTTTTTGTTTCAATTGCTATTAATAATTCCCTAAAATATAAACTTTCACCACGTCGTACTCGACTAGATAAAGACAAAATCATATCCTCTAGACTATAACTATCTTTTTCAACCTTGACCTCGCGAATAGGCTCCTCTTCAGGTAATTCCTTAGCGCGTTTTATGGTCTGATAAAAAATCTCATATAATCGGGAAAGTTCTAAATTATATACATTATCTAACCCAAGTACGCTTGTTTCTTCAGGTCTACTAAATATATTGGCGGATACAGCCGTACGTTCCATCAGTATAGCTGTAAAATCTTTGATTTTTTTAAACTCTACTAATTTAGCTACCAATTCATCACGTGGATCTTCAGCATCCTCTGGCTCAGGTTCAGCTTTAGGTAATAGCATACGCGATTTAATCTGTAACAAAGTAGAAGCCATTACAAGAAACTCACTACTATAATGAATATCAAAGTGATTCCAATTATCTAAATATTCCAAGTATTGACTCGTAATTTCAACGATAGGAATATCGGTGATTTCTATTTTATGTTTTTCAATAAGATGCAAAAGCAAGTCCAAAGGACCTTCAAAAACATCCAACTTGTAATTATAATCTCCCATAAACCCCAATCCTTAGAAAATATACTTTAACTATATAATTATAAAGCATTTATAGTAGTACTTTCAAATAATTGTTTTTTTTACAGTCATCTGCTATCTTTATTATAGTAATTATTATATATTATAGAAATAAATTATTGTGTATTCCTTCAAGAGGGGATTTATTATGTCATCTAGTTTAAAGCAAATTGGGAGAAACCCCATCTTTCGCTTTGGTATCATTGGTATTGCTTTATATATAGCTCTATTTTTCATCTATGAACCTATTACACTAGGTCTAGATGTTGAAGATATAACGATTTTAGCAGTACCAACAATTGTAGGTACTTTTTTATTTCAATATTTTATGGGATGTACCGTTTTTCATAGACCATTTTTGGGATATGGCTTAGTCGGTATTCTTTGGGCCCTTACATTCCCACTTCTGTTCCACTGGTCCTATGTAAAACCTTTATATTTTTATGAATTTGCTAATGATTTTTTATTTGGCTTATTAATCTTTATGGGTTTATCGGGGATTCAATTTTTACTGAACCAAACGAATCGTCTCCATAAAACTACATCATTAATCATGGCAATTATTACCATGATATTGAGCCTTATCCCATTCTTACAAATAGGATACTATCTAACTACATGGCATTGTTTAACGCCAGCTAGTTTACTAGCAGTATACATGACAAATCCTGAAGAAGCATTTGGTTTCTTAAAAAATGCTGCTGGTATTCCTGGTCTTATCGCTGTTGGTATTGGCCTTGTAATATGGACCTATCTGCTCTATTGGTCTAATCTAGGAATGAAAGCGGTAGTAAACTTAAATACTACACGACCAATGCGCTCCACATTGCTCATTGTATCCATAGTAGCATTCTTAGTATACGTACCATTCTTCTTATTCCCGAAAACATGTATTGTAGCAAACTGGATTGCAGCTGGCGACTATGTAAAACAAATGCAACAATATAATGATAACCATCATTTAGTATTCGATTCCTTCAATTTGGATACAAAGGAAACCTCTGCTAATAAAACACCAGGGACTATCATATTAGTCATCGGTGAATCTAGTTCTCGTGATTATATGAAGGTATATAATCCAAACTTCCCTTATGATGATACGCCATGGCAAGGTACTATGCGTGCAGATAATAAAGATTTTGTCTTCTTTGATAACGCATATTCATCGTATGTACAAACAGTACCTACCCTCGAACGTGCTCTATCTGAACGTAATCAATATGATGATAAACCGTTCCTTGATTCTGCAAATATTTTAGATGTTGCTAAAAAAGCAGGATATACTACTTCTTGGTTTAGTAACCAAGGTGTATTTGGCGAATATGATACAGCTATTTCATTAATGGCTAAAACAGCAGATACCACTAAATGGTCACATGAATCCTATGCTTTCTCTGATCGCTATGATGAATCACTCTTACCATTATTACAGTCTGTTGATCCAAGTAAAAATAACTTCATCGTCATTCATATCATGGGTAGTCATATTTACTACAATGACCGTTATCCACATGAATTTAGTAAATGGAAACAAGGTCCATATCCAGATGGCCAAGAAGCATATGCTAATAGCCAATTATATACAGACTGGTTATTACAACAGATTTATACTTATGGTAAGGAAAAATTAAACTTGCAAGCCATGGTGTATTTCTCTGACCATGGTGAAAGCCTGGATAAATCTCATAATCCAGATACATTTGACTTTGTTATGACTCATATTCCATTCTGGATATATTTATCACCTCAATATCGTGCTGAGTATCCTCAAACAGCAGAAGAACTTTCTAAACACGAACATCAATACTTTACAAATGATTTGCTATATGACACATTGATTGGTCTTATGCACGCACCTAATCAACGGTATGATGTAACAAGAGACTTTAGTAATGGTAAGTATCGATTCAATTTACACAACCTAACTACCTTACTAGGGGAACAACCATTAACTAATGATCCTGTAAACGCAGGAAAATAAACTTTAACATTTCTAGTAATATAAAAATTTTATTATGTTAGTATAATGTAGTTTAGGTTTAATGTAGTTTAGGTTTCACTAACACGAAAAAAAGAGATGAGTTAAAAACTCATCTCTTTTTTTGTTCCATTAATAGGTCAATATCTTCTTCCGTATAAACCTCTATATTATTCATTAATAAGGCCTCTACAGTACATCCGTGCCCCTCTCGCAGGGTTTTACTAAAGGTACCATCATAAATACGCTTATAACCGCAACTAGGACTTTTTGCTTTCATTAGAGCCTGCTTACATCCCTGTTGCATTGCTATATGCAATGCAATTTGAGCCCCTTTATAAAATTCTGTGGTTACATCAGTTCCATTAGCCGTACATACACGTTTACCTTGTCGTTCCGCAGGGTCTCGAGGTATGGTAAGACCACCTAATACTTCTGGACATACGGATACCAGATCAAAAGTATCCTTTAACAGTGGTAACTGTTCTATAAGATTATCTTTTCCATCATAACGACAGGATACGCCACATAGACATTCACTAATTAATAATTTTGCTTTATTATTCATAACTTTATTAAACATAGATAATCGTATTTGAAATATGCCATTCTAATAACAAACGCACTCTCATATTTTTAAATTATACACATTTAAAATCTAGATTTACATAAGAAAAAAGACTAACCGAAGTTAGTCTTAATTGGTGCCGAGGACCGGAATCGAACCGGTACGGTTGTTTCCAACCGACGGATTTTAAGTCCGTTGCGTCTGCCTGTTCCGCCACCCCGGCATGGGTAACGATTGTGGAGGCGGCACCCAGAATCGAACTGGGGAATAAAGGTTTTGCAGACCTCTGCCTTACCGCTTGGCTATGCCGCCATATAAAATTGGAGCGGGAAACGAGATTCGAACTCGCGACCCCCGCCTTGGCAAGGCGGTGCTCTACCGCTGAGCTATTCCCGCATGTACATGGTGCCTCAGGACAGAATCGAACTGTCGACACACGGATTTTCAGTCCGTTGCTCTACCAACTGAGCTACCGAGGCATGAATGGCGACCCCGATCAGATTTGAACTGACGATCTTCGCCGTGACAGGGCGACATGTTAACCGCTACACCACGGGGCCGTATCCAAAGTACTTGCTTAGTATATCGGTTATCAGGACTTTTGTCAACACTATCCTACAATATTTTTGATGAATTCTTCTTCATCTTTTAATGTTGTAGATTCTTTATGTCCTGGTTCGACAATTAAATCCTTTGACAACGTTAATATATGCTTCAAACTAATGATTAAATCATGGGGATTACTCTTATAGTTGTCGGTATTTCCTACATTTTGTTTGAATAAAGTGTCTCCAGAAAATAGATGTCCACCAATCTCCAAACAAACTGAGCCAGCACTATGACCTGGTGTATGATGTACCATTATTTTAAAAGGCCCTACTTCTAATTTACCGGCCACTAAATCTTTACAATTCGTGTACATCTTCTTTTTATATACACTAGGTCTACGTCGGATTAGTTGTAATAACTCTTGATCCAAAGGATGTAAATAAGCAGGAATATTATAATACTCACAAACCTCATCAAGAGCCGATACATGATCACAATGACCATGTGTTAATAATACTGCTATAGGCTCAGAATCTCCTACCATTTCAATTATATGCTTACTATGAAACCCGGGATCAATAATAAGAGATTTTCCATCTTTAATTAATACATAACAATTTGCTTTATAAAGCCCTAGAGGGCGTTTTATAATATTCATATTATTCGCCCTCCTATAGGATACGATACCGTTTAGTAGATTGTTTTTTTATAAAATACCCTTCCCAGAATTGAGGATGAAGCATAACAAGAATTGTAAATAATTCCAAACGACCTAATAACATGTCTGCCATTGCTACGCATTTAGCACCATCAGACATACTACCAAAGGCATCTGTAGGCCCAAAACCACCAAATCCAATGCCTACATTACTAAGAAAAGCTGTTATAATTTGCATCGCATCATAAGTAGACATTCCAGAACAAGTCATAAGGAAAACAGATATAACGTAAATCATTAAATATAAAAATAAAAATTGCTGTGCCATCTGTATCCATTTAGTAGGCATCGGTTTACCATTAATGCGCACGACTTGTACCATCTCAGGATGAATTGATTTTCTTAAATAAATAATGCTGCTCTTAATTAGAATAATGAGGCGAATAATTTTTACGCCCCCTGTTGTAGAACCACTACAACCACCAAAAAATGATGAAATAAATAACATCATCTGTGCCGCGGCTGGCCATAAATCATAATCGCTTACAGCAAATCCACTACCAGTTTGAATCGATACATAATTAAAGGAAACATCTCTAAAGATTTGAATTGGATCATTAATATTTGATTGTACTGCCATCGAAATTGATATTATAGCAATTCCAATAAAAATAACTAGCCAATACATACGTGTTTCAAAATCATCAATCAAAACACGAATGCCTCTTTGCAGTGCATTATAATATACTGCAAAATTACCACCAGCAAGTATCATGAAAAATATAAATACAAAACAGATATAGTTGCTTTGTTCATAAATAAATGTACCTGCAGATGTAGGTGCAAAACCACCTGTAGCAATAATGGAAAATGCATAATTTAATGCATCAAAAGGCTCTATACCACCAGCCCATAGCATAACGAAACAAATGGCGGTAAAAGCAACATATAAACGCCAAAGTTTAGAGGCCATTGATTGAATACGGGGCATAACAACACCAGGTTTTGGTACCGATGCTTCTGCATTAAACATATGAGCTGCATCTGCACCTAAGTTCTTTAAGAACGATAAGATAAGGACAATAATCCCCATCCCACCAATCCAGTGCATTAGTCCACGCCATAAAACATATGTCTTAGGTAAATCATCTACGCTATTAATAATTGTAGCACCAGTTGCTGTAATCCCTGATGTAGCTTCAAATAGAGCATCAAATACATTAGTTAATATACCACTGAGAATAAATGGTAAGGAACCTAAGATAATAGTTAATATCCATGTAGCTGATACAACTAAAAACCCATCACGAAGACTAAAGCTTTGAGTTTCATGACCATAATAGGATAAAAGTCCACCTAAGCCAAATGAAATACCAGTAGTAACCAAAAACGACCAATATGCAGTTTCAAATACAATACCATATATAAAAGGAATTAATGTAAAAATCCCAAAGATATATAATAATCGCCCCACTAAGGACATGACAATTTGAATGCGCATAGTCCCTCCATACTAAGTAAGATATTTAAGTAATTTACTTACAGATTCAGGTAACGCAAATAGAACAATGTGATCTCCATCTAAGATTTCAGTATTACCACGTGGTACGATAGCTTCATCACCACGTAAAATTACACCAACTAACGCCTTCCCTGGTAAACGGATGTCCTTTAATTGTTTACCAGCCACAGGTGATTCACTTGTAATGGCAACCTCTATAGATTCCGCTTTTCCACCTTCAAAGGTCGAAATAGATAAAACACCTTCTCCACTACGCACGAAACGTAAAATTTGACTCGCTGTAAATAAACGTGGCGAGAATACGACATCAATCCCCACTTGTTCCATAAGCATAATGTATTCAGGTCGACCTACGCGCACAACTGTCTTTGGTATGCCCATATGCTTGCCTACAAGAGCAACGAGCAAGTTGAGCTTATCATCATCTGTAACAGCAATTATAACATCACTATCTGCAATTTCTTCTGCTTCTAAAAGGTCAAAGTCTGTAGCATCTCCATTGATAACCATGGACTTATCCACAAGATTAGCAAGTTTTTCACAGCGGTTAAAATCTTTTTCAATGACCTTAACAGAGAATCCAGCTTGTTCTAAAAGAACTGTTAGATTTCTACCTAATAGACCAGCCCCAATGATAACAGCCCGTTTATAAAATGTAGTGTGATTATGGAACCAAAGATTTTCCACTTCTTCAACAGACTCTTTTAAGCCTAAGAAGAATACACTGTCATCAACTTGTAGAATACTTTCACCATGGGGAATAATCATTTCACCATAACGTAAAACCCCTACTAGTAAAACACCTTCAGGGAATTTAATTTCTTTTAAAGGTTGACCTATTAATGGAATATCATCTGTAATCTTAAATTCCATAAGGCGTACAGTACCTTGGCCAAAATCTTCTACATCAATAGCTGATGGAGTCTCTAGAATTTGTAAAAGCTCTTGAGCCGTAACCATTTCAGGATTGATAAATAAATCGACCCCTAATTTAGCACGCATCTCATCATCCATATGTTCTGCTACGGTATTATCTCGCACACGAGCAATCGTTGTAGGAACACCTGTAATTTTAGCTACAGAACAAGATAACATATTTACTTCATCAGAATCGGTAACAGCAATAAACATTCCTACATCATCCATACCGATTTCGTTGAGCAATTGTATATCACTGCCATTTCCTTGAACAAGGCTAACATCTAGTGTATTTTCAAGATTTTGTATACGTTCTGGAGAACGATCAATTACATATACATCATGATTATCTTGTATCAAGCGTTGTGCCAAGGAATAGCCAACCTTACCAGCACCTACAATGACAATTTTCATCGCCTTTATTCCTCTTCTTGTGATTCATTACCAACAGGAGGTGTCCATTGACGTCCTGTTTCAGTTAACAATGTCCAACCATTATCTTGAACAATTTTTTTCTCTTTCATCAAATGCCCTAAAGCACGCTTAAAGGCAGCTTTACTGATATTAAATTTATCTTTAATCAACATCGCAGAAGACTCATCGCTATATGGCATCTTGCCTCCACGATTAAGAAGGTACTCCATTATAATGTCTCCATCAGAAATGAGTGCCTTTTCCTTAGTGGGACGCATCGATACATTGACACGCCCATCTTCACGTTTAAAGGTAACACGACCTTCAACCATTTCTCCTACATTTAATTTTCTAGTCATCTCAGAACGATGTAAAAAAGCAATCCATCGTTCAGGAGTGATGAAGAATGCCCCATCACTAGTCAAGTTGTAGATAGCGCCTTTAACAAGTTGTCCTACTTTAGCATCTGTAGCAGCCTTAGATGCGCGACGCATTTCGTCATCAACATCCATAGATACCGCAAAACGACCAGATTTATCTGTATAGAGACGAACCCAAACTTTTTCGCCCACTTGAGGACGACCACGCATTTCTGCGTGAGGCATGAAGATACCACGCTCAGTACCAACCTCTACGAAACAGCCAAAGTTTGTAGTATTGATTACCTCAACATACCCAATTTGCCCTACCTTCATCGCTGGTAAACGCATAGAAGCAGTCAAACGACCCTTTGGATCGCGATATAAAAATACCTCTACTTCATCACCAATGGCAACAGGAGATGTTTGTTGATCCTTATGGAGCAAAATATCATCATTTGTATTGCCAGTTTGACCATCTAGAAAAGCCCCTTGATCACTAGTACGCAATACTTTTAATGTGGCAATTGTATTTTCCAACAATTCTGTAGCCATACTATACTCCTTCAAATGGAACTCGAACTGCATCATTCCATAATTCTTCTAAACCGTAGAATTCTCGCAACTCATCACCACCAAAGACATGACAAATAATATCGCCAAAATCAAGTAAAATCCATTCACCTTCGCGATAACCTTCTCTATGATTTACTGTCATGCCCAATTCTGCAGCTTTATCTTCCATTTCATCAGCAATACTCTGAGACTGCTTAATATTATTTGCACTAGCAATTAGGAAGTAATCCCCTAACATAGATACGCCTTCTAAATCGAGAATTTCGATATCTCTGCCTTTTTTATCAAAAGCAGCTTGTGCTAATTGTAATACGATTTGTTTAACTTCTTCTTTATTTTTCATACTATTCCCCTTTTAACGTTTATTAGTACTCTCATCACCCGGTTCTGATGGCTTTGTGATAGTACCGCCATTATGTTCTGATTCAGGTGCAACCTTAGCTGTGCTATTGGTTGGAGCTGTAACAAATTGTGTCATTTCATTGGCTGGTAGATTTCCCATCGTAATGCCTACTAATCGTTGTGCTTCAGTTGGATTTACCTTCCAATATGTCATATCGCCAACTAACTCTTTTTCACCAGGAAGAATATAGAAATGAATCTCTTCCTTATTAATTTTGCTAGCATTATACACAAGCTTAATGGCATCTAATGTAGAAATATTACTATCATAATGATCCCAAATTCTCCAAATATGCCATGCATTTGTTAAGAAGAACGAATTATGCTCTTCTTCTACCCAAAGTTTCAAAAATCTTTCTTGTCGTTGTACACGTGTAAATGTATCGTGTTTTGGATCAGAATACCGTAAATAGGATAAAGCCTTATCACTATCTAATGTTTGATATCCTCGTTGCAAATCAATATCTTTATTTCCCTCTGCATCTACGTGTTCCATAGTCTGTTCTACATAGATTTGTTGATTTCCTAATACATCGTTAGTCTTTTTGAAAGCATTTTGATTAACTACAACATAATATGGTATAGAAATATGGAACATATCTTCAATGACAGCCTTTGTTAGATCAATACCACCTTTTTCATAGATGCTATTGAGCATACTTGCATCTGTCTGATCTCTATTATCAATTTTACTATTACTAGGAATGCCAATAACATCCATTGTTTTTTGATCTAAATTAATGGATAACAAGAATAGACTATCACTTTGACTAGGATTATTATCATCAGTACCGACAACAAGAATGTATAATGGTTTATCTAACCCTTTTTGTTCTACAGATACAGTATTACCATCTTGTTTATTTCCATTATCTACAGCTGTATCAGTTGTCTCAGTAGTACCTGTAACAGCTCTATACACATAAGATACCCCAGTATACAAACCATAGCCTATACCCCCAAGTAGGGCAAGTACTACAATAACAGCTACTATAAATCTAGGCCATTTAACAGATGACTTTTGTTGACGTCTTCTTCTACGACGGCGAGCTCTTGCTCGTTCACGTTCTTCCATATATAAACTCCATTATTTACAAGATTGTAACACATCATTACGACCAAGAATGGTCAACGGATAAATCGATAAATTTTGCTCTATAAGATGAATAATAGTATTATCAAAACCAAGCAATACAGCCTTATCTAAATCTAGTTCTGAAACGTTACGCAACTCATCCACACCGGGAAAATTTCGATTAGGCTCAATATAGTCTGCTAAAAATATCACCTTATCTAGCGTAGACATATGTACCTTTCCAGTCGTATGAACTCGAATGGCTTCTAAAACCTCATCATCAGATATAGAAAACTCTTTTTTTGCTCGAATCATACCAGCTAAACCATGTAAAAGATTGCCATTACTTAATAATTCTTGATCAGCATCATAAGATTCACTTTTCACAAGATCTTGCATATCCTGTAAAGGCAATTCTTTAGCGCAATCATGTAGTAATGCAGCTAATCTAGCCTTTTCAACATCAACGCCATAAAGCTTAGCTAAATGAGTAGCCGATTCCACAACGCCAAGAGTATGCTTAAATCGTTTCTTGCTCAGCCATTGACTCACTCTAAGTTGTATTTCATCAAATGATAACATCCTTTATTCCTTCCCATAAATATGGTGTTCCTCAATATATTCCACCACACATTTTGGCAACATATATCGAACTGTTTTACCAGAGCGTAGACGTTCTCGTAAATACGTAGCAGATAATTTCATCTCAGGAACCTCCATAAGATGTATTTTTTCACGTGCTTTAGGGCCTAAAATCGTTAATGTTTCGTCAATTGCACTTGATCCATCAGGTCTTGTAGCGCCAATAAAGTGGACCTCATCTAATAATTCCTCAATAAACTTCCACGTTGGTAATGCACGAATTGTATCAGTACCAGCGATAAAGTAAAATTCAACATTTGGTCCATAAAGGACCTTAAAATGTTGAATAGTATCAACTGTATACGAAGGGCCTTCTCGACGCATCTCTACATCAGAAATCTCAAAATTAGGATTATCTGATACGGCTGCTGCCGTCATAGCATATCGATGACGACTATCTATTACATCATGTTGTTTGTGAGGTGGAACCTTGGCAGGTACAAAAATTACCTTTTCTAGGTTAAAGCT
Organism: Veillonella faecalis; assembly: GCF_024677885.1. Classification (NCBI taxonomy): domain Bacteria; kingdom Bacillati; phylum Bacillota; class Negativicutes; order Veillonellales; family Veillonellaceae; genus Veillonella; species Veillonella faecalis. The sequence goes on from NZ_JALBWL010000001.1 coordinate 603,324, forward strand.
TTCACAAGCCACCTCAGCAATCATTAGATGCCCTAAATGGATAGGATTAAATGTTCCACCTATGATTCCTATACGACGTTTCTCTACCATAATAATGCCACACCCTTAATGACAATGACACTGATAACGATAAACAAGAGCAATGCCTTTCCATAGGATATCCATTCGTATCGACCTTTTGGAGTCTGAATATATCTGTAGTATGCCCTTATTAAGTAATATACGGTCTTCACTTTCGAACTTGGCCTTCTCCAAATACAAAGTATTTATATGATGTTAGTGCTTGTAATCCCATTGGTCCGCGAGCATGAAGCTTTTGGGTACTAATACCAATTTCCGCACCAAAACCAAATTCAAAACCATCAGTAAAACGAGTTGATGCATTGTGATAAACTGTAGAACAATCTACTAAGTTCATAAATACTTTTGCACGCATTGGTTCATCTGTTACTATAGCTTCTGAATGATGTGTAGAATATAAATTCACATGATCGATTGCTTCCTCAAGAGTATCAACAATACGTACATTTAAGTCCATATCATTATATTCTGTATTGAAAGAATCATCTGTTAAAGGAATTGTATTACCCATATATTGAGCTACAGCATTATCGCCGTGAATTCGTACCCCATATTCTTGTAACGCCACATCAAGACGAGGTAAAAACTCAGCAGCTACAGCTTGATGTACTAATAGAGTCTCCATAGAGTTACATACAGATGGACGCTGTACCTTTGCATTAATAGCAATTTCTAACGCCATATCTAGATTGGCATATTCATCGACAAAGGTATGACATACACCACTCCCCGTTTCAATTACAGGAATACTACTTTCATTAACAACACGGCGAATGAGTCCTGCTCCACCACGTGGAATAACAACATCAATATATTCACGTTGTTGCAGTAATACGCCAACCATCTCTCGCTCTAGAACCTCCACGAGTTGAATCGCATCTGGCGTAATTCCAAGAGTTTCTAGGGTATTGCGCATAATAGACACAATGATTTGGTTGGTATGGAAGGCTTCCTTACCACCGCGTAATATCGTAGCATTTGCAGTTTTTAAACAGAGGACCCCTGCATCAATTGTTACATTTGGACGAGCTTCAAATATAATGCCAATAACACCAAAAGGTACTGCTCTTTTTTCTATAGTCAAGCCATTAGGACGTGTAATCGTTTCCATAACAGATCCCACAGGGCTTTCAAGAGTTACGACTTGACGAACACCTTCTGCCATTTGAGCAATACGATTAGGTGTTAATGTTAATCGATCAATCATGGTTTGTGGCACATTATAATCGCCAGATTTGTCTAAATCTAACTTATTGGCAGCCATGATTTCATCAGTTTGTGCTTCTACTGCATCTGCAATTGCCAATAATGCAGAATCTAAAGTGTGTTGATCAATTTGAGCCAATTCAAAGGATGCCGCTTTAGCTCTTTGACCCATATCTTTACAAATTTCTTCATACTGGTTCATAGGATATCCTCAATGTAATAAAACTAGATTATTACGATGTACTGCTTCATCATAGGTTGTATTAATTCCTAAAATTTTAGCTATATCATTTGTATTATGACCTTTAATGGCCTTCATATCTTCGATGCCATAGTTAATAAGACCTCGACCGATTTCTTTACCATCATGGTAAATAGAGATGGTATCACCAGGCCCAAATGCCCCATCTACATCAATAATACCAGCTGGTAAAATGCTAGCACCTTTATCTAATACAGCACGAGCGCAACCATCATCAATAGTGATTGACCCTTTTAACCGTTTACCAAAGGCAAGCCAGTGATGTTTTCCTGATAAGCCAGCATCATGTGCTTCAAAGAGGGTACCAATATTTTCACCCTTACATACGCGGCGCACAGAATCCTCCACCTCACCGGATGTAATTACCATAGGTACGCCAGAGTTTGTAGCCATATGGGCTGCCTTTATCTTGGTATACATGCCACCTGTACCCATATTAGATCCAGCTCCACCTGCAATAGCATAGGTTTCATCAGTAATTTCGGAAACGACTTCTATCAATGTTGCATCAGGATGAGTTGCTGGATTAGCTGTATATAATCCTTCAATATCGGATAAGATGATAAGTAAATCAGCATCTACAATACCTGCAACTGTAGCAGATAAAGTATCATTATCACCAATTTTAAATTCCTCAATAGCAACTACGTCATTTTCATTGATAATAGGAATAACATTGAGTTGCAATAACGTATGTAGTGTATTGCGCAAGTTTAGATAACTATGACGGCCTGTACTATCTTCTTTTGTTAATAGAATTTGACCTACTGTACGACCATATTCACGAAACATACGCTCATACATATGGATGAGGATACCTTGTCCTACTGCTGCAGCAGCTTGTTTCAAAACAAGGTCTCTAGGTTTTTCTTTAAATCCTAGAGGGGCAAGGCCAGCTCCCGTTGCACCAGAGGAAACAAGGATAACCTCTTTACCTTGATTAGCTAAATCTGATAATTGGCGTACTAATCTTTCTATGCGCTCTAAGTTTAAATGTCCATTAGCATAACATAGCGTACTACTGCCTACTTTAACTACTATTCTTTTTGCGTTGATGATAGCACTGCGCATAGATTAACCTCCTAGGCCAACAGGTTATGAAGTTCCCACAATAATAAAATTCAGTAATATGACGATTTACTTAGGTAAAATAATTTTAGGTTCTTTTTTAGCTTTATATAAAACACCATTAAAACCAATGACTTGGACTAATTCAGCACCTAACATATCGGCTAACTCTTGGAAAATCGTCTTATCTTCAGGGCTATTGTTGTGTAATTTCACCTTGATTAATTCACGAGCCATTAAGGCTGCGCGAGCACTATCAATAACACTGTTTTCTAAACCATTTTTACCAATTTGAACTACTGGTGGCATTGTTGCTGCTAAAGAACGTAAATACCGTTTTTGTTTTCCTGTCATTATTACTCCTACTCTTGGAATGTAAAGCGTTGATCGCCAATTACAACTTCATCACCGTCTTTACAACCTTTTTCTTTTAATTTAGCATCTAGCTCCATAAAGCGCCAAATGCGTTGGAATCTACGAAGAGATTGATCATCACTTAAATTTGTCATTGCTACTAAACGTTCAATACGTTTACCTGTAATATAGAATGCAGCATCGTCACCACGAGTGATAACGAATTCTACATCTGGTTTTGCTTCGTATACTACTGTATCATCAGTTGCTTCCGGTTCTGGCTCGTAGTTTTCTACATAGTAGTATGCTCGTTCCATAAGTTCTGGTAAACCTTCGCCACTCAATGCATTGATAAGGAATACTTCGTAGCCTTTATCTTCAAAATATTTTTTTGTATCAGGAATTGTTGTATCATCAAAGACCATATCAATCTTATTGAGTGCAACAATTTGTTTTTTATTGGCTAATTTTTCAGAATATTTACGAAGCTCTTCGTTAATAGCATCAAAATCAATTTTTGGATCGCGTCCTTCCATACCAGATACATCAAGGACGTGAATTAAAATATTAGTCCGTTCTACGTGACGCAAGAAGTTATGTCCTAGACCAACACCTTCGCTAGCACCTTCAATAAGCCCAGGAATATCAGCTAGTACAAAACTACGGTCCCCAGAGATTGTTACTACCCCAAGTACAGGTGTCAATGTAGTAAAGTGATAGGCCGCAACCTCTGGTTGAGCTTTAGAAACTTTACGCAATATACTAGATTTACCAACAGATGGATAGCCTAATAAACCTACATCTGCCAATACTTTTAATTCTAATTGTAACCAGAACTCTTCGCCAGGTTCACCTTTTTCTGCAAATGTCGGTGCACGGTTAGCACTTGTTTGGAAGCGTGCATTACCACGGCCCCCACGACCACCTTTAGCAATAACAAATGTATCGCCATCGTTAACGAGGTCACAGAAAATTTTACCTGTTTCTTCTTCTTTAATTACAGTGCCCAACGGAACTGGAATAATAAGTGGCTCAGAACCGCGACCATGCTTATTGGAGCTTTCACCATTACCACCAGCAGGCGCCTTAAACTGACGTTTATATCTAAAGTCTACAAGAGTATTAATATTCTTGTCCGCTTTAAAAATAACGTCTGCCCCTTTACCACCATCGCCGCCACTAGGGCCGCCATTTGGCACGTATTTCTCACGGCGGAAACTAGACATGCCGTCCCCACCATCACCGGCCTTAACAAAGACACGCGCTCTATCTATAAACATATTTTAACTCCTACGCATTATTGCTGTAATAACTCTAATGCCTTTTTAATTTGAATATCATCTAATGTACTAGATGGATTTACACCTTTTGGTAGATCAAGCTCTACATCTGGTTTAATACCAATGCCGTCAATAACACGGTCATTTGGTGTATGGTATTTAGCTATAGTTACCTTAACGCCTTCATTATCAAGGCTAGGGTAAATAGTTTGAACTGTACCTTTACCATATGTATTAGTACCTAAAATAGTACCTAGTTTACGGTCTTGAATAGCACCAGCTATAATTTCAGATGCACTAGCAGATCCTTTATTAACAAGAACTACTAATGGCATAGCTACTTCTGGGCCATTCGACTTATAAACATCTTTTTTACCAGCTCGATTTTGTACCGTTACTAGTGTACCTGGAGGCATAATATAGTTAGAAATCTTTTCTGTTGTAGATAACAAACCACCAGGATTATCTCGGAGATCTAACACCAGTGCCTTCATACCTTGAGATTGCAATTCTTTAAACTGTGTTTCAAAATCATCAGCTGTATTCTCAGCGAATTGACTGATACGAATGTATCCCACTGTACTTGTGAGCATTTTACTTTTAACAGTTGGTAACACAATGGATTCACGAGTGATATCAAAGTGCAATGTTTCACCATTGCGCTCTATATCAAGGGCTACAACAGTACCTGCCTCACCTCGAATTCGAGAGGATGCATCTTCTACAGTTATATCACTTGTAGATTGACCATCGATAGCAATAATATGGTCGCCAGGTTTAATACCCGCTTTGAAAGCTGGTTGATCTTCCATAATACTAACTGCATATAAACCTTTATCATCATGCCCAAGAACCATGCCTACACCAGCATAAGTACCAGATGTTTGCATTTTCATGGACTTAAATTCATCAGCATCTAAATAAACACTATGAGGCTCTCCCAAAGAGCCAATCAAACCTTTTAACATACCATCATAAAGGGTAGCTTTAGACATAGGTGTCATAAAGACTTGACTCGCAGCATAGTAGGCTACAAATAGTCTTGGTAACCCCCAGAATGAACCAGATAGATACCAAAACGTGAGCCACATAATAACGATGCCAGAGCCTATATATTTCAATAGGCTCCATAACACCGTACGTGTATCAAATTTCATATTATAAATATCCCATAGGATCCACAGGATCCCCACTTATACGAACTTCAAAATGTACGTGTGGTCCAGTACTATTACCAGTGCTACCAGCATAGGCTATAACTTGACCTTTAGATACATCTTGTCCTTCAGAGACAGCAAGCTCAGAATTATGGCCATAAAGGGTAGACATGCCATTACCATGGTCGATAACTACGGCATAACCATAGCCGCCCATCCAACCAGACCAAACAACGGTACCACCATCAGCAGCATGAACAGGTGTACCTTCATCAACACCAATATCTATACCAGAATGGTAAATCGTTGTTCCCCAAATTGGATGTGTACGATAACCATATGGAGAAGTAATTTCACCACTTACAGGCCACCCCAGTTGACCAGAACCTTGCACCCAAGAGTAACTTGGTGCAGACTGTTGAGCTGCTGCTGCGGCCGCCGCTTCTGCAGCAGCGCGAGCCGCTGCACGTTCCGCTTGACGTGCTTTTAATAGTGCAGTAATTTGAGCGGAAGAAGCATTGAGTTCTTCCACAGCTTGCATTGCAGTGGCACGATCATTTTGTGCTTTTTGAAGAACGACTTCCCGTTCTTTCTTTTTTTGTTCAATTTCAGCTTGTTTAGCTACTGCTGCCTTTTCAAGCTCCACTAATTTAGCTCGAGATTGCTCAAGAGCTTGCTTACGTGCAGCAATTTCAGCACGTTCTTTTTTGATTTCATCGATTAATTTAATGTCAGAATCAATAATGCGTTTTAAAATCTCTAGTCGATTTGCAAAATCACTAAAGTCTTTAGAACCAATAACAACATCTAAATAACTTAGACGACCATTGATATAAATATCACGTACACGCTTATAAAATACGGACTCACGTCCTTCTAAACGTTTTTGTGCTTCTGCTAGTAACTTTTCATTAACAGTAATATCATTTTCAACGGCTACACGTTGTTGTTGAATAGACTCTAACTGTTGTTGAGCTTGACGCAATTGCTCTTCAATTTGACGCAACTGTTCAGATACGCTTACAATAACAGTTTCAGCATCAGCTTTAATAGAGTTTTGTTGATTAACTTGTTGTTGAATTGAATCTAATTGATTCGTTAAATCCTCATCTTCCGCAACGATGTATAGTGGTGTTCCCAGTACTACTATACCAGTTAAAATTGTTGCTACCAGACGGGATTTGATTGTGTTGTATTTCATAAACATTACACCTTCATGTATTGTTTTAAAGAAATTGTACTACCAATAGCACCTACTATAATACCGCCAACTAAAATATAGATAGCCACATCATAGAAGAATGGGAACATTGGTACTAATGGGAAGAATGCTAAAGACTCAGAAACTTCCATAGTAATGAAATGGTAGAATTCACCTACACAAAGAACGGCAATAATAGCTCCAACTAAACCTAATAACATGCCTTCTATCAAGAATGGCCAACGGATAAAACCATTTGTTGCACCTACATATTTCATGATAGCAATTTCTTTACGACGAGCGAACACAGTCAAACGAATTGTATTAGAAATGATGAACAATGTAGCTGCTGCTAAGAATGCAATTAATACGATACCACCAATTCTGATAACTTGAGTTATACGGAAGAGTTCTTCCACAATATCTTGACCATAATGTGTACTTTCAACACCTTGGAATGTAGTAGCTAATTTAGCTGTTGCCTTAACATCACTAGGATTATCAAAGGTTAATACATAAGAGTTTGGCAATGGATTTACATCACCTAATGCATTTACTAATTGTTGTTGATCACCGAGGCGTGCTTTGAATTCCTTCATCGCTTGCTCTTTATTAACAAACTCCAAATGCTTAAGATTTGGTATAGCTTTAATTTGCTTACCTACTGCCATAATTTGGTCAGTTGTTAAACCATCTTTTAAGTAAATGCTCAATTGAACTTGGTTTTCTAAGCTAGATGCCATGTTATTCAAATTAATAACACCGCAAAGGAATACCCCAAGCATAAATAGGGATAAAGCCACTGTAGAAATAGATGCTAATGTCATAAGACCGTTACGCTTCATAGATTTGAGGGCTTCTTTAAAAAAGTATTTCAATGTTCTAGGCTTCATTAATTTCAGCACCTCTCATATTATCACTTTGAACGCGACCATCTTTAAGACGAATAACACGTTTATTTAAATACGAAACAAGATCCATATTATGGGTAACCATAATAACAGTTGTACCAAAATTATTGATATGTTTAAACAAATCGACAATACCTTTACTTGTATCAGGATCTAGATTACCAGTCGGTTCATCAGCAATGAGCACAGATGGTCGATTTACAATGGCGCGGGCAATAGCAACACGTTGTTGTTCACCACCAGATAAATCCTCTGGTAAATCATTTGCCTTATCTGTTAACCCAACAAGCTCTAGTACATGACTTACCTTTTCTTTAATTACCTTTGGTTTCTCTTCAATTACTTCAAGTGCAAAAGCAATGTTTTCTGATACCGTTTTATTCGGTAATAATCGGAAATCTTGGAATACAACACCAAGTTTTCTACGTAATTTTGGAATTTTACTACGCTTCATACGCGTAACATCAAAGTCATCAACGATAACTGTACCAGTGTCTGGTACAACTTCATGTGTCAACAACTTAAATAGAGTTGATTTCCCTGCACCACTGTGACCACAAATGAGGACAAATTCGCCGTCATTTATAGTTAAACACACATCGTCTAATGCAACAGAACCATTATCATAGACTTTACTAACATTCTTAAATTCAATCATGGGATCCCCTTTGATTATTTACGAGTGATTACACGTTTTACTGCTTCTACAATGTCTTTTGCTGTTAAGCCATATTTAGCCATTAATTCTTTTGGTGTACCACTCTCCCCAAATGTATCTCGGACACCAACGAATTCCATAGGAACAGGCTTATTAGCAACAACAACTTCAGACACAGCAGAACCAAGACCACCAATGATATTATGTTCTTCTGCTGTTACAATAGCACCTGTTTCAGTAGCTGCTTTTACAATTGCCTCTGCATCGATAGGCTTAATAGAAGCCATATTGATAACGCGGGCAGACACATTAGATTCAGCTAAGTTTTTTGCCGCCTCAACAGCAGGGCCAACCAAGGCACCACAAGCAATGATAGTTACATCAGAACCATTTACCAATGTAGTAGATTTGCCAGGTACGAATGTATAACCTTCCGCAGTAACATCATCTACTCCAGCACGGCCTAAACGAACATATACAGGACCTTCATAAGATGCAGCCCATTCAACTACTGCTTCTGTTTCACGTTCATCTGCAGGTACTACTACAGTCATATTAGGTAAAGTACGCATACAAGAAATATCTTCCAAGCTTTGATGTGTAGCACCATCTTCACCTACAGTAATACCAGCATGTGTAGCACATACTTTTACATTCAATTTTGGATAACATACAGCATTCCGAATTTGTTCAAACGCACGACCTGTTGCAAACATTGCAAAGGAAGAAACAAATGGAATTTTACCAGACGCAGCCAAACCTGCTCCAACAGAAATCAAGTTTTGTTCTGCAATGCCTACGTTAAAGAAGCGATCAGGGCAAACATTTTTAAATGTGTCAGTTTTAGTAGATTTAGACAAATCTGCATCTAAAACAATAATATTTGTATTTTCTTTACCAATGCGAGCTAACGCATTACCATATGCTTCACGTGTTGCTTTACCCATTATTGTACCCCCATAATTTCATTAACAAAGGTTTCACCTTGCTCTGCACTTGGTGCTTTACCATGCCAACCTGCTTGACCTTCCATTTCACCTACGCCCTTACCTTTTACAGTATGCATTACGATGCAAGTTGGGCCTTCTGTGAAAGCTTTAGCAGCTTCAATAGCATTATGAAGTTCATCAAGATCATGACCATTTACTTCGATAACGTTCCAATTAAAAGCTTTAAACTTTTCTGGAATTGGCAATGGAGAAAGTACTTTTGTAATATCCCCATCAATTTGAAGACCGTTGAAATCAACAAAAGCAGTTAAGTTATTGAGCTTATAATGACCTGCAAACATGGCAGCTTCCCAAACTTGACCTTCTTCAAGCTCGCCGTCACCAAGGATGGAATATACACGATAGTCAGCATTATCAATTTTACCTGCCAATGCCATACCACATGCAGCAGAAATGCCTTGGCCTAAGGAACCTGTAGACATATCTACGCCAGGAGTATGTTTCATATCAGGATGGCCTTGTAACATATGGTCAATTTTACGTAAATTCAAAAGTTCTTCTTTAGGGAAATAACCTTTTTCAGCCAATGTAGCATATAAAGCAGGAGCTGCATGACCTTTAGAAAGGACAAAACGATCTCTATTTGGAGCTTTTGGATTTGCTGGATCTACATTCATTTCTACATAGTACAACAAGGCCATCACATCAGCGATAGATAAAGAACCACCTGGGTGACCGGATTTCGCTGCCGTTACAGACTGAACAATACTAACGCGAATAGCTTTTGCCTTCTCTTGAACTAGTTGTTTAACATCTTGTGTTAATGTAGCCATAGAGACCTCACTTTCTGGATTGGATCCAATATATTAATAATCTTTAAGTAATGAAATAGCGATTTCTGCATTACGTTGAGAATTTATACGCAATGCTTCAATACGATCATAAGAGGATTGATACTCATCTCTAGAATTTAAGAGCTTATGACATCGTTGATATAGCGCCTCTTCTCTAAGATGTGTCATAGTTCCTATTGGTTCCTGACCAATCATATGTAAGAAGCTTGTAATTTTAGGATCGTAGGAAATACCGATAACAGGTTTCCCCATTAAAGAGCTAAATACAAGCGCATGAAGACGTATACCAATCATTAGGTCCACATTCCCCGATAAGGATACTTGTTCCTCAGTAGAGAATGGGCCTTCAAGAACAATAGCGCCCTTTGGCATATAACTAGCGATAATTTTAGCTTCTTTTGTATCCTCTGGATGAGACATGGGGGTAAATATAATCTCTACATCATCTTGCTCTTGTAATCGGCTTAACACATTGGCTAATGACTCACGATACTCTGTATCATCTTTCCAACTACGAACAGCAACACCAATTCGTTTTGGATTCTCTATAGATTTAGGTAGTTTAGATGTATATCCTTCTAAAATACGTTTACCAATAGATAAATCAGCTGGTTGCATAGCCAAAACAGCATCAGCTGTAACCTCTACATCCTCAATTCCTAAGGACTCTAATTCAGATTTTGAAATAGAGTCACGAACCGTTATGGTATCCACAAATCGCAATATAAAGCTAACAGCTCTTCGTGTAGAGGGACGATTTAAAGGCCCAATACCTTGAGAGTAAAGCATTACCTTTTTTCCCATCATTTTAGCTAAAGCCATAATACTTAAATAATAATATGTATTACGAATACTTGTAGCATCTTGTAAAAGACTGCCTCCACCACTGATTACTAAATCAGAATTGGCAATAGCCTTTAGAATACCGAATGCAGAAAATGTTCCAACCGCATGAATGTTATGCTTTTTGCTTGTCTCTGTAGGATTACCAGAAATAACCGTAATATGCGCATCTGCTTCCTCTTTGCGAATGGCATCGATAATGGCACAAAGCATTGCTTCATCACCAGCATTACCAAAACCATAATAGCCAGAGATAACAATATTACTCATGGTCAACCTCCCGAGCTTGGAACCATTGTGTTACATACATCATAAAACGTACAGCAATGATAAGAAGCAAACCTAAGAGCGCACCAATTAACAAACCATCATATCCACGCATAATAGACATGAATACAGGAGTTCTAATATGACAGAATGTTTCAACCATAGACGCTATGCCAATAACACCAGCAATAGTTAATAAGAAATGGATCACTGTAGGCCATTTGCGTAGGAATGCAAATGTAGCCAACATTAATGCAGGGTGACCAATAATGAACTCTTTTTCTCTAGGTCTTGCATACATTGTATTTTCAAGAAAACGACGAAGCATGAGTTCAACTCCTGGTACAGGAACACCTGCTGTATGACCACTTCGGCCAACAAATACCCATGCCACGCCACCAAGAGCAGCCATTACAAAGAATACGTAGAACTTAACATCCATTGTTAAAAATTCAACTATAAATTTCTTTGCTTCTTCTTTAGAGTTAATCATACGACCTTTCCACAATGGGAAACGTTGTAAATAAGCGATAATCACCAATACAACTGGAAGTACAAATGTTAATTTAACACCTCTAAAGATAGCAAATTCCATAAAGAATTTCGTATTTCCTAGCAAAGATGCAATATACATACCGCCAATAGCTGCAAAGAGTGCAGCAATTACGAGATAAAGAACTGCTAATACGGTAGATTTAATAGCACCTAATGGACGAGCACCATCATAACGACGCCATTCTTCCATCAAACGGATCATAGCACCTACAGGAGCCATAATAGCACTAGATAAGGCCCAAATTTGAGTAATCAGTGTGCCACTTGTAATGATGAATAATACTACAGATACAAGAGATATTCCAAAGAATGCGACCAATTGTGTATGTTTACGCATTGGAAGTAACATTTGACCAACGTAAACGAAAAGTGCAATAGCACCTATCATAGTAATAACTACTAACAATGGATTAGGTGTATATGCTGGATAAATATCAGCAGGACCAAATTCATAACCTTTTGTAGATAGTTTTTCAGTAGTCATACCAATATAGTTAATGGTAGTTTGTAATACTGTTTCATTATTTACACCAGTTTCATACATAGGGAATAAATTGAAACGAATATTTCGTTCAATATCACTAATATAGAAACGTTGTGCTGCTTCTTCAGGAGTAATTTTCTTTAATTCGTCCTTAGCAATTGTATATACACGACCAACGCTATAATTCTCTTTAGCAGCCATTTCTAAGAAACCTTGTTGTGGCTCATATTGAAGTTGGTTAACAGCTTCGATACCAACTAAAGGAATGTGATTTTTATGTAATAATTCTAAGGTTTCATCAGTTAAGTTAGGCGCACCAAGAGCTTCTTTGCCAGCAAAAATCATACCAGTAACATGTGGAATTCCTTCAAGGCGTTTAAATAGATATTGAAGATCTTCAGACGTTACATTTCTGTAATTTGTAGGTCGAACAATAACATTAAATCCACGATTAGCAACTTCTTGAGCTTGAAGCTTGGAAATACCAAGATTCATTTTTAGATAGCTATCTGCAGTAGCACCATATAACTCAAGAACCGGACCAATACTTGTATTAAGCTCTTTAACTTTATCTTTACCAATACGATGATATAAATCTTCCCGAATTTCTTTATAATAGCCTTCTTTACCAGAAATCAAAGCTACATAAGTTGCACCATGTTTCACGGATGCCCCATTAACACGGACAGAATCCATTTCTTCGGAAGATAATACCTTAACTTGACCCGCATCTTTCGCTTTTTCTAAGGTGCGATCATAAATAGCAAATGCTGTTACACCTGCATTGCGAAGCGCATCAAAGGCCTCTTGTTGACTACGTTTTTCAAAAGCATTAGCCCGTAAAACAGCATCATAATCTACGATATTTTCTATATGGTTTTGAGATTTTTCTATCTGATGGCGTTCAAATACTAAGTATAAAGAGGATACAAGGCCTACAATAATACATAATATAAGAATCCAAGAGTACTTACTTTTCTGGGTGTTCCGATGATTCACGACAAATCCTTTCTAGTTGAGCACTGGTTTAACTTTAATGTGAATTTCACCATTATCGATAGTTAAGCTTTCTGCTTTTACAGGAATAGGGAAGTTATTGAAGTTATAGATTTCAGTAGCTTCTAGTACATTAGATGTTAAACCTGGGATAGTAGCACCATTAATGGTGAATTTCTTAGGTGCAAATAATAAAGTATTATCCTTTAATTCTAAATTACCATCTAATTTAACAGCGCCTTTAAATACCATACCTACATTCATCTTGCCAGTTAAACTAATATTATCTTTACTAATATTTACTTGTACATCTTGAATTTCACTGCCAGCTTGAGTGCTTAAAAATGTTGCTAAATCTTCATTAGTAACTATACCGTCAATACTTGAGTTTCCAACTCTAACAACATCTATTTCTTGGCTAGCCAATAATGAAATTGGATTAACTAGAATTTGTGTTGCATCATATTTGAAGTTTGCAAAATTTAATTTACCAAGTTTTACATCATCTAAAGAACCGTACACATGATCAGCTTCACCATAAAGTAATTTGAATCCTGGTTGAGACTCAACATTTACAGTTTGAGCAGATGGTTTTAGGGAATCATTTAATTGTTTTTCAATACGAGAACTAATATAAGAAGGTAATAAAAATTGTGTTGCTGCTGCCAAGGCAATAATCAGCACTAGTAGGAATAGTAAAAACTTTTTCATAAGAACTCCTAAACTGTTAAATTTGCTTCTTTTTTCAAGAAGCCTTCCATAAATTGATCTAAATTACCATCCATAACGGATTGTACATTCCCTGTTTCAACCCCTGTACGATGATCCTTAACGAGATTATATGGGTGGAATACGTAGGAGCGAATTTGACTGCCCCATTCAATAGCTTGGTATGTACCACCTATTTGCTCTTTAAGTTCTGCTTGTTTTTCTAATTCTAATTCAAATAATTTTGCTCGTAATAAACGTAATGCTTGTTCCCTATTTTGCATTTGGGAACGCTGTGATTGACATTGAACTACAATACCAGTTGGTCTATGCGTCATACGTACAGCCGAATCTGTTTTATTAATATGCTGACCACCAGCACCACTAGCTCGATATGTATCTACCTGTACATCCTTCATGTCTATATTAATTTCTACTGTATCATCAATTTCTGGCATTACATCAACAGCAGCAAAGGATGTATGACGACGTGCCGCAGCATCAAATGGTGAGATACGAACAAGACGGTGTACGCCTTTTTCAGATTTCAAATATCCAAAAGCATTTTCACCTTTAATTAAAAATGTAGCAGATTTAGTACCCGCCTCATCACCGGGCTGTTCGTCCATCAATTCAATAGAAAATCCTGCTTTTTCAGCCCAGCGTAAGTACATGCGAATGAGCATAGAACACCAATCTTGTGCTTCTGTACCACCTGCACCAGCATGAAATGTTAAGATTGCATTATTAGCATCATACTCACCACTAAGCAATAAAAGAACCTCTTGTTTTTCTACAGTTTCTTCTATTTGTTGAACATAATCCTTAATCTCTCCTTCTAGAGAACGATCATCTTCCTCTATAGCCATCTCTAGCATTACATTAGCATCTTCGATGTCACTAACAAGTTGTTTATAGCTTTCTACAGCATTCTTTAATTGTGTAGCCTCTTGAGAAATCTCACGAGCCTTATCAGGATCGTCCCAAAATGTAGGGTCGCTCATTTGTACATCTAGTGTAAAGATTCGATCCTCTTTCTGAGCGATGTTAAAGTGAATCCCTCATTCCATAAATACGTTCTTCAAGATTAGAAATAATCGGTTTTAAATCTTCTAACAATTTATGTTCACCACCTTTTACTTATTAGCTTATTACATCGATAAATTATCACCTTAATAAAATAGAAAAATGGCCGTTGCCCAGAAGGAAATCCCATTGAGCAACGTGCCATTCACAAATCTTAATCTATGTTTTGTGGCTCCAACACATCTTCATGATGGGGTTGTGCACCTTCTAAGTGGTCAACTGGTTCTTCAATCTCTTGAATCAATTGTGCACGAATTTTGTATAACGCCATGATTGTTTCATCTTGAATTGCAGCAATCATGTTTTGGAACATATCAAAGGCTTCAAATTTATATTCCACCAATGGATTTTTTTGGCCATAAGCACGAAGGCCAATACCTTCACGCAACATATCCATATTATCCAAATGTTCCATCCATTTGTTATCAACAACGCGCAACATAATAGCCTTTTCAAGTTGGCCAAACATAGCATCACCAAGCATATCAACGCGATCTTGATACTCAGCATGAGCAATTTCAAGTAAACGTTCTAACAATTCTTGACGGCTATACTCTTCCATATCTTGAGAGGACATAATCTCTTCTGTTAAGAAATATTGACTTAAATGCTTATAAAGACCTTCATAATCCCATTCTTCTGGATATAATTTTTCATCTGCATAAGCATCTACAGATTCAGTAACAAGTTTATCAATCATTTCATTGATTGTGTCACGTAAGGATTCGTTACGTAAAATACGACGACGTTGTTCGTATAATACTTCACGTTGTTGATTCATAACATCATCATACTCAAGGACATATTTACGAATATTATAGTTATGATCTTCTACTTTCTTTTGAGCACGTTCAATAGATTTAGTAATCAAAGAATGCTCAATAGGCTCATCCTCTTCCATGCCTAATTTATCCATGATACCTGTAATATTATCAGCGCCAAAGATACGCATTAAATCATCTTCTAAGGATAAGAAGAATTGAGAGGAGCCTGGGTCACCTTGACGACCAGCACGACCACGCAACTGATTATCGATACGGCGACTTTCATGACGTTCAGTACCTAAGATAGCCAAACCGCCTAATTCAGGGACACCTTCACCAAGTGTGATATCAGTACCACGACCAGCCATGTTTGTAGCGATTGTCACCATACCCATTTGACCAGCATCTGCAACAATTTCCGCTTCTTTTTCATGATGTTTAGCATTCAATACTTTATGTGGTACCCCTGCACGTAATAACATATCTGAAAGTTCTTCAGATTGAGTAATAGATGTAGTACCAATCAAAATTGGTTGACCAGTTTGATGGCGTTCTACAGCATTACGTACTACGGCACGATATTTAGCTGCCTTTGTTTTAAAGATTTGATCAGGCAAATCTATACGAGCCAATGGTTTATTTGGAGGAATAGGTAATACTTCCAAACCGTAAATATCGATAAACTCTTTTTCCTCTGTTTTGGCTGTACCAGTCATACCAGCAAGCTTTTTATACATACGGAAATAGTTTTGGAATGTAACAGAAGCCAATGTTTGGCTTTCACGTTCAACCTTCAAGCCTTCTTTAGCTTCGATTGCTTGGTGTAAACCATCGGAATAACGACGACCAAACATCAAACGACCTGTGAATTCATCGACGATAACAACTTCACCATCTTTAACTACATAGTCAGTATCGCGATGCATCATAGCATATGCACGAAGAGATGCACCAAGTAGATGATTTAACTCAATATTTTCTGAATCATACAAGTTTTCAACACCAAGCATTTTTTCGACTTTAGCAATACCAGAATCTGTAGGTGCAATGGTTTTTTGTTTTTCATCAATTGTATAATCTTCATCTTTCACTAGATGAGGAACAATTTTAGCTAACTTATAGTAATTATCTGTGGAACGTTGACCAGGACCAGAAATAATTAGTGGAGTTCTCGCTTCATCGATAAGGATGGAGTCAACTTCATCGACAATTGCATAATTCAATGGACGTTGTACCATTTGTGATACATCAGATACCATGTTATCGCGCAAATAGTCAAAACCAAACTCATTATTTGTACCATATGTAATATCGCATGCATATGCTTCTTTACGTTGGTTAAAATCGAGATTAGCTACAATAAGACCTGTAGAAAGACCTAAGAAGTTATATAAACGCCCCATTTGTTCGCTATCGCGAGTCGCCAAATAATCATTTACTGTAACAACATGCACCCCATTGCCTGTCAAAGCATTTAGATATACTGGTAATGTAGCAACTAATGTTTTACCTTCACCAGTACGCATTTCTGCAATATTACCTCTATGAAGGCAAATACCACCAATCAACTGTACATCAAAATGACGCATGCCTAACACGCGTTTAGACGCTTCACGAACTACGGCAAATGCTTCTGGTAAAATGTCGTCTAACGTTTCCCCTTTTTGCAAACGACGTTTAAACTCATCGGTTTTTGCTACTAAGTTAGCATCACTTAATTTAACATAATTCGGTTCAATTTCATTAATATGATCAGCAATAGCACGCATTTTCTTGATTTCTTTTGCGTTATTATTGCCTAATAGCCTTTGTAAAAAGCTTAACAAACAAATCACTCCTCTATAGGACATCTTACATTATTTTATCTAATTTATTATAACGAAAATGCCTTGAATAGTCAAAGAATTCAAGGCATTTCACGATTATTTATAGGTTTTTATAAAAAAGGTGGATGACTCAAAATGGTCATCCACCTTAGTATAATAATCGGCTGATTAAAAAAGTAGAAAGGAGTTAGGATTATTGTCAGCCGACATTATAGGTTATTGTAATTCTGGCTCGATCAAGCCATAGAATCCATCATGTCTACGATATACTACATTCATTGCTTCTGTTTCAGCATTGAAGAACATAAAGAAGTCATGACCAATAAGATTCATTTGTAAAATAGCTTCTTCTACATCCATAGGACGCACTGCAAAGCGTTTGCGTTTTACAACTTCGATAGCTTCTTCTTCTACAGGAGCCGCTAAAGCTTCTGGATGGAAAGCCTCTTGTTTTTTAAAGCGTTTAGCTAAACGAGTTTTATGTTTGTGAATTTGACGTACGATTTTGTCTATTACCAAATCAATAGCAGCATACATATCATCGTTTGTTTCTACACCCCGAAGAACAATTTTATTAACGAAGCATGTAAGTTCAACAGTAGATTTATCTTTTACAACGGATAAAACCGCTTGTGCATCTAACTCATCATCGAAGTAACGAGTTAATTTGCTCAATCTCTTTTCGATGTATGCTCTTAGAGCATCTGTCACTTCAATGTTCTTACCTCTGATTGCTACTTTCATAAGTCAACACCCTTTCTAAAAATCATCCACGAGATACGAGTGTGTAGTATTTTTTTTTACTTATCTCTCGTGTTATATTTAGTATTTCTACATTCACATATAAAACTCCTCTTTTTTTTCAAAAAATTTTTATATTTTTTGTAGAATTATAAATATTACTTTCAGTAGTAGCAAAAAAACTCTGATATCATGCGATATCAGAGTTTTACTATATGTTGCTTTTATGTATTTTTTGGTATGTAATTACGCTTTTACAACGTTAGCAGCTTGAGGGCCACGGTTACCATCAACGATATCAAACTCTACATTTTGACCTTCTGTCAAAGATTTGAAACCTTCGTCTTGGATCGCAGAGTAATGTACGAATACATCGCTACCGTCTTCGCGTTCAATAAAACCATAACCTTTTTCTGCGCTAAACCATTTTACTTTACCTAACATGGTAACATCCTCCTAAAAATATATATATTGTCTTACTGTCTTGCACTACACTTGTATCATAACACAGCATGTATAAAATATCAAACAATAATATTAACACTTTTAATGAATATACAAAGATATCTTATTTGTATCCCACCCTACAAAAATCACATAAAACCCTTTATTTATCAACGTTATAAATATTTGCGAACAGCATATTAATTTATTGCATAATTTTATAATCATAAAATTATATGAATTAAAAATTATTATCATAAGATATGTATGTATAAAATATTTATATATCACAAATATTTATGGCAATAATCGTATTTCATAGATTAATTAATACCTAGAATGGCTTATTTATAGGGGCTAATTGAATGAATTGACATCAAGTTATCAAATATATTAATAGATATAAATAGATTCATATATCATAAAATCTAATATGTACAAATTCAGTTAACTTTAAAAATAGTCAAAAAAGGAAGCAAACTCTGTAAACAGAATTTACTTCCTTTTATGTTAGAAATTATTATTATAAAATTTTCGATAAGAACAATTTTGTTCTATCATTTGTTGGTGCATCAAATACTTTTTCAGGAGTATCATCTTCAAGAATTAATCCACCATCTACAAATAATACTCGGTCTGCAACCTCTTTTGCAAAGCCCATTTCATGAGTAACAATGACCATTGTCATACCTTCTTCGGCTAGAGACTTCATTACATCCAGAACTTCGCGAACCATTTCTGGATCCAACGCAGAGGTAGGCTCATCAAAGAGCATAACCTTTGGTTTCATTGCTAAAGCACGAGCTATAGCAACACGTTGCTTTTGACCACCAGATAATGAGTCAGGATAAGCATTTGCTTTATCTTTCAAACCTACTCGATCTAATAAAGATTGACCAATTTTTTTAGCCTCATCACTAGATGTTTTGCGGACCTTAGTTTGTGCTAAGGTTAAATTTTCCATTACAGTCATGTGTGGGAAAAGATTAAAGTTTTGGAATACCATGCCTACTTCCGCACGGACTTCATTAAGTTTAGATTTATCTGAAAGATCCATACCATCTACAATGACTTTACCAGATGTAGGCTCTTCTAAGTAATTCATAGTACGCAATACTGTACTTTTACCAGAACCTGATGGACCAATAATAACTACAACTTGACCTTTTTCGATATGTAAATCAATGCCCTTTAATACTTCATTTTTACCAAAGGATTTATGTACATTTTCTAACTTAATCATTTAATGCTATATTTCCTTTCAAGGTAACCAACCAATTGTGAAATTGTTACTGTCATAATAAGGTAGATAACAGCAACTGTCCCCCAGATTTCAAATGATGCATATGTTTTGGCAATGATTAGTTGACCACGGCGTGTCAATTCTTCGAAACCAATTACAGAAACCAATGAGGAGTCTTTCAACATAGCAATAAATTCGTTACCCAATGGTGGAATAATTGCTTTGAAAGCTTGCGGCATGATGATATAGCGCATAGTTTGGCCCCAAGTCAAACCAAGAGATCGACCCGCTTCCATTTGGCCTTTATCGATAGACTGAATGCCAGCACGGAAGATTTCAGACACATAAGCACCAGAGTTAATACTACATGCAGTAACAGCAGCAATAAATGGATCAATACGTTGTCCAGTAATCATTGGCAATGCGAAGTAAATTAAGAAGATTTGTACCAATAGTGGTGTACCACGAATGATATCTACATAGCATTTTGCTAATAATCTAACTACAGTAAATTTAGATAAATTTGCTAAGGCTACTAATAGACCGATAAAGAAACCACAGCCTACAGACATAGCTGTAATTTCAACGGTTACAAGTGCACCTTGTAATAGAAGCGGTAAATTATCCGCAATTAACCCCCAATTAAAACTCATAATCTCTCCTATTATTTAAATTCTAACACTACTGGCATATCAGCTGGTGCATCTACATTAAACCATTTTTTATATAATGTATTAAATTCACCATCGGCCTTCATATCGGCGATTGCTTTATTAATTTGTTCTTGCAAGTCTTTGTTGTCTTTATTGATTGCTAAGCCCAAATATTCTTTCGTATTTGGATATGCCATAAATTTAATATGTTGGTCTGGATGTTTAGTACTATAAAATTGAGCTACCGGCAAGTCAATTACAGTTGCATCAGCACCGCCATTTTGTAATTCTAACAAAGCTTCATTACTATGGTCAAACTCTTTTACATTAGTACCTTCAATTTTATGAGCTAAATCAGCACCAGTTGTACCTAATTGAGCAGCAATCTTTTTACCTTTAAGATCATCAAGGGATGTAATATTGGCACCATCTTTATATACTACAGCAAGTGCATTTTCATAATATGGAGAAGAGAATAACACCTTTTCACTTCTAGCTTTTGTAATAGTCATACCAGATGCTGCTACATCAATATCATGTGTATTTAACGCTGGAATTAAAGCATCAAAGGCAACATTCTTAAGCTCTACATCTTTATTGATACGCTTACCGATGGCACGAATAAGATCAATATCAAAGCCTGTATAGTCTTGAGTTTTTTCATCTTTAAATTCAAATGGAACAAATGTGGCATTAGTACCAACGATTAATTTATTAGAAGTTGTTTGTGTAGAAGTTCCACAACCGCCAATTACAGTACCAGCCAATACTAACATACAACCACCAATGATTAATTTTTTTAACTTCCTATTTAACATCAAATCATCCTCGTTCACTAAACTAACTATTTTTATTACACTAGTATATCACTTAGTATAATTATGTCAACAATTTTGTATAGAAAATTCTTAGACATCAATAAATCACTATATTTGCATTTTATTTTTATGCACTCATTGTATAATTATGATATCAATGTATAATAACTTTCCCATAGGTAGTGGTTTTCTATAGATTTTTTAATATACAGATGTATAAAAAGAAAAAAGCACATGAGAAAAGCCTCATGTGCCCGTATACGGCTGACCTGGTCTTTGCCCCCACACTCGCCTGCTGGAAGGTTCGCTCATAAGTCCGAGACTCCCCACTACTACTCCTCTCGGTTTTACCGGCAGGACTTACACCTAAGCCGCACCATGCTCACAACCCCTTGGGTTGCTTATGTGGATCGTTTTGCCTGCGACTGGCATCGACTTTCAACCACAGACCCGTATAGACGTATTATAAAGAATAACATAATTCATGTCTAGATTTACGAAGACATATAATTTAATAAAATATACAAAACTTGTATCTTTATCGAACATATTAACGTTTATTTCTCATTGAAATGAGAACAAATTTTGCAACCCCTTTTTTCCGATGTATAGAAAATTGTAATAGAAAACCTAAAATATTCTTCATATTATTTTAATATTTATAAAATTAATATTTCAAGGTACTATATTTAGTGCATTCCTAAAATGTCAATTATTTTTAGTATGCTAAATATGAATACAACATGTATAACAGAACATACGTATCATACACAAAACATTATTTATGGTGTATAATTTGTATACTATTAAATAAGAACGGCCTAAAGTTGTACGATATGAACATAAGTACGAGGGGTTGTACCATATGTTCTACATGTTAGTTAAAGGGGTTTATTATGTTTATGTTATCATTAATGCAACCATCAGGGTTGTACGAACTGGAGAAGGACAGTTTAGAAGCCATTAGTGCTCAGCTCTTGCAAATGATACAAATGAAGAGCTATCATCTATACACTCATTCTATCCAAGTTTCAAACTATGCAGTTAGTATTGCTGCTAAAATGGGTTTACCATTAAATGAAATTGAGCAAATTCGCCACGCAGCTTTACTTCATGATGTAGGGCTTTTAATGGTACCTAATGCATTAATTCAAAAATCTCCATATCTTAACAAGCAAGAAATGTCCAAGTATAAACAACATGCTGCGAGCGGTGCCAATATGATTGAAAACTACCCATGTTGTCAACAAATCTTGCCTTATATTCGTTATCACCACGAAAAATGGGATGGCTCTGGTTATCCTAAACATTTACGTGGTGCTAATATCCCATTAGGAGCTAGAATTATCGCTGTAGCAGATTATTACGATACAACAGTGAATCCTTCTACTGAATTTTGGGCAAAAACTAAAGCTAAAGCTAAAGAAGAACTCTTTAGTGCATCTGGCTCCCTTTTCGATCCAGATGTAGTAAAAGCATTTATCGATGTTCTTGGTTAGTCTCATGATTAAGCGTTCACCATAAGGTGAACGCTTTTTTATATACTTAAAAACTACCGCTAGCTAATGTTAATGCATCAATTTTACAAGGTTTATATGTCCTAATGACCTTTGCGACGGCTTCAATCGTAGCCCCTGTAGTATATATATCATCTACGATAAGTATTGTCTTATCCTTTAATTCAATATCTTTATAGTTAGCGCCAATGACAAAAGCCTCCTCAATATTTTGATGTCGTTCTTTATTCGTTAACGCCCACATATCATTAGAAGTGTCAAATTTGTACAAACAGTCTAACCAAGCAAAATGTTTATTATCTATATTTTGTAAAGATTTAGCCCACTTGGTAAAAAATAAATCAACTTGGTTATATCCTCTCTTAGCTTTTTTCCTTTCGCTAGACGGAACAGGAATAATATAATCATAAATAACAGAGCACTTGTTATTAACAATATTAAACTCATCATATTTCATGTAAAAGTTGTACGATGCTAAAAAAGGAGCAGCCCCTTTGGACTGCTCCTTTTTTTCATTAAATTTTACATCATATATCATAGACTTTAGACCACCACGATAATCCGCCAACACACATACATCATCTACATAATGCAAAAATTTTTGTGGCACGTGACGGATATGTAATAGATCTTTAAAACAAGTTTCACACCAATCCCCTTGCGTTGCTACAGAAGTCCCACAGTGAGGACATACAGGTGGAAATAGGAAATCCCAAAGACTCATTACGAATCACATCTCCCTTGTAGTCGTTCTTTAAACAATGTATATCGTTCATCACCGTTTACGGTACGTACAGCACGTTCTACAGCACTTGAAGTACCCACAATTATAACCTTCCGTTTTGCACGCGTAACAGCTGTATACAACAAATTACGTTGTAACATACCACCATAACGTGGAACAAATGGAATGATAACTACACCGTATTCACTACCTTGGCTCTTATGAACTGTAATAGCATAAGCAGGCATAATCATATGCGCTTCATCAATAGGTAAACGAACCTCTTTATGGATAAAACGGATACAAATATCGGTCCGTGTAATAGCGTAAATTACACCAATTTCACCATTAAACACTTCTAATTCATAGTCGTTAAGAATTTGAATAACCTTATCTCCTACCCTATAGGTAATACCGTTGACTCGTGCTTCACCCTTTAAGCTATCTGGTGGATTTACTGCTTGTTGAACATATTGAGAGATCAAAGTACTCCCTGCTTCACCACGTCGCATAGGAGAAATAATTTGAATATCTAATTCATCCTCTACATGCTCTTGTTCTCGCTTATATACATCGATGATAGCTTTCATCATCATATCGTAAGACTTAACAGGTATAAAGGAAAACTCTTCACTTACACTATGCAAATTTGGCATTTCACCACGGTTAATAGCATAGGCGCTTTCGACGATAGTATTACCAGAACTTTGACGATAAATCTGATTAAGTCGTGCATAAGGAACACAGTCACTATCGAGTAAGTCTTTTAATACAAAACCTGCTCCAATAGGTGGCAATTGATCAACATCACCTACAATAATGACATGAGCTTCCTTTGGAATGGCTGCCATTAATGAATAGAATAACCGTACATTTAGCATTGATGCTTCATCAATAATGATAACATCAATATCTAATGGATCATCTTCATTCTTAGTAAAGTCGTAAGAGTCACTTCCCTGTACGGGTACCAACAAACGATGTATCGTTGTTGCTTCAAACTCAGTAGCCTCTGTAAGTCGTTTAGCAGCACGTCCCGTAGGTGCACATAGAATAATACGCCCTAATCCACCAAGTTGAAATCCTTTTACTAGGGCCTTTATAATCGTCGTTTTACCCGTACCAGGGCCACCAGTGATAAGAGAAAATTTTTCAAAGAAAGATAAATGGATAGCCTCTTTTTGGGCGTCCCCAAATGTAATGTGATTATCTGCTTCAAATTTCTCTATAAAACTTGAAATATCTAGAGAAATTGGATCTGCTTCTAATAAGAAATCCTTTGTATAATGAACGCTTTCTACTTCAGACACGTACATTTCTGGAGGGTAAATATATAAGATATCTTCATAATAAGTACTATATAAAGCACCTTGCTCCAAAAGACCTTCAATAAAGTTAGCAATATCATCTGCATCAGTTTGTAACAGATCATCTAAACGGCCAATAAGTTGATCTACAGGCAAACAAGTATGACCTTGATTATCTAAACTGCGTAAAATCCATTCTAAACCAGCCTCTAAACGGCGAGAGTCACTGCCAGTAATGCCTAAATGTTCCGCCAGTGTATCAGCCGTACCAAAGAGCATATCTGGTGCAACACGTAACAAAGTATAAGGATTATCTTCAATAACAGCCACAGACTGAACACCGTAATAAGTGTATACAGTTCGACTCCATTTAGACGAAATATGGTGACTTTCAAAAAAGTGATTTAAATCGGACAAAATACCTTCACCAAGTAACGTATTAAATAATTCATCCTTAACACTTTTTCGAAGACCAGGAACATCCTTAATTTCTTCAGGACGTTCCTCTCGTAAAATTTCTAATATACGAATACCAAAATAATCAAGTACCTTTTCTACGGACTTTTCACCAAAACCTTTAATCCCTAAGTTCAATAAGTAGGTCTTTGCAGCACCCATATTATCAGGCTTTAACTTCTCTACACTAGTAGCATCAAATTGTCGACCATATTTTTCATGTTCTACATATCGGCCGCGAACTTCGATATCTTCCCCCTCTTTAGGAGACTCAAATTTACCAGTACAAGTAATGTATTCCTCATTATAATCTTTAAGGACAAACACGCAATACGTACGTTGTGTATTCTCATATATAGTTCGGTATACAAATCCTCGTATAACGTCCATTATTTCTCCGTATTAGGCAAGGCTTCAATAATTTCTTGTACCGCATCGGTAATGCTTCCTTCATTACCTATTTTAATATGTGCCACTTCTTCATATAAAGGGTATCGTTCTTCATATACATTAAAGATATACTCAATGCTTTCTTTAACAAGTGGGCGAATTTCAAGATCCAAATCATCTAGGATATGATTTACATCGCGATTAACAAATACAACAAGACCATTATTACGCATTAACTTTACTGTTTTGTCATAGGTAACCGTACCACCACCGGTAGCAATAACAGATGGCTTATTATGAATTAGTTCTTTAATTGTACTGTATTCATACTCGGTGAAAGCATCTTTACCATCATAAATATAAATATTTTGTACAGATTTCCCAACCTTATCTTGAATTGTTTGATCTAAGTCGTAAAAGTCTCGGCCCAATTCCTTGGCTAACATTTTACCAACTGTAGTCTTACCAGCGCCTGGCATACCGATGAGAAAAATATGCTTATGCATATGCTCTTTTAAAAACTCATTGCTCATAGAAACAACAGTCTTTATATAATTTTCAACATAAGGTGATAACGTTTTATCTTTGCAATTTGCAGTATGCAATGCAACAATACTTTCATCACGCGCTTCATCGACGAGTGGTAAATGATGTTCATCTTTATATTTACCAATTTCTTTGATTAAAGATAGTCTTTTTTCAAATTCAGCGACTAATACAGCATCAATGCTATCTATTTGTTTACGAGCTTCTTTAATATCCATGAGAACCCCCTTATTATGCATTAGCCAAAATAGCTAAAGCCTGTTCTTCATCCACCTTCATTTGATCAATAAGATCTTGTAAGTTATTAAATTTAACTTCTCCTCTAATATAGGAAATAAATTGTACAAGGACTGTTTTTCCATATATATCTTGGTCAAAGTTAAACAGATGTACTTCGCATCTATGGTACTGATTTTTAAATGTAGGATTATCCCCAATATTACCTACCCCATCATACCAAATGCCATCGATACACACGCGATTAGCATACACTCCATCTGGAGGTGTAGCCATTTCATTAGGAAGTAATAAATTTAATGTAGGAAACCCTAATGTACGCCCTCGTTGATCACCTTTAATAACAGTCCCTTTAAATTGAAATGGTCTTCCTAGCCAACCAGTAGCATCTTCTAAACGCCCTTCTCGAATCGCTTTTCTGATTTCAGTACTTGAAATAGGTGTACTAAGACCATCACAAGGCAATAAAGGCTGTACTAGGACTTGTATATGTTTATCAGCCAATACTTGTTTCATATATGTAGGATTACCTAATCCTTTTGCACCGAATGTAAAATTCTCACCTATTACAATGGCTTGAACATTCATATCCGTACAAAGAGCATCTAAAAATTCATCAGCACTCATTTGAAGTAGTTCTTCATTCATAGGTAATCGCAAAATATAATCTACATTCAAAGCATCAAGAACGGTATCCATAACCTCTTCTTGAATAACCCTCTTCGGAACACGTTCTGGATGTAGAATTGTCAACGGATGATGTTCAAAGGTAATGATAATGCTAACACCATTAACTGATGCAGCTTCTTCAACAGCCTTCCGTATAACTCGTTGATGACCTCGATGAATGCCATCAAAGGTACCTAGGGCATATACTTTTGTATCTTTGATTTGACGTAGTTCATCAAACGAATGTAATTGCTTCATACTTATCCTTCAATAAAAATATTTTTTTCCACCTTTAATGTGTGGTTTGTTCGTTTCATAATACCAATGAATCCATGAGGACCATAGGCTCTATAATAATGATCTGGTTTGGTATAGGAAAATTCACTATCAATAGATAATTGTTTACCTTGAACCATCATCTTTAATTGTACACTATTTACCGTTACTTTTGAAAGATGTGAAACTGCTGTATCCGTTGGTAACAATAGGCTTTCACCATGAATCATCAATTCCTCAGCCATTTTGGCAGAACCAATATCAAAGGGCCCTACTTGAGTACGCGCCAAAGATGTCATCGTTCCTGGTATACCTAATGAAACACATATATCACGTAATAATGAACGAATATAAGTGCCTCCAGAGCATGTTACACGAACTGTAAAATATGGAAAGCCATACGCTACAAGCTCAATATTTTTTATATGAATTTTCCGTAATGGCAATTCTACAGGAATACCTTTACGGGCATATTCATAAGCACGAATACCATTTACTTTAATAGCGGAATATTTTGATGGTCTCTGATTTTGAACTCCACAGAACGTATTCAATGTATTGACTAATTCATCAAAAGTCGGTTTTACTATAGCATCAGAAAGTTCTGAACTTTGAGATGATTCATTTAATAGAACGCCATCTCTCAATACCATGTCATTATCAGGCAATACTGGTTGACCTGAACTATCTTCAGTATCTGTAAAAGTCCCAAATTTACATTCTGCCACATAGGTTTTATCAAAACCATCAGTGTATTCAATAAGTCGCGTAGCCTTACCAAGAAATACTGGCAATACACCATATGCCATAGGATCTAAAGTACCACTATGTCCTATGCGCTTCTCGTTTAATATGCGGCGACAAATGGCAACAGCATCATGGCTTGTTATTCCAGGAGGTTTTAAAAATGGTAAAACGCCATCCATTATTTAATCACCTCAATAAGAGCTTGTTTTGCTTCTTGTAATGGTAAATTAATGGTACAACCGGAAGCTCGAATATGTCCGCCACCGCCAAAATTGCTAGCTATAGCATTCACGTCAGTTCCTTTAGAACGCAAGCTTACCCGCGTTCTATCATCGGATTCAGCTTTTAATAAAATAGCTATATCAACAGTATCGACGTTTCTAATAATATCTACAAAACCATCCGTATCATCCCCAAGAATTGTCATGGCTTCACGATTCAACTCGATTGTAGCCACGGTGTTATTCTTGTAAAACTCGATAGTTTGCATAACTTGTTTTGTTAATTCAAGACGACTGGCAGACACAGCTTCAATCGTTTCAGAAATAACATTAGGTCTAGCACCAGCTGCTACACATTTTGCAGCCATTTCTAAAGTATTGGCTGTGGTATTACTGAACTTAAAGAAGCCACAGTCTGTAGCAATAGCCATATATAATGCAGTGCCCATAGACTCAGTGATAGGCCAATTCCATTTTGTACATAAATAGGTAATAATTTCACCAGTAGCAGCAAAATTAGGCTTTAAATATAGATGATCCGCAAACTCCGTATTAGAAATATGGTGGTCTATATTAAAAATAGGTGCACTCCATAGTGCACCTACTTTGCCAATTCGCTCATACGTGCTAGCATCCAATACCATTAGCATATCAATATCAACAGGATTTGTTTCAAAATACGCTACATCATGGATGTGGTCCGTATATCGTAAGAATGAGTACTTTTCAGGAACTACATCATCCACTACCATATATACAGTTTTACCTTGCCCTACAAGGGCTTCGTAAAAGGCCACCATGGACCCGATAGCATCACCATCGGGTCTAACATGGACGGTTAGCATAATAGAATTAGCTTCACACAGAGCCACATGTAATTGATTAATAGTAATCTTACTCATGTTCTCTATCCTTTGTGTTAATTTTTTTCTTCGTCCTTTTTAATTTCATTCAAAAGGGATTCAATATGCATGCTATAGTCTAAAGACGTATCCTTATCAAATGTGATAGAAGGAATATGGCGCAACTTAAGTACTTTGCCAAGCTCAGTACGAATATGGCCTGCTGCATGCTTTAAAGCGATAAGAGTATCTTCTTTTTCCTTATCGGAACCAAACAAGGAAACGTAAATTGTAGCCTCTCGTAAATCACCGGTTACATGAACATCGGTAATAGTAGTAAAGCCGATGCGAGGATCTTTCAATCCACGCATCAACATTTGACTTACCTCTTGTTTGATGAATTCTTGTAATTTTCTGACACGAACGTCACTCATATAAACCTCCTATATTTGAGGTGCAACTTCTTCCATCAAGTACGCTTCAATTACGTCGCCTTCCTTGATGTCGCGGTAACCTTCTAAGGAGATACCACATTCGAAGGATGTTTTAACTTCTTTTACTTCGTCTTTGAATCGACGTAAAGAGTCAACCTTACCTTCAAATACAACAATACCATCACGGATCAAACGTACTTCAGAATCGTTAGTAATACGACCTTCTGTTACATAAGAACCGGCAACGATAGCTTTTGGTGTAGAAATAACTTGACGTACCTCTGCACGACCAACGACAACCTCTTTGAATTGAGGCGCCAACATACCACGCATCGCAGACTCAACATCATTAATAGCATCGTAGATTACGCGATATGTACGAAGGTCAACTTTTTCATTCTCAGCAGCGCGACGTACATTAGCATCAGGACGTACATTGAAGCCCATAACGATGGCATTAGATGCAGACGCCAACATGATATCGGATTCATTAATAGCACCTACTGCAGCATGAACGATAACGATACGTACTTCAGGGTTTTTAATGCCTTCCAAAGATTGACGTAATGCTTCTACAGAGCCTTGAACGTCTGCTTTAATGATGATATTAAGATCTTTTAACTCACCTTGTTGAATTTGATTGAAGATATCATCCAATGTAACTTTGTGAGTAGCTTGCAATTCTTGAACGCGTTGTTTAGCAATACGTTTTTCTGCGATTGCACGTGCTTCGTTATCATCCATACCATTGATGATTTCACCAGCTTGTGGAACTTCTGAGAAGCCCAATATTTCTACTGGCATAGAAGGACGAGCTACTTTTACCTTTTCACCGCGTTCATTTGTCATGGCACGTACTTTACCATAAGCAGTACCAGCAAGTACAGTGTCACCTACACGAAGGGAACCTTTTTGTACTAATACGGTACATACAGCACCACGACCTTTATCAAGTTGAGCCTCGATAACTACGCCGTAAGCTTTACGGTTAGGGTTCGCTTTTAATTCCATAACTTCTGCTACGAGCAAGATATTTTCGAGCAAGTCGTCGATACCTTGTTTTTGTTTAGCAGAAACTGGAACCATGATTACATCGCCGCCCCATTCTTCTGGTAAAAGGCCATGTTCAGACAATTGTTGTTTAACATGGTCTGGGTTAGCACCTGGTTTATCCATTTTGTTGATAGCAACAATAATTGGTACATCTGCAGATTTAGCATGGTTTATGGCTTCAATAGTTTGAGGCATTACGCCATCATCAGCAGCTACAACGAGAACTGCGATATCTGTAGATTTAGCACCGCGTAGACGCATAGCTGTAAACGCTTCATGGCCAGGAGTATCAAGGAATGTAATTTTATTGTCGTTATAACGAACTTGGTAAGCACCGATATGTTGAGTGATACCACCTGCTTCGCCAGCTGTTACATTAGTTTGACGAATTACGTCCAACAAGGATGTTTTACCATGGTCAACGTGGCCCATGATAGTTACTACTGGTGGACGAGGTTTCAATGTTTCTGGTGCATCTTCAATTTCAATGATATCAGTAGGATCTTCTTCAGGTTCTACTTCAGTTACAGTTACACCAAATTCTTCAGCTACGATTGTAGCTGTATCAACATCAACCTCTTGGTTAATGCTAGCCATAACACCTAAAAGCATCAACTTTTTGATGATTTCAGATACTTCACGGCCCATTTTTTCAGCTAGTTCCTTAACAGTTAAAGGACCAGACAATTCGATTTCTGTAGCAATCGCTGCTTCAGCCTTACGTTCAGCCTCAGCTTTTTGTTGTAAGTATTGTTCGTTACGATGTTTTACGCGATTCTTTTTCTTTTGCATAGATGTAGATAACAAGGATTGTGGGCGGTTATTACCACCTTTTTTATTTTTCTTGTTACGACGATCATTGTTATTAGAATTGCGGTTATCATTGTTTCGATTATCGTTATTGCGATTATCATTATTACGCGCATCATTAGGACGACCATTGTTATTGCGATTGTCATTATTGCGATTATTATTGTTAGGGCGGTTGTTAGCGCGGTCACCAGATTGTTGGTTACCTTCGGATTTACGTGTAGGTTCAGAGATTTGTACATGACGTACATTGCCCTTTTTATGGTCATTTTGTTTAGATTGATCGTCTTGTTTTTGACCACCTTGTTTTTGATTATCCTTTTTGTGTTCGTTAGAACGATTTGGATGTTGTTGTTTATGTGGCGCAGCTTCTTGTTTATGAGCTGCAGTTGGAGCAGATTTTTGTTCTACTTTTTGTTCTGTTTTTTGTGCTACTTTAGGTGCTTCAGATTTCTTACTCAATTGTTTTTTTACAATTTCATAACCCGAATCATCTACAGAATTAACTGCTTTCGTAACATTTACATTATGTTGTTGCAAAATAGAAATAACCTGCTTACTTTCTACGCCGAACTCTTTGGCGATTTCATGGACGCGCTTTTTGGACATCTACATACCCCCTTATTATCGATCAATCTCTTTTACTATTGCCTTTGCAAATCCATCATCTAGTACGGCGACTACTACCCTAACTTCTTTACCAATAGCTGTTCCTAACACCTCTTTATTGGCAATACTATGAAGTGGAATCTGATGTGTTTCTGCTAATTGAGTATATTTCTTTTCATTGTTGGCTGCACAGTCACCAGCGAGAAGCACCAATTTTGGTTCCTTTCTCTTTATAGCCTTTTCTACGATAAAATCACCAGAAATAACTTTGCCTGCTCGTTGTGCTAAACCTAAGAGATTCAAAATTTTATCTTCATTCATGTATATCAGTGATTACTCATGCTCTTGTAAATCACGTTGTAACGCTTCGTATATCTCTTTCGATACACTATGCTTTAATGACCGTTCTAATCGTTTTGCCTTATAGGCTTGTTCAAAGCACGACATGGATTCACATAGATAGGCTCCACGTCCTGGTGCTTTACCAGTGCGATCAATACTAATATTACCGTCTGGGCTCAAGGCTACACGAATCAATTCACGTTTTACCTTTGGCTCACCACATCCTACACAGGTGCGCATAGGTTGGGATTTCGGTTTCATGACTATTCTCCATCCTCAGCATTGCCAAAACCTGCAAAAGGTTCTTCAGCTGCTTGAGTTTCACTCTTAATATCGATTTTCCAGTTAGTTAATTTGGCTGCTAATCGAGCATTTTGACCAGCTTTACCAATCGCTAAGGATAATTGATAATCAGGAACTACAACGTAAGAGGATTTTTCTTCTTCACTTACATCAACAGATACAACCTTTGCTGGACTCAAAGAGTTTGCGATATAAATTGCTGGATCTTCATCCCATTTAACGATATCAATCTTTTCATCATGTAACTCATCAACGATATGTTGTACACGTTGACCTTTAGGACCTACACAAGCACCTACTGGGTCAACATTTTCATCGCGGCTATAAACAGCAATCTTAGAACGCATACCTGGCTCACGAGCTACGGATTTAAGCTCTACCACACCTTCATAAATTTCTGGTACCTCTAACTCAAAGAGGCGTTTTAATAAACCAGGATGTGTGCGGGAAATCATAATTTGAGGCCCTTTCGTAGTTTTCTTAACCTCTACGATATAGCATTTAATACGATCTCCTTCGCGATATGTTTCTGTAGCAATTTGCTCAGTAGGAGGCAAGATCGCTTCTGTTTTACCTAAATCGATAAATACATTTTTACCTTCAACACGTGTAATAACGCCAGTAATAATATCGCCTTCACGGCTATAGTATTCTTCGTATACTACGCTGCGTTCAGCCTCTTTCAAACGTTGAATAAGCATTTGTTTTGCAGTATGGGCAGCACTACGGCCAAAGTTAGCTGGAGTAACATCTACTTCTACTACGTCGCCAATTTCAAAACGTTTGTCAATTTTGCGCGCTTCTAACAAGCTAATTTCTGTTTCTGGCAATTCCACAGTTTCTACAACTTGTTTTTTAGCCATTACTTTGTAAACGCCTGTTTCACGGTCAATCACAACGTACGCATCTGGATTAGATGTTGGTTCTTTGCGATATGCTTGCAACAATGCAGCCTCTAAGGATTCAAAAATAACCTCAGGAGCAAAACCTTTTTGTTTTGTAAGCACCATTACCGCTTGAATTAATTCTTGACTCACTCGTATGCCTCCATATATTAAAAATCAAGATGTAATCGAATTTGTGCAATGGCAGTCCGTTCGAATGTCATGCTTTCACCATTGATAGTAAAATCGATAGTTGTGTCTGTAAAACCTTCTAATACACCAGTAAATTGCTTACTGCCATTAATCGGTTTAAATAGTTGGATATCAACATCACGACCATTATAGCGAACCAAATCCTTATCCTTCTTAAGAACTCGATCTAGGCCTGGAGAAGATACTTCCAATAAATAGTTTTCCGTAATTGGATCTTTTTCGTCGAGCACAGCACTTAGTTTTTCGCTAACCAACTGACAGTCATCCAAATCTACACCACCTGGCTTGTCGAGATAGACACGTAAATACCAATCGCGTTCACGAACGTAATCTACATCGACTAGTTCCATTTCGGTGCCGGCTATAATACCTTCAACTACAGAGGATACAAATTCCTCTACTGCTTCTCTCTTCATAGCCATCGCCTCCTTCATTACTACATCTTGTATATATCTCTTGATTACAAACACCTTAAAATTAGGCTAATCATAAATGAAAGAGTGGACATAAGCCCACTCTTTTAAAAGATTTATATAAAAGTCATATATAGTATATCACATTTACTGTGTATATACAAATTCTACGCTTTCTTATGGGCTTTAACCAAACATTCCCACTTAGATTATTTCATATAATATAAAATAACTCAAAAAATAGCATAGTCACACTTTACAATTATTAGTCAACCCGCTCATTTAACCCTTTTAATATAGGTCCTAGGTGCTCACGAAGAACAGCGGTTAAATCAACTAAATTTTTAGCATCTAAATGATGGTCTATTTCAGGATAGTTTTTATAACGAAGCTCTGCAAAGTACTCATCACGTAATTCGTTATAATATAGCAATAATCCAGTACATTCATCCATCTTACGATATTCACCGATAATAAAAGAACCATTAATCATCCGAATTCCGTGAGCTGGATCAACATCACATATAAAACCTTCCAATTCTTTAGGCATGACCTCGGAAAAATCCCATTCAGGTATTCCTCGGCGACGATACGTAAAGGTAAAGTTATTCGCTGGCTCGATTAACATATTAGTTAAACCTTTGACACATCGATCTTGTAACCCCTTCCAGAACGACTCTAAATCAGCCCGTACAAAGGAAATATCCACAAAGGAAAAGAGTGGCATTTCAATATGAACCGTATAGTCTTCTACCTCTTTATCATATAAGGCAGACCATCGCCACCCTAGATCATTTTGATAATAGAAAATAGGTACCTTTAATACCTCTTCACCTGCTGTAAGGCGTTCAAGTAGCGCAGTGTAATCAGATTCATTGGATGCTACTAAGGTAAATCCCCCAATCTGCTGAGGCAACCATGAATAATCTAATGCTTTACAAGCTTCAATAATCGTTTCCATATAATGCCTCATATTTCTGTTGATACTGTAAAACAGCTTTTACATAGCTACGTGTTTCTGGAAATGGTATAGTATCAACCATGCCATTCCATTTATTCTCATTAAGCCAGGATTCAACATGGCCGCGTCCCGCATTATACGCAGCTAACGCCTGCACCTCATCGCCATTAAATTCTTTTAACAAATGGCCTAGATACCATGTTCCTAACTCGATATTTGTTTCAGGTTCTTTTAGCTGACGATCTGTATAATTACCATGACCAACTTGTTGAGCAACCCAACGTGCTGTATCTGGCATGAGCTGCATCAATCCAAGAGCACCTGTTTCAGACTCAGCAGTATTCTTATATTTGCTTTCAGCTAAGATAACACTAGCCACCAAGGATGGTGGAACCTGTTCCTTCTCAGCTGCAGCCATCACTACATCTCTATAGTTAAAGGGGTACGCCACTTGACGCGCTAAAGGATCATCTAAATGAGTAAAATAAAACCACCCAAGTACGACGCACGATAACGCCGTTGCCGTTGCACGTTTCATAAATCCCCCTTTCTACATATAACTACTATAACATTTACCATAATCTAGCTGTAACCAAATGCTAGGATACTATAATACTAAATTTCATGGGCTTATTATACCATTTAATACTATTTTTTATATACAAATTTTGACACATCTATTGTTATTATTGAGGTTTTTGTAAAATCGGCTCTAGACGCTCACTCCAAATTGTATCTAATTTTGCGGTCAAAGCCTGAGGCGTACCATTATTATCAATAATTAGATCTGCATAAGAACGTTTATCGTCTAGTCGCATTTGACTATTGATGCGAGCCAAAGCATCCTCTCTAGTATATCCATTGCGACTCATTAAGCGATCTATCTGAGTAGGCTCGTTTACATAAACAAGCCAAACCTCATCCATCATGGTATACCATTCCCCCTCTATGAGTAATGGAATATCATAGATTAAAATCGGTGTATTAACCGATTCATATTGAGATGTTTGTTCCAAAATACGATTGCGTATATGTGTTTTTAGACATCCATTTAACAATTGTCGTTTTTCTTCATTGTGAAAGACAATAGCGCCCAATGCTTCACGATTTAATGTACCGTCATCATGCAATACATTAGAACCAAAGGCATCCACAATTGCTTCTAAACCTTCAGTACCAGGCTCTACTACCTCACGAGCGACAATATCTGCATCGATATAAGGTATTCCTTTGTCCTTAAAATAGGTAAGGACTGTACTCTTGCCCGATGCAATACCACCAGTTAATCCTATTTTAAACATATATGCCTTCTATTTTTAATAAACTAATATTAAGAAACTATTATTTAACTAACGCCCAATTTTCCGCATGATGTACATCTACAATAAGAGGTACTTGTAACTCCACAACGGATTGCATAGTAGTACGTAATAATTCTTCTACTGCTTCTAATTCAGAATTCACCACTTCTAATACAAGTTCGTCATGTACCTGTAATAAAAGACGAGATGTAAAGTTTCCATCTTCTAGCTTTTTCTCAACTTGGTTCATAGCCAACTTGATAATATCAGCAGCTGTGCCTTGAATTGGTGTATTCATTGCCGTACGTTCTGCAAAGGAGCGACGGTTAAAGTTACGGCTGTTAATATCAGGCAATTCACGTTGACGGCCGAACATAGTGCGAACCTTACCAGTTTCATGAGCTTCTTGCACCATGCGATCCATATACTCTTTAACCTTTGGATAACGGCTAAAGTATAAATCAATATAGTTTTTAGCTTCACCCCGTGTAATACCAAGGTCACGAGACAAGCCAAAATCAGAAATACCGTAAATGATACCAAAGTTAATCGCCTTCGCATGGGAACGTTCTTCACTCGTAACGTCCTCTTGAGATTTCCCTAGTACCTCCGCCGCAGTAAAACGGTGAATATCCTTGCCGTCAACGAAGGCTTTAATTAACGCTTCATCACCGGAAAGATGCGCTAAAATACGTAACTCAATTTGAGAATAATCGGCACTCACCAAGGTGTCGTACCCTGCACCTGGATAGAATAAGGCACGAATTTCACGGCCTTTTTCAGTACGGACAGGAATATTTTGTAAGTTAGGGTCAGAAGAGCTAAGACGTCCTGTAGCCGTAACCATTTGATTAAAGGTCGTATGAATACGCTTAGTCTTATCATTAATAAGAACCGCCAATCCTTCACAATACGTAGATACTAGCTTAGCTACAGAACGGTATGCCAAGATTTTCTCTACAATCGGACTTTCATGACGAAGCATATCAAGTACTTCTGCATCTGTAGAATAGCCAGTCTTAGTTTTCTTAATGATTGGCAAGTTCATCTTTTCAAACAATATAACACCCAATTGTTTAGGCGAGTTAATGTTGAAAGTTTCCCCTGCGATATCGTAAATCTCTTGCTGTACTTGCGCTAGTTCCTCTTTAAAACGAGCCGTAGTTTCAGCTAATTTTTCTGTATCAATATAAATACCATTTTTCTCCATTACTACTAAAGTATGAATCAATGGCAACTCAATTGTTTCATATAGAGACCAAAGCTCTTCACGGCGTGCAGATTCACAAGCTACTTCGTTCATAGCGAGTAAAGCTTTCACCATGGACACGCATTCTACATCTACACTACCACTAGCAATGCTTGGCACGGAGAAACGTTCTGTTAAATATAGATACCCATAGTTAGTACGCGTAGGATCTAACAAATACGCAAGAAGAGACATATCATGAACACGAGCGGTTTTATCATCGTTAAATAAAGAAATCTCAGCTGGTGCATCTTCACCAAAGGCTTCAATAATCTCTTTAGTTTGAGTAGTAACGATAGCATTTGCACCTTGTAAAACAGCTAATACAGCTTTAGTATCATCTGTTTTTACAATAGTATCACCATTAGATAAATACGCATTCGTTACTGTTCTAAATGGAGTTTTACCATCTAGCACAACATGTACTGCCACCGTTTTATCTGTATAGAACTCAGAGGTTAAAGCATTAGCATCTGCTAAATCATGTAGAGAAATTTCCTCTTGTGGAGCAAACAAAGAACCAGGATCACCAAAATCGGATTCCTCTCCGCCCATTACTTGTACGATACGAGGCGTTAATTTAGTAAATCCCAAGGTCTCGAATAAAGGCTGTACCTCAGAGGTATGGAAATTCTGTACAAAGTCTTCGACCTTATAGGATAAATCCATATCTGTTTTGATAGTTGCTAACTCACGAGACAAGAACGCTAAGTCTTTATTTTCGACAAGTCGCTCTTTTAATTTCTTACCGGAAATATCTTCGATATGGTCATATACGGACTCAAGATTACCGTATTCTGTAATCAATTTAAGGGCCGTTTTTTCACCTACCCCTGGTACACCTGGAATATTATCAGAGGAATCACCCATAAGGGCTTTCATTTCGATAACCTTATCAGGACCATAGCCATAGAGTTCTTCCATGTTTTCAAGAGTAACCTCTAACATATCAGAAATACCTTTTTTAGTTAAGAACACGTGACTATACTCTGTAACGAGCTGGAGATTATCGCGGTCACCAGTAATAATTTGAACAGCCATCTCTGATGTACCAAATTTCTTACTTAAAGATCCTAGGATATCGTCCCCTTCAAAGCCTTCTTCTTCAATAACACAAACACCTAAAGCTTTTAATACATCTTGAATAAGACTAAATTGAGGGCGTAAATCCTCTGGTGCATCTGGACGATTGCCTTTATATTCGCTGTACATTTCAGTACGGAATGTCTGACGACCTTTATCAAAAGCTACGGCAATATAATCAGGATTAATTTCTTCGTATAGTTTGATGAGCATAGTTAAGAAACCATACACCGCATTCGTTGGAGTCCCCAAAGCAGACTTCAACGGTGGTAATGCAAAAAATGCACGGAATAACAAACTACTGCCATCTATAATCATTAATTTTTTCATAATACACCTCGCTTAATTCTATCCTTTATTATAACATAAGGTAACTTATTATATATGCAAAAAGGGACTCTCAATGGAGAGTCCCTTGTAAATGTACATATAAAAAAACAACCCCGTATCGCTAGGCAACAAGAGGTTGTTGACGCTCAAATTATAAAGCGTTTACTTTAGCTGCAAGATTAGATTTTTTGCGAGCTGCAGTGTTTTTATGAAGTACACCTTTGGAGGCTGCTTTATCAATTACGCTAGTAGCATGAACAAGTGCTTGTTTTGCTTCTTCTACTGCGCCTGCTTGAACAGCTTCAACGGTTTTACGAGCTGCTGTACGGATTTGAGATTTTACAGCGGCGTTTTTCGCACGACGTTCAGCATCCGTTTTTACGCTTCTAATACTGGATTTAATGTTTGGCAATTGAGTCACCTCCTTAAAAATCGTTTCTTATACCTGAATGATTATATCATACAAGATATTGTGACGCAAGAACTTATTATAGGAAAATATAGTTTATTCCTTAATAATAAAGCCTCATTGAGATACTACCAGTTAAAAATATTTATTTTTAACTGGTAGTATTACTAAATCATATGTAGCATCACTAGTTAAGTAATTATAATGCTTAAACTCTTAATTATCAAGACAAACCTTAAAACTCCATTACACCAGTGGTGGTAATTCTAATTTCTGGAATTACTGTTAATGCAAGAAAGCTCAGATTGATAAATGGATCTAGTCCCTTAGGTACACCCATGCCGTAGGCAATGTCTTTCATCTTAGCTACTTTAGCATCTACTTCCTCATGTGGTCGATTTGTAATTAACCCCATTACTTCAAGGGCTAATTCTTCTACTACTTTACCTTCACTTGTAATGACATAGCCCCCACCGATTTCACGAATCCGTTCAATGGCTACCATCATATCTTCATCATTATCGCCTACAACGATTAAATTATGGGAATCATGTGCAAAGGATGTTGCAATGGCACCGTTTTTAAGATTAAAACCTTTCAGAATACCTACACCATTTCTGCCTGAGGCTTTATAACGCTCAATACAAGTAATTTTATTATACTCTGCATTTGGTATAAATAGACCATTTTCTACAGGAACGTCTTCAACCGTTTTTTGTGTAACGATTTGGCCCGGTACAATATTAATAATAGCTTGAGGACCGTCTATATTAATGTCCAGTTTATCTTTTGTGAAAGTCCCTATATTAATAGTGTGTAATAATTCCTTAGGAACTTCTTTCTCTTTCCTAACAAGAACACGTTCAATAGGTATTCCCTTATAGAACACTTCATATATTGCTACGCTATTAGCATCATCGAGAACTACAAGATTTGCCTTATAGCTTGGGGCAATAGCACCTAAGTCTTTCAAATGATAGCAAAGCGCCGTATTTGTAGAAGCCATCTTATAAGCTTTCACAGGGTCTAAGCCAAGTTCAATAGATCTGCGAATATTATAACTGATATGTCCTTCAGAGCGAATATCCTCAATGTGTTTATCATCTGTACAGAAACCATAGTATTCTGTATTAGCTTTGTTATGAACAATACCTTGTACAATAGCCTCTAAATTATGAGCCGCACTCCCCTCGCGAATCCATACATAGATACCACTTCTAACTTGCTCTTTAGCCTCTTCGTAGGAAATACATTCGTGGTTTGTAGTAATACCGGCTAGACGATAGCTTGCCAATTGCTTTGGTGAAAGCCCAATAATATGACCATCCATAATCATATCTTTAAAGTAATCTAATTTTTTTACCATGTATGGATCTCTATCAATAACACTAAAAGAGTCCATAACCTCCCCTAAGCCTAAAATGCGAGGATTACTTTGCAGTTTATGTAACATATCACCATCTAAAATAGCGCCATTGTCCTCACCAGGTACAGCAGGCACACAGGATGGAGCCATAACATATACATCACCTTGAGCAGAAGCCGTTTCATTAATCATGTATTCAACGCCCGCAATACCTGCTACATTGCCTGCTTCATGAGGGTCGACCACAAAGCCTAAGGTTCCAACTTGAGATGCTTCAAACACCAATTCCTTTGGATTCACCAAAGTAGACTCTAAATGGAGATGACTGTCGATAAAACCGGGCACAATATATTTACCGCTATAGTCATATTCAGTTTCACCACTATAAGTACCTACACCGATAATCGTATCATCGTGAATGGCAATATCAGCCACATCCCACTCTTCGGTAAAAACATTTAAAACAGAGGCCCCTTTTAATACAACAGGAGCTTTCTCAAGGCCTTGAGCCTCTCTAGATACTTTTGTATTGAACGTTATCATATAAGGAACCTCCTACATAAAGATCTCTTTCAAAATAAAAATAAGTGCTAGGAAATACATAACAACAGAAATATCACGATATTTACCAATAAGGACTTTAATTAATACATAACTAACAAGCCCCCATTCAATACCAATACCAATAGAGTAAGCAAATGGCATCATAATGATTGTCAAAAATGCTGGCAGTCCTTCCGAAATGTCTCCAAAGTTAATATCCTTCACGGAGGACATCATAAATAAGCCCACTACAATCAATACAGGAGCTGTAGCCGCCACGGGAATGACCATAAGCAATGGTGCCAAGAATAGAGATGCAATAAATAAACCGGCAATAGTTAGGGCCGTTAAACCTGTACGACCACCTTCTGCGATGCCTGCTGCAGACTCTACGGCCACAATGTGTGGAGATGTGCCTACCGCACTGCCTACAATCGTACCTATAGCAGCCACTTTCATACAAGAACTTTGAACAGCCATTTGTTGATCTTGTGGTACCTCCGCTTGATTTGTTAATCCAATCAATACACCTACTACATTAAATAGATTTACAAATAAGAATGTAAAAATAACAAATAACATATCTACCGATAGTATTTCACTCATATCATAGTGGAACCAAATTGGAGCTAAAGATGGTGGCATGGAAAATACTGTAGCTGGTAATTTAGTGATACCACAGAAAAAGCCTACTATAGCGGCGATAATAACGGCAAGGAAGATACCGCCTTTAACATTTCGACCTGTAAAAACAGCAATTAAAATCACTCCTAAAATAGCTACTAAGCTAGACGGTGATTGTAAATCCCCTATGCTGATAAGCGTTGCAGGATTACTGACTACTAGGCCTGCACTACTTAAGCCGATAAGAGCAATAAATAGACCAATGCCAGCTGTTACGGCTAGTTTAATAGTATGCGGTATAGCGTTAAATAAATATTCTTTTAATGGTGTTACTGCAATGAACAAAAAAACTAACCCCGCTACAAGCTGCGCCGTCAAAGCAAAAGCAAAACTATGCCCCATTTGAACTACAATGGTGTACGCAAAAAATGCATTAATACCCATCCCAGATAAACCGGCAAAAGGTATATTACTATAGAACGCTAATAATAATGTCATGATAATGGCGCTCACAGCAGTTGCCGTAAATACAGCACCTACATCCATTCCTGCAGCACCTAAAATGGCTGGATTAACGGCCAATACATAGGATACACATAAAAATGTAGTAGCCCCAGCAAATAACTCTCTCGATACAGATGATCCACGTTCAGTAATTTTAAATAACTTGTCTAATGTACTACGTTGCACTTGTGCTGACATAAAAAATCCTCCTCTCATACTTATGTGAATAATCTCTCCTTACTAATATATTTCCACATAAATGTATAAATCTCCTGTTGATGTACTAAATATTAGACATGAAATAGACTATAGATATAGATATAGATATAGATATAGATATAGATATAGATATAGATATAGGTATAGGTATATATACAAATATTGATATAGATTTAGATATGGACTTGAATATAGATTGTATGTATAGATTAAAATGTTAGTACAAATAAAAAGACCAACTTATGATATACATAAATTGGTCCTTCATTATGATGTAACTGTCTATTTTAAAGATACTACCAGTTAAAACTATTTATTTTTAACTGGTAGTATCTCATATATAGCATATTATTTTGTTATTTTGAAATTATATAAGTATCGTACATAGGTAGTAATATAGATTCTGAACCTAAAAGTACGAAAAATATATTAGTAAATTATTTACTAAGTTTCTTCATAAACGATGTTCCAATATCCCATTGTTTTAAACCAAAGTTTTCTAATATAGTTTCCCCAATATCAGCAAAACTTTTTCTATCACCAAGGTCTATGGGTCCATCAATACGTGGACTATAACCAAGAATAGGTACTAATTCACGAGTATGATCGGTTCCCTTCCAAGTTGGATCATTGCCATGGTCCGCAGTGATAAGTAATAAATCATCATCATTGAGCATTGGTATTAACCCTCCAAGTTGGTAATCAAAGTCTTCAATAGCACGTTTATAGCCTTCTACATTTCTGCGATGACCATAAAGACTATCAAATTCAACGAGGTTAACCATCATGAGACCATGCTCAAAAGAGGAGCCAAGTAAGTATGGAACCATATTCATGCCATGGGAATTAGTCTTTGTTGGGTAGCTTTCATCCCATCCTACATGGGCATAAATATCTCCGATTTTCCCAACGGCTACGGTTGGTACACCTGCATCTTGTAACTCTTGTTGTACCATCTTTTTCTCAGGCATGCGACTATAATCGTGACGATTAGAGGTGCGAACAAAACTACCTAGTTCACCTAAGAAAGGACGTGCAATAATACGGCCTACATAGTAATCGCCGATGCATACCTTATCACGGGTAATTTGGCAAATACGGTATAATTCATCGATAGGAATCACATCTTCATGAGCGGCAATTTGGAATACAGAATCTGCCGAGGTATATACAATAGGCTTACCTGTTTTGATGTGCTCTGCGCCTAGTCGCTCAATAATTTCTGTACCAGATGCTACTTCATTACCAAGATAACCATAGCCTGTCTCTTTTGTGAAAGTATCCATCAATTCTTTTGGGAAACCTTCATAAAAGGTTGGAAATGGAACTGTAACGGGATGCCCCATCATCTCCCAATGACCACTAGTCGTATCTTTACCAGTACTGAGCTCAGCCATTCGGCCAAAGGCACCTTTGATGCTTTCACCTGTATCAGAAATATCAGCAATGCGACCTAAGCCAATAGATTTTAAATTAGGACAATGAATCTGACCAGCCGTTGATTCAATATGGCCCAAAGTATTAGAACCTTCATCACCAAATTTTGCAGCATCAGCAGCATGACCGATACCAACAGAGTCCATAACTAATAGGATAATTCGTTTAAACATATATCCCCCTATTACGTAATACTATTTGAGGTACGGCATTGCAAGCATAAGGGCTGCCAAAGATTTACTATCCTTAATTTGTTCACCCTTAATTGCCTCTAATAATTCAGGCAAAGTAAAATACTCAAGCTCTA
This sequence comes from Veillonella faecalis, assembly GCF_024677885.1. Taxonomy (NCBI): domain Bacteria; kingdom Bacillati; phylum Bacillota; class Negativicutes; order Veillonellales; family Veillonellaceae; genus Veillonella; species Veillonella faecalis. The sequence continues at coordinate 648,060 of NZ_JALBWL010000001.1, forward strand.
CATACTCATCAGGATCCCAATTAGTTTCACCCATAGTGAGATCTTTTGCTAAATATAAATGTAATACTTCATTACAGAAACCAGGACTTGTTGCAATAGTACCTAATGGAATCCACTCGTTAGCACGATATCCTGTCTCCTCTGCTAACTCACGTTTAGCACAAGTTAGAGGCTCTTCATTAGGATCCAATTTACCTGCTGGAATTTCAAGCAAAGGCTGTTGCAGAGCATAACGGAATTGGCGCTCCATTACGATTTTATTATCTTCCGTAACAACTACAATCGCAGTTGCCCCTGGATGATGAACTACCTCTCGCCACGCTTCATTACCATTAACATCAGCTATATCATAAGTAACTTTAATTAGTTTACCATCAAATTTCATTTCGCTAGATTTTTGTATCTCTTTGCTAATTGCCATATATGATTCCTCGTATATAAAATGATTGTTACCTTATAAAACCTACTCTTCATTATAGCACAAATTATGTACACAAAAATAAGGTTCCAATAGTCAAACTAGACACGATACTCTAGACCAAAAGGTCTCCAAAATCATTTTTTCTGGTTATTTAATCGATGGATTGCTGCTAGTGTCTAACCTTATGAATCGATTATAAACTATAACTATTAAATTATACTAGATTCTATACTCATCTCTATCAAGCTATTATATTATAAGATTGCTGTTATAATCTAAGTCTTTCTGTTCTACATGTTGGTGATATCTTTCATCTTATGATGTAATTATAATACTCACATCTGTGTGTATCAGCAATGATCTTAAAATTTTTACACATAAAAAAGCCGCCCAACGTCAGTTGAGCGGCTTTCACCATTCTATTTAGAATTGTATGTTGTTTACATAGCACCAGTGCTACCAATACCACCTGTACGAATGCCTGTAGCATCGTCATCGTTAGTGATAAGGTATTTAGAGAAAATACCTTGCGCTACTCGCTCACCTTTTTCAAGGGAAACTATTTCTTTACCATAATTGAGTAAAGCGATCATGATATGACCTTCATTGTCCTCATTATTATAGTAATCACTGTCGATAATACCTGTGCTATTTACAAGTGCTAGATGGCGTTTAATGGCCATGCTAGAACGAATGTGAATGGCAAGGTATTCATCGTATGCCATGAAAGCTTTAATACCTGTTGGCACTAATACTACTTGACCTGGTTCTAAAGTAACAGCTTCAGCGCATTCAATATCATAGCCTGCGCTTTCTGTTGTTTTACGTGTCGGTAAATTGATATCTTGTTCTTCAAAAGCAGAAACTACTTCAAAGCCACGAATATCCATGTAACACCTCTTATTTTAAACAATCTTTACGGGACAAGTTGATACGGCCTTGTTTATCGATTTCGATAACTTTTACCATAATCTCATCGCCTACATTTACTACGTCTTCTACATTTTCAACGCGTTCTTTCGCAAGTTTGGAAATGTGTACAAGACCTTCTTTACCTGGTAATACTTCTACAAAAGCACCGAATGCCATCAAACGAGTTACTTTACCAAGGTATACTTCACCTACTTCAACTTCTTTAGTAAGGTTTTCAATGATTTGTTGTGCTTTAGCAGCACCATCTTGATCTACAGAAGCGATGAATACTGTGCCATCATCTTCGATGTCGATTTTTGCACCTGTTTCGTCAATGATACCACGAATTACTTTACCGCCAGAACCAATTACATCACGAATCTTATCTGGATCAATTTTCATTGTAATAATACGTGGAGCGTATTGAGACATTTGTTCACGTGGTTCAGCAATTGTATCAAGCATGATACCCATGATATGCATACGGCCTTTATGAGCTTGTTCTAATGCTTCATGAAGGATTTCACGAGACAAACCGGAAATCTTGATATCCATTTGAATAGCAGTTACACCTTTTGCTGTACCAGCCACTTTAAAGTCCATGTCGCCAAGAGCATCTTCCATGCCTTGGATATCAGTTAAGATTGTATAGTGTTCGCCTTGAGTTACGAGACCCATAGCGATACCAGCTACAGGAGCTTTAATAGGTACACCAGCATCCATCAAGGATAATGTGGAACCACATACAGATGCCATGGAGCTAGAACCATTGGATTCCAATACTTCAGATACTAAGCGCAATGCATATGGGAATTCTTCTTCACTAGGAATTACAGGTACCAATGCACGTTCAGCCAACGCACCATGACCAATTTCACGGCGACCAGGACCACGAGAGGAACGAGTTTCACCTACGGAGAAGGATGGGAAATTATAGTGGTGAATGTAACGTTTTTCTGTTTCTAAACCAATGCCATCAATTGTTTGAGTTTCAGACAATGGGGCTACAGTAGCAACGTTCAATACTTGAGTTTGACCACGAGTAAATAAGCCAGAACCATGTGTACGAGGTAATACACCTGTACGGCAAGAGATTGGACGAACTTCATCAAGTTTACGGCCATCTGGACGGATTTTTTCTACTGTAATCATATGACGCACGATTTCTTTTGTCATTGCGTCAAATGCTTTATTTACATCCGCCAAGTTATCTGGGTAGATTTCTTCAAAGTGAGCTAATACATCGGCACGTACTTCGCTTTCTTGCGCATCACGTTGTTGTTTATCTGCACAACGAACTGCTGCATCAAGTTTATCATGACCATAGGCACGAACTGCATCCGCAATTTCAGAAGGTACGTCTTTGCTTTCAAATACGCGTTTTTCCTTGCCCACTTTTGCTTTCATATCTTCTTGGAAAGCTACGATTTTTTTGATTTCTTCATGAGCTGCCATGATGACTTCAAGAATAGTTTCTTCTGGAACCTCTTGAGCACCACCTTCAACCATGAGGATAGCATCTTTTGTACCAGCTACAACAATGTTAAGATCTGTTGCTTCTAATTGTTCTTTTGTTGGGTTTACAACAAATTCACCGTTGATACGACCCATGCGAACGCCTGCAATAGGACCATTCCAAGGAATATCAGAAATAGATAAAGCAGCGGAAGCGCCAATCATACCACAGATTGCTGGATCACAATCTTGATCAACGGACATAACTGTTGCTACTACGTGTACTTCATTACGTACACCTTTATCAAATAATGGACGAATAGGACGGTCAATCAAACGGCTATTCAAAATCGCAGATTCAGGTGGACGTGCTTCACGTTTAATGAAGCCACCTGGTAAACGACCAACAGCGTACATTTTTTCTTCATAGTCTACTGTAAGTGGGAAGAAGTCGATATCCTTCGCCTCTTTAGAACCTGTAGCGGTAACGAGTACACGAGTATCACCGTAACCAACCATTACGGCACCGCCAGCTTGTTTTGCAAGTTCCCCAGTCTCGATCGTAAGCGTACGACCAGCTAGGTCCATTTGGAATTGTTCCATTCCTATTCCTCCTAAAAATCTTCTTATATGTATACCTTCTTATTATATATCATCAATAAAAAATAAGCTAATTATTATAGCAACTAGCACAATAAAAAAGGACAGAGTTGCCGCTCTGTCCTTTTTTTGTGTTGCCACAATTGAATATCGGCATTCGTTTCCCTTTGCCTAACGTTATTATAACATAGAGAAATAAAATAAAAAAGCCGTCCAAAAGGACGGCTAATTTTATTATTTACGAAGACCAAGACGTTCGATAAGGGAACGGTAACGTTCGATATCTTTACGACGAAGGTAGTCAAGCATGTTACGGCGTTGACCAACTAATTTCAACAAACCACGACGGGAATGATGGTCTTTTTTGTGTTCTTTCAAGTGATCTGTTAAGTATTGGATGCGGCTTGTTAAAATCGCAACTTGTACTTCTGGAGAACCAGTGTCACCTTCATGAGTAGCGTATTCTTTAATTACTGCTAATTTAGCTTCTGTAGTTAACATTAATGTTACCTCCTAAAAAAATAAATAATCCCGATAAGCTTAAGTAACCGTTGGAGATTCGAATACTTCGCTTACGATATGTCTTACGACCTTATTTAGTATACAGTATCTTCCTTAACTTGTAAAGGTATGTCATAAATAAAAGAGGGCTTATGCCCTCTTCTATTATTTCGCACCTAGCACCATGCGGTCGCTCAATGCGTTTTCCCCAGCTACTTCAAATTTTTGTAATAAATCGGCAACTGTTAATTTTTTCTTTTCTTCCCCTTTTACATCATAGATAATGCGGCCAGCATCCATCATGATAAGGCGATTACCAAAGCGCAATGCATCACGCATGTTATGGGTAATCATGAGAGTCGTTAAGTTATGTTCAGCAACTAGTTTATCAGTCAATTGCAAAACATTTTCTGCTGTCTTAGGGTCAAGAGCCGCTGTATGTTCGTCAAGTAATAAAAGTTCAGGACGAAGCATAGTAGCCATCAACAATGTAATGGATTGGCGTTGACCACCAGATAATAAGCCCATACGAGCAGATAAGCGATCTTCAAGGCCTAAACCTAATAGTGCAAGGCGTTCTTTGAAGAAAGCTTGTTCGCTATCTTTGAAAGCCCATTTAAGGCCTAAGTTTTTACCACGGCGCATAGCAAGGATCAAGTTTTCCTCAATTTGCATATTGCCTGCAGTACCAACCATAGGATCTTGGAATACACGACCAATGTATTTAGCACGTTTGTATTCAGGCATTTTTGTGACATCAATATCATTGATTGTAATGGAACCTTCATCTACCGGGAATACACCAGCGATGGAGTTTAGCAATGTACTTTTACCAGCACCATTACCACCGATTACAGTACAGAAATCGCCTTCTTCTAAACGAAGATCAATACCTTGAAGAGCAGTTTTTTCATTGATTGTGCCCTTAAAGAAGGTTTTTACCATATTTTTTACTTCTAACATAGTGTCCTCCTTAGCGAGCCAACCATTTTGCTTTCAATGTAGGCAAGGAAAGCGCGATGGCAACAAGAATAGCAGTAAATAATTTCAAGTCGTTTGGTGGCATACCCATATAGAGTACAGCCGCAATAACGATACGATATACGATAGAACCAAGTACTACAGCGATAAGGCTACGTACGAAGGATTTTGTACCAAATACTACCTCACCGATAATTACGGAAGCCAAACCGATTACGATAGTACCAATACCCATACCTACGTCGGCAAAGCCTTGGAATTGGCCAATCAATGCACCAGACATACCAACAAAACCGTTGGAAATCAAAAGACCTAAAACGATCATGTTGTCAGTATTTACACCTTGAGCACGAATCATTTGAGGGTTAACACCTGTTGCACGTAATGCTGTACCAATTTCAGTACCGAAGAACCAGAATAGTAATAAGCAAACTACAACAGCTACGATGATACCTACGATAGCTGCAGACCACATGTTTGCTGTGTGAAGTACACTACCGATGATTGTATAAATTGTATCCATACGAAGCAAGGATACATTAGCTTTACCCATAATATGAAGATTAATGGAGTATAAAGCAATCATTGTTAAGATACCAGCTAGCAATGCAGGTATCTTCAATTTTGTATGAATCCAACCTGTTACAGCACCTGCGGCCATACCGCCAATGCCGGCAATCAAGATAGATAGGATTGGGTTCATACCACTTGTAATTAAAATTGCAGAAATGGCTGCCCCCATTGGAAACGTACCTTCTACAGTTAAGTCAGCCACATCTAATACACGGAAGGTGATGAAAACACCAACCGCTAACAAAGACCATAAAAGGCCAGTTGTTATGGTGCCTACCACTAAATCTAACATCAAAATCTCCTCTATTATTTCATATCTTTACGAAGTGCTTCAGGAATTGTAATACCTAATTTTTTAGCACGTTCTTCATTCACAGTTAACTTAATATCTTTTTGTGTTTCAATAGCTAAATCAGAGATTTTAGCTTCACCAGAAAGCACTTTTGCCGCCATTAAACCAGTTTGATAACCTAATTTATAGTAGTCAACAGAATATGTTGCCACACCACCAGTCATTGTCATACCTTCATCGGCAGCAAATACTGGAATTTTAGCAGCATCAGTAATTTGAGCTAAGTTAGCCATAGCAGATGCTAATACATTATCAGTTGGTGTATAAATAGCTTGTACATCTTGGTTCACAAGATTTGTAGCCGCTTGTTGGATATCATTTACGTTAGATACAGTTGCTTCTACAACAGTGATACCTTTAGTAGCTGCATAGGCTTTCATTTTTTCAACTTGAAGTTGGGAATTGATTTCAGAAGATGTGTAAATAGCACCAATACGTTTTACATTTGGTACTAACGCAATAATAAGATCAACCTCTTTTTCTACAGGTGTCATATCAGATGTCCCAGAAACATTACCACCTGGATGTTCGTTAGATTGAACAAGTTTTGCTGTAACGTAATCTGTAATAGCAGTACCCATGATAGGAATATCATGAGATGCGTTTGCCATAGTTTGTGCAGCTGGCGTTGCAATGGCTAATACTAAATCCTTTTTATCAGATACAAAACGTTGAGCAATACTATTTAAATTAGATTGGTCAGCTTGAGCATTTTGTTGGTCTAATTTGATGTTTTCCCCATCTTTATAACCTTTAGATGCAAGGCCATCAACAAAGCCTTTATTCGCGGCATCAAGAGATGGATGTTCTACCAATTGAATAACGCCGATTTTCTTTTGATCATTAGTTGCTGTGTTGGAACCGCAACCAGCTACCATAGCCATAATAGAGATAGCACTAAGTGCTACTGCAATACCTTTTTTCCAGTTCATATGTAACTCCTTACCAGTTCTGTATTAAATCATAGTTGCTTTGTTCATCAACTCTTCTGGTAATGTGATGCCCAATTTTTGTAATTTATCTTTACTTACAACTAATTTAAATTCTTTTTGCATTTCAATAGGCATATCTTCAACTTTAGCTTCACCAGTTAAAATTTTAGCTGCCATTAAACCTGTTTGGTATCCAAGTTTGTAGTAATCTACGGACAAGGACATTACAGCACCACCTTTTACGTGGTTATCTTCGCCGCCAAATACAGGAATTTTTGCTGGGTCGGTAATCGCTACAAGATTGCTCATCGCAGAAGCTACTACATTATCTGTTGGCACATAAATTGCATCTACATGTTGAGAAACAAGATTTTGTGCTGCTTGTTGAATATCGTTTACGTTAGAAACGGTAACCTCTTCAACCTTAACACCTTTTGTAGCTGCATAAGCTTTCATTTTTTCAACTTGAATTTGAGAATTTACTTCACTAGAACTATAAATAGTACCGATAGTTTTTGCGTTCGGCAATACTTGTAAAATTAAATCAACTTGTTGTTCTACTGGGTTCATATCAGATGTACCAGATACATTACCACCTGGTTTTTCATTAGATTTAACAAGTTTTGCTGCTTCGTAATCAGTAATAGCAGTACCCAAGATTGGAATATCATGAGTTGCATTCGCCATAGATTGAGCTGCCGGTGTAGCAATGGCTAAAATTAAGTTTTTACGATCAGATACAAAGCGCTGTGCAATGCTATTCAAATTAGATTGATCAGCTTGTGCATTTTGTTGGTCAAAAGTGATTTTATCAGCTAAGCCTTTCTCTTTTAGAGCATCAACAAAACCTTTATTTGCAGCATCAAGTGCAGGATGTTCTACCAGTTGTACTACACCAACCTTGTATTCACCATTAGATGTTGTTCCATTGGGGCCACAGCCTGTAAATGCCATCAATGCTGCCGCCGTGAGCGCTAGGGCAATACCTTTTTTTAAGTTCATGGGGATTTCCTTCCTATCTGCAATGACTATAATACATCTATTATAAACAAATTTCTTTACTACATCAATGTAGCAGATTAAAGTATTTTACATTTGTCCATTTATAGGACACATAAAAATGTGAAATCCTCTTATTTTTCAAGAGATGCTAACATGTCTTCTGTTAAATCATTAGCTGCTAAAATATAGTCTTTAAGGGTCCCTTTATCAAGAGCTACCTTCATAACGGGCACTTCAAATGGATCGAGGATGACACACATTAAAATTTCACCCGTTACATAATAACCAACTACAGCCTCCCCTTCTTCAGGATCTAATGTTTCACGCTTTACCGTTACACAGTATGGTTTCATGACCTGTGCTGCAGCTTTTGCTACCTCTTCACGATTAGCAATATATTCTTCAGCCTTTGTTTCAGGAATATCAAAAATATCGACTTTTACAGTCTTAACCTCTATTGCCTCTCCCTTCGCTGCCTCTATGGCTGCGCCTAAATCTGTTTGATTCATATATACCTCACATAGAATGGACTTTCACCAATGGTGAAAGCCCCATAATTTTAGATTGATTCATCAGCTGCATTTAAGAATGCCACATAGCATTGTTTTGCTTCGTAAATATCCGCCTTAGATGTAACCTCCCATGGAGCATGCATACTAAGCACAGCCACACCACAGTCGATAACATTCATACCGTATAAGGCCATGATATAAGCAATGGTACCACCACCGCCGAGATCAACCTTGCCAAGCTCTGCAGTTTGATATGTTACATTGTTAGATTCCATGACACGACGAATAAAGCCCATATATTCAGCATTGGCATCATTAGAACCAGCTTTACCACGAGAGCCTGTAAATTTATTAAATACAACCCCCATACCTAAGTAAGATGCATTTTTCTTTTCGAATGCAGATGCATATAAAGGATCATAGCCAGCGCTAACATCGGAAGATAACATACGAGAATTTTCCAATGTGCGTCGTACACTTACAGAATTAGGTTTACCCATAAGTGTGAGAACTTCTGCTACTGCATTTTCAAAGAAACGAGATTGCATACCAGTGGCGCCTACAGAACCGATTTCTTCTTTATCTACAAGCAAGCAACAAGTACTACGTTTAACATTGTCTACTTCAAGCATAGCTACTAAGGATGTGTACGCGCATACGCGATCGTCTTGACCATAGGCCATAACCATGGAGCGGTCAAAGCCCATATCACGAGCCTTACCTGCTGGTACAATTTCGAGCTCTGCAGATAATAAATCACGTTCTACAAAGCCATATTCTTTTTCAAGAAGGTTGTTAATAAATTTAGTTACCCCTTCTTTTTCTTCATCTTTTACAGGACGACTGCCTATGAGTAAATCAAGAGCTTCCCCTTCAATTACCTTAGCTGCATTCTTTTGCATTTGCTCTTGTCCCAAATGCGGTAACAAATCTGTAATGCAGAATACAGGATCATTTTCGTTATCCCCAATATTGATGTTGATACGAGTACCATCTGTTTTTACTACAACGCCATGAATAGCAAGAGGCATAGCAACCCAATGGTATTTTTTAATGCCTCCATAGTAATGAGTATCCCAAAACACAAGATTGCTATCTTCATATTGTGGGTTTTGTTTTACATCGATACGTGGAGAGTCAATATGAGCACCTAAGATATTCATACCCAATTCAATATCATCAGTACCAATATTAAATAAAGCAATGGATTTATCCATATGTGTGTAATAAAGCTTGTCCCCAGCTTTGATTGGTGTATTGGATTTAATAATATCTTTTAAATTTACATATCCTTTTGCTTCTGCAAATTCAACGGCCTGTACAACACATTCACGTTCTGTTTTACCATTATCTAAAAATTGACGATATGTATCACTTAAGGCATATACCTTTTCCATAGTGGCATCGTCGTAATTATGCCATGCATATTTGCGTTCCATAATCTATCCTTTCTAAATGCTCACAAGCTAATAATTAAGAAACTATAGATGTGAACAGGAATTAATAAAATTATTTTTGGCGGTCCTTTTCTAGTTCCGCCCGGCGAAATTCCAAATATTTTCGCTCTTTCTCTCGATTAATTTCAGACTTCTGAGTATATAGAGAACGAATTTCGTCCGTACAATGCGTTAATACCTTTGTAACGTAGAATTTAGTACTACCGGACTTAATCGTATATTTTCCAACTTTAAGTTGCACTGCAAAATCGCCATGTTTAGGACAAACGCCTATAGCGAGATGCTTATCACCTTGCAATCGTTCTGGCCGCGTCATTTCCAAGCGGGTCTGACAATACGGGCAGAATGATAATCGAACCCTTCTATCATGAACAATGCGCTTCTTTTCAGGGAAGTTCTCATACATAAAGAACGTTAAAATTGGTGGATATAAGAAAGGATTACTACTTTCCTTTCGAATTAGATCATAATGTAAAATACCTTGTTGTATATCTAGCTTTTGACATATATGAGCCGTAAATACAGCATCATGTAATGCATTATGAGCAGATAAATGCTCCGTAGATATATTTAGGTCCTCCATGGCATGAGCCACAGAATACTGTTGACTCGTACCATATCGCTGATAAGCATAAATCATCTGTGCATCTACCCATTGATCATAAGATAAAGCTTTCATCCTATGAAGCATTAGATTTTCACGCAATATGAGAATGTCATCAGACCCCCAAGATAACAACATATACTCATCACCACACCAGTTTTGAAAGTGCTGCATAGCCGTCTTAAAGGGCACACCATGATCGAGTTCTCGTGATGTAATACCTGTCAATTCACGGACATGTTTATGCATCCGTGGCAGGTATTGTGGTTTGATGAACATTGTAAAATGATCTACAATGTCCATCTTTTCATTCAGTTTTACCGCTCCGATTTGAATGATTTCCCCTGTTAGTGGCATTTTTGTGCGCTTCATAAAGCTAATGTCATTGCTATAGGGTTGATTCCACTCTAAATCAAATACAATATAGTTCATATGTTTATTTCGATTCTGAAAGCAACGTTTCCGCCGCTTTAATAACCTGTTCTTCAGAAATTACAGATAACCCTTTGTAATTTCCTTCTTTAATAATTTTTTTCATGCTTTTACCAATCTCGTATGAATCCATCGTTTCTAGAACGATAGCATGAGCTTGGTACGGACCATAAAAGAATGGATTTGATGGACCGTAAAGCGCCACAATTGGCACCTTTTGGCTGATTGCTACATGCATAGGACCAGAGTCATTTGTAATCAATAAATTACAGCGACTCATAGCCGCCGCCAATGGTCCTAACTGGAATTTTCCAGTAGCAACAATCGGTTTCGTTTCCATTTGTTCCACTACAGGTTGCACCATTTCGAGATCCATAGGGCCACCAAAGAATACCGTCTTATACCCTAAACGACCGAAATGATCAGCTACATGAGCAAATCGTTCAGCAGGCCAGCGCTTCTCAGGAACAGCACTACCAATATTAAAACCGATAAGTGTATCACTATCTGTTAAACCATGACTAACATAGAACTCCTGAGCCTCACGGCGCCATTCCTCACAAGTTTCAATCTGTAAACCAGAGTTAGAAATATCCGTTACACCTAATTGTTCTAGTACATTGATGTACATATCTGCAGCGTGGCGAGTTTTACGGTCTAAACGCGTATACTTTGTCATAAATGGTCTAAATAAAAAATGACTCATACCAGTCGTAATGGGCGCATGAATCTTCCAGGCTAAATAGGAAGTACGTTCATTGGGGTGTAAATTGATAACGATATCAGGTTTACCCTTTGCATTAATCTCTCGAGCTACCTCATTGAGCCCAGAAATACTATTATGACGCCCTTTTTTATCTACTACAATCAGTTCATCAATATTTGGATTATATTGCATCACTTGTTGCAGTTTTTCATCTATTACATACGTAATATGGCTATGTGGAGCAGCTTTACGTAGCACCTCTAGGAATGGAGTCGTTAAAATAACATCACCTAAGTGCATGAGAAAGGTGACCACAATGCGCTTATAATCTAGTTCCATTATAGTTCCTTTCCAATTACTTGCTCATATACAGACCACACAGCATCTACAGGAATTTGAGCCATACAATCAGGATCATCTACTAATGGCTGTTCAGGTGTAGCCTTTGAAGTCGGTGAAATAATAAGATGTACGTGGCTACCGCCATATGGCCCAGTTCGTTTTGGAGATGTGGTTCCAAATAAAGCAATCAAAGGCCGCTTTAGAGCATTAGCAATATGCAAAGGCCCCGTATCAGCACTGATGAAAATTTCACAGTGACGAATCAACTCAATTAGCTCTGGCATGGATGTAGATCCCACTAGGTTGATGAGATTCTTATTTTTTACATAGTTTTCTATGAAAGCTCCTTTTTCTGCATCATCTGGAGCACCAGCAATAACAACTTTTTTACCAGATTCACATAAGCGGATACATAGCTCGCCAAAGTTAAGAAGTGGCCACTCCTTAACAATCCAACGAGCACCTGGTACAACTACTACATATTCATCTTCTACACCATGAGATTGTAACTTATGCTTAACGGACTTCTCCGCCTCCACATAAGCAGGCATAGGAAACTCTACACCTTCTACATCGCCGCCAAGAGCACGTACGGTATCGAGGTATCGTTCGATAACATGATCGTATTTATGTTCACCAACAAGTGCTTTATTAACTAAATTACTGCCTTCACGAAGCTCCCAGTAACCATATTTTTCAGGTGCACCAGATAATAATGATACAATGGCGCTCTTTGCAATACATTGAAGGTCTAAAGTCATATCAAAATGACGGCTATGTAAATCCTTACGTAACTGCCATAGATAAGCAGGCTTTTTAAGTTGTTTCTTGTCGATAATGATTACATCATCTACCCATGGTTTACCAGGTAGGAGACTCTCAAATTGTTCATGAATAGCCCATGTAATATGCGCATTAGGCCAATTTTTACGCACTGCATACAAGGTAGGCAATGCATGAATTACATCACCTAAAGAACTCATCTTAATGATGAGTATATTCTTGTAATCTTTCATATAGCCTCCCAAAATACAACACCACAACTAAAAAGCCTCATAACACCGTTGAATCTGATTTACTCTAAAGTAAGCGTAAAATAAATAATGAGCTAAATAATAGTCTTAATAAAATCTAACAAATTTGTACCTGTAAATAGATAGCCTTTTACACCAGCCGCTTCTGCTGCATCAACATCGCGCTGACTATCGCCAATAAGGAAACTACTTTTAGGGTCTACATCATAATCCTTAATAGCTTGATTAATCATACCAGGCTTTGGCTTTCTACATTCACAATCGACAGCATAAAGAGGGACAGAGCCTTCTTTATGGTGAGGGCAATAATAAAAATGTAAAATTGGTGCCCCACTATAATCAAGTTCATGAGCCATGTGATCATGTAAAATCTGAACATCAGATTCCTTATAATAACCTCTAGCTACACCACTTTGATTTGTCACTACAATGAGATCATAGCCCTTGCTATACGCATAAGCTAGTGCTTCTTTAGCTCCATCTACCCATTCTAAATCGCTGATTTTATATAAATAGCTAACATCTTTATTGATAACACCATCGCGATCTAAAAATAATACCTTACGCATTAACGTAAATATCCTTCATTATTATCGAGTAGTTCACAATATTCTTTAACGGCATCTTCCATTTTATGGAACCCTTTGTCATAACCAGCAGCCAACAATTTAGTAGTATCAGCCTCAGTAAAGCTTTGGTATTTACCTTTTAATACCTCAGGGAACGGAATATATTCAATTTTGCCTTTACCGTTGTAGTCAATAACAGCTTGCATAAATTGGTTAAAGCTATGAGCATTACCTGTACCACAGTTAAAAGTACCAGAAATTTCAGGGTGTTCCCAGAAATAGAAGTTTACATTAACTACGTCTTTAACATAGATAAAGTCACGTGTTTGACCACCATCTTCGTAGCCATCTGTACCTTCAAATAGATTGATAATACCAGTTTCTTTATTTTTGTAGAACATTTGACGAACTAATGAAGCCATTTTATCTTTATGAGCCTCATTAGGACCATATACGTTAAAGTAACGTAAGCCTACTACTTGAGCTGTATATTCACCTTCATATTTTCGTACATAGCGATCGAACAACAATTTGGAGTACGCATATGGGTTAAGTGCTTCTTCAGCTTCTGGTTTTTCTACGAAACCATTGGTACCATTACCATAAGTAGATGCAGAGGATGCATAGATAAATGGAATACGACGGTCTTGGCAATAGTGGAATAGATTTTTAGAACCTTCATAGTTATTCTTCATCATGTATTTGCCATTATATTCCATTGTATCCGCACAAGCACCTTCGTGGAATACAACTTCGATAGGACCTACATCAAATGTACCATCAGCGATAGCACAATCAAAATCATCACAATCGATATAATCCAAGAATTCTAAATTTTGAATATTTCGGATTTTACGACCATCTGTAAGATCATCAACAATAAGAATATCTGTACGACCACGGTCATTTAATGCTTTTACAATGTTACTACCGATAAAACCAGCACCGCCTGTTACGATAATCATAATTTACCCTCCTTAGCCATAGTAGCTATTTTCCCTACAATATCTGATGTAGAGTAACCTTCTTTAAATGAAAGTACCTCTACATGATCTACGGACTCACGTCCAACAATATCTTCTATTTTATAATCGCCGCCCTTAACTAGCGTATTAGGACGTAAATAAGCTAATAGTTCAGCTGGTGTATCCTCTTCGAATAAAACCACACCATCGATACAACGCAACGCACTTAATAATGCTGCGCGATCTTCTTCACTTACGATGGGACGTGTTTCGCCCTTTAGACGTCTAACAGAAGCATCGGAATTCAAACCAATAATTAGATGGTCACCTAATTGAGCTGCCTCTTGTAAGTACGTAATATGTCCACGATGAAGAATGTCAAAGCAACCATTTGTAAACACAACAGTTTCACCCTTGTTTTGCCATTGTGTAATAAGCTGTTTCATCTCTTCTTTTGTGTATAAAGGCTTCGATTGAACACTATGCTTATAGGAATGCCATAAATCCAATAGTTCAGAACGATGAATTGGATATGTACCAACCTTGGATACGACAATGCCTGCTGCACCATTTGCAATATGTAATGCTAAACGCATAGATAAGCCGCTCGCAAGGCATGTCATCATCATAGATACAACCGTATCGCCTGCACCACTTACATCAAATACCTCTTGTTGTGTAGCCGGATTATGCCATGTACGGCCATCCTTTGCAATAACAGTAATCCCTTTTGCGGAACGAGTAGCCACAATGTACTCTAAATCAACATTAGCCAGTACTGACTTAGCGGCTTCAACAATAGTGGCATCATCATTTTCTAATTTACGGCCCACACATTCACCAAGCTCTTTTACATTCGGTGTAATGCAGGTGGCGCCATTATATTTAGACCAGTCTGAACCCTTAGGATCTACAATCGTTTGTACGCCATACTCCTTAGCTAAACTAAAGATTTTTTTTAGCAATGTTGGTGTACAAACACCTTTACCATAGTCAGAAACAACAATACCGTCGATACCTACTTTGCAGAGATTTTCTAACCATGTAGAGAGTTTCTGTTCCTCATGAGACGTCAAATCTGTTATGGTTTCAAAATCAAGACGCATCATTTGTTGACGATCACCTAAGATACGCATTTTAGTAATGGTAGAACGATCATCACTCGTTAATAAACCTGTTGTATCAATCTTATCAGCCTTTAGCAATTGTTGTAATAAACGACCATGGTCATCATTACCAGCAATAGCACCAAGATATACTGTGCAATCTAAATTTGATAAGTTTGACGCAACATTACCAGCGCCACCAAGCACTTCTTTCATCTTTGCCACGCGGTTTACAGGAACCGGTGCTTCCGGAGAAATACGACTTACATCACCAAAAACATAACGATCTACCATCACATCACCTATAACGGCAATCTTTAGATTGGGTAGTTGTTTTGTCAAAAATTGATTAATGGTAGCATTTATCATAATCCACCTATTCCTTACCCCAATGACATGTGCGCTTGATTAAAATAAGAATTAAATCAGCACCACATATATGTATCACGTATAACCTAAAGGTTAATAATCCTCTTCAATAAGTTCGCACATAATGTGCCCAGCCAAAATATGCATTTCTTGAATGCGAGCTGTTACATTACTAGGAATTGCTAATGTAATGTCACATAATTCGGCTAATTTACCGCCGCCTTCACCAGTGAAAGCAATAGTATGCATACCAATAGAACGAGCCATTTCTGCAGCTTTTACAACATTCTTGGAGTTCCCAGATGTAGAAATCCCAATGAGAACGTCACCTGTACGGCCTAAGCCCTCTACTTGACGTGCAAAAACAGATTCAAAATCATAGTCATTTGCAATAGCTGTTAATGCAGATGTATCAGTAGTCAATGCAATACCTGCAAGAGAGCGTCGTTCCTTTTTAAAGCGACAAATCAATTCAGCTGCTAAATGTTGAGAATCAGCAGCAGAACCGCCATTACCACAGAACAAAATTTTATTGCCATTCTCTAGAGCCGCCTTACAGCGATATGCAATCTCTTGAATGGTATCCATATGCTCCATTGTCTTACCAAAGACTTCCAAATGCTCCGTAAAACGATCTGCAATGATTGGATTTAAATCAGTCATTATAAAATCTCCTTTAACAGTCTATCTGCATTTTTCCAGAATAATTTTTCACATTGTTCCACAGATAAACCAGCTTCTTTAAATGCATCGTATAATCGATACATTTCAGAAGTGTCTTTAATTTCTGTATCCGGCTTAATACCATCAAAATCGGTTCCTAATGCAACTACATCCTCCCCGCCTTTATTGATAAGATATAAACCATGATTTACGATATCTTCAATTCGACTTATCGGTGATGTGCCTAAAAAAGATTGGGCAAAGTTAAGGCCTATCACACCACCCTTATCAGCAATAAGCTTAATCAAATTATCTGGTAGATTTCTAGTATGGGCTGTAACTTCACGTGCATTGGAGTGTGATGCTACAAATGGTACATCTAAAATATCTCCTAATTGCTCAGTACCAGCATCATTCAGATGAGAACAATCGACGATTATCCCTAAATCTTGCATAGCCTCTACAAATTCAACGCCTTTTGATGTCAATTTTTTATGCTGCTCACCACAATGTGGCTCACCCAGTCCATTTGGATAATTCCAGGTAAGCGTAATAAGTCGAACCCCATCTTGATAAGCTTGTTTAAGTTTATCTAAGTCACCACCTAGTACGCCGCCCTCTTCAATAGACATGAGAGCTCCAATCTTGCCAGTCTCATATACAGACTCTACATCTTGATAAGAGAGCACATGTTGTATGTGCTCTCCATAGTGATGAATTTGTGATGTACATAAATTACGCATCGCTTCATAACGACCATAAGGGTCATTTGTGTCACCAAGATTGATAAATAATGCAAAATCCTGCACCTTGCTGTGAGCCTTTTGTAATTTTTCTATATCGATTTTCCAAGTATTACGATACAAATCTCCATTACTAGGATAATCTATTAACTTCATAATCGTATCGCAGTGTAAATCTATCATAAAGCCTCACATATACTATTAGTAATTAACTACGTTTTGGTTTTTTAGCATCTAGTTTTTTTAATGCTTTCAGTTCTTCCATAAAGCTATCAATATTATCAAACTTACGATATACGCTGGCAAAGCGAACGTATGCAACTTGGTCGATATCTTTTAATTGTTGCAATACAAGTTCACCTATACGATCAGTAGTCACCTCTTGGTTGATTTCATTACGAATATCGCGCTCTACATCATTCACTACTTGTTCCATCACAGACATTGGTACGGTACGTTTATCACAAGAGCGCAATAGACCATTTAATAATTTACCGCGATCAAATAATTCACGACGTCCGTTTTTCTTTAATACCATAAGTGGTACTTCTTCTATAATTTCATAGGTAGTAAAGCGACGGCCACAATTGATACATTCGCGGCGACGGCGAATACTATTACCTTCATCAGTCGTTCTAGAGTCTGTTACCTTCGTGTCTGTGTGTTGGCAATAAGGACATCTCATCTGTTACTACTCCTTTTTTAATAATCACTCTAAAATAGTGCATAATACGCCCATTTTCTCTACTATATATAGTACCATGAAAGCCTTTAAAATACAAAGAATCCCTAGGATTTCCTAGGGATTCTTCCATTATTCTAGAGCATTTTATGTTATGAAATACTTTAGAAATAATATTTTTAATTTTATCTACTATTCTAACTATCGTTTAGGAGCATCTTCAACGCGAAGCAAGCAGTCGCCAGATTCGATGCGGCTACCTTCACGAACTAGGATTTCTTCTACGATACCATCGATAGGAGCAGTAATTGTAGTTTCCATCTTCATCGCTTCTGTAACGATCAATGGCTCACCTTTAGCTACAGATTGACCATTTTTAACGAGAATCTTAACAACGGAACCAGACAATGTAGCACCAATTTCACCAGGGTTAGATTCATCCGCTTTACGACGAACAACGCCAGTAGTCTTAGCATGTTTATCATGAACTTTAATACCACGAGGTTGACCATTGAACTCGAACAATACGATACGGTTACCATCTTCATCTGGTTCAGATAAGCCGTTCATTTTGATGATAAGTGTTTTACCTTTTTCGATAGTTACTTGAATTTCTTCGCCCCGTTTCATACCGAAAAAGAATGTTGGAGTATCAAGTACAGATACATTACCAAAGTCTTTTTTAAATTTATTGTAATCTTGGTAAACCTTAGGGTACAAGCAGTATGCACTGACATCTTCATCAGTTGTTTGAGCACCCATTTCACTCAATTCATTGCGAACATGTTCAAAGTCTGTTGGAGGCAATACTGCACCTGGACGAACTGTGATTGGTTTTGCACCTTTCAAGATAATTTTTTGTAACTCTTCAGGGAATCCTTGGTATGGAGTGCCAAGACGACCTTCAAAGAATTCAACTACGGATTGAGGGAAGTCTAATACATCGCCCTTTTCGTAAATATCTTTTTCAGTCAAGTTATTTTGTACCATGTACAATGTCATATCACCTACAACTTTAGAGGATGGCGTTACTTTGATGATATCACCAAACATCATGTTTACTTGGTGGTACATTTTCTTAATATCAGCCCAACGATCACCAAGGCCTACCATCTTAGCTTGTTGTTGCAAGTTGGAATATTGACCACCTGGCATTTCATGTTGATATACTTCAGTGTTAGGATATGCTTCTGCTTTATCTACACCTTTGTAGTAAGGACGAATGCTGCCAAAGTAATGCGACATTTCTTCCATGTAATCAATGTTCATTTCAGGTTGACGGTCATGTCCACTCAATGCATAGTACATGGAGTTCATGCTAGGTTGAGATGTACCATTAGCAAATGCAGAGTATGCTAAGTCGATAACGTCTACACCAGCATCTACAGCGCGACCATAGGAATAGATAGCATTGCCAGAACCTTCATGTGTATGTAAATGAATCGGTACAGTAACAGCATCTTTTAAGGCAGATACAAGATTATAAGCAGCTTGAGGTTTCAATAAACCAGCCATATCTTTGATAGCAATAATATTAGCACCCGCTTTTTCAAGCTCTTTAGCCATATTTACATAGTAGTCTAAATTGTATTTAGGACGGTTGCTATCAAGAATATCTCCTGTATAGCACAATGCTACTTCAGCAATTTTGTTTTGTGCACGAACTTCATCAATAGCTACATGCATATTATCAAGGCTATTTAAGCTATCGAATACACGGAATACATCAATACCATTAGCAGCAGCACGTTGGATAAATTGACGAACTACATTATCTGGATAAGATGTGTAACCTACAGCATTAGCGCCACGAATAAGCATTTGAAGTAATGTATTAGGCACTTCGCGACGGAACATACGTAAGCGTTCCCATGGATCTTCATGTAAGAAACGATAGGATACGTCGAATGTAGCACCGCCCCAACATTCCAAGGAGAATAAGTTAGGAACGCCTTTTGCAGCACGACCAGCTACGCGTGCCATATCAATGGTACGTAAACGTGTAGCAAATAAGGATTGGTGAGCATCACGCCATGTTGTATCTGTAAAGAATACTTGTTTTTGATCAGATAACCATTTACTGAAGCCTTCTGGTCCTAATTCATCAAATTTTTGTTTTGTACCAGCTGCTGGAGATACATCTAAATCAGATGGCATTTGAATTGGTTCAAAATCAGGTACCACTTGAGGACCTGCACCAGAGTAGCCATTGATTGTTACGTCAGCGATGTAACGTAATAATTTAGTACCACGATCGCGGTCTGGTTTTAATTCAAACAATTCTGGATGGTCTTCAATGAAGTTAACAGTGTAGTTACCGCTTTGGAATTCAGGATTTTCAAGAACGTTAATCAAGAAGTGAATATTAGTTTTAACGCCACGAATACGGAATTCTTTTAAACAACGAAGCATTTTACGAATAGTTTCTTCGTTGTTAGGACCGAATGCAGTCGCTTTTACAAGCAAGGAATCATAGTAAGGTGTTACTACGGCACCTGTGAAAGCATTACCAGAGTCTAAGCGGATACCAAAGCCACCGGAGCTACGATATGCCAAGATTTTACCTGTATCAGGCATGAAGTTATTTTTAGGGTCTTCTGTAGTGATACGACATTGGATTGCAGTACCTTTACAAGGAACTTCATCTTGTGCTGGAATACCTACTTCTGGGCTATGTAAGTCATAACCTTCAGCAATACGGATTTGAGAATGAACGATATCAATATCTGTAATCATTTCTGTTACAGTATGTTCTACTTGGATACGAGGGTTAACTTCGATGAAATAGAAGGAGCCATCAGCAGTTACCAAGAATTCTACAGTACCCGCATTAACGTAGCCAACATTTTTCATAATTTTTACAGCTGCATCACATACGGCTTTACGAGTTTCCAATGGCAATGCAAAAGCTGGAGCCATTTCAACAACCTTTTGGTGACGACGTTGTACAGAGCAATCACGTTCATGTAAATGAACTACATTACCATGTTCATCACCTAAGATTTGTACTTCAATATGTTTAGGTTCAACAATAAGTTTTTCTACATATACATCATCATCGCCAAAGGCAGCTTTCGCTTCAGATTTTGCGCGATCATATGCATCACGAAGATCTTCTTTGCGATGAACCTCACGCATACCACGGCCGCCGCCGCCATTTACGGCTTTGATCATCAATGGGAAACCATGAGTATTTGCAAATTCTTCTAATTGTTCAAAATCACGCAATGCCCCATCAGAACCTGGAATCATTGGGATATCTGCCAATTTAGCTTGTGCACGAGCATTAACCTTATCGCCGAACATATTTAAATGTTCTACATGAGGTCCGATAAAGATGATACCTTCTTCACCGCAACGACGAGCGAACTCTTCGTTTTCAGACAAGAAACCATAACCTGGATGGATAGCATCAATATCATGTTCTTTTGCAATACGGATAATATCTTCAATATCAAGATATGCTTCAACAGGTTTTTTACCTTCCCCTACGAGATAGGCTTCGTCAGCTTGGTTACGGTGCAAGGATAATGTATCCTCTTTGGAGTAAATGGCTACAGTTTTAATGCCCATTTCATTACATGCACGGAACACGCGGATTGCGATCTCACCACGGTTGGCAACCAATACGGATTTAATTTTTCTCATGTATTGCCTCCTACTAGCTTCCACTAATGTGAACTATCAGCTTTCAATTTTATTAATATATGAATATTCCCTATACTTATAGTCAAAATAATATATTTGGATATCTCATCATTTTTTATGATGAGCATTATATTCATAATTACATATAACTATTATACAATATTTTCCACATATTTAAAGGATTATATTAATTACGAAATCATAAAATACATTAGTTGCTGTACATGACAAAAACTCATATGTCTTTTATCGATGCACATCGAACTAATTCTATATTCTACGTTATTAATCACCTAAGAAATGATTCATTAATCGATTAAGTTGCTCTTGATCATTTGCACCCATTAATTCCCGTACAGAATGCATCGCTAATAACGGTAAGCCCACATCCATTGTTCTCATTGGTAACATAGCAGATGAAATAGACCCAACTGTAGATCCACCAGGTATATCAGAACGATTTACATAAATTTGGTAATTTGCACCTGCTTCTTCACAAAGTCCCTTAACTATAGCAATTGCTCTTGCATCACCTGCATAAGATTGACTACATGCTATTTTAAGAGCCACCCCTTTATTAAGTGTAGGAATATTAGTGATATCATTTTTTTCAGGATAATTTGGATGCAAACCATGTGCTACATCAGAGGAAATCATGAATCCTTTTGAAATGAAACTATCCATCTCTTGATTAGAATATCCTAATGCATCATATACTCGTTTAATAAGGTTTGGTAAAAGCATCCCTGCTCCGCCCTGTTTAGTACGACTCCCTACCTCTTCATTATCAAAGAGAATAGCACAACGTACACCATCAGCATTAGCCTTACGAGCCTGAATAATCCCTGATAGTACACCAAAGCAAGATGTTAAATTATCTAGACGAGGCGCACTAATAAAATCGCCTTCAGTCCCTAATACACAGCCTTGTTCTGTTGGGTATAATGTCATTTCATAAGATAAAATTTCAGATGGATCACAGTTGACTTCATCAGCCAAGAACGTAGTCCACTCATCGTATTGAATATCAGATTCTGGGAATAAGCTTGGATTATTCCGATCATTTAAAGATTTACTAGAATTCTCCTTTTCCTTACGATCCATCATCAATATAGGAAGCATTTCCTTTTGGCGATTTAATTTAACACCATCATTAACGGAACGGTTCATATGTATAGCTAAGTTAGGAACGATTGCGATAGGACGTTTTGTATCAACTAATACAGAATCAACATCAAAGGCATTATCACCTTTTAATACGACTGTACCCGCAGCCCCTAAAGGACGATCAAGCCATGTATTTTCAATGAGGCCACCGTACATTTCCACATTTAACTTGGTATAACCTTTTACTGATGTAATAGGATTTGGTTTAACCCGAATTGCAGGAAAATCTGTATGTGCGGAGGCAATACGTAATGTGTGTTCTGGTTTCTTTCCTATATGAAAAGCAAACAAAGTAGTACCAAACACATTAACTACATAAGAACCAGAGTCTAATTGCCACTCATCGTCTAAATTAAGTTCTGTGAAACCTGAATCCAATAACATTTGTAAACTTGTATCTACTGTATGATACGGAGATGTACAAGCACCAATATATTTCAATAACTGTTCATTATCAAATTTCATAGATTCCTCCTATGTAAAATAATGATGCTATTCGTATATTCACCATGAATAGTTCATTTACGTATAATTTTACAACATATACATTAATAATATATTAACTGCTCTTATTTTATCACAAAAAAGCCGCCCCAAAGGGGACGGCTTTTCGTATATTTTGTAACCACACTATAATCAAACTATGACATATATAGTTTTTAATGTATTACAAGTATATAAAATTTTGGATATCTGGTCTTACCACATACCAATTGCTTTCATCCATACGGAACCAAGGCCCATAAAGATAATTAAGTTGATTACGGATGCGAAGAAACCTAGTTTCCACCATGTATTTTGAGGAACATAACCAGTATTGAAGATTACAGGAGATGGACCTGCAGCATAGTGAGTCAAAGACATACACAAGTTAGATGTGAATGCAATCATCAACAATGTCAACATTGGTGGTGCACCTGCAGAGATAGCAATTGCAGAGAATGCTACGAACATTGCAGAAATATGTGCAGTTAAAGATGCGAATACATAGTGGGAATATGTATTAATAAGTACAGCTATAACGAAGGCAATAATCCAAGATCCTTCTGGAATATAACCGCCTACAAGTACTGTTGCCCATTTGATGAAGCCCAATTTGGACAAGAAACCGGCAAAGCCCATTAATGTACCCATCCAAACTAATGTATCCCAAGCACCTTTTTCACTTTTAACATCGTCCCATACAAGAACACTTGTAGCAAGCAAAATAGAAATACCTAAGAATGCAACAGTTGTAGCATCAATTTTAGTAAATTGAGAAGTAGCCCATAATACTAAAGCCAAAACAAATACGCCTAGCATAACCCATTCTTGGAAAGACATTTTACCAAGGCCTTTTAACTCTTCTTTAATCATTTGTTGTGCTTCGCGGGCATCTGTAATTTCAGGTGGATATACTTTGTAAATAAAGTACGGCATAATGATCAATGCAATAATACCTGGCACGATGGCAGCCATAGCCCAATCACCCCATGTGATACCAATACCAAAAGATTGAAGCGCCAATGCTGCAACCAATGTGTTACCAGCCATGGATGTTTGGAACATAGCAGATGTAATTGTATTAACTTGATAAATAGATTGCATCAAGAAGGAACCAATTTTACGAGGACCATCTTGAGGTTCAGAACCGAACGCTTTTGCCAAGCTTGTAGTAATTGGCATGATAACACCACCTACACGAGCTGTATTAGATGGAGTTGCTGGAGCCAAAATTAAATCAGATAATGCTAATGCATAAGCCAAACGTAAGGAGCTACTACCAAAAGCAGCAATCAAATTATACGCAATACGTTTCCCCAAACCAGTTTTAATAAAGCCACGAGAGAATAAGAACGCACCTACGATTAACCAAATAGCAGAGTTAGCAAAACCAGAGATAGCTTCGCCGATTTTCAAAGTACCAGTCAAAGCCGCCACAGTAATTACAATGATAGATACGCCACCAATCGGTAATGGCTGAGTAATAAAGCCTACGATAGTAGCAACAAAGATGGCGAATAAATGCCAAGATTGAGGTGTTAAACCCTCAGGCGTTGGAATAAACCATAGGCCTATACCAAAGACCGCTGGAATAATCCAATTTAACAGTTTTTTCATACACATACCTCCTACATAGGAAAAAACTAAAATATATAACTGCTGAAATATCAAGGCATCGCAAGGTGACTATAAAACACATACTAAGCCCCCTATCATACGGTGTCTTCAGTATATATCAGTAGTATTTGAAATTAGAAATATATTTATATCTTCTTATGATAAATATATTATATTACAACATAAAAAGAAATGAGAAAAAGCTGTGCATCACTAGGTATGCACAGCTTTCATTAACATATAAATCCTATTCTGGTAAAGATACGTTTTCTAAATTTGTTTTCTCAATAGCTTCAATATCACCTTGGTCGCAAAGATTTGCAATAGTTGGATCAATTGGCAAACGATTCAACAATAATAGACCGTATTTTTGAAGGATTTCTTCAATGTGGCTTTCACCAAAGATTTGGTAATCCTTACCGTTATCTGGGCAATGGAAGTAAGAGTAGTTTTCCACTACACCAATAATAGGCACTTGCATTAAATCAGCCATTTTTACTGCTTTTTCAACAATCATGGATACCAAGTCTTGAGGAGATGTAACGATGATGATACCATCCAATTTCAAGGATTGGTAAACTGTAATCGCTACGTCACCTGTTCCTGGTGGCATATCAACGAATAAATAATCGATGTCTTTCCAAATTACATCTGTATAGAATTGTTTTACAACATTGCCTAGAATAGGACCACGCCATAAAACAGGATCTGTATCGTTTTCCAAAAGAAGGTTAACAGACATAACGTCAATACCACCTTTGGATTTTACAGGATACATACCAATTTCGTCAGCATATGCTTTTTCCTTGATGCCGAACATTTTAGGAATGGAAGGACCTGTAATATCCGCATCGAGAATACCTACTTTGTAACCTTTACGCGCCATAGTAATAGCCATTAAGCTTGTAACGGAGGATTTACCTACGCCACCTTTACCAGATACTACGCCGATTACATGTTTAACAGAACTAAGCTCGTGTAATGGAGCTGTAAGATCTTGAGGTTGTTGAGGAGCGCCGCCACCGCAACCAGAGGATTGAGATGGGCATCCGCCACAATCACTGCTGCTACCGCAACCCATAGTAAACACCTACTTTCTTTGAGGAACTACCTCACATCTATATGTAAAAACTTTTGTTTATATGGTAAATACAATGTATCTACTGTTACATTGTATCATGTCATATCAAACTTTATCAATATATTACTCACCACAGAATTCTTTAGTTAAAGCTCCAAGAATTTCCATGCCCTTTGTAATTTCTTCTACTGTTGGTACTGTATAGCTCAAACGGAATGCATGTCCTTCCCCTGCTCCATCAGCTGCAAAGGCACCACACTTAATAATCCCTATATTTCTGTCCATACATGCTTCGAAGAATTCATCACAATTTACATCCTCAGGCATCGTCATCCATGCGAACATACCACCAGTAGGCTGTGTTAACTTAACCTTAGAGCTTGCATACTTGTTAAAAGCATTTAACAAGGCATCACATTTTGTTTTATAAACTTTACGTACATTTTCTAAATGTGCGTCGTAATCGATTGTATCGAGCACTTTAGCTACCACTTTTTGCGTAACTAATGGCATTTGCCCTGCCGTATTATTTTTTAATGCTTGAATAGCTTCAATAACTTTAGCTGGGCCAAATAAGAAACCTACACGCAAACCAGCAGATAATGTCTTTGAATACGAACCTGCATAGAGAACACGATTTTCTGTATCAAAGGATTTAAATGTTGGAATGTACTCACCAGCAAAGCGAATCTCACCGTATGGATCATCTTCATAGATGAATAAATCATATTTAGAGGCAATAGCGTAAATTTCTTTACGGCGTTCCAATGGCATTGTAATACCTGTAGGATTTTGGAAATTCGGAATGAGATAAATATATTTACCCTTACCAGACTGAGCGGCTTTTTCTAATTCACTAGGAATCATGCCGTACTCATCAGTCTTAATACCTAATGCTTTACCGCCCATGTTGCGTACAGAATTGATAGCACTTGTGAAAGTAAATTCATCCATGTATACTTCGTCGCCAGGTTCCAATACAGTAATTGGCACAAGACCTAATAATTGACCTGCACCATTAGAAATAATAAGGCCTTGTCCTTCTGGATTCATCTTATGTGCTTTTACAAGACGATCTAATGTCAATTCTGCTAAACGTGCATCACCTTGCATTGGGCCATATTGTAATAAACTCATGGGATTAGAGTGAACCACTTCATCGAATGCCTTTTCAATGATTTCCACAGGAATCGCTTCTGGCGCTGGATTGCCAATACCAAAGCTGATAAAACCTTCTACGCCAACACCACGTTCAAATACTTCGCGAATAAAATTTGGACCTTTTAAAGTGACACGTTCAGGAAGAGAAAAGCTCATACTATCGCCTCTTTCATATATACTAAGTTAAAAATATTACTAAGTTAAAAATATTACTACGTTAAAAAATTACGCATTAGGATCATGTTCTTGTTCAGCATTCTTCTTATTAATATAGTTCTTATATACTTTCCAAAGAATGAAGTATACAACACCTGCAACAAGAACAATAATTCCTAATCGCCCCATATTCTCTTGGAAATTTACAATATCTGTACCGATAGCTACTTCAAGAGCTGTAGATGGGAACTTACCAATTAAATTTGCTAAGATGTAGTCTCTCGGTTTAATCTTACTAATAGCACCTAGGGCCGTAATAACACCAGATGGAAAATATGGTAAGGATCGTGCAAATAACATGACCACAAAACCGTTTTTACCAGAGAAATCATCTACTTTCATCAATACTGTACTCTTAGCAATAAGCTTATCCGCCGTATCACGCAAGAAGTAACGCATAATGTAAAAGCTAATGACTACACCAATTGTTTCTGCAAGCCAAGAAATAATGATCCCTGGCCACATACCGAATACTAAACCATTTGCTGTAGATATAAAGATAGATGGCAAGAACCCAACAGCATTAACAAAAATATCGAGAAGCATACTTACGACCATGGCCATAGGGCCAAAACCTTGAATATACTCTGCTATTTCATCCATGGATCCACTCGTCGCTAAATGCCACATTGTAGGATAAAATGTAGGATCTACTATATTGATGGCAATTAATAGAATGACAAAACCAATGCCTGCTATTAACTGTACCCAACCTTCACCAGAAGGCTTTAATTTTTTTGTACTCATATATACCTCGTTTTATAAAAAACTAGTTCTATTATATCACGGATTCTATAGAACTGTTATAGGTAAGAACCTAAACATTCTATTTATCTAATTACTACCAGTCTAAAATATTATCATTAGAACTTTCATATGTTATTTTTAATTACTACCCGTTAAAATATTACCATTCATACTTTTATATGCTATTTTTCAATTACCACCAGTTAAAAATATTAGGACTATAAGTTATATAGGCTAGTTTTATAGATACTACCAGTTAAAAATAATTACTTTTAACTGGTAGTATCTATAAAATATGTATAATTACATTAGCATAAAAATTATCGAAAGATGTATAATACTATTATAACGAGAATATTCTTAATGAAAGAAGGTATATTATGGTATCAGCAGGTCAAACAGCTACAGCGACTGTAACAGTTACAGAATCTAATATTGCTAAAACAATGAAATCCGGTTCTTTAGAGGTCTTTGCCACACCAGCTATGTGTGCATTAATGGAAGAAGCAGCACAAGCAGCAGTACAACCATATTTAGAAGATGGCGAAGGCACTGTAGGTATCGCTCTATCCATTACTCATGAGGCCCCTACTCCACTTGGTGCAACAGTAACTGCTAAAGCTACAGTTAGTGCTGTAGAAGGACGTAAAATAACCTTTGATATTGAAGCATCTGACGGCGTTGGTATCATTGGTCGAGGAACTCATGAACGATTTGTTATTAATAACGAAAAATTCATGGCTAAAGTAGTAAGCCGAGCAAAGTCTAACTAATAACTAATTTAATAATAGTCTATAACTAATTTTACAATACCCTAATCTCTAATTTAACATAACAAAATAAAAAACAGAAATGGCATCTATCCAACGATAGATGCCATTTCTATTTACGTGTTAAATTATATAATCTACTACATTAATCTATTAAAAGATTAGCAAATTTTAACTACCCAACCTTCAGGAGCTTCGATTTCACCATGTTGAATGCCAAGTAATGTATCATATAATTTTTTAGTGATAGGACCCATATCATCCATACCAGCTGGTACATTAATAGTACCTTCTGGAGTATCGATTTGACCTACTGGAGAAATAACAGCTGCTGTACCACAAAGACCAATTTCAGCAAAGTCTTTTAATTCATCTTTATGAACAGGGCGATTTTCTACAGTCATACCAAGGTAGTGTTCTGCTACATACATCAAAGAACGACGTGTAATGGATGGCAAAATACTATCGGATTTAGGTGTTACTAATTTACCATCTTTAGTGATGAAGATAAAGTTTGCACCACCAGTCTCTTCTACATGTGTACGAGTAGCCGCATCAAGGTACATGTTTTCTGCATAACCTTTGTTATGAGCATCAGTGATAGCATACAAACTCATAGCATAATTCAAACCAGCTTTAATATGACCAGTACCATGAGGAGCTGCACGATCAAAATCAGTGATACGAATTTTGATTGGTTTAGCGCCACCTTTGAAGTAAGGGCCTACTGGTGTAGTAAATACACGGAATTGATATTCATCTGCAGGTTTTACACCGATAACGGAGTTTGTACCCATCATGTATGGACGAATATAAAGACTTGCACCATGACCATAAGGAGGAACAAAGTCTTTGTTTGCTTTTACAACTTCTTTTACAGCTTCAAGGAAACGACCTTCAGGTAATGTAGGCATTACAAGGCGTTCACAAGATTGATTCAAACGAACAGCATTCAAATCTGGACGGAAGCATACGATGTGACCATCTTTAGTGTAATATGCTTTCAAACCTTCAAAGACAGTTTGAGCGTATTGAAATACACCAGCACATTCATTAAGAACAACGTTAGCATCAGTAATTAATCCGCCTTCGTCCCATTTACCATCTTTATATGTAGTCAAATAACGGTAGTCGGTTTCTACATAACCAAAACCGAGATTATCCCAATCGATATTCTTGCTCATAACAATTACCTCCATGCTTATTAATATACTTATAATCTTAACACTATGAGCAAGTTATTTCAACATATTCTATAGAGGACAGAGATTAGACATGTAATAAGTTAAGTATACTTAAGTACAAAATATAGAATACCACTTATTTTGATGACTTATAAATCATATGGATCATCATATCTATAACGATTGGTATCATAAATAATCTCTAAGTCTTTATCTATAATAAATTTAGTTCGTTTCAAATCATAAGGATAAAATTATTCTTTACATACCGATTTATATTATAATTAACTTACAATATATGTATCTTATCTCTTAAGGAGGTATCTCTTATGAAAGAATCTACTAACCGTACCCTAATTACTAATCCCAAAAACATTATCTGTATCGGTTTAAACTATGCAGACCATATAGAGGAAACTAGTCTTGCTACACATGATTTTCCGGAAATCTTTATGAAAACATCTAATGCATTGGCGTCACATCAAGATATAGTTCCTATTCAAGATGAAAACCTTCATTATGATTACGAAGGAGAGCTCGTCATTGTTATTGGTAAGGCGGGTAAAAATATATCTCGCGCCCAAGCTAAAGGACATATCTTAGGATATACCATAGGTAATGATGTATCAGCTCGAACTTTACAATTCAGAGGCTCTCAATGGATTCTCGGCAAATCACTAGATAACTTTGCCCCTATCGGTCCTACTATTGTTCCTATAGATGATTTTGATTTTGAAAATGCTACCATTACCACAACAGTCAATGGTGAAGTGCGTCAACAAGCTAAATTACAACAAATGATGTTTAAACCGGACGCGATTATCGAATTTGTATCCCAGTATATTACACTACAGGAAGGTGACGTTATCTTTACCGGTACACCTAGTGGTGTTGTACTTGGTAAAAATGAAAAACGATATGGTTGGTTAAAATCAGGAGATACCGTATCTATATCGATTAGTGGCATTGGTACCTTAGTAAATCAATTTAAATAGTCCCACCTATATATACCAAAAGAGATTACCTATGATGTGTCTATCCATCATGAGTAATCTCTTTCTTCTTTTTCTATAAGTCTATTTAAATATGATTTTACAATCTAATATGTACTATTTATGCTTTGCCTCTAAGTCTAGCATATATTTCTTTCGTTCGATGCCCCCTGCATAACCAGTTAGTTTACCATTGCTACCGATAACACGATGACAAGGAATAATGATCGAAATAGGATTATGACCTACCGCACCGCCCACAGCTTGGGCAGACATCCTATCTTTTCCTTGCTGTTTTGCAATCTCTTTACCTATATCTCCATATGTTGTAGCTTTACCATAAGGTATAGTTTGTAATATAGACCATACAGACTTACGGAACTCTGTTCCCTCTAACTGAATCGGTGGTGTAATAAAAGGCTTTTTACCATTAAAGTATTGGTCTAGCCACATAATAGTTACTTCAAATGGACCTGTTAGTTGCTCTATATACTCCGCATCATCATAACTTGGTGCATAATCTTCATCGATAAAAAACAAATCTGTTAAGTATGATAATGTACCAAGCATAATCATAGTTCCTAATGGGCTTTCATAGGTGTATTTATAATTCATAGTACATTATCTCCTTCTTAAACTAACAAATCATTCATAACCTTTTGTATGTCATTATTAAATGATACAGTATTTTTATGAATTTCAAAAGGAGTATATTATTTATCCCAATAATTTGTTGTAGATGTCATAATCTATATCTTTAAACACATTAAATACCACTTGTATTTTACTATTTGTTTCTTTCAAATAGGTTCGTACCGTATCTATGGCAATCTGTGCTGCTTCTTCATTAGGGAATCTAAATTCACCAGTAGAAATACAACAGAATGCAATGGAGCGTAAGTTATAAGCATTAGCTAACTTTAAACAGGATTGATAGCAAGAAGCTAATTCAATTCTTTCCTTATCTGTTACACTTTCATAAATAATAGGACCTACCGTATGAAGTACATGCTTTGCGGGCAAATTATACCCATAGGTCATACGAGCCACACCCGTTTTTTCAGGCATCTCCATATACTCAGTCATTCTAGCACATTCCATGCGAAGCTCTATACCAGCAAAGGTATGAATTTCATTATCGATACACTTATGATTTGGAGCAAAACATCCGAGCAATTTATTATTGGCTGCATTTACAATAGCATCTACAGATAATCGAGTAATATCTCCTTGCCACAAATAAATCTGAGGCTCTCGCTCTTCCATATCACTAATCGTTACGATTCCCTTTTCATGGGCCAATATATTTAAATATTCAGACTCTATCTTCATCCATTCAAGAGACATGCCATCAGCAGGACGAATATTACATAAAGATCTAAAGAGAGTAAATTGCTCTTCTTCATTTATAGGGATATCTATATGTTCGTTATGCCGCTCATTGTATTCTGCTACTAAGCCTTCAACCAAATAGCGTAACCGTTCTTGCTGTGTCATATGTAACTCCTTTTTTTATAGACTATACGTTCACCTAATATATAACAAAAAACTGCTAGCACATATGTATATGCTAGCAGTAACTTTACTGTGATTATATTATACTATATTATATTCAGTTTTAAGGTCTTACAAATGCTTGACCCCCATGGTTGACGAGGACATCCCCATCTAAAACCTTTGTGGTAACATTTTGTAGACTACCTTGGATTTGGCTCATCATGAATCGATAACCAGGACTATTTAAATGTTTTGTTAAGGCCTCTTGATCACTATAAATTTGGATAACATACCAATGATTTTTTACATTTCTTTCACGAAGCACATAACCGGCCTTATAACCCGCATCATCGCGTACGGCCCGTTCAATATCGAGTTGGTATTGACGTTGTACTGTGTCGATATCATTGCTATTAACAGTAAACTCTATCAAAGTCACTACTGCTTTACCATCATTGACAATAGATAAAGCATCTTTCTTCTCAAACAATAGTACAGACTGTACGTCATACATTTTGCGATTTGTTAATTTAGAACCTACTTCATTAACAAAGGCTTGATAATGATCGGATTTGCGATGTGTATCAATGGCAGCTAAATCTTTATAAACCTCTACTACATAAGACTCAGATGGATTACCTTTTACATGCGCTACATTCATAGATAATGTATTAGGTTCTTTCTCCATAGATGCTGTTAGATTGGCAACACCTGCACTGTTATATGTGCCTTGTAACTCTGTAGGCACTTGATAGCGATACATGCCTACACTAGGTGCTGTGTCTAAACCTTCATCACGTTCCATAACAAGCGCCGCAAAGGATGTACTAACACCTAATACAGCAATAGCAGATGTAATTATCATACGTTTTAATAATGTTCTATTCATAGACGTTCTTAAATACTCCTAAGTACTTCAAGATTACAATGTAATATATTCTACTATTGTACCATGTTCTTCAATAAGTTTAACTAAGTCTTTTCCCTGTAGCCATACGGTAGCATCATTTTGATTAGGATGTATACCGATTAGATTATCTTTATAATCCGCATCAATGTAGTAATGTACCTTACGCTCTTCATCGTGGAGCAAACAAAATGGAGATACGTGACCTGGTTTAATCTTCAAAATATCCCATAGCTCTTCTTCGGAACCAAAGGAAATCTTTTTAAGCTTATGGTCCTTACGGAACTGCTTTAGATCCACACGCTTAGAACCACGAACGGTAATCAAATAATAATGTTCCCGTTTATGGTCTCGAATGAATAAATTCTTTGCATCCCACTCAGGATATGGCAACTCTACATTGGGCTTATCATCCATACTAAATAACGGTACGTGATCCGTAATTTCAAAATCGATATGATGGTCACGTAAACAATCATATACGCCTTGTTTATCTAACATGTAGTACCTCTAATATAATTTGGTGAAAGTAAACATCATAGTAAAAGCAACTATACATGTTAATTATACACCAATCTTATTCTGAGACTGTATAGGTTCCATCAAATACAAATAGTTCAGGATGTTCATGTACAAATACATCTTCAAAGATGCCTTCATATTCATAGACTACATCGTCTTTTCCATCTAGGAAATCAAATACCTCATCGTCCCAATCTTTTAAAATGGTCCATCGTTCTTCTCTATCAAATGGAACAGACCCACCAAAGTAATCGATTACGGATTGTAAATTATCTGCAAGTATATCCATCTTGAAAAGGCGTAACCCCGCAAGAGCATCTTCCCATACAATACCTGTAGAGTTATAGAAGAACTGATGATGCCCGCCATTATTAACCTCAGCGAAATACCAGCATATAGCGTTAAGATATCTTTGCTCTACGGTGAACCCTTTTGCAGATTCTAAATAGTTATCATACGAACCATAAATATTGATAGTCCAATAGGCAGGCTCATTTATAGTCCACATATCATCTGTAGCTAAAATTTCTTCTACAGTAATCGTTCGTTGACGAGGCACACCTTCTCGTTTCTTCTTTTTCTCTGCTATATACTTGCTATAGTTTAAGCATAAATCAGGATAGTCAACTTCACATTTTTCAAAGTCCATTTGTAGACGGCACATATCCATGACTTCAAAGCAATATTCCTTTATATCATTGCGACCTTCTTTAGTCGCTAATCGTACACCATTATCTACTAAAGCTAACATCTGTTGCATGTTCTCTGATGTATAAGCCTCATGATTAGTAGAAGCAATAGAGCCATGGGAGTACGCACAGCGATAATGCCACACTGCATCTCTATGTTCTGTATCGATGGTCTTAAATACTTTAATAGCTTCTTCTGGTTTATCGTTATTGTTATAGGCTCTACCAAGCTCGCCTAATAAAGGTACAGATAAGTTATCGATACCAACCCCCGTCAATACATCGATAATAATTTCCTCTTGACCGATATCATTAAGATCTTTAATAGTTTGTAACTGTTCAGTATCAGACAAAGATAAAAATTGCTCAACACTCATAGACATACAATACACTTCCCCTCATATCATTAATATGTATATGAACTCATCTTATCATAATAATAACAAACAACACAAAATAATAATCACAAAACAATAACTGACTAATTTTAAAATAATAGTTTATAACAAAAACAGCTATTTACTAGCTACCAAGCCATACGACAAATACAGGAGTACCTTCATCATCATCAGAAACATCGTCGGCATCGTCAGCATCGAATTCGTGATCATCATAGGCTAGGTTTTCAAAGAATACATGATCACCGAGCTCTTTATTGGCCATTGTGTTATGTAGCTTGAAAAGAATCTCTTCAGTAGTAAAGTACTGGCCATTATCTGCTTTGAAGCGAGCATAGATTTCTACTTGCCACATACCGTCTTCTTTATCGTATTCTTCTAATTCATCGTCTTCGTATAAGTATTCATTAGAGTGAAGCTGACTTTTACTTTCAATCCAAGCTTCATAGCTTACAAGAATTTCAGGCTCTACTAATGGCGGTAAATTATCACGATTAACATTATGCTCTTCTAAGCATTCATAAAACGCCTTATCGAACTCTTCTCTAGTATAAGTAGTTTTATTAAAAACCCAAGGAATTCCCTTAAACTCATGATAGTAACCTTCATATATTTTATTACCATCTTTATCAGTACCGAGATATTCAATCTGCTCAGTATTCTCATCCTTGTTAAACAGTTTTTTTATGGCATCAAAAATCATAGGATAATCCTCCTTGTCATCCTTTGAACTAATAGAGGTTAATAATACTCTACTACTTCACAACACCAAACTAATCTATGTATCTAAAGTAGCTGTTTTGCCATTTTATGGCAATATATCAGCCATCAATAGCAAAGTAATTTAAATCTTCAAACTCATCGTCCCAAAATTCAAAGCAAAATATATGCGTATAATCAAAGGTTTGTTCACAATAGGTTACCGTACCTAGCTCTGGATCAATTTGAGGGATACCGATCCGTTCTTTCACATCATCTATAGTAATAGATTCATCATACATTTCTCGAATGTCTTCAAGCATAAAAGCAGCAATCTTATCAATATTTTTATGGTAATTTTTGGCAAGAACTTTTACAGTATCTAAATAATCACCTGATGGTTTCTCATCCCAACAAAATTCTAAGCCTTCATAAAGAAGTCTATAATCACAATATCTCTCATTATATACGAGTTCATTTTCACTCATAGGCATCCTCTCTCTCATCACAATGCTTCGATTTCAAATTACTAAAATACTTTCTCAATATTTTACACGAAGGCTATATAAAATAACGTAGCCCAAAGCACAAAAGTATATACTTTCTAAGTATATAGCAAAAGCCCCTCGCATAAGCGAAGGGCTAATCTATTATATCTCTATTAGTTAGCTACCACAGCATGTATAGAATACAGGTATACCATCTTCGTTATCTATAAGCCCGTAACCTTCACATTCATGACCTTCGTATTCAATACCTTCAAAGAATACGTGATCACCCAGTTCTTTATTAGCCATTAGATTATGCAATTTAAAGAGCAACTCTTCTCTTGTAAAATATGTACCATTATCAGCTACAAGATGAGCCATGATTTCTACTTGCCACATACCATCTTCTTTATCCTCTTCAAATAGTTCTTCATCGGTTACACGTTCATTATCAAAAAGTTGGTCTGTACTTTCAATCCAAGCTTCATAGGTTACTAGAATTTCCGGTTCTTCTAATCTATCGTCGTCTGCTTCATCATCTACATATTTCTCTACTTCTTTATTGTATTCTTTAGAAAACTCTTCTCTGCTATATGTTTGCTTATTAAATACCCAATGTACTACATCATATGTAGGATACTTATCTTCTTCGCATTCATTAATATCTCCAGTAACTTTACCTTCCGTAGTAACTTTATCTTCTATAGTATCTTTGCTATTTTTCTTATCAAAGACATTCTTAATAGTTTCGTATACCAAAGGATAATCCACCTTGTACTCTTTGGGCTTAATTTTAAATAGGTGATATTTTACCACTTCACAGCACCAAACAAGCTGTTTATCTAAATGGGCTTCTTTCGTAATTTTTATGCCTGTTTCTATTAATTGTAATGCCTTCTGTACATGTTCAGATTCATAGCTTTTACCATACCCTAGCATCCCATGAGCATAGCCACAACGATAATACCAAGACCAATCGCGATGTGCCTCATCGATACGTTCAAATAAATCAATAGCCTCTGCTGCGCGGCCACTATTGTTATACATACGTCCTAAGGAGCTTAACAATATAGGCGACAAATTATCAATGCCTATGTTAGTTAATAACTCCATCGCACGCTTGAAATCGATGCCCTCTTGTTCATTAAGGAGCTTAACCTTTTCTGTATCACTTAATTCTTGAAACTCTTCATCCGTAATTTCTTCTATATTGAAATATAAGTTCTTAATAAAGTCACCAAAATTATCTGCTAACGGCGTAATTGAATAATCACATTCTTGGTCTACACGGACTACCTTAGGTTCACCGGTTGGACCGCACTCACGATAATCGAGGAAAACCATGTCGTGACCGCCGGAAATTGTATCGGCTACAACGATACCAATAGGGGGATATTTTACTTTGGAAATCCAAAATTCATTACCCATCTCACCTAAAAGAGAGTATTTTTTATCTCTATCGATGCCATATATTCCTGTTATATATACACAATCGTCATCATCGTTAATAAAACAATTCTTATTTACTACACCACCATTATGGTTTTTAAGTAGCTCTATATATGCTGTAGGCAATGTATAGCCTAGTTTAGCTTCAGCATTCTTAATATCCTCATCGGTAACCTCTCTACCTATATAGGACTCAAATGCATAATCGGTGTCTTTCCAAAATCCAGTCCAATTGAAATCTTTTAGATGACTCATAATACTCTCTCCTAAACAAATAGATATAATCTAACCACATTTTATTTGATCAATGGAATATTTTTTTATTAAAGCTTTCACCTCACGCCGTATCAAAATGGTATCTATAATATAGGAAAAAATGATATAAGGAGATACGTTAATAATCCCGACAGGGGCCAATATAAGGGCTGCCCACAATAAATCCAGTGAATACGCATACCACTTAAAATCAATGGTATTTAAAAATGGTATAACATAGTCAATAACTCTTACTTCCCATTGCATTAATGGGTTCAATTTCTCACTTGTGCCTAATAGCCAAGCGAAAGTAAGGGCAAATATTAATGCATATACTATACCAACTGGAATTAATATCTTCGCTCTCTGTTTTAACAGATTACGGCAAATCTCATCTTCGTCCTCTGGTGCTATATCATATACCATATTACATTGAATCTGAATTCGTCTAAATCGATAGCGAATATACTTATACAAAAGGTTATTCGGTGTATATAGCATAATAAGCTCCACAGTATCCTTTACAGGCTTTCCATCTTCGGTCTTAAATCTAACACGATTTCCCAACTATCTAATGTAGGAACCTTACGATGTAGAATAAAATCTTCTATTATCTGTAATACCTCTTGATGGCCCAGCTCATTCTTACCATATATGATGGCGCCTCGGTCACCATCATTAGTTACACTAAGCTCTATGTGTAATAAATCGGTATCTCGATCACTACAAACCTGTACAAAGTTATACAGTTTATTATCTATGGAGATTGCCTTTGATGGAGAAATAACTACGAAGTCTTGCTCTTGGTCCTCAATAGCATACAGATTTTGTTCAACTTCATTCAGTGTAATACCTTCATATTTATAGGTGCCTACATCAATGGACCAATCCGTATATGTTTTCTCAAATGTATCTGTCATATGTTTGCCTTTCCTTTACGATATACCCTAAAACAAGGTTTCTAATTGACCTGCCATATCGGACATAAACTCATCAAATTTACAAAGCTCTCGCAGTTCTTGATGTTCTATATCATAACAAGAAATCTTTTTAGACTTAGGGTCCCACACAATTTGCCATTCATTATACTCACCTAGTTCTTTAGATAAACGTAATAGATTACGACGACCTAATTTAAATGGAATCGTATCTGTAAGTGAGAAGAACTCTATAGATATAAAATCGGAGTCTGGCAATTCAAAATAGAGAGTATCTCCCTCTAGAAACGATACTAACGCCTTTGGTAGTTTAAATGGCTTTAATTGATCCATTTTATTTTGTATATCATGGAACTCAGTAGGCTCTAATGATTTAAAATACTCTGCCATTTCCATATCGCCTTTTTCAATAGCAATGCTATAGGGACGCATACCATCCTTTTCTGTGATGGTCACATCAGCGCCATGTTCTACCAAATACTTACACATCTTTAAATCCACATACCGTGCTGCTACGCACAATGGAGTTGGCTTAAAGGGATATACAGAATCAGGCTTATTGTAGTTAATATCTACACCATTACGAATAAAGAAATCTAGAACCTCATAATTTCTATCTGTAATGGCATTTCTGAAAGCTTTACCGCCATACTTCTGTACCGTATGGCCTAAGTCATGAATAATCTGTAAGTGATTATATTTCTTGCCATATAAGGCAGCTTGAAAGGCATCTACTTTCACACGGTTCAAGGCGTGAACATTAGCACCATGAGTCACAACATAGTCGATAATCTCTTTATTACCATACCGTACAGCTAATAAGAAACTTGGATTTTCTTCATCATTAAGATCAGCGCCATTCTCGACTAACCATTGAATACTTGGCAAGCAACACATAACAAGAGCTAATTCTAAAGGTGTATGCTCACTATACTCACCAATTTCTATAGGTATATTAATATCCCAACCATTGGCTAATGCATTTTCTAAAGCCCTAATATTTCCTGTTACAATATCTGTTACGATATGAGGCACTGATTCAAATGTACCTAAATCTTTTAACTGTATCATGTCACTCTCCCATGAACTATATATTTAAAATGATTATCACTAATTACATTATATTACATTTATAAGTATGAGTGTATAGTAAAAGCCCTTCGCATAGCGAAGGGCCAATCTATTATTTCTCTTGTACTTGTTTACCACTCATATGTTCAATGGTAATTTCAAACATTTGAACTGCTCTACCAGCATGAGCAATCTCTTCATCTACAAGTTGCTCACTAGGATAATATTTCATAGCAAATTCTTTTAATAGATCTATAGATTCTGGACCTGCCTCTAGCAAACGACATCTTCCAAATACGACTACACTTTGTACATACGGCGCCCATGGTTCAGATTTATCAATACGCTCATTACCATATACGGTAAAACATACCTTATCTGAAGTTTTCAATGCATCTACTTTATGACCAGCTTTAGCTCCATGAAAATAAATTTTCTTCTTATGGCAATCATAAAAATAATTAATAGGAATAGCATAAGGGTACCCATTATCGCCGTTCATAGCTAAAATACCTCTGCGATTAGATTATAATAAAGCTTCTGTAGCAGCACGATCTATTTCATTTATCTTTTTACGAATAGGTTTAAACATACATTCAATCTTCCTTCCTAATAAGCAAAGCCACCGCCTCAGCCGTAGGCTGTTTCCAATCATTCTTCACTTCGCTCGAATTCTTGGACATCCCTGCCATGGGCAGTGCTATCACTCACTGCGTCGCTTCGCTCCTAGTGAGCAAAGCCACTAGCCTCAGTGGTTCGGCGTTTCCAATCACATGGGCAGTGCTAATGCTTACTGCGTCACTGCGTTCCTAGTAAGCAAAGCCACTGCCTCAACGTGAGCGGTCATTGGGAACATGTCTACTGGTTGTACTTCTTTTAGTTCATAGCCGTAATTTGTAAGGATTTCAATGTCTCGCGCCATGGTAGCTGGGTTACATGATACGTAGACAATACGTTTTGGTTCCATGCCAGCCGCAGAGGTTAGTACTTCTTCTTTACAGCCTGCTCGAATCGGATCGAATACAATCACGTCTGGGCGTACGCCAGCCTTGTAAAGTTTTGGCATTTCTACGGCTGCATCAGCGACGATAAATTCTGTATTATCATAGCCATTGCGTTTCGCATTTTCACGAGCGTTAATAATGGCTGGTTCTACGATTTCAATACCGATTACATGTTTAGCTTTATGGGCCAAAAACAATGAAATGGTCCCCGTACCACAGTACGCATCGATAACGGTTTCATCACCTTTAAGGTCCGCATACTCAAGAGCTTGGTCGTAAAGTACTGTAGTTTGTTCTGGATTAACTTGGAAGAATGAATGTGGGGACAATGTAAACTGTAAGTCCTTAATATGGTCTGTAATCGTCCCATCCCCATAGAGAATATTATTTTTAGGGCCTAAGATAACATTAGTACGCTTACCATTTACGTTATGAACAATAGTTTCTACTTGAGGAATTCGTTCTGTTAATTTTTCTACCCACTTCTCTTTATGCGGTAATTGTTCTGTTGCCGTTACAAGGATAATCATCCATCCAGATTGTCCAATGCGTCCAATAATATGGCGCAGCACACCCTTTCCTGTATGTTCATCATACGGTTCAATATCAAATTCTTTAGCGATTTGGTAACACGCTTGAGCGATGATATTATTTCCTTCATTTTGAATAGGACAGTTTGTACCTTGTACGATATCGTGAGATCCCATCGCATAGAATCCCATTTGAATATCGCCTTTAGTGCCGCCTACAGGCATTTGCATCTTATTGCGATATGCCCATGGTTCTTTAGGTCCTAATGTAGGCTTAACAAGGTCTGGATTTTGATGACCAATACGTTCGATAACGTCCTTTACCTTTTGTGTTTTTAGTGAAAGCTGCCCTTCATAGGTAATGTGTTGTAGTTGGCAGCCTCCACAGAATCCATAAAGGTCACAATTAGGATCGATACGATTAGGAGCCATAGTAACAATATCTAAGAGTTTACCTGTAGCATACGTCTTTTTAACCATATTGATGGATACTTTTACAGTTTCCCCTGGCAAAGCAAAAGGAACAAAAACTGTAAAATCATCTACACGACCTACCCCTTCACCGCTACTACCGATGCCATGAATAGTTACCAATACTTCATCACCAAACTTAACAGGCGCATTTAAAATAGCCTGTTGTTTTTTAGATAATTGGCCGTTTATAGCTTGCTGTGAATTAGAGCGATTACTTCTTCTATGTTGTTTAGATTTCTTCTTACGAGATGTACGATTTGTACCGTTCATTACGCGTCTCTTTTCTTCCAAATTTTAATCATACCAGTCACAATGAGTACGAAGAATACAGTGCCGAATTTAACGAGTAATTCTTCACCTTGAATATATGGCATAAGAAGTGGATCTTCCACAATCATTTCGCCTGCAACCCAGCCAAGGAGTGCACCACCAGCCCAAAGAATGGCAGGGAATTTATTAATAATTCGAGCAAATAATGTAGAGCAAAATACGATAATTGGAACAGTAATTAACATACCTGCAATAACAAGCTCTAAATGACCTCTAGCGGCCCCTACTACACCGATGACATTATCAATACTCATCATAGCGTCAGCTACAATAATCGTCCAAATGGCACCCATTAATGAATTCTTAGCTTCGATATGTGCATCTTCATCGCCACCTTTTAATAATTGAATGGCAATCCATACAAGTACAAGGCCGCCACCTAAGTGAATAAGAGGAATTAAAGTAAGCGCCTCAACTAAAAGAGTAGCAAATACAAGGCGCATTACAATGGCACCTACTGTACCCCAAATTACGGCTTTCTTTTGTAGTTCTGGAGCTAGCTTACCTGCTGCCATACCAATTACTACAGCATTATCACCAGCCAGCAAAATATCAATTAAAATAATCTTACCAATGGTTACCCACGTGGCAACTTCTAAAAATTCCATTCTGTACGTACCTCAATTCAGTCTACTAATTCAATAACTATCCCTTAACTATACCATAATTTTTCTATTTTCTCACCTAAAAAGAGAGGTATGAGTTTACATAAAAAAATCTCTCCTCCTATGATTAGGAGAAGAGATAAGTTTCATTATTTCTTGAGTTTTTTAGCTATCAAAGATGCCCCTACTACGAGGATTACTGCAGCTATTTTGATGAACAGTGCATATGGTTCAACACTATGAGCAATCAATGTATCCTCTACTGCCATACCAGCACCTACCCAGCCAAGGATACCGCCGCCAACGTATAGGATAATTGGGAAGCGTTCGATAACTTTCACAAATAAAGTACTGCCATAAATGATGATTGGTACAGTTATGAGCATACCAATAGCTACCATTGTCATATGACCACCTGCAGCACCCACTACACCGATAACATTATCGATACCCATGATACCGTCAGCAATAACAATAGTTGTAATGGCTGCGCGTAAATTATCCTTAGCTTCGATATTATGCTCGCTTTCATCATCAGCAACCAGCTTGTATCCAATCCATAAGAGGAGGATACCACCTATTAAACGAAGTGCAGGAATATTGTTCAATGCCTCTACAAATAGGAATGCCATAACAAGGCGTAAAATAATGGCACCGGCTGTGCCCCAGAAGATAGCTTTCTTCTGTAAATGTGCTGGCAAGTTACGAGCTGCCATACCAATTACAATGGCATTGTCACCAGCAAGTAAGATGTCGATAACGATGATCTGAAGCATCGCTAATAAACCTTGTACAGATAAGATGTCCAATGTATCCTCCTTAGAATATAACTATAGTATATATATTATAATCGATATAATTCAGTAGTGTAAAATTCAATTTGTAAAATATATATTCATTTTTAGCATACTCCATTCATATTAATATGAGAAGCATAACACTACAAATAGAAGTTCTAGGATATAAAAAATCATTAATTATAGATCCATAATAGACTAATCAATACTATATATTTAATTCCCAATTCTCAAGGAATTTATCTATTAAATTAGACTACTTTATGATATCGTATAATATATCATTAATAAGGGAGGTAAGTATGTATCAAACATATTCTATATTACAAAAGTTATGGTTGTTCATTAAGCTATTTACTCCTATGTGCATAACGCAATTTTCCCTTATAGGTGGTACATTTATAGCCATCTTTTTAACGGGACAATATAGTACAATAGATTTAGCTGGGGTTGCTACGGGGTATAATTTATGGCTCCTCTGCTATATCTTTGCACAAGGAACGTTGTTAGGTATCACTCCAATTATTTCTCAGCTATTGGGAGCTAAGAAAACCGATGATATTTCAACAATCTTTTATCAAGGTCTTTATATCGGTACAGGCCTAGCATGTATCATTTTAATAACTGGTCTCTTAGGCTTACGCCCTCTTCTGACAGCATTAAATCTGGAACCTGCTGCAGCTGAGGTATGTATTAGTTACCTGAAAGCATATGCTATAGGTCTATTCCCACTACTTTGGGTTAATACATTGCGTAATACCGTCGACAGTCATGGATTAACACATTATTCTATGGCCATCGTATTTACTAGCTTTATTGTGAACGTATTTTTGAACTACGCACTCATCTTTGGGCATTTCGGATTTCCAGAGATCGGTGGTGTCGGTGCTGGCTATGGTATAGCCGGTGCTTGTTGGACCAACTTTATTCTCTTTAGCTTAGTATT
This sequence comes from Veillonella faecalis, assembly GCF_024677885.1. NCBI lineage: Bacteria > Bacillati > Bacillota > Negativicutes > Veillonellales > Veillonellaceae > Veillonella > Veillonella faecalis. The sequence continues at coordinate 692,638 of NZ_JALBWL010000001.1, forward strand.
ACTATTACATCCAAAGCTAAAGGGATATCGTATCTTTAAAGACTTCAGTAAACCAAGTTTTCACTACATTCGCGAACAGCTACATATAGGTATTCCTATTGGCTTTTCCATCTTCTTAGAAGCTAGTATTTTTAGTATTGCTGGCCTCTTGATGGTTCACTTTGGATCCGCCGTCGTAGCTGCTCATCAATCTGTTATTTCCTTTACAAATGTATTCTACTGTTTACCTCTTAGTATCGCTATGGCCTCTACCATTGCAGTTGCTTATGAACTAGGGGCAGGTCGTAAACAAGAGGCTATCCAGTACTCTTATATTTCTCGCATCTTAGCCATTGTATTGGCTATCATGATTTGTACATTTACGTTTACTAATATGGACGTTATTGCAGATCTCTTTACAAATGATGATGAAGTATACAAGCTTATCTACAGCTTCATTGGATACGGTGTATTCTTCTCTGCTATCGATGCCATTGGAACCCCTTTACAAGGTATATTGAGAGCCTATAAAGATGTAAAAGTAGTTCTTTATATCTCCCTCATATCCTATTGGGGCGTATGCTTCCCAACCGCCTATATTCTCGCTAATAATCCTAATTACGGACCATTTGGCGTATGGATTGGGTTACTCTCTAGCGTACTAGTAGCGGGTATATTATTCACCTGGCGTACTTGGTACATTCAACGTAAACAAAACTAAATAACAATTAATACAGTAAAAGAGCATCTTACATAAGATGCTCTTTTTTATTTCAATATATCTTGTTTTTCTACTTTGGACATACGGAAGAAATAATATAATGCTTCTGCCGTTTTATAGTTCATAGAGTCTACCTTTGAAAGCTCATCAATAGATGCTTCTTTCATAGCCTCTAAACTATTAAAATGCGCCCATAATGCTTTGCGACGTTTAGGACCAATTCCTTCAATATGATCTAAAATAGACTCTAAGTTACGTTTACCTCGCAATTTGCGATGGTACGTAATGGCAAATCGATGGGCTTCGTCACGTATTTGTTGCAGTAATTGAAGCTCTGGCGTATGATGACTCAAAATGATACTTTCAGATTGACCTTCTACAAAGACCTCTTCAATACGTTTAGCCAAGGAGATAACAGGCACATCGGTAACACCTACGGCACGTATTAACGGCAACGCTGCGTTGAGCTGCCCTTTACCACCGTCGATGATAATAAGGTCGGGCATAGGCCAATCTGTTTCATTACCGTAACGACGTTCCATGATTTCTGCCATTGATTTAAAGTCATCTGGCTTACCTTGCGTAGTCTTTAACTTAAAGCGACGATATTCCTTCTTCGCCGGCTTACCACCTTCAAAGACAACCATAGACGCCACAGTTTCAGACCCTTGCGTATGGGAAATATCGAAACACTCCATGCGTTCTGGTAATCGCGGCAAGTCTAAGACTTCAGCTAATTTCTTAACGGCCCCACCAGTCTTATCGATTTGGTACTGCCATTGACGACGTCGTTCTTCAAGGAAGGTTTCTGCATTCTCATGAGCCATCTTAATCATGTCCATCTTATAACCACGCTGTGGCACAGATACGTCTACATTTTGACCTTTAAGCTGTGTAAACCATTCCTTTAACAAGTCTCTATCGGTGCTATCCATAGGTAATAATAATTCCTTTGGAATGAAGTTTGTATCTCCATAGTATTGCTTGATAAAGTCCGTCATGATAGTTTCTTGACTATCTCCATCATGTTGTACAAAGTAGTTCTCACGGCCTAATAGTCGGCCACCGCGGATAAATAATAACTGTACACAAGCCATCGAGGTATCCACTGCAATACCTAACACGTCTAAGTCGCCACGCTGTGTAACCATGCGCTGCTTTTCTTGTATCTTTTCTATACTAGTTAGCTGATCTCGATAACGTGCTGCATCTTCAAAGCGTAAGTCTTCTGCAGCAAGATCCATCTTCTCTTTAATTTCCTTCAGCAAAGGGATAGGCTTACCTTCAAAAAGCTCTATGATTTCATCGATATACTTTCCATAATCCGATACGGAAATCTTGTTAAAGCACGGTGCTTCACAGTAGTGCATATGATATTGCAAACATGGTCGCTCTACCTTCATAGACTTACATGTCCTGAGTGGATAGTACTGGCGTATTAATTTCAATACTACATGTACAGATGTTACATCTGTAAAAGGGCCAAAGTACTTGGCTCCATCCCGTTCTAGTCGGCGCGTCATATATACACGTGGATAGTCCTCTTGTACTGAGATTTTTACGTACGGATACGTTTTATCATCACGAAGCCTAATATTATATTTAGGCTCGTGCTCCTTAATAAGCGTATTCTCTAAGATAAGCGCTTCCATCTCTGTCTTTGTTTGGATAATCTCCACATCGACGGCACGCTTCATCATAGCCGCAACCTTCGGCGCTCGGTTCGCATCATTGCGCACATAGGAACGTACACGGTTGCGCAAGTTAATGGCTTTACCTACATAGATGATACGATTATATTGATCGCGCCATAAATACACACCCGGTGTGGTCGGCAAATGACTGACCTTCTCTAGTAATTCTTCAGATGGCATATGTCCTCCTTTCTTTATAGATTTTAAGGAAATAGAATATATTCTTCTCTAAGATATGTTCATGATAAATGCTTAGAAAATGTATTCTATTTCCGTTATGATGTTTATAGAAACTAAATTTAATACTCTATTTTATTTCTTCTTTTGAGCTGCTTTCATAAATTTCTTGGTCTGTTCTAATACAGGACCTAAAAATTTACCGGTATAGCTTTCTTTCACCTTAACGATTTCCTCAGGTGTACCTGTGGCTACAATGGTACCACCACGATTACCACCTTCTGGACCTAAATCAATGATATGGTCGGCCATCTTAATAACATCTAAGTTATGTTCAATAACAACAACTGTGTCCCCACCATCAACAAGCTTTTGTAGTACATCTAGCAGCTTGCGAATATCTTCAGCGTGTAAGCCTGTAGTAGGCTCATCAAGAATATAAAGGGTTTTACCTGTGCTACGACGAGCTAATTCAGTAGCTAGTTTAACGCGTTGAGCCTCACCACCAGATAATGTTGTGGCAGCTTGACCTAAACGGATATAGCCAAGACCTACCTCTTGTAAGGTAACCATCTTACGATGAATTTTAGGGATAGCGCTAAAGAATTCTACTGCATCATCTACCGTCATATCTAATACATCGGCAATAGATTTGCCTTTATATTTAACCTCTAAGGTTTCGCGGTTATAACGGGCTCCCTTACAAACCTCACAAGGTACATACACATCTGGCAAGAAGTGCATTTCAATTTTGATAATACCATCGCCACGACAAGCTTCACAGCGACCGCCTTTTACGTTAAAGCTAAAGCGACCTTGTTTGTAGCCTCGCATCTTAGCCTCTGGTGTTTGGCTATAAAGCTCGCGTATAGCATCGAATACACCTGTATAGGTAGCTGGATTAGAGCGCGGCGTACGACCAATAGGACTTTGGTCAATATTGATGATTTTATCGATATGTTCAAGACCACGGATTTCTTTATGAGCCCCTACTTTGTGGTTAGAGCGATATAATTGATTAGCTAAACCTTTGTAGAGAATTTCATTAATCAAGGTAGACTTACCAGAACCGCTGACACCAGTAACAACATTGAATAAGCCAATAGGGAATTTTACATTTACATTTTGTAAATTATTTTCCTTAGCACTGCGAATTTCAATGCAGTTCTTACCTGGTTTACGGCGTTCTTCAGGAAGTGCGATAAATTTACGACCACTCAAATATTGACCAGTAATGGAGTTTTCTACCTTCATCACTTCGTCTACCGTACCAGCGGCAATGATTTGACCGCCATGCTCACCTGCACCGGGCCCAATGTCCACGAGATAGTCAGCCGCACGCATCGTATCTTCGTCATGTTCTACAACGAGCAAGGTGTTACCTAAGTCCCGTAACCCTTTTAAGGTATCGATGAGTCGATCATTATCTCGTTGATGTAGACCTATGGACGGTTCGTCTAGGATGTACAATACACCTACCAAACCAGAGCCGATTTGCGTAGCCAAACGAATACGTTGTGCTTCACCACCAGAAAGGGTCCCTGCACTACGGTTCATAGTAAGATAATCAAGGCCTACATTATTGAGGAATCCAAGACGAGCATTGATTTCCTTCAAAATTTGAGCGCCAATCACTTGTTCCCGCTCTGTTAACTGTAACTTACCAAAGAAATCCAGCGCTTCTTTAATGGTCAATTGGGTCACTTCATTGATGTTCTTATCCCCTACGGTTATAGCTAATACTTCAGGTTTAAGACGAGCTCCATGGCATGTAGTACAAGGCTTAATGGACATAAATTTTTCAAACTCTTCACGCATAGAATCTGTAGAGGCTTCACTATGACGGCGTTTTACCATCGGTAAAATACCTTCGTACTCAGTAAAGAATTCCTTTACTTCGCCGCGCATATTTTCGTACGTGAAAGCAACCTTATCTGTAGTGCCATACATTACTTTTTTCTGTAATGCTTTAGGTAATTCATCATAGGTAGAGTCTAAAGAATATCCATTAGCTTTTAACAAACCTTCTACTTGGCGCATAAACCATGCATTAGGGTTAGAACTCAACGCTTGCACACAACCATCGGCAAAGGTAATAGATCCATCTGGAATAACGCGTTCTTCGTCTACTTCCATGGTAGAGCCAATTCCCAAACAAGCTGGGCAGGCACCAAATGGACTGTTAAAGGAGAACATACGTGGCTCAATTTTCGGTAAGGAAATATGGCAATCTGGACATGCAAAGTGTTGGCTATACATGTGTTCAGGTCCATCTACCTCTTGGATAACTACAATGCCTTCTGCCCATTTTGATGCGGTCTCCATAGAGTCTGCTAAGCGAGATTCAATACCTTCTTTTACAACGAGACGGTCTACTACGATATCGATGGAATGTTTTTTATTTTTCTCTAATATAATATCTTCATCTAATGTACGTACAACACCATCTACACGGGCACGAACAAAGCCTTCTTTTCGAAGTTGTTCAAAGACAGATTTATGCTCCCCTTTTTTCCCTTGAATCATAGGGGCTAATACTAAAATCTTAGTACCTTCTGGGAAGCTCATTACGTCATCTGTCATTTGTTGTATCGTTTGCTGTGTAATAGGCTTACCACATTCAGGACAATGAGCATGGCCTACGCGAGCAAATAATAGACGCAAGTAATCGTAAATCTCCGTTACAGTACCAACTGTAGAACGAGGGTTACGGCTTGTAGTCTTTTGGTCGATAGAAATAGCTGGAGATAAACCTTCAATATAGTCTACATCGGGTTTATCCATTTGTCCCAAGAATTGACGTGCATAAGCAGATAAAGACTCTACATAGCGTCGTTGCCCTTCTGCGTATATTGTGTCAAATGCTAAAGACGATTTGCCAGAACCACTGAGGCCAGTCAAAACGATAAACTGATCCCGTGGTAAGGATATATCTATATTTTTAAGATTATGCTGACGCGCACCTTTTACAATCAATTGATCTTTCATTATGTTCCCTATTTAAAGAGATGATACCAATCGGCATCATCTCTTTTTACTAACATGAAATAATATATGTATATTATCGCACATATAGTCTATATAATCTATGTGTTTTATTACAATCTATTTACTCTTTGAGCTAGTCCGCTTTCTACCTTTAGTTGATGCAGGTTTTTTTAACTTGCTTTCACCTGCACTATGCATATCGGACCATTGTTGACGTAGTTCTCCTAATTGGTCACGAAGCTTTGCTGCCTTTTCAAATTCAAGCTGCTTTGCAGCGGCCTTCATTTGACGATCAAGTTCTTCAATTTTATTGAATAACTCTTCTGGCGTTATATCTGCCACCTTAGGAGTGGATGTATCTTGTGCATATGGTTCATGTCCATGGTCCATACCTGCTGAAGAGGCTTTCTTTTTCCCTTTCTTCGGTGAAAAGTCCTTCCCATCGGTAACCATATCTTCTTCAATTTTCGTCAACTCAATAAGTTCTTTTACATCTTTAGAGACAGACTTAGGCGTAATATTATGTTCAATATTATAAGCCTCTTGCACAGCACGACGGCGATCTGTTTCATCGATAGCACGTTGCATAGAACCTGTTACACGGTCAGCGTACATGATAACGTGACCGTTCACATTACGAGCTGCCCGACCGATTGTTTGAATCATGGCTGTATCGGAGCGCAAGAAACCTTCTTTATCCGCATCTAAGATAGCCACTAAAGAAACCTCTGGCATATCAAGACCTTCACGAAGCAAGTTGATACCAACTAGTACATCAAATACACCAGCTCGTAAGTCACGAATAATTTCAGCACGCTCGATGGTAACGATATCAGAATGAAGGTATCGAACGCGGACGCCCATTTCCTTCAAGAACTCTGTTAAATCCTCAGCCATCTTCTTCGTTAAGGTCGTAACGAGGACACGCTCATTCTTGGCAGCACGCTTATGAATTTCACCGAGCAAGTCATCCATTTGTCCCTTAATAGGACGAATCTCAATGGATGGATCAAGTAGACCGGTAGGACGAATAATTTGCTCTGCCACATTCGTTTGTACTTCCATTTCATATGGACCAGGCGTTGCCGATACATAGACGATTTGATTGATACGCTCCACGAACTCATCGAATTGAAGCGGTCTATTATCAAGCGCAGACGGCAGACGGAAGCCATATTCGATCAGTGATTCTTTACGCGCACGGTCACCATTGTACATGGCACGTACTTGAGGAATGGTTACATGAGACTCGTCCACCATGATGAGGAAGTCATCTGGGAAATAGTCTATCAATGTGTATGGTGCCTCTCCAGCCTTACGTTCAGACATGTGGCGGGAATAGTTTTCGATGCCTGAGCAATAGCCCATTTCTTGCATCATTTCTATATCGTAACGGGTACGCTGTTCAAGACGTTGAGCCTCTAATAGACGGTCAGCAGCTTTCAACTTAGCTAATTGTTCGTCTAATTCAGCTTCAATACGCTCTACAGCAATACGCATCTTATCTTTCGTTGTTACATAGTGAGATGCTGGATAGACCGCAACGTGCTTGCGTTCAGCAATCACTTCACCAGTCAAAGCATCTACCTCAACGAGGCGATCGATTTCATCGCCGAAGAGTTCCACTCGAATGGCTCTTTCACTATAGGCAGCAGGGAAAATCTCGATAGTATCCCCTTGTACACGGAAGGTACCGCGGATAAAGTTCATATCATTTCTCGTATATTGAATATCTACGAGTTTAGACAGAATTTCATCACGAGATTTCGTCTGCCCTAAGCGCAAAGACAACACGAGTTCAGAGTAGTCCTCAGGGTCACCTAAGCCGTAAATACAGCTAACAGAGGCAACGATGATCACATCGCGACGCTCAAAGAGGCTCATCGTAGCGCTATGTCGCAGTTTATCGATTTCATCATTAATAGACGCATCCTTCTCGATGTATGTATCGCTAGAAGGAATATACGCTTCTGGTTGGTAGAAATCGTAGTAAGATACAAAGTATTCTACCGCATTATTAGGGAAGAAGCTTTTAAACTCACTACATAGCTGCGCAGCTAAGGTTTTATTATGGGCAATAATCAGCGTTGGCTTTTGAACGGCCTCGATAACTTTAGCCATTGTAAAGGTTTTACCTGTACCAGTGGCACCGAGTAAAACTTGGGCCCATTCACCGCGTTCAATACCTTCTGTTAAAGACTGAATCGCAGTTGGTTGGTCCCCTGTAGGCGTAAAGGGCGCCTCCACTTTAAATGGTTGGCCCCCTTCGTAATTATATGTATTATGTTTCATTACTGTTCATCCTGATGTTTACGGATAGCTTTGAGCTCTTCCTCTGAAAGACGGCGACCTGCATTTTCTGCTTGGTTCAACGTATCCTCTCCTTCTAATACTTCGATGAGCATAGCAATGGAGAAACGATCTAATGTAGGCGTAGTCTTTTGAATTTCATCAGCCATCATCCAATCTGATTCAGTATAGTTATTAATACGTTCTGTAATCTCTTCCCAGTTTGAAAGTAGCAATCTTGTAATAGGGCGATATAATTCAATGCCGAAATACTCGATTAAACCAACAATCTTTTCCATATTTTCTAGGCTAACATTACATTCATTTTTTTTATTTTCAGATTCTACATATTCAAGTAAGAATTCCCGGTTATATTTATTTGTCACCTTGAATCATTCCTTTATTAAATAGTGCATTAGCAAATTCTTTCGCATTAAATGGACGCAAGTCATCCATGCCTTCGCCAACGCCGATCCAGCGAACAGGTACGCCTAATTCCTCTTTAATAGAGATAACTACGCCACCTTTTGCTGTGCCATCAAGCTTAGTCACAACAATACCATTTACTGGTACTGCTTGACCAAATAATTTAGCTTGGCTTACTGCATTTTGACCTGTAGTACCGTCTAACACGAGCAATGTTTGATGTGGTGCCCCTTCTACGTGGTTATTCGCTACGCGGCCCATCTTTTTAAGTTCTTCCATAAGATTAACTTTAGTGTGTAAACGACCTGCAGTATCTACAATAACGAGGTCTGCATTACGAGCTTTAGCTGCTTCCATTGCATCGTATACAACAGCTGCAGGGTCAGCGCCTTCTTTATGTTTAACGATAGGTACACCTACGCGATCTGCCCAGATAGACAATTGGTCAGCTGCAGCAGCACGGAATGTATCACCTGCAGCGATAATAACCTTTTTGCCTTCTTTAGTGTAATAGTTAGCTAGCTTAGCAATAGTCGTAGTTTTACCGACACCATTTACCCCAACTACAAGGATAACCTCTGGATGATGAAGTGTAATTTCATCTTCTTGGTCAACTAACATTTCTGTAATGCGGTCTTCCATGAATGGCATTACATCACCAGTATTGTTAATAACACCTTCTGTTACACCACGACGAATTTCTTTCATCAAATATTCTGTCGTTTTAGGACCAAGGTCACTAGTGAGCATAACTGCTTCTAAATCATCTAAGAAATCATCATCGATTTGTGCATAACCGATAACGATACTTTCAACGTTTTTTACAAAAGACTTACGAGTTTTCTCCAAGCCGTCTTTAATTCTATCAAAGAATCCAAATGCCATTATGCTAGATCCTCCTTCACATCTTCAAATGCTACTGTTAATAATCGCGATACGCCTCGTTCAACCATGGTCACCCCTTGTAATACTTCGGCGGCTTCCATCGTTTTTTTACGGTGTGATACTACGATAAATTGTGTTTCTTTATTTACCCGATTTAGGTAAGAACTAAACCTTTCTACATTAGCTTCATCAAGGGCTGCATCAACTTCGTCAAGCACGCAGAACGGCGCAGGACGATAGTCTAGGAACGAGAACAATAAAGCAATAACCGTAAGGGCACGCTCACCACCGGATAACAAGGTCAATTGTTGACGCTTCTTCCCTGGCGGCTGAATATAGAAATCGATACCACCAGTTAAGATATTATCTGGATCAGTCAATACAATTTGCGCCGTACCACCACCAAATAGTTGGCTAAATACCTCTTGGAATCTACGACCTACTACATCTAATACATCGTATAACTGTGTACTCATAGCCTTATCCATTTCAGCAATAACCGCTTGCAATTGCTCTTTCGCTGTATCTAAATCTGCTAACTGTGTGGTTAAGAAATCATAACGCTCTTTAGTTTCTTCATATTCTTCAACAGCGTTCGGATTGACTGGGCCTAGTTCGGCAATTTCTGCCACCAAGCGGGCCTGCTCATCCTTCCAATCGTTTACAGAACCTTCAATGCGAAGAGCCTGCGCATCTTCTAAGGTAAAGCCTAACTCTTGTAGTTCTTCTACAAAGCGCTCACAATCCATACGATGACGTGTAATCTTACCTTCCATATCGACGAGTCGACCTTGAACGACTTTATATCGTTGGTTCAATCGATCTTGTTCACCGAGGATAGATTCCATCTCTTCACGTCCTGTAGATGTTTTATCATAAGCCTCATCGCGAAGTGCACGCAATCGTTCAACCTCCGCTGTAGCAGAAGCCAATTCTTCCTCTGCCAATTCTTTAGCCTTGGGTAGCTCCACTTCGCAGCGCTCTGTAGTGCTAATTAGCAGATTACGTAACGGTGTTAAGCGCTCTACAATGTTAGCAATGGATTGATTACGTTGTTCTCGCTGAGCTTCGCGTTCCTTAATGGTTTGTCGCAACGTATCACAGGTGAGGCGTGCCTCTGTGAAAGCTTCATACGCCTCTTGCTGTATCTTTTGCAATACAGTTAAACGCTCCATCAAGGCCCCTTGATTGCCCTCTACACCATGATTTTCTTGTAAGGAAGCCAATGCTGTTTCTTGGTCTTTTAAGTTAGCTGTTGTAGTGGCTAAATCAATATCAATTTGAACTAAACGTTGCTCTTCTTCAGAAAGAACACGTTTCTTACGGTCCATTTGATTTTGTATATTTTGTACCTTTGTTTCACTAGCCACATAGAGTAAATTAGTATGTTGGTAGTTTTCATCAAGGGTAGCTCGTTCTTTTTCAGCCTCTTCAACCCGTTTTTCTAAAGTTTCTAAGCTAGCTGTTAAAGAGCGGATTTGTTCTTCAATTTGTACAAGCTCTTGTTCAAGACTAGCAGCCTCTTCCTTACGGCTCAATACGGAGGCACGCTTACGTTTTGTAGCACCACCCGTTAAAGAACCACCAGGTTGGAATTGTTCCCCTGTAAGGGTAACGATGCGCAATTGTTGGTTATATTTCTTCTGTAATCCAATAGCATCATCCATAGAGGATACTACTAACGTACGACCTAATAGATATTGGAAAATATGAGCGTATGTATTATCAAAGGAAATACAATCAACAGCCGTGCCTATGACACAACTTTCATGTAAAGCAGGCGTATCATACGGTTTCCCTTTTACAGAATCCATCGGTAAGAAGGTTACGCGACCACCTTGGATAGATTTCAAATAATTAACGCCTTCTGCAGCAGCACGAGCTGTAGTAGTCACAACGTGGTTAACACTACCGCCTAATGCCGTTTCAATAGCTGTCGTATATTTGTCCTCAACTGTAAAGAGATCACCAACGGCGCCCGTAATCTGTTCACGCCAAGCGCCCTTACCATTTAGAATATTCTTAGTACCTTCTAAGTAACCTTCATGCTGTTCTTCCCATTGAGCTAAGAGCTCTAAACGGCCTTTTGCACGTTGTTCTTGGGTACGAAGTTTTTGTAACTCTTTGCGTTCTTCACGAGCTTGTAAGGCTGCTTCTTTACCGCCATCAACGAGGGCTTGTCGTTGTGCAGAAATAGCAGTAAATTTCTGACCCAATGTTTCATACTCAGCACGTGCTGCTTGTAGGTCACTATCTACTTGACCTATTTCAGCCTTTAAAACTTCACATTGTTTTGTAGACTCTTCCTTACGAGATTCTAAGCTACGAATACTAGCCTTTGCTGTTTCAATAGCGCTCACAAGCTCTAATTGATGTTGCTCAAAGGCTTCTCGATTAGACTGCAATGACTGGAACTTAGCTTGCTCGGCGCTAACATCTTCAACAGCTTTTTTATAATTAGATTCTAACGATTCTAGCTTAGACTCTTTTTCTACTAATTGAGCACTTTCATCTTGAATCAACTGATTTAAAATGCGCAATTGTTGTTCTTCGCCCTTTTGCGTAGCTTCTAGTTCGCTAATACGCATAGATATTTCATCTAATTCACGATGAGCTGTCTTCAACTGCTCGTCTAACAGACGTAAATGACCTGCTAAACGTTCTTCATCACGTTGCTTTTCCGTATACTGAGCTTCCCACAACTTGAGTTGTTCTTGCTCTTTTGTTGATGCGGATTGCAAGGTATGACGGCGCGCTTCCAATTTAGACAATTCAGTTTGAAGCTCAATCTCTTCATTCTTAAATGCAATATTATCATTTTCGAAACGCGTTAATAAACGATCAGAGGTCTTATAATTGTGAAAGCCTAATGCCCCATCATAGTCGCGCTTTGTACGACTTAAGGTCATATACTTTTTAGTCTTTTCCGCCTTTTCAGACAAAGGTCCTAGTTGTTCTTCGATAGTAGCCATTACGTCTCGTACGCGTTCCATGTTTCTGTCTGTGCTAGCAATACGACGCAATGCATCTTCTTTGTTGATTTTAAAACGAGAAATACCTGCTACATCTTCAAAGATCAAACGACGCTCTTCAGGCTTTGAATTCAAAATAGCATCAATACGGTTCTGACCGATAATAGCCATTGAGTCTTTCCCAAGGCCTGTATCAGCTAATAAAAGATGAATATCCTTTAAACGACAAGAACGTTTATTGATAAGGAACTCACTTTCACCAGTACGATAAATACGGCGTGTAATAGCAACCTCAGCCATATCTACATCTAATTGATGGTCACTATTGTCAAATACAAGTGTAACCTCAGCTGCACTCATTGGTTTACGTTTTTCCGTACCAGAGAAAATAATATCCTCTGCTTTTTGACCACGTAAGTTACGGACATTGGATTCCCCTAAAACCCATTTCATAGCATCCGTAATATTACTTTTACCACTTCCGTTAGGTCCAATAACGGCAGTCATTCCTGGCGAGAATTTTACAACCGTTTTATCTGCAAACGATTTAAAGCCCTTTAATTCTAACCGAAGTAATTGCATGACTGCCTCCTTTCTACTAACAACCCCGAATAATCATATCTTTTATTATAACATATATTGTAGGCCATCAATACAGCAACGAACAGTATTTCTCGTATTATCTTCACACCAATCTATGCTAAATTGAGGATATGTTTCTTGGAAATATAAAATATTGCGATTTTTGAGACCTCGAACCTTTGATGTACTGCTTCTAGGATAAGAAATTACAATCCTATGTTTCATCAAAATATTACCACTATCCGAATAAGATCTACATTTTACCTTATGGGTATGGTAACAATCAAAATGAGAAAAATTGTAACCATTTTGCTTTCCTAATAAATTTTCTGAAGAAAGATGTTCATCAATACATCTTTCAATACGTTGTTTATATTGTTCATTTACAACGAGCTCACCCATAGCAGGTTCATAGGGACCTGCTACCAAACTATTGCCTGAATCGAGCTCTTCCGTGCTTTGTAATCCTGTACGTATAACTTCAATATTATGCTGTTCAAACCATTCCTTTAAGAATGCACAATATTTAATAGCTTGCTCAGTACTTAATGGCTCATATTCACCAGATCTATATTGATCTGCTAGTTCTGTATTTTCTATAACAAGAACAGGATAGATTCGAACAAAATCTGGTTCTAGTTTAACTACAGCAATAGCGGTTTCTAGAATGGTTTCCCAAGTTTCACCTTTTAATCCTGGTAAAAGCTGAACACCTACAGTCATTCCACGCTGTTTTAATCGCGCAACGGCCTCTACTACCTCTTGAGCGGTGTGACCGCGCTTAGCATCGACTAAAATACCATCATTCATAGACTGTACGCCAAGCTCTACTGTTTTTACGCCATAGGATTGTAACAATGAGATAGCCTCATCCCCAACAGCATCAGGCCGTGTAGAGCAACGTATGCCATCGATTATATCCTGTTGTAACATCTCATAAGCTGGCGCTAATAAGGTATGTTGCAAATCTCGATGAATGGCTGTAAAAGAGCCTCCATAAAAGGCGACCTCCCAAAACTTATCATTTCGTTTTTCACCCACATAATCTGTAATCGTTTTTTTTATATAATCCGGTGTTAGGTGACTAATACCAGATTGGCCTGTAATACGGGATTGGTTACAAAATGTACATACATAAGGACACCCTACATGAGGTATAAAAAAAGGTATCATACCAAATGGTTTCATAGTCACTCTCCTTTCTTATATAAAATAAACTCAGCCAAAACCTTTTATATTAATATATTAATATCCATGTATTTATTCCTTATGATATGTAATTAATATATTAAGATATAAGGCTTTCGATACAACGATTATAAGATAAATATATTTACTATTCTATATACTATTATACAGAAAAAAGCGCCATTAGGCGCTTTTCTATTTGGCCATTAACTTTTCTAACGTTAATTGAGCCGCATGTTGTTCTGCAATTTTTTTACTTTTACCAGAGCCTGCCTCGTAAGTAACACCATTGATTTCGACCACCATATGGAAGGTCTTAGCATGGTCGGGACCACTTTCACTGAGCAAACGATAGACGATATGTTTATCACCATCTCGTTGTACATATTCTTGTAACAAGGTTTTATAATCCTTGCCCCGTTTACCTTCTAAAGCTTGCTTGATATACGTAATGAGATGTTTTAAAACGAAGTTCATCGCCGTTTGGTAATCTGTAGAAATATAGATAGCACCAATGAGAGACTCAAAGGTATCCGCTAAAATAGAATTACGATTATTACCACCAGAAGCACATTCACCATGTCCGAGCAATAAATATTGCCCCAATTGCAAAGAACGACTTACAGATGCTAAAGAATCCTCACATACTGTAGCGGCCTTGATTTTCGTCAAATTACCTTCGGCCATGTCTGGATATGTCTTAAATAGGTATTCCCCAATAATAAGATCTAAAACAGCATCGCCTAAAAACTCTAATCGCTGATTGTGATTAATATGCTTTGATTTATGTTCATTCGCATAAGATGTATGTGTAAAAGCACAATCTAAAATGGATATATCTGACACAGGTATGTCTAAACGAGCAACAAGCCCATGAAGAGATTCTTCACGAGCTTGTGTCATCTTACTCTTATGCGCTTCAACAGCTACCATTAGTCTTCATAACGGCGTACACAAAGTGTACCGTTATGACCACCAAAACCGAAAGAGTTGGAAAGAGCACATTTAACTTGAAGGTCACGTGCACCTTCGCGAACATAGTCAAGATCCAAACCTTCATCAGGATTGTCACAATTGATTGTAGGATGAACTTTACCAGTTTCGATAGCCATCGCCATAACGATAGTTTCGATAGCACCAGCAGCACCTAACAAGTGACCTGTCATGGATTTTGTAGAGTTAACAGCGATGTCTTTAGCATGATCGCCGAATAATTCTTTAATAGCCAATGTTTCATTTTTGTCATTAAGGCCAGTAGATGTACCATGAGCATTGATGTAGTTAACGTCTTTAGGATCGATACCTGCATCTTTAATTGCTAATTCCATACATTTACGAGCTTGTACACCACCTGGAGCTGGTGCAGTAATGTGGTAAGCATCGCCATTAGTACCATAACCTACAACTTCAGCGTAGATATGAGCACCACGAGCTTTTGCGTGTTCTAATTCTTCAAGAACAACGATACCAGAACCTTCACCCATTACGAAACCATCGCGATCGCGGTCAAATGGACGAGATGCTTTTGTTGGTTCGTCATTGCGTGTAGACATAGCTTTCATAGCTGCGAAACCAGCTACAGCTGCAGGAGATACAGCTGCTTCAGTACCACCGGCAAACATGATATCAGCATCACCACGTTGGATGATACGGAAAGCATCGCCAATAGCATTTGTACCAGAAGTACAAGCTGTTACGTCTGTAATAACAGGACCTTTAAGGCCAAGACGGATGGATACACGTGCAGATGTCATATTGGCAATCATCATAGGAACTGCAAATGGACTTACACGACCAGGACCTTTTTCGAATAATGTTTCATATACTTCATGGATAGAGTCGATACCGCCAATACCAGTACCAACTACAGTACCACAACGATCTAAATCTTGTTTATCTAAATCAAGATCCGCATCTTCACAAGCAAGAACAGCAGCACCGATAGCCAATTCTACAGAACGGTCCATACGACGCGCTTCTTTCTTGTCTACGCCATAGTTTGTAACATCAAAATCTTTTACTTCACCAGCAATACGCGTTGCATATTCAGATGCATCAAAGCGTGTAATTGGCCCAATACCAGATTGACCTGCCAATAACGCATTGTAAAAGTTCTCTTTACCGATACCTACAGGAGTCACTGCCCCTAAGCCAGTAATTACTACACGTTTTTCCAATTATTCCACCTCTTATAGCTATACAGCCCTTTTAAATTAATCAATCTCTGCTACTTGCTGTTTTAGTTGAGCAAAGATATCTTTAACTGGCATAATCTTGTCGACTTTTCTCATATTATTGCCAGAGAACACCAAACCTGTTTCCACATCACCTTGTTGTGCACGAGAAAGAGCACGGATGATACAGAATTTATGGGAACAATGTTTCAAACAGTTATCACACACCGTTGGAGGTGCTACAGTACCGTCCAATACAGATTCAGCAAATTTATTTTTAATTGCTTGTCCAGGCAAACCTACAGGACTTTGAATTAATACAATATCCTCAGGATTAGTAGCCCGTACATACATTTTTTTCAATTCGTCAGATGCATTACATTCATCAGAAGCAGCAAAACGGCTACCCATTTGAACGCCACTAGCACCTAATTTCAACATTTCTACGATGTCACGACCATCAAGAACACCACCAGCACCAATAACTGGAATGTTTTTAACAGCAGCTACAACCTCTGGAACGATTTCTCGAGCAGAACGATCCGTCCCCAAGTGGCCACCAGCTTCGCAACCTTCTACGATTAC
Organism: Veillonella faecalis; assembly: GCF_024677885.1. NCBI lineage: Bacteria > Bacillati > Bacillota > Negativicutes > Veillonellales > Veillonellaceae > Veillonella > Veillonella faecalis. The sequence continues at coordinate 709,298 of NZ_JALBWL010000001.1, forward strand.
TGCTGCTGCACCTAAACCTTCAGAAATGCGAGCTAATTTTGCGGACGAAACAATTGGTACGATTGGCGTACCAGACTCTTTGCCCATTGCGAACATATCTCTTGAAAAACCAGCACCTGCTACTACAAGATCAATGCCCTCTTCGATGGCAGTTTTCACTAAGCCCGCAAATTGTGTTGCGGCTACCATCGCATTTATACCAATAATACCCGTAGGTGATAATTTTCTAGCTAATTGTATTTCGTATCGTAATTCATCAAACGGCAAACCGGATGCTGCAATAAGGCCGATACCACCTTCATTTGCAACGGCTGCCGCCAAGCGAGCTGTAGACAATCTAATCGCCATACCACCTTGAATAATAGGTACTTTGGCCACTAGATTCCCAATGCGAAGTTCAGGGAGCTTCACTATCAAATCCTCCTGTAAATAAAACCGGTTGGGAGGCCACTCGGCCTCCCGTACGGCTGAATTGTCAGCTTTACAGCTTATTTAGCAGAATCAATATATTCTACTGTATCCTTAACGGTTTTGATTTTTTCTGCAACATCGTCAGGGATTTCAACATTGAATTCTTCTTCGAATGCCATGATCAATTCAACGATATCTAAGGAGTCAGCGCCTAAGTCGTCGATGAATGTAGAATCAATGGTAACTTCAGCTTCATCAACGCCTAATTGTTCCACAACGATTGCTTTTACTTTATCGAAAGTGTTCATTGGTGGTTCACCTCCTTTCAAAGTGTATTTATATATAGTCTAATTTTGAAACTACATCACCATACCGCCATCTACATTGATGACTTGGCCTGTAATATAGTTAGCAAAATCGCTAGCAAGGAATGTTGCTACTGTCGCTACTTCTTCAGCATTAGCCATACGGCCCAATGGAATTTCTGCAACCATAGCTTCTTTAACTTTTTCTGGTAATACATCAGTCATATCAGTATTGATAAATCCTGGTGCAATAGCATTAACAGTAATGCCACGACTTGCTAATTCTTTAGCACAGGATTTAGTAAAACCAATTACACCAGCTTTAGATGCTGCATAGTTAGTTTGACCCGCATTACCCATAACGCCTACAACAGATGTCATATTGATAATATGACCAGAACGTTGTTTCATCATGATTTTAGATACTGCTTTAGTTACTAAATATACACCTTTAAGGTTGATATCTATAACAGCATCAAAATCTTCGTCTTTCATACGCATCAACAAACCATCACGCGTAATACCCGCATTATTTACGAGAATATCAATGTGACCAAACTCTTTATGAGCTTCTTCCACCATAGCTGCAACCTCATCAGCATTAGCTACATTGGCTTTAATTTTAATGGCTTTACGGCCTAAAGCTTGTACAGCTTCAACAGTTTCTTGAGCTGCACCTTCGCTACCGCTATAGTTAACCACAACATCAGCACCAGATTGTGCTAAATTGATAGCTACAGCGCGACCAATGCCACGGGATGCGCCAGTTACAATGGCTACTTTACCCTCTAAATGCATTTTATCGAACCCCTTTCAAAAATTCAAGCGTTTTCTCTAAGGATGCAATGTCTTCAACATTGGCTAATTCCATATCTTTATTGATCTTTTTAGTAAAGCCAGTAAGTACTTTACCAGGACCTACTTCAACGAATCGAGTTACACCAAAGTTAACCATTTCAGCTACGCAGTCTTCCCACAATACAGGGTTTGCAGCTTGTGTAACTAAGGATTCTTTAATATCGTTTGCATTAGTCAAAATTTTACCTGTCACATTTGCTACTACAGGAATTTGAGCATCGCTCACTTGGATTTTATCCAACTCTTCTTTTAAACGTAGAGCTGCAGGTTCCATCAAACGGCTGTGGAATGGAGCACTTACAGGAAGCATAACAGCACGTTTTGCACCGGCTTCTTTCATCTTTTCTGCTGCAGTTTCTACCGCTGCTGTTTCACCAGCAATAACAATTTGACCTGGGCAGTTGAAGTTAACTGCTTGTACAGAACCAACAGAATCATTAACCTCTTTACAAATTTCTACAACTTGTTCACGAGGTAAAGCTAGAATTGCTGCCATAGCACCTTTGCCCAATGGCACAGCTTCTTGCATATATTCACCGCGTTTATGAACAACATACACAGCATCTTTAAAATTCAATACACCTGCTGCTACAAGAGCACTGTATTCACCAAGACTATGACCACCTACGATATCAGGTGTAAAGCCTTGTTCTTTAAGAACTTCATAGCAAGCTACAGATGCAGTTAAGATAGCCGGTTGTGTATTAGCAGTTTTAACAAGTTCAGTATCAGGGCCTTCAAAGCACAATTTGGAAATAGAATAACCAAGCGCTTCGTCAGCTTCTTCAAAACGTTGTTTCACAATAGGATATGCATTGTACAAATCTTGTAACATGCCTACTTTTTGGGAACCTTGACCAGGAAAAACAAATGCCGTTTTCATAAGGGCCTCCTTATTTACCAAGACCTTGAAGTTTTTTAATTACAGTTTCAGTTTCAGCCATGATATCTTTGATAATAGTTGCACATGGTTTAACATCTGTTAACATGCCAGAGATTTGACCGATCATTACAGAGCCTTCTTTTACATCACCTTCAATAGCAGCTTTACGAAGTGTGCCTGCACCTAAGTTTTCTAACTCTTCTTTGGAACCACCGCTAAATTCAAGGGATTTATATTTATGAGCTAATGCATTATCAATGATACGTACAGGGTGACCTGTTGTTAAACCAGTCATAACAGTGGCACGATCTTTTGCTTTCAATACTGCATTTTTATAGTTTTCATGAGCAATACATTCTTCGGATAATACGAATCGCGTACCCATTTGTACTGCTTGAGCGCCTAATGCAAAGGCTGCAGCCATACCACGGCCATCAGCAATACCACCAGCTGCGATAACTGGAACATCTACAGCATCTACTACTTGTGGAATCAATGCCATAGTAGTAATATCGCCTACGTGACCACCAGATTCTGTACCTTCTGCGATAATTGCATCAATACCACCGCGCAACAAGCGTTTTGCAAGTAATACGGAAGCAACTACAGGGATTACTTTAGTACCGATTTCTTTTAAAGCTGGAATATACACGCCAGGATTACCAGCACCTGTTGTAATTACAGGAACGCGTTCTTCCACAACTACTTCCATAACTTCTTTAACAAATGGAGACATGAGCATAATATTACAACCAAATGGTTTGTTTGTGCGCTCTTTTAATTTGTGAATTTCATTACGGAAAATATCAGGAGGCATATGACCAGCCCCAATGATACCAAGGCCACCCGCTTCGGAAACAGCTGCCGCTAATTCTGCAGTACCGAGCCAAGCCATACCACCTTGTAAGATTGGGTACTCAATCTGCAATAAATCACAAATGTCAGTCTTAATCATCTTGATGTGTCCTCCTTAATACCATTTCAAGACAAGGCTAGCCCATGTAAGGCCTGCACCAAATCCTGCAAACGCAACATTATCGCCGCGTTTGAAACGCCCTTCACGATTAGCTTCGTCCAAAGCTATCGCTACAGACGCGGCAGATGTATTACCATACTTATGTAAATTAACAAATACTTTTTCCATCGGCATATGTAAGCGTTTTGCAGCCGAATCAATAATACGAATATTTGCTTGATGTGGAATAAAGAAATCCAACTCATTAAGTTCCATTCCAGCTCGTTCTAAAGATTTTAAAACAGTACGCCCCATCGTTTTAACAGCAAATTTATATACTTCAGAACCATCCATATGAATGAATGTTAAACCTTCTTCAATGCGTTGGTCATTGGCAACTACGGCTGTACCACCTGCAGGAATACAAAGAGATGGACCACCAGTACCGTCGGCACCCATATCAACACCTTTAATGCCATAACCTTCAGGGACTTCAGATACTACTGCGGCACCAGCGCCATCACCAAAGAGGATACTTGTACTACGATCGTTCCAATTTACTCGACGGGAGAGAATTTCAGCGCCCACAACGAGCACTTTTTTGTATAAACCGGAGCTAATATAGCTAGCTGCAGTAATCAATCCATATACAAAGCCAGAGCATGCAGCTTGTAAATCATAGGCCGCTGCATTCTTAGCGCCTAAATTTGCTTGTAATACACAAGCGGCTGAAGGAATAATCATATCCGGTGTTAAGGTAGCAAAAATAATCACGTCTATATCTTCGGCACTAACCTTAGCCATTTGCATAGCTCTTTTTGCTGCCTCAGTCGCCATATAGGATGTATTCATACCTTCCGGTGCAATGCGTCGTTCCTCAATACCAGTACGTTCTCTAATCCATTGGTCATTGGTATCAACCATTTTTTCTAGATCAAAGTTTGTTACTACATTGTCAGGAAGGAAGCTCCCAGTACCAATGATTCCAACCGGTTTACTCATCATAGTCATACTTCAAGGCTCCTTCAATATCCATTGTTTCTCTTATGTGTTGAATAATTTTACGTTCTACTAAATCACTAGCAATTTCAATAGCAGTTTTAATCTCTTTAGCTTTGGAGCTACCATGAGCAATCATAAACACCCCGTTAACCCCTAAGAGTGGAGCACCACCATTTTCCGTGTGATCTAAGCGTTTTGCCATCTTTTTTAAAGCTGGCTTTACAAGCATAGCACCAATTTTAGCAAAAATACTACCTGCCATAATGCTATCCTTTACTAATTGTGTAAGACCTGTTACCAAGCCTTCTGCGAATTTAAGTACCACATTACCGACAAAACCATCGCAAACAACAACATCTACGACCCCTTTTGGAATATCACGGCCTTCAATATTACCTTTGAAGTTAATAGTTTTCATACGTTCCAAAATTGGATATGTGGCTAGAACGACATCGTTCCCCTTAGTGGCTTCTTCGCCAATATTTAATAACCCTACTGTAGGCTCTTCTTTACCTAATAAAAGTTTTGCATATTCAGAACCCATCAATGCACCTTGTACAAGATGTTTTGGTTTACTATTTGAATTAGCACCAGAATCCAACATAACAGTAATACCACTCACTGTTGGCATCGGAGTTGCAATAACCGGGCGATCAACCCCCTTAATACGACCGAGACCAAACAATGCAGCTGCTACAGCTGCACCTGTGCTACCAGGAGCAATCACGGCATCGCAAGCATTATCACGAACTAAAGATGTTGCTACCACAATGGATGCGTCCTTTTTCTTACGCAATGCTTGTCCTGGATGCTCATCCATACCGATAACTTGACTGGCATGGTGTACAGAAATGCGTGGATTCTTAGCTTCATTCCTAGCTTCTAATATATTAAAAATTTGCTGCTCATCACCGACGAGCACCACTTCAATGTGTTCATTTGCTCGTACGGCTTCAATGGATCCTAGTACAGTCTCCAATGGAGCAAAGTCGCCACCCATGGCGTCTATTGCAATTTTCATAATCTACACCCTATTCTCTACGGATTCCATAATAAATTTTGCGCGAAATACTTCTTTTATTTTATCTCTTATAATGACCCAAATAAAGAACTTATTACCACGGCGACGCACAATTTCTGCTTTTGCCACCAGATTAGTACCAGCTCCAACTGGGTTTTTATATTTTATATTTCCAACCTCCGCAGAACAAACAGTAGTCCCCATGACTACCTTTGCGAGGGAATTTGCTTGAGCATATAAATACTGTGGCTCTACATGTCCAAATCGATCTTCCATATCAGAAGTAGTACGTAGCATTGATAATGCTTGTTGTCCTTCCGTAACATCGATCAGTTCACCAACCACTTCGTACGGTACATGTTCTACCGCTTCTTGTGATTGACCTGTAGCCATGACGCGTATGCGTTCACGCAATTCAGGAATGCCCAACTCTAGACGATCTAGACGAATCGTTGGCACACTTACATTAAAATGTGTTGCCAATTCTTCATCAGTAAGAAATGGCGTAATATTCAGTTTTTCTTGTAACTGCTTTTGGCGCTCTTGCTTCTTTAACCGACTCATGGGACCACCTTTTATGACCTAGTATTAATATTACATCCTAAGTATATACAATAATTCCCTTATTTGCAAGGCTTTTCATACATATAGTAACAGATTTTGTACATATATACCAAATATAGTTATTATTTTATATTTAAGTATCTTTTTGTTTATAAAAGTATAAAAAATGCCACTATTCTACAACTTTATATTACTATAAAATAGTGGCACTGACTAATGCATATGAAGTATATTAAGTTATATATATTACTAAAAGTATACAAAAGCATACAAAAAAGACGCCTACTACTACAGTAGGCGTCTTTTTTCCGCTCACATATTAAGCATTAGCTACTACTTGCTCACCTTTATAGTGACCACATGTAGGGCAAACACGATGAGGCATCTTAGGTTCGTGGCATTGTGGGCATGCTACATAACCAGGAGCTTCTAATTTCCAATTAGCACGACGGCGATCGCGACGGCATTTAGACAATCTACGCTTAGGTACTGCCATTATCTGCACCTCCTTAGTACAATCATTAGGACAATCTATCATCTTTCTCATCAAGCAAAGCACGTAACTCTGCAAATCGAGGATCCACCACAAAGGATTCACAAGAACAAGGTGAAACATTTAAATTTGCTCCGCAATGAACGCACAATCCTTTGCAATCATCCTGACATAACACTTGAGAGGGCTCATTGATGATTAATGTATCCCTAATTAGTTCGGTTAAGTCAATTTCCTCTCCATCGAAAGGAATCACATCTTCAGCAACGTCTCTAGAATCACTAAAGATTTCCTCAAAGGAATCCTTACGATCATGCTCTGTTGTAGTTAAACAACGTGAACATTCGTAATCGCCTTTAGACTCTATCGAACCTTGAACGATGTAATTTTGACCATCAAACCAAAACTCACCATTAATGGTTATATCATGACGGCTCCAAGGAAAAGCAGTTACGTCACCAAGCTCAGAGGATGGTATCGTATAGCTATAAGGAAATTTCTTTCCTATATGTTCTTTTGCTTGCTCTACTTGCAGTTTCATAATCTTACCTCGACTCATAATATTATAAACATGACATAGTGCTTTGTCAAATAAAAAAGACTATCTTAAGCGGACTCAAGATAGTCTTTTTGGTAAGTCAATTACATTTTTTCGAATTGGTCTTTACCAACACCGCAAATTGGGCAAACATAATCAGCTGGTTGATCTTCGAATTTCACGCCTTCAACAGCTTCATCATAAACCCAACCACATACTACGCATACGTATTTTTCCATGTGTATTTCCTCCTTCACTTGAAAATTATTCTTTAATGTTTATCTTTTATAATTCAGATACTCTATCTGTAATGTAGTATATCAAAGATATCGAAACTTTTCAATACTCATTTTCTTAATTTCTCATTTTTCCCAATATTTAAAAAGCATATATAATATGCGGATTTGTGTTACATATTAATTTGAAATCTATTATCATTTAGGCGCTTTTAGATTCAATCCCCCAAAATTTTTTTCATCACTCTCCCTCTATCAATATAAATAATAGACTTTATTCTACCAACAGTTTTTGTAGTATTAACGAAAATATTGGCCTAAGGTGTACATAATTTATATATTATACTATTATATATAAGAGAATATAGTTACATTATATTCCAAAACAAATAAACTAATAACTTATTATATAAGTATGTACTTATGAACACTTACTTCTCTATGCGATATACGTATAATAAGAATTTTACTATCTTACTATGAACTATTGATTAGAGAAATCATCATTTATTTTGTTATCATAGGAGGATTTATGAGAACAGCTTTAACGGAACTTTTACAAATTGAATACCCTATTATCCAAGGTGCTATGGCTTGGGTATCTGAACACAAATTAGTTGCTGCCGTTGCTAACGCAGGTGCAACAGGTGTTATCGCCCTTGGTGGCCGCGATGCTGAATGGACTCGTAATGAAATTCGTGCATGTAAAGAATTAACAGATAAACCTTTCGGTGTTAACCTTATGTTAATGGCACCTAATAAAGACGAGTTACTAGATATTATTATCGAAGAAAAACCTGCATTTGTAACACTAGGTGCGGGTAATCCTGTACCATATATTAAACCACTCCAAGAGGCTGGTATCAAAGCTATCCCTGTAGTACCTTCCCTCAAATTAGCTAAACGTATCGAAGAAGCTGGAGCCGATGCGATGATCGTAGAAGGTATGGAAGCTGGTGGTCACATCGGTAGCCAAACAACTATGTCCTTAATGGAAAACATTTTACCAGAAATTTCTATTCCTGTAGTAGTTGCTGGTTCCATTGTAGATGGTCGCGGTCTTGCAGCTGCATTACTAATGGGTGCAGAAGGTGTACAAATGGGCTCTCGCTTCTTATTAGCTGAGGAATGCCAAGCTCATCAGAACATGAAAGACGCAATCATCAAAGCTACAGATACTGATTCTGTTGTAACTGGTCTCCTCTCTGGACACGGCGGTGTTCGCAGTTTAAAAAATGAATTTACTACTCGCTATTTAGCTGCAGAAACGGATGGTGTTACTACACCTGAAGAGCGTACTAAAATGTCTAAAGGCACTAATAAACGTGCTTCTATCGATGGCGATGTTGTTAACGGCGCGGTACTAGTTGGTCAAGCTTTGAATCGTCTTGTAACTATTGAACCAGCTCATACAATCGTTCAAACTGTAATGAACGAAGCAATTATGTCTATTCGTAAGGCACAACGCCTTCTTGAAATTGTTTAATAAATTAGGAGTACCATATGTTACCATTTCATGGAAAATATCCAAAATTAGATCCTAAAAGTTGCGTCATGCCCGGTGCAGAACTTGCTGGTGATGTAGAACTTAAAGAATATGCATCTATTTGGCAAAACTGTGCACTTCGTGGTGACGTAAACAAAATTGTAGTAGGTCGTTATTCTAATGTACAAGATAACTCTGTTTTGCATGTGGACGACGATAAAGCATGTATCTTAGGCGATTATGTAACAATCGGCCACGGTGCAATTGTTCATGCCAGCACAATCGAAGATAATGTTCTAGTAGGTATGGGAGCTATTGTGTTAAGCGGTTGTCATGTTGGATCTGGCTCCATTATCGCGGCTGGTGCAGTAGTAAAAGAAAATACTGTAATCCCTCCAAACTCCTTAGTAGTTGGTATTCCAGCCCGTGTTGTTCGCACAGACGAAACACAAATCGAACGCATTCACAATCAAGCTTTAAAATATAAACACTTGTGGACAATTGAATACGGTATGCTTCCTGATGCAGGTGGCGAGGAATACGATAAAAACGCCAAAATCGTATAAATGCATATACAAAAGTTACACAAATAGCAAAAGCGGATAGTTGATAAACAACTATCCGCTTTTATCTTTTATTGCAAACAGAACTTAGCTTTCAATATAACTAAATATAGCCTTATAAGTTAGTAGAATATCCAAAACTATACATTGATAAACACTCTAGTTCGAAAACTATTTACTCGTTTTTAATTTGGCCTGAATAATTTGTTCCACCATAAGTGCTGTGCCCATGGTCAACGCTATAGGGAAGAACATCTCTACGGAAAATCTAGTCAACTCAAGCATAAATACGCAAGATGTTATAGGCATCTTCTGTGCTAGTCCTAAAAATGCTACAGCACCGATAAAGGCAGCCATACCTAATGATATAGGAGCTACAGCAACAGACCAAAAAGTACCAAATACTATGGCTAACGTACTCCCCAACATCATAGATGGAGTAATACGCCCACCATAAGCTCCAGCTGCTAATGCAAGCAATACCGCTACCCACTTAGAACCAAATAATCCTAATGCATAAGTCCATGTAATATCATTAGTAAAGGTTAATTCGTTCCCAGCCTTACCATTCCCTAAAATTTCAGGGAAATACATAGCTAACGCACCAATAATTGTAAACGCAACGATAGATATTGGAATCATAACAGGACTGCTACGATGAATAGAAGGTAACTTACCTTGAGTAATATTAAATAAAACTACACCTAAAGCAACAATAGCGCCCAAGGCGATAGAGAATTCTACATAGTGACTACCCAAGCTAGGTTGAGCCATTGTATATTGAATAACATCCCCTACACCAGCTTGTCGAGTTACAAAAGTTGCCAATCCACAGCATATTAGTGCAGCACTCATGGCGCGTATATTCCAAGTAAGGAGCAAGGTTTCTAAGGTAAAGATTGCCGCCGATAATGGTGAATTATAAACTGCTGCTAAGCCCGCGCCTGCAGCACAAGCAATCAATAATTGACGATCTTCTTGTTTTATATCAAAGTGCTTAACTAAAAAAGTTGTAATCCCCGCACTTGCTTCACGAGGGGCTACTTCTCGCCCTAAAGGTGAACCTATAGCTACCGTAATAATTTGTAAGGTTGCATGTAAAACAGTAGTGATGGGATTCATATCCATCTTACCGGAAACGGCAGTTTTAATATCTACAACACCTTTACCATATCGGTGAATAAGAAACCAGCCCACACCACCTATGAGACCACAAATAATCAGTGGTATCAATCGTTCTACCGGGGATACTCGCGCTACAGCAGCACCAAAGCTCATATGATCTGCAGAAGAATAATTATATACAAAATGCTGAATACTATGCATTAAATGTGTATAAGAAGCCCCTACTAATCCCGCTATAAATCCAACAACAATTATGAGACCTATTAAACGTTTATCAAATGCCATACTTACTCCATTGCTAACACAACTTCACCAGTTTCTAATGTTTTCTTAACATCTATAATACGTTGATTAGATGAACCTCTAAATCGTAATGCTGGATCTTTAAGTTCATCTACAAATCGACCATCTACGAGGATATCAATTTCTTGTAATAAAGCACTTCGCAACTGATCCTCTAAAATATCATCTATTTCATACCCGGAATAGGCCCAAATTTTCTTTTCCGGTGCAGCCCCTCGTACAGCTCTTACTACAGGTAATAAACCTTGTACATTTTGGAAAGGCTCTCCACCCAATAAAGTTAAACCTGAGCAGTTAGGATTCTTAACATAAGAGACAACTAGATCTGTTTCAGCTTGTGTCCAAACTTTACCGGCATTAAAATCTTGATACTCTTCATTAAAACAGTTATAACAACAATGTGTGCATCCTGTTACGAATATAGATGTACGAATTCCTTCTCCATTGGCAATATCATATTGTCTTATTTGCCCATATCTCATAATTACCTCCATAGTAGTGCATATCAAATGATCAACACTATATAGATATATTTCAATTTTTCACATGTATAGTAAAAGCTGTGCCCTAGGCACAGCTTTTACCATGTATAGAATTATAATAATAACAGTGATGCTATCTATTATTAGATATGCATTACACGATCTTTGATTTCTTTCGTACGGCCTTCATTCCAGAAGTTCTCACCCAAATAACCACAAGTACGACGAATAACAGTTAATTTATCACGGTTTGTGTTATGGCAACGAGGACATTCCCACTCATTATTTTCATTGACCTTAATTTCACCATCAAAACCACATTCGTGACAGTAGTCAGACTTGGTATTAAATTCAGCATAAGAAATATGGTCATAAATATATTGAATCATAGTTAAAACGGCTGGAATATTATTAGTCATATTTGGAATTTCTGCATAGGAGATACAACCACCAGTTGACTTCTTTTGGAATTCAGATTCAAAATTAAACTTATCAAATACATTGATTTCTTCCCGTACATTTACGTGATAACTATTAGTATAATAGCCTTTATCAGTAATATCTTCAATTACACCAAAGCGAGCACGATCTAAAGAAGAGAATCGATTCGTTAAGCTTTCAGCAGGAGTACCGTATAAACCAAAGCCAAGATTATGTTTATCATGCCATAGGTTAATAGCATCGTTTAAACGATCCATAATTTTCATGGCAAATACACGGCCTTTTTCACCTGTATTGGATTCGCCTGTAATCAATCGAGTTGCTTCATAAATACCGATATAGCCAAGAGAAATCGTTGCATAACCACCAGTAAGGAAACGACCGATTTTTTCTCCTTTTTTAAGGCGCGCAATGGCACCATGTTGCCAGTGAATTGGAGACACATCGCTCACTACATCTTTCAAAAGATTGTAGCGTAATAACAATGCTTTTTCTGCTAATTCAAGACGTTTATCTAAAATTTCAAAATATTTTTCTTCACTACCACGAGCCAAAATGCCAATTTGTGGCAAGTTTAAGCTTACAACGCCCATGTTAAAGCGTCCATCAAATTTATAGTTTCCTTTTTCATCCTTCCAAGGAGATAAGAAAGAACGGCACCCCATTGGGCTAAATACATTCCCTTCATAGTTTTCCTTCATCTTCTTAGCGGAGATGTAATCTGGGTACATCCGTTTAGCAGTGCATTGTGCAGCGAGCTCAGTCAAGTAATAATATGGACTATCAGGCGTTACATTATGTTCATCAAGAACATAAATCAATTTAGGGAATGCCGGTGTAATATATACATCAGCTTCATTTTTTACACCTTTAATTCGTTGACGCAAAATCTCTTCTGTAATAAGAGCAGCTTCCTTAGCATATTCATAATCAGGTTTAAAATACATGAACAACGTAACAAATGGAGACTGACCATTTGTAGTCATCAATGTATTGATTTGATACTGGATAGTTTGAATACCATCCTTAACCTCTTTACGTGTACGTTTCCATGCGATTTCACGAGCCTTTTCCATATTTGGCTCCATACCGTAAATCTCAACTTGTTCTTCAATAACATTGTTAAGAATCTTTTCGTAAGACTTACGTACAAATGGTGCCAAAATGCGATCAATGCCATTAATACTTTGACCGCCATATTGCCCAGATGCAACTTGAGCAATAATTTGTGTTGTCACTGTACATGCAACCTGGAAAGACTTAGGTGTATCAATCTTCTTGCCATTGATAACTGTACCATTTGTAAGCATATCTTCCAAATTGATTAAGCAACAGTTAAACATAGGCTGGATAATGTAATCCATATCATGGAAATGGATGGCCCCACTATCATGGGCCTCTAAAATATCTGTAGGAATTAATTTACGACGCGCGATATCCTTAGATACTTCACCGGCAATTAAATCACGTTGTGTAGATACAATCGCAGCATCCTTATTAGAGTTTTCGTCGAGAACGCTAACATTACTACGGTCTAATAAACCAATCACATCATCATCTGTAGTATTTTGACGACGTTTAAAAGCTTGCACAGCTTTGTAACCTTCGTAGGCACGTGCCGTTGCAGGATTATGATACTCAATCAACTTATAATACACTTGATCTTCAATAGCATAAATTGTCATGTCCTTTTGGAGCTTTGTAGCATATTCTTCAATTTCATCAGCAATACGCTGTGCCAACCCCTCTTCGTACAACCCTGTACTGCTATGCTCGGCTTTTTCTATAGCCAAAGCAATTTTGTTTTTGTCGAAAGGTACCTTTGTACCATCCCGTTTAATGACCTGCAACATATTGGCAACCTCCCCATTTTGTTACCGCTGAAATATATGTTATGACAAAGAAAAAAGTATGGTATACCATACTTTTATAAATTTATATGTAAAAACGTAAAGAATTATTAGTAAATTCTCTATTTTTACTGCTAACTCAGTATACTATATATGGTGGTTGTTTTCAAGAACAAATACAATATAAAGTAAAAATAGGTTCTTTTAGCCATGCCAATACAGCATGAATAAAAGAACCTATATAAATTATAATGTAAAACCAAATAGACGAGTCAAAAAATTAGACTTTTGACCCACCCAACTAGACGGAACAGTTGGATAGAATGTGCGATCTGCTAAAAGATCACGCTCATTGAGATGAATATTTGGCAACAAATCTTTTTTGTATGTACTATCTAATTTAGAAATAGCTTCTACGTAGCCTTGATGTGCTTGTACATCACTTTCATTACAGTAACCAGTACCAAAGAAGTGAATTAAACCATTGCGATATAACTCAATAGCTCTATGATAGTTAGCATTGCTATGATTAAAGGAAGCCATATTACATTGAATTAAAATCCCTTTATCTACCCATTCCAACAATTGCTCTGGTTTAGTAAACAATTGACGATGTGTCTCTACTTCACTAATAATAGGAACAATGCCCATATCTAGTAAGCTTAGCAACCATGCATTAATATGGTGAACTTTACTATTTTCAGGTAATGCTACTAACATAAAATGGCTATTACCCAACAAATACTGATTGCGCTGAGTAACGATATATTCAACCATTTCATCACAAAGTAAAACGCGAGCACCACTGTGAATAGTAACATCCACTTGTTGCTCCCCTACTGCAAGTTTTACATCATTCAATGTTGTTTCCATTTCATCCCATGTATTCATATCCATAGATACTGTTACATCAGGTGTACTAAAAATATCTGTAATTCCTTGTTCAGCCAAGGATTTTATCATTTTTACTGATTCTGCCATTGTTTGTGGCCCTTGAGGCCCTAACACAGCTGGCAAAATGCAACCATGTAAGTCAACCACGCGATTCATATTCTTTCCCTTCTACTTACGATAATCCCTTACAGAATTCGTCCTCTTTATAAAGTTCATGTTTATCTCATTTATTTTTCATTTTCTATTCATGATTATATCAAGGGAAAATTGGCTTGTACAGTGGTTTTTATATAAAAATAGATAAATTATAATATGCTCATTTAATATATTTTTTATATTTTCATCTCGTCTTCATTAAAAATACCTCATAATCACTAAGATTATGAGGTATTTTCCACTCATTTGTATATTATTAACAATTTAATTTTTAAATGTACTTCGTCTATACCTGATGTAATGGACTAGCTTTGCTACTAGAATACCAATAACAACACCAACAGTATCAATCAAAATATCTGAGATCTGAGAGCTACGGCCTGGTGAAAATCTTTGTATAAATTCATCAAGACTAGCTATCAACATTCCTAAACCTATAGTCTTAATTACGGTACCATATGTAATATATCGACGTAGAATCGTATATAAAACACCACCAAGAATTGTAAACTCTGTGAGATGTGCTAATTTTCGAACAATCCTATTTAAGGTCCATATATTTCCATGAAAGCCTAATTTATTTGCTATAGGAGTCAAAGTCTCTGCAAAAAGTAAACTAAATCCATCTGATGATCCACCATTCTGCATCGAATTATCCCATATAAAAAATACTATTAGCCCTAACAGGATATATAGTATCCAACGTTTCATACTACTCTCCTAAACGCCACAATACATATACTCACATTAATCGCGGTCAAAAATGTCTCTTGTGTAAACTTTATCCTTCACATCTTCTAAACTATTATCCCAACGGTTAGCTACTATGACATCACTAACACGTTTAAAGTCTTCAAAGTTACGAATCACAGGGGAATTAAAGAAGTCTTCTGCATCAAGAGTCGGTTCATAAACAACTACTGCAATCCCCTTCGCTTTAATTCGTTTCATTACACCTTGAATTGCAGATGCTCTAAAATTATCAGAATTCATTTTCATCGTCAAGCGATAAATACCAACAATTTTAGGATTCTTCCCTATAATAACATCTGCAACATGATCTTTACGAGTTCTATTAGCATCTACAATAGCAGAGATTAAATTTTGTGGAACATCATTATAGTTAGCTAATAATTGCTTAGTATCTTTTGGCAAACAATACCCACCATAACCAAAGGATGGATTATTATAGAAGTCTCCAATACGAGGATCTAAACAAACACCATTAATAATTTGACTTGTACTAAGGCCACGAACCTCAGCATAAGAATCCAACTCATTAAAGTATGCAACGCGCAAAGCTAAATACGTATTAGCAAATAATTTAATCGCTTCTGCTTCCGTAGAATCTGTATATAATTGAGGTACATGTTCCTTAATAGCACCATCAGCTAAGAGTTGTCCAAAACGGCGGGCCCGTTCAGAGTCTTCCCCTACTACAATACGGGAAGGATGTAAATTATCATATAAAGCTTTACCTTCGCGTAAGAACTCTGGAGAGAAAATTAAGTTCTCCGTGTCGAATTCTTTACGCATTTGAGCTGTATACCCAACTGGTACTGTTGACTTGATAACCATAACAGCATCTGGATTGATATCTAATACTGTTTTGATAACTTGCTCTACAGAAGATGTGTCAAAGAAATTCTTTTGAGGATCATAATTAGTAGGGGTTGAAATAATAACATAATCAGCACCTGTAAAAGCCTCTACAGGATCCAAGGTAGCTTTAAAGTTTATTTTTTTAGTAGCCAAATACTCTTGCAATTCTGCATCTACAATAGGTGACTCTTTGCGATTTAACATTTCTACCTTTTCAGGAATAATATCGAGGGCTACTACTTCATTATGTTGTGCTAATAAAACACCATTTGAAAGGCCTACATAGCCGGTCCCAGCAATTGCAATCTTCATTTATTTGCCCTCCGTCATATAAAACTCTTTATACCATATAGCAAATTTCCGTAACCCTTCGCGTAAAGATGTATTCGGTTTGAATCCAAAATCTTCTTCTAGAGCACTTGTATCTGCATAAGTGACAGGTACATCACCGGGTTGCATAGCTACTAATTCTTTATGGTTTTCAAAATTGTAATCTTCTGGTAATACACCAGCAGAAACCAATTCCTCTGAAAGAATACGTACAAAATCGAGGAGATTTTCAGGATGACTATTACCAATGTTATAAATAGCATATGGTGGTACTGGCAATCCATCAGCTCCGTTACGACGCTCTGGTGCTGCACACATAACCTTAGATACGCCTTCTACAATATCATCGATATAGGTAAAGTCACGTTTACAATTACCATAGTTAAAGATTTTTATGGTACCGCCACTACGCAATGTATTAGTAAAACCAAAGTATGCCATATCAGGACGCCCTGCAGGACCATATACAGTGAAGAAACGAAGTCCTGTACTAGGAATGTTATATAACTTGGCATAAGAATAAGCCAATAATTCATTTGATTTTTTTGTAGCCGCATAAAGAGATACGGGATTATCTACTTTATGATCTGTAGAGTATGGAATTTGTTTATTCGCTCCATATACAGAAGACGATGATGCATAAACTAAATGCTCTACTCCACTTCCACCGTTATCATAAGAATGACGACAAGCCTCTAATATATTGTAAAAACCAATAATATTAGACTCAATATAAGCATCAGGATTCGTAATAGAATAACGTACACCCGCCTGTGCTGCTAAATTAACAACAACACGTGGTTTATAGGTAGAGAAAATTTCTTCAATAAAGGCCTTATCTGCAATATTCCCTTTTTTTAATATCCACGTATTTTTATTATCTTTGCTCATCTCATCAATTTGTTGCAATCGATAATCTTTTAAGGCCACGTCATAGTAATCATTAACAGAATCTATGCCGATAATTTGAGTTCCTTCTGCTTCAGATAACAGGGACATAACAAGATTAGCCCCTACAAATCCAGCGGCTCCCGTTACTAGGATCACCGTGTTGTTTAAGTCTACATTTTTTGAAAGCATATGTACTCCTTTCATAGTTCTGTTAATTATGAGCGTCTTACTTTACTTAATAATTTATCAACGCCAGAAGTGATAATAGTGCGCTCAGATGGTATGAGATATAAGATAACCACATACAATACAACGCATAAAATCATACAAGCTATAGTCCACCATACCGCATCATATAAATGTAAAATACTATATGCAAGAGTACCAACAATAGATGCCGTAATTAGATATACACCTATATTAGTAATCACCCGAAGGGCACTCATATGTATAAATAATGCTAAGAAAATCATGGCAACCATTAACATTTCCATGCGTACTATTGAACGAGCATAGACAAATGTACTAAAGTCATACTGAATACAAATATAAATTACCGGTATTAATACAACTAAATGTAATATTTGAGTCCAGAATGATAAATTAGGAACTCCTTTTGCACGGAATACTTCAGAGATCAAATTCGCTGTTACTGTCATAATAGCGGAACTCAAGGCCCAAGATCCCAATACAATACCTGCTAACTTCCATTGTGGTCCCAATAAGAGATCAACAACAAAGTCTTGGAATACAAACAAGCCTATCCCTATAGGTACTAAAAAAAGAGCCATATAGCGTTGGAAGGTAAAGAATGTATTGGAAAATGCCTGTTCATCCTGTTGAACTCGACTTAAAGCGGCAAATAATACAGGCGCTAAAGATGAAGTAGCCATAGCCATGACAGTTGTAACAATAGCCATAGGCATTTTGTATATCCCTAAATAATAGGCATCCAAAAAGCGACTAATAATGAAGGTATCCACCCATGCGGTAAGCCAAATAGAAAATGCTTCAGCCAATGACCATGCACTATAACTAAACATATTCATAAAGACTCGAGAACTAAAGTAGAGATGGATTTGATTTTTCCTACTCTTCAATAAGGCCAAAGCCGTAAATAACTGAGCCCCTAACATACCAGCGATTAAAGACCAATAGTCATATCCCATGAGCGCCATAGGTATGGATATCAATATAGGAGTCAGAATTGTGATGAGCCGAATGTTAAGTAGAAACTTAAAGTTAAAATCCCGTCTATACAAGGCCATTTGTACACTACTGAAAGCAGAGAGCGGAATCATGGCCCCCATTATGGCCAATGGTATGCCTAAGCCATCATTTCCAACTAATACGGCCAATTCATCACGACCGACTATAATAGCCCCCCACAAGAGTAAAGAAAGAACTAAGTTGGCAATAAAAGCTACATCTGTAGCCTCCTGTTTTTCTTTATCACTTTGAAACTCATGCTGTACAAGAAATTTTTGGAATCCCGCATCAGCTAGCATTTCTGCAAAGGATATAACCATCATAATTGTTGCCAATATCCCAAATGCCGTAGGTGCTAGCATATGGGCCAATATTATATTTGTTAGTGGTGTAATAAGCTTTGCTAAAACCTCTGTTATAACAGACCATTTAGCAGCAGCTACTATTTTTGTATCCATTATTTTTTATTGATATTCTTAATGCCCCGCAAGAATAATTCATGGTGAGCTTCACATTCCAAGTAATTTTGAATTGCTAAATAACTTGTTTTTCCTAAAATAAGTTGTATTAATTTTCGTCCAAATAATCCATTTATTGCGCGGATAATAAAAGATCTACCTAAAAATTCACGCAAATATCGCTTTACATGAGTATCAGCAAAATCCTTATATGCTTGAGCTACAAAATGAGCATCTCTAATGTTTTCACTTCGCTTTTTATATTCCGTCAATGTTTCAATAGCTTCTGATTCAGTAGCCAAACGAGTTCCTTTTTCAGTACTACGAATTGGCACTTCAGAGACAATAAAGCTATCTTTTGATGCCTCTACACTGATTAATAAGGAATCTTTTACAAACTCCTTATGATGTATATAGGATTCGGAGTTAAAGATAAAGTTACCTTGGCCATAAATAATAGTCCCCTTACCATAGTCCTCACGAGAACCTATACAATGACTATGTTGGCAAATTACAAGGTCTGCCCCTTTATCAACAAATTTTCTACAATATCTTTGTAACATTGGCGATGGATAGCGATAAAACTCCTTCCCACCATGATATAGGACGATAACATAATCACAAGTTTTCTTTAAAGCTTCTACATCATCAAAGCTCTCTAATACATCAAATGGATTAGCCCCCATTGTATGACAAGAAGCAACGGTAAACTCATGTTCTGCACATAGGTAAAATCCTATACGTATACCTTCTTTTTCAAAGATAAATGGCTTTTTAGCTGCTTTTACATTAGCACCAGCACCTGCATTTTTAATATCATGCTTTTTTAATAACTCCAGTGTAGTAGTTAATCCTTCTACACCATGATCTAAGGAGTGATTATTAGCCAATGTTAAAAATATAGGTTCTAAAGCCTTATAACCATAGATTGTTTTTGTAGGAGACTTTAAATTATTACCAAATTTATTAATCGGAGTAGATGCATCTGTTAAAGGCACCTCTAAATTAAATACATTTAAATCAGATTCCTTTAGAAGTCCCAGTAACTCCTTACCAACCAAAGCCTCTCCATTACCAGATTCAAATAATTTTCTATTTATATCCGTTGGGACAAAATCAGCCCCGATGTACAGTTTCAAGGTGTAACCACTCTCCCAATTCATAATCTTTTGTCATAGGACGAAACTTTTCTAATCCTGCACCGGGGAAGAACGTTAACTCTCCAATATAAAGTCGTCCCTTTATTTCATAGAAATCAACACGTAAAAATGGGCAGTCTTTACTAAGTTCAGCAGCCAATCTTAGCATTTCTTCATATGTTTCAGGCCTTGTAAACTCAGTTGATACCGGCGGATAATGGCCAAAATGAATGCCCATAGGTTTCCAATCGATATCGTAAAAATTCATACGCGTTCCTGTTTTAGAAAAGCGGTTAGAACATACTACAGTCAACTTTGGTTTACCATGAAAACAATACATTTTATAATCTAAGATTTCATTGCTACCTAGCTCAGATAAATATTCCTCTGCTATAATCCGACGAGGAACATCTTTATAAGGCCACTCTCTGGCTATACGCGAATAATCCCGTTGTAAGGATGCACTTAATTTAGCTTTAGCGGCTTCTCGATCAAGGGATGACTTATCTTTACAAATAACGATGCCCCCACTATCATGTGTACATTTCAAAACAAATTGATTAGGTAATGCATCAAAGTCTATACCCTCTACAGAATCCCAAACAGCAAGTGTGCGAATTATATATTGTTCACCCACCCGTTGAGCAATAAAGTTCTTAGCTTCATGTTTATCAACCATTACAGTTTGTATAGGGTCTCTGTAATTAACCTTTAGCCATTGTAACTTTTCACTGAAGGTTTTAGGATTCTCTAAATCTAGAGGATAGCCCATGTATTTTGGGAATACTTTCTTTAAAAACTCTTCATCAGATAAAGAATCATAATAACCTAATTTGATTAATACTCTTGTGCGATAGTAAGGTTTTGTTAAAAAGGACATGCCAACTTTACATAACTTGCTGAGCTTCATTTTTACGTCCTTTCCGGAGCAATTGCACCTCTAAATAAAACATCATCATATAAAAATATGTACTCTTACTTTCATAAGACACCATCCCCATATCCATGACGATTTGAGAAAGGAATAAAATGAGCACCATTACGTATTCATTGCTATGAAAATTTCGATAACGAATTAAGTTATAAGCTATATACACATACATTGAGTAATACGCCAATAAGCCGATTATCCCTGTACCCGCTAATAGTTCAATATAATTATTATGTAAATAATAATTCTCTTTACCATATAAAAAATAGGTAAGTACAGATGGATTATTTACCCCCACCCCAGTGATGGGCGATTGATAAAATAAATCCCACCCTATATCAACCAAGGCTAAACGAATAATGGTAGATGAATCACCACCAGTACCGGAGAAAGCATCCACCATACTCGACATACGATCCAGAACCTCTGAAAACATAGGTAATTGTAAAACTGCAATACCAATGATAGTAAGAGCTAACAATGACCCAATAATCTTAGCAATAGAATTTACTACATTGGCACTACGTAAACTTTTAAATACAAATAGCAATACTGTACCAACAACAACAAATACTAAAGCTTTACGACTACCAGTAGCTGCTAGAATACCCAATGTAGGTAAGGCTATAATATTCCACCAACGAGGTCGATCGTATAACATGTAATACAATGTCATAACGATAGCATTGGCACCTAATAAACCTACAGTATTCGCATTTAATGCATCATTAGCAATTCGAGCAGATGAAGACAAAACAGTAATAAAATAATCTAAACCATAGAAATATACAGTATAAAAACAAACTATATAACCAGTCCACATGCCAATCTTTAATAATGTGTCTACTGATTTTTTATCTTGATAGCACATATATAGAATGATAAGCATAAAGAATATCTTGACGATATCAAAGCTTCGACTGAGTGCTACAGATGGCTCTATAGCATTAATAGTACTTAGATAACAGGCCCCAATAAAGAGGAGCATATAACCATGCATCCAGGTAAGCCTAAATTTTATAACTCCCTGCTCTCGTATGAGATAAAAAATAATAAGTCCAAATAGGCATACAAATAATACATAGGCACCATAATTCGCATCGCCAAGGGCAAAGGAAATGGTCAACGACAACACTAAAAAAATTAGAGTTATGAACCATATCATGCGGTCAGCAATAGCCGTTATATTTAACTTCAATGGTTCTCCTCCTTACAACTCATAAAACATCTAACCAACGTTTAGCAATTTTACATAGTGGGAATTTATCACGCACCTTGATAGCTTCCTGTGAAAGTTTTGCTGCTAATGCAGGGTCTTTCAGAATACTACGCATAGCTTCATACATGGCCTTTGTATCTCCTACAGGTACCAAGATTCCATTTTCTCCACTATTTATTACCATACGAGCACCACCTACTGGACAGTCTGTAACTACAGCAGGCAAGCCCATGCCAAGTGCTTCTAACATAGAGTTTGAAATACCTTCAAAATCAGATGATGAAACATACATAGAACAAGGTGCAACCTTCTCTAAAATATTACTAGCAAAGCCAGGTAATAAAATACGATTCTCTAAATTGAGCACTTTAATTTGAGCACGTAGTTCATCCTCTAAAACACCTTGGCCATAAATGACAAGTTTATACTCTGGAAACTCATCTGCCAGCATACTAAAAGCATTAATCATCATAGGCAAATTCTTTTGAGGATGTAATCGACAGGCCGTAACAATTGTCTTCTCACGTTCCCCTTCTATTGGTGGTGGCAGTTTACCATTAATAGGATTTGGAATGATAACACCACGCTTTTGTACAGATTCAGGGAAATATGAACGAGCATCCTCAGTTTGGAATACTAACGCATCAGCAAATCTAAAGGCAAAATTACGCAACGCTTGTTGATGCCAACCAATAGGCACCTTGCGCGGATTATTTCGCTCCGAAAAGACGATGCGATTCTTCACAAACCAAGAGCTAATGGCAAGAATAAAGCTCGATGCCGACAAAAACGATAAGCATGTTGCGTTAGGTCTTGTCTTCAAAATCTTGATCAGCTCTTTAATTTCCTGAATAAAGCGAATTACTTTATTAGAGCTTGTAGTATGAATCTGAATTTGTTCAATACCTTCCTCTAAAGCATATTCATTACCATAACGATTAGGGCTTGTTTGGATAACCGTAATATGGTGACCATCATGCACCCATTGACGAGCTAACTCTGTTAAAATTCGTTCAGCTCCATCATTACCAAGGGAGATGGTAACAATGATTATTTCCTTTTTCATAGGCCTTCCTCTTGGATATATTCTGCAAGTCTCACATAAGCCTGCGCCATTGTTACCTTAGGCTTCCATCCTAAGGACTTTAATTTTTTTGAACTCAAGAACATGTGCACTGTCGGCGCATAGCCTAGGCCTTGTACATTTTCGGGAATATCAAAAATGACTTCACTCTTATCATGACTTACATGGGTTGCTACTAAATGAGCAATACTAGCTATAGAGCGAGTTTCTTCATCATGACATATATTGTACGCTTCTCCAGGTTCTCCGTTCTTCATGAGGGTTAAGATACCTGTTAATGCATCCGTAATGTAGCAATAATTAGACATAGAATCGCCCTTTGTATGAAGTACAATATTTTCATTTTTCAGAGCACTTTTAGTGAATTGCATAAACACGCGATTATCTGAAACAGGAACACCAGGTCCAAAAGTTTGAGCCAATCTAGCTATAACAGATGGAACGCCAAATTCTACGGCATACGATTTACAATAACACTCACATAATCTTTTACTTTCAGAATAAGAGCTACGCACATTTAAGTGATCTAAATATCCTAATCGCTCTTCAGTCATCACCTGTCCCGATTCATAAGGAACACCATACTGTTCCATGCTCGATAGGTATACAAGTTTCTTTACCGTTTTATGACGGCCTAGTTCAAGCATAGCTTCCGTACCATGAATCGAAGTACGAATCGTTTCTACAGGATGCTCCATAAAGAACTTAGATTGTGTTGGTGCTGCACCATGTAAGATATAGTCACAAGGCACATCAATAGATTCTAAAGAACCATCGATAAGTGTAATAGAATCATTATCTAAATAATCACCTAGAATAGCCTGTGCTTTGTCATGACTACGTACGTGACCTATTACCTGTATATCTAGACCATACGCTTCATTAGCAAGTATAAGCAGTTTTATAAACATAGAGCCAATGAGTCCCGTCGCACCTGTCACAAGAATGCGTTGATGGCGGAGGAAATCAAAGTGCTTTTTATCTTGTAGTAAAGCTGCTAACTCGCGTTTAATAACGGAATTACTCATCTTGTAATCCTCCTAATTCACGGTTCTTAATAATACCTGTGAACATATAATAATCAGATGGTGTCGTAATTTTTATATTTTCTGTCTCCCCTAATACTGGATACAAGGTGTATCCATAATGCATCATCATGGACGCAGAATCGATAAAATCATGGATACCTTCTGCTTTTGCTCGATCATGAACCGATAGAATATCGTCTAGTTTAAAGCTTTGAGGTGCTTTTGCCATAAGGCATTCACTACGATTTAAAATTCGGTTTATAGAGCCATTATCTGTAACCATAACGGTTTCAATAGCAGGTGTAACCGTAATAGCAGAACCCTTTGTTTCTACAGATTCAATATTTCTCTCTATTGTTGCCTTATCCACAAGTGGCCTAACACCATCGTGAATCAATACGGTAACCTCTTCATTAGGAAATAATCGTTTTGCCTCTGTCAATCCATTATATTGAGAGTCTAAAGCACTGTCTCCACCTGGAACAATGGATACAATTTTTTGTAAACCAGCCTCTTTGATGAGGTTTTTAGTATGATCAATCCACTCTGCTTTGCAAGCTAAAACAATACCGTCAATAGAGTCGGTTTGTTCAAACACATCTAAAGTTTGAATCAAAATAGGTCTACCGTTCCATTCTAGAAACTGTTTTGGCGTCTTGCTGTTATTCATTCGAGCACCTACGCCACCCGCAAAGATTACTGCTATTCGTTTCATAGGCCCTCCTTAAGGTTGAGCTTCGTTCTTGGCATAATGTATGCCTCTATACTCCTTATAAGGTGTATGTAAATCAGCAAACACAGCATCATGTTTTGCTACACGCTGTTCTACTGGTGGTAATTGCATATAGTCGCCCCAAATAAGACGTAAATATCTTTCATACCCTTTCATAACAGGTATCTGATGACCTTCAAAGTCTTTATATACAACAGAATCAAAGTCTTCTCGAGGATGACGCAACTTCATGCCTTTTAAACTACCAATTAACTCAGTACACTCCTTGCTCGTATTGAAATCATATTTGGTCATTTGCTTTTCTGCAAAACGCCATATATAGTAACGTAACGACTGACTAGAAAATACCTTGTAAATACAGCCTGCTAATGCACGATACATCGGTCCTTTATTATCCGGTAAACGTTGTGCATTAAAAAGTGCAAAGGTCATAGCCCACATAAGTTGTAAAGTACGGCTAATTTTCCCTGGAGCACAACCATCAATAGGCATAATTTCAAGAGCTAAACCATGACAAATATCTTCATGCATACTATGGCGATTAATAAATGTCGTGTTGTTATCTCGAATAGAAGCACCCGCATCATGATAAATATGATTTCGATCAGTTCGACAATAGGTGTACCGTTCTGTATCTGCATATTTAGGCCATAATTCAGCTAATTTTTCATAATCGGGACGTGGCATAAATAAATCTAAATCGTCATCCCAAGGGATAAAGCCATTATGACGTATTACCCCAATGAGGCCACCGCCACAGAGATAAAAGCGCAAATTATGTTTGTCACAAAACTCTTTAAAGTACAGCAACATACTAAGCTCTTTTTCTTGTATTTCCTTTGTCATAGATGTACTCATAGGGACCTCTTTCAACGTAAAACCGCTAGTACTGTGTCAACCATCGTTTTAATATCTTGTAAAAATGAAAACTCTTTAATACTCTTTAAGTTCCAAGCCATCTTGCCTGGTAATACCTCATTGATGTAAACTTCATCTACATTTTTAGCATTTTGTAAAAGTTGATCTTCATCTTTATAGGCAATACTTGCCACACTAGTTACACCAGCTGGCAATAATAAAGTCGCCTTCATTTCATTGGTGTAGGCCGCCACATAGCGAGGCACCTCTGGTCTTGTACCAACAAAACTCATATCTCCTAAAAGGATATTGATTAGCTGAGGCAATTCATCAAGACGACAACTACGAAGCATATTTCCTACCTTGGTAACCCTCATATCATTTTGTGATGTTACTTGAGCACCTAATGATTCCGCATTTTTTACCATAGTACGAAATTTATAAATACCAAAGGTACGACCATATTGCGTCACCCGTGTTTGACGAAAGAACACCTCTCCTTCGCTATCCCGTTTAATCATAATGGCTAACACAAGAAATACAGGGCTCAATATAATGAGCATCCCCGCGGCCATAAGGCGGTCAAAAATACTTTTACATAAAAGGCTCCCACGCTTTTGATTTAACAATTCAAAATAAGGACGCACAGCTTCACACTGCAGCTCTTTTGGGAGATCGTGAAAGTTTTTTACTAGCATTCGGTAATAATCCTTTTAAATGTTTCAATAGTATATTGCACTTCTTCATCTGTTAACAATGTATGAAGTGGCAATGTAATTTCATTTTTAAATTGATTATAAGCATGTGGATAGTCATCGATGGTAAATCCTAAGTTCTTATAAGCTGTATGCATTGGAATTGGCTTATAGTGAACATTGGTTGCAATACCCGCTTCAGCCATAGCTTCAATTACCTTATTACGGTATTCAGCATCTTGACCATCTAATCGTACTAAATATAAGTGGCCACTACTTTGATGCTCATCAGTATAATGATGTAACAATGTAACAGGTAAATCTTTAAAACCTGCATCATAAGCTGCGATGATTTCTTTACGACGTGCTAACAGTTTTGGGTATCTTTCAAATTGAGCCAAACCAATAGCCGCCATAATATCCGTCATATTACATTTATAATATGTACCCTTAATATCGTATTCCCATGCACCAGCCTTTGTCTTAGCAAGGGCGTCCTTATCTTGTCCATGCAAAGATAATAATTGGAATTGCTTATAGATGACCTCATCATCAATACCATCTATATGTCGCCATGTAGCACAGCCCCCTTCGGCTGTGGTAAAGTTCTTTACTGCGTGGAAGGAAAAACTACTAAAATCAGCTACATTACCAGTTGGTATACCTTTGTATGAAGCACCAAAGGAATGGGCACAGTCCGCTACGATAGGAATATGTGCCAATGCTTTTTGAATATCATTGGCAGGTGTAAATAGCGATTTCTTTTCGTTTACAATAGAGCGTAAACGGTCATAATCACAAGGCACCCCTGCAATATCTACAGGAATGATTGCCTTTGTTTTTGGAGTAATAGCACGAGCCACTGCATCATAATCCATTTCAAATGAATCTTTTTGGGTATCTACAATAACTAGTGTAGCCCCTACATGAACAACAGGACTTGCACTAGCAGTATAAGAATAGGCACTGGTAATAACTTCATCGCCAGGTCCAATACCTAATACACGAAGAGACATTTCAAGCGCCGCGGTAGCAGAGTTTAAACAAACAGCTTTAGGTGTACCTAATTGTGCCGCAATCTTTTTTTCCAATTCTTTAGTACGCGGTCCAGTTGTAATCCAACCACTCTTTAAGGCTTCAACAACTTCATTGATTTCTAACTCTGTAATATCAGGAGGGGAAAAATTAATTTTCATATACATCACCTCATTACTTTCTGTACCTTATGGATACGCTTGATTTATCTAATGGAATATATATTAAATTATTGACTACACATCAATGACGATAGAACCTAGTAAAGGAATTCCAACTTGAGTAAGTCGTTTCTTAGCTTCTATTAAATCTTTAGGACCTGCTACTTCATTTTTAACAACAAGCATAACACCGTCAGATTTTTCAGCTAATACAATGGCATCCGTAACATCTAATACTGGTGGTGTATCAATGATAACTACATCATATTCGTCGCGGATATAATCCCAAATTGTAGATAATTTACTCGAATCTACGACTTCAGAAGGATGTTCAACTATTTCGCCTGCAGTAAGTACATCTAAATGAGGGACAATATTGCGATGAATCGTCAAATCTTCATCCATAATAACTGCGTTAGTAAGGCCTTTATTTTGCACGTTGAATGCTACATGCTGAACCGGATTACGTAAATTACCATCTACCAAAAGAACTTTGTTATTATTCTTCGATAAAGCTAATGCCGTATTAGCCGCTACCTCAGAGGTGCCTTCTCCACTAGTAGCAGCGGTGATACAAATAATCTTATATTTATGTTGATTACATACGTATTGTAAATTGCTACGCAATGTACGATATGCTTCTACAAGTGGTGTATCACCACGCTCATTAGAAATTAGTCTAATCATATTAACCTCTCACTTTACGCCACAATGCTACAATACGATTGCTTGGTTCTTCATATTCCTTTTCTTCATGATTTGGAATGACACCTAAATTTTCAATGCCAAGAATATCATTGATTTCCTGTACCGATTGAACCTTGCGGTTGCAGAAGAACTGACCCAATGTGTAAAGGCAGCCTAAGATAATACCCAAAATTGCAGATCCTAATAAAATAAGGATTTTACGAGGTGCAATAGCCTTTTCTGGCAATGTAGGAGCATCTACAATTTGAACTTCATTTGGTACCATTACTTCAGCTACTTTAGCTTCTTCCAAACGCTTAGATAGCATTTCGTAAATGTCTTGGGCTACATCAACATCACGTTTTGCCTGGATATAGCCACGTTCTTTTTCAGGTAGGTTTTTCATAGCCTCTTCGTTCTCTTTATCAAGATTAGCTAAGGTAGATTCTTTACCTTGTGCTACGGCTAAAGCCGCTTCATTTCTGAATTTATCTGCTAACAAACCTTGCTGTGCAGAGTTGCTAGATGGTGCTTGTTGAGATGCAATAGCATTAATTTCAGCATTTAAACCACTCTTAGCTTCTTCGATTTGTTGGTTAATCTCTTTCATTGCCGGATGCTCATCAGTATATTTACCAACATAGGAGGCCTTACGAGATTCTAAGTCGGCTAATTGTCCTTTATATGCTTGAACAGTGGCACTATCAGCAATACTTTTACCTGCAGAGCCTAATTGCTCATTAATACTGCCTAAAGCTGCTTGCGCCGTTTCCAAATCCAATTGGTTTTGAGCTTTCTCACGATCAATAAGGGTAATCTTATCTGTTAGCCCCTTCATTTGATCCGCCGTGGAATATACCTTATTGTCCACTTGGAATTGTTGTAATTTCTTTTCTGCTTGACCCAATTCTTCTTTTGCAGTTACTACGCGTTTTTGTAAAAATTCGCGTGTCGTCCGTTGCTCAACATGTGAAATGTCTGCTAAGCGCTTTAAGAATGTATCAATTAATAATTGATTAGCCTCTTGTGCTTGTTCTGGACTTTTACCAGTTACACTAACTTGTAATAATTCAGTTTCTTTATATGGTTTTGTTTCGATACGCGTTTTAACAAACTCTTCGTATGTAGGTGCTTTACCTGTTCCCTCTGGATCTTCAATAGCGGAAATAACAGGTTCTACAACATTACGACTCTTTAAAATTTCTGCATCTGTATTCATCAATTGACGTGCCATAGAATCAGAATAACCATTAGCACTTGATAATACAGAGTTACTTAAACCTTGAGATTGTTTAATGCGCAACATAGATGTAGATTGATAGGTAGATGGTGCTAACAGGCTATATGCACCACCCAATACTATACATGCTACCGTAATATTGATAATCTTACGACGTCGTTTAACGAGGACTCTACCGACCTCTTTTAAATCAATAATTTGTTCCACCCATATACCCCTTTCTGTGAAAGTATACAAACAACAGGGTCTCTCCCTCTTAGGAATAGTTACTGTATATCTCCCTCTCACGTAGACTACAGCTCTAAATAAATGATTGTAACTAAATTGTTATACATTATGATTTGGATGATATGTAGGAACGATGTCTTGTAATACATTGATTACATCCAAGTCAGATTTACATGTTTCAAAGCGATTAATTTCACGGCTTAACCATTCTTGATTTACATCTTCTAAGGCAGCTTCAAAGATTTTCTTATGTGTAGTTGTATTAGTACCTTCTTCAGCAGTTAATAATTCTTCATATAGCTTTTCACCTGGACGCAAACCAGTAAATTCAATGAGAATATCTTTATCAGGCTCAAATCCAGAAAGACGAATCATATTTTTCGCTAAATCAACAATTTTTACTGGTTCACCCATATCTAATAAGAACACTTCACCACCATTTCCCATTGCACCAGCTTGTAATACAAGTTGGCTTGCTTCTGGAATAGTCATAAAGTAACGAGTCATTTCAGGATCTGTAACTGTTACAGGTCCTCCAGCTTCAATTTGTTTGCGGAATAATGGAATAACAGAACCGCGACTACCAAGAACATTACCAAAGCGAACGGTAATAAACTTTGTATCGTACTTGTGATTCATACCAAGTACAACCTTTTCTGCCACCCGTTTCGTAGCCCCCATAACACTTGTTGGATTTACCGCTTTATCTGTGGAAATCATAACGAAGCGCTCAACACCATGTGCGCCTGCTACATCTGCCACATTACGAGTGCCATAAATATTATTTAACACCGCTGCAATCGGTTGGATTTCCATAAGTGGTACATGTTTATGAGCTGCTGCATGGAATACTACATCTGGTTCATAATCGGTAAAGATTTGGTCTAACTGATTTTTATCTCGAATATCAGCAATAATGGGAACCAATGTACCTTCAGGTACAATTGAACGCAACTCTTGGTGAATAAGATAAATACTATTTTCACCATGACCTAGTAACAATAGTTTTTTAGGTCTTACCCGTAATACTTGACGACAAATTTCAGAGCCAATAGAACCACCTGCGCCCGTAACAAGAACGACTTTATCTTTCAAATATGGTTCTACTTTTGATGTGTCTAGATGAATCTCATCACGTTCCAATAAATCTTCAATGGAAATAGGATGCAAATGAGATACTAAAACCTCATCATCTAATAATTGATACATCCCAGGTAATGTGTTGATTTTACATTTTAGAGGTGAGCAGATTTCCATGATTTCTCGAATAACATCACGCTTTACCGATGGCATAGCAATGATAATTTCTTCAACCTTATATCTTGCTACAAGCATTGGAATATCTTCACGATTCCCTAAAATTCTAAAGCCATTCATAAGGCGGTTATGTTTGAACATATCATCATCTACAAAGCCAATGATTCGACGAGAGCGCTTATGATATCGCTCTATTTCACGAGCAATAGTTGCCCCTGCATCGCCAGCACCAATGATCAACGTATTCACTTGACCACTTTCACCATCATCCCCACTGCTATAATGAAGCGCTACATAATGTAGTAACATACGTCCCATACCTACTGCACCAGTTGTAAGGAACCAAGTAATAAAATAGATTGATCTTGGTAATGATTTACCAAATACAAACATAGAGGAGTAAAAGATTGCTGTACCTACTGTCGTAGCGACAAATACTGCCAATACCTCTCGCATCCCTGCATAACGCCAAATACGCGTGTACAAATGCATAAGCAAGAACATCAACATATACGAAATCAGCAATATTGGCAATGCGTCTACCATTTGATCAATATATCGAGGTTCTATATAGCCATCAAATCTAATAAATAAACTAATGAAAGCAACAATAACAATCGTCGCAATATCGGCAATAAACAGTATGGCTGGTAATAAATATGAACGCAAAAGAACGCCCCCTTATATGTGAGATAAACCTTATCCTTAATCCTTACCGATACGTGATACCATGTATGCACCAGTCAAAATTGGAGCAATATCACGAGCAAAGTTAATACGACTATTTTTAGTCAAGTAAAGAACATCCCCTTCTCGCATAATATAGTTTTCGGACATATCTCCAGTTTGTAACATACGATTTAAATTAATAGGAATTGGTTTTTCAGGATTGTCTTGATGAATTAAGTAAATTTTCTTTTTAGCTGTATCCCAGTTAAAGCTACCAGCAGCACCAATCGCATCAATAACAGTACTAGACTTAGTCAATGTATAAGCACCAGGCTTATTAATCTCACCGAATACGTATACCCGAACTCCTCCGAGTTTTGTAACATTTACAGTAATATCCGGATTAATAATGTACCGAGATAAACCTTGCTGTAATTGAGCGGTGAACTCATCGACAGTTAAACCATCTGCTTTTACTGGTCCTACCATAGGGAATGATACATATCCGTCAGGACGAACAGTGTACATAATATCGTTACCATTACGTGTACCAAGATCTGCTTGCTGTACAACTTGAATTGTTAGTTCATCACCTTGTCGTAGGCGATACACCTTATCAGAGCTCACTACAGATGCACTAGTTTCTAGTGGTGCGTGTCCTTCAGTTTGTAATATTTTAGAATCGTAAGACTGTTCAGCTGTTACATTAACAGGTGCAGCCATGGATGTTGTTGTGGCACATAAGAATGCGGCCATCATCATATACTGTTTTTTATTCATATTTTACCTCTTTGATTTACATTTAACTCACTCAATACAACACTTTATTTTTTTAGAATTATTAATCCTAAAAAATCGGTTAATTCATTTTATCATTATTTTAAACTTTCTTCCATAAACACAGACCGTTCTGAGCTAACTTCATTAAACCTTTAAGAATAAATCGCGTAAATATAAGGTTTTTACCATTTTATTATGTGTATTTTTTTACGCATTTCACTCATATTTCACTCGTTTTTTTCATTAATTTTAGATATATAAATAAAAAATATATAAACTCAATTCATAGTCGATTCATAAAATCATCAAACACTCATCAATTTTATTGATTAAATAAAAAAATAAGGTGTATATACTAGTTTTTTAGTATATACACCTTATTAAAAATTTTAGATAAGTCTATCGACTTAAAGTATTAATTATTCAACACGACCGCCTAAATATGCTTCCATAACGCGAGGATCATGACGTACTTCGTCAGCAGGACCAGATAATACCATCTTACCTGTTTCCAATACATACGCATAATCAGCTATTTTTAATGCTTGTCGTACATTTTGTTCTACCAAAAGAACCGTAGTTCCTTCAGCACTAATCTCTTTGATAGTTTCAAAGATTTCGTTTACTACTAATGGTGCAAGACCCATAGATGGTTCATCCAATAATAACAATTTTGGACGTGCCATAAGGGCGCGACCAATAGCCAACATTTGCTGTTGACCACCAGATAGTGTACCACCTAATTGATAACTACGTTCATCAAGGATTGGAAAGCGTTTAAATACTTTTTTGATATCTTCTTCAATCTCATTATCATTACGGATATAAGCACCCATTTCTAAGTTTTCATAAACGCTCATATCTTGAAGGATTTGACGACCTTCAGGAACTAAAGAAATACCACCATGTACAATTTGATGTGTTTTATGACCAGTAATATCTTGGCCTTCAAATAATACTTTACCAGATGTTGGCTTTACAAGGCCCATTATGGTCTTCATAGTTGTAGACTTACCAGCACCATTAGCACCAATCAAGGATACAATAGAACCTTGTGGTACTTCTAAACTGATATCTTTTAAGGCTGTAATATGTCCATAACCAGCCACGATGTTTTCTAGCTTTAACATATTACGCCTCCTCTTTCCCTAAGTATGCTTCAATTACAGCCTCATTATTTTGAATTTCTTGAGGTGTACCTTCAGCAATCTTTTTACCAAAGTTGAACACTACCAAACGATCACAAATATTCATCATTAATTCCATGGCATGTTCAATAACTACAACAGTAATACCAAGGTCGCGAATTTTACCAATCAATTGGCGTAACGCTTCTGTTTCACTATCATTCATACCTGCTGCTGGTTCATCTAGCAAAATTAATTGAGGATGTGTAGCCAAGGCACGAGCAATTTCAAGGCGACGTTGTTTACCATAAGGCAAAGATGTAGCAACCTCTTCAGCATCTTCTTCAAGACCTACGAGTTTTAAAAATTCATACGCAATGCCACGACAACGCTCTTCTTCGATGCGTTGACGTTTTGTTTTCAAGAAGCTAGACAAGAAACCAGACCCAGTACGACAATGCATACCAGTTAATACTGTTTCCAAAGCTGTCATATTGCCGAAGAGACGAATGTTTTGGAATGTACGGGCAATCCCCATTTCTACCGTTCTATGAGGCTTGATGCCTACAACAGACATACCATCAAATACGATTTCGCCAGAACTTACAGGGAATACACCAGTAATCAAGTTAAATAATGTAGTTTTACCAGCACCATTTGGCCCAATAACACCAAATACTTCACCTTGTTTTACACCAAAGGATATACCTGTGAGAGCTGCAACGCCACCAAAGCTTTTACTTACGTCATTTAATTCTAATAGCATTCAGTTCCCTCCTATCCTTGTTTTTCTTCTTGTTTACGTTTATACGCTTCAAAACGTTCTGTTAATACTTGTGATTCAGGAATATATGGTGCTTTCTTAAAGCCTAATTTACGACTAATTTTGTCTACCATAGATTCTGTTAAAATACCATCTGGACGAACTGCCATCAAGATGACTAGTAATGCACCATAGATGATGTCCCGATAATCGGATAAGAAGCGTAATACTTCTGGCAATAATGTAAGAATAAAAGAACCTAATACGGAGCCCCATACTACATTAGAACCACCAAATACAGGGAACAATAAGATTTGTACTACCTTGTGATAGCTAAAGTCTGTAGGATTGATAAAGTTTGTAATATGAGCATACAAACCACCGCCAATACCAGCGATGAAAGCACCAATGATAAAGGCCATCATCTTGTAGTATACAACGTTAATCCCCATTAATTCTGCTGCATGATCATCCGCCTTAATCGCTGCAAAGGCACGACCAACACGACTATTATTAATGCGCACACAGAAGGCAATAATCAATACTAAAATGATTAGCAAAATAATAATAGCCATTAAGTTGCCCCATGCAACAGCATCGATGCCCATTAAACCATCGATATCAAGTTCATAGGCTAAATTTGTTAATTCTTGAGGAATAGATGGAATACCAGAAAGGCCTAACGCACCATTAGTAATGTCCAAATTCAAGAAAATAACACGCACAACTTCGCCAAAACCAAGAGTAGCAATGGCAAGATATAAACCGCGAAGACGTGTTGTTGGCAAGCCGATAATAACGGCTACAAGGCTAGCAACTAGGCCACCAACAATGATGCCTACAACGATAGGCAAATCAGCTTTCAAAGAAAGGATAGCGCCTACATATGCACCAACGCTCATAAAGCCAGCAGCCCCTAAAGAAAGCTGACCACTTGCAAGGGTAAAGTAAATAGAGATACCCATGATGGCATTGATGATGAAGAACATCACGATCTGTAGATAATACGGGTTCAATAAATCCATTATGGTCTCCCCCCTTTATCTTTAGAACCAAACAAGCCTTGTGGGCGCCAGAATAATAATAGGATGATGAGGCCAAAGGCCACAGCATCACGGAATGTAGATGCGCCATAGGCAACAGAGAAGATTTCTGCTACGCCTAAAATGAAGCCGCCAACCATAGCGCCTGTAATATTACCAAGACCACCTAAGATAAGTACTGCAAGGCCTTTAAAGCCAATAATAACACCCATTGTAGGCTCAATAGCATTAAAGGACAAACCTACCAATACGCCTGCAGCAGCACCTAAGGCAGATGCAATCATAACGGTAACAGATATAATCATGGTTGGATTGATACCCAATAGAGCTGCCGTTTCTGTACTCATGGATACAGCTCGGATAGCCTTACCAATTTTAGTTTTCTTAATAACTACATTAAGAATTAACATTAACACAACAGAAACGCCTAAGCCAATAATTTGTACCATGGAAATTTTGAAAGCTCCAAAGTCGATTAGGCCACCAATATAATCTGGTGGGAAAGATCTTGTTTGAGGGCCCCAAAGCAATAATGCCAAACTTTCAAGGAAAATAGAAACACCAATGGTACTAATAAGTGGTGCCAAGTGAGACACCTTTTTCTTGCGGAGTGGACGAAGCGCCACAAATTCTAAAAGATAACCGAGGATAGCACCGACAGCCATAGCTACGATAAGGGCTACAAAAATGTTAACGTCAAAAACAGTTACCATAAAAAGACCAACGAAGGCACCTATCATAAAGATGCCTCCGTGTGCCATGTTGATGATATTTAAAACGCCAAACACAAGTGTTAAGCCAATAGCGAGTACAGCATATAAGCTACCGAGGGTTAACCCGTTAACTAATTGTTGTAAAAACACTATATTACCTCAACTTTTATTTTTTTAATGCGTCAAATTGACCGTTTTTAATTTGTAAAACTTGAACTTCCATGGAAGGATCGCGTTTTTCGTTGAACTTGAATTGACCAGTTACACCAACGAAGTCAGCAATATTTTTCAAAGCTTCGCGGAATTTTTCACGATCTGTAGTAGAACCTGCTTTTTTCAAAGCTGCTTCATAGAGGTATACTGCATCATAAGCTTGAGCTGCGAATTGGTCTGGTTCTTTACCGTATTTATCTTTGTAAGCTTTACGGAAGTCTTTTACCTTTTGATCGTCTTTGTTAGGGAACCAAGGTGTACCTACGATAACACCATCAGCTGCAGCACCTGCAATTTTAATGAATTCAGGGCTGTTAAAGCCATTGGAACCAATTACAGGTTGATTCATACCCATTTCACGCATTTTTTTCATGATTAATGCGCCTTCTTGGTAAAGAGAAGCAACTACGATAACATCAGGTTTTGCTTGTTGAATCTTAGTTAATTGTGCAGAGAAATCAGTATCTTTATCTGCAAATGTTTCAGTATCAACAATTTGTACGCCTTCAGATTCCAATGCTTTACGAGCTGTATTATTTACAGATACCATTTGGTCATTGTTGTTGGAGTACATAATAGCTGCAGTTTTGAAGCCTAAAGTTTTATGTGCTTCTTTAATTGCAGTATCTACTGCCAAGGATTCAGGTACAGCATTACGGAAAATGTAATCGCCGATATCTGTAATACCTTCAGCTGTTGTAGATGTACCAAGAGCTACGATTTTGCTTTTGTTTGCTACAGGACCAGCTGCCATCATTTCGCCAGATAACATTGGGCCGATAACAGCTACAACTTTATCCTTAGAAATTACTTTATTCATTGCATTAATTGCTTCGTTTTTATCACCTTTAGTATCTTCTACTAATAAGTTGATTTTTACAGCATTTGCATCAGCGTTAATTTCGCTTACTGCCAATTCTGCACCAGCTTTAATGGACTCACCATATGCTGCTGCACCACCAGTTGTTGTTGTTAACAATGCAATTTTAGCCTCATTGCTATTTGCATTACCTGCATCTTTATTACTGCCACAACCAGCAGCAACTGCCATTACACCAGCAAGACCAAAAATGGCTGCTTTTTTTAACATGGATTTATTCATGCTACACCCTTCCTTTGAAACATAAAACTTTAAATCTATATCTATATTATTAGAGTTTTCAATTTTTTGTCAATTAAAATAACTCTATAATAATATATACTATTATAAGTTATTCAGATAATCGTTCCCATTTCTCATATAATGCATCTAACTCACTTTGTGTAGATTCAATTTGTATGGAAATTTTGGACATTTCATCTAAATCTTGCTGTACTACAGGATTAGCCAATTGCACTTCATACATCTTCATGGTTGCTTCTAAACGAGCAATTTCAGATTCTACCTCAGCTAATTGTTTTTCCACCATATATGCATTCGGTTTCTTCTGAGGTTCCTCTGTCGGTTCTGATGTTGAAAGTACTGGTTCATCAAGTGAAACAACTTTATTTTCAACTTTATC
Source organism: Veillonella faecalis (assembly GCF_024677885.1). NCBI lineage: Bacteria > Bacillati > Bacillota > Negativicutes > Veillonellales > Veillonellaceae > Veillonella > Veillonella faecalis. Next base: position 747,459 of record NZ_JALBWL010000001.1, read on the forward strand.
ACTCTCTGAGTTCTGTTCATTAGCTAATGCTAATAAATCTTCTTGTTCTTTCAGCTTTTCTTTATAGTACGAGTAATTACCAAGATATTCAGTAATTTTTCCATCATCTAAAACAATGGTTTTTGTAGAAACTTGATCTAAGAAATATCTGTCATGGGAAATAATAAAACATGTACCTTCAAATTGTTGCAAGGCTTGTTCCACAATTTCGCGCGTTGGAATATCTAAATGGTTCGTCGGTTCGTCTAAGATAAGAAAATTATCACCTTGAAGGAATAATTTTAATAATGCTAAACGAGCTCTCTCACCACCAGATAAGTCACCTACAAGCTTAAATACATCATCCCCTTTAAATAGGAATGAACCTAATACATTACGGGCCTTCTCTTCAGTGTAGTTAAAGTGATTCATAACCTCTTCTACTACCTGCCAAGAATCATGTAGTTCTTCATGCTCTTGCGAGAAATATCCCACTTGTACGCGATTACCGATATCTACGTGACCATTCTCAGGAAATAATTCACCTACAATAGTTTTTACGAGTGTCGATTTACCTGCCCCATTAGGACCAATAAGAGCTACTGATTCACCTCGTCGAACTACGAGTGATATATCATCAATGATAGGACTTTCACCATACCCTACTGATAAATGATCTAGGACAAGAACCTTATCCGCACTCATCGCTGCAGGAGGGAAAGAAAATTGTAAATGATGTGAGGTTACCGGTGCATCAAGTCGTTCTAAACGGTTAAGTTGAGACTGCCGGCCACGAGCCATTTTAGATTTTATACCTGCACGATATTTATCTATATAGGCCTCTGTCTTCTTGATGTACTCCTGTTGTTTCTCATAGGCCACCATATCTGCTTTCAAACGTTCATCCCGTTGTTGAATATAGCGGCTGTAATTACCACGATAGATTGTCGTCTTATGGTTATCTAGTTCTACAACACCAGTGACAATACGGTCTAAGAAATAACGGTCATGGCTGACAATGAGAATCCCGCCATGATAGGCAGACAAATACCCTTCAAGCCACTCTAACATGGCCATATCTAAATGGTTAGTTGGTTCGTCTAAAAATAAAAAGTCTGGACGCCGTACCAATGCTTTAGCTAAATTAATTCGAGTCTTTTGACCACCAGAAAAAGCGCTTGCTGGTTTATCTAAATCCTCATCAGTAAAGCCAAGACCATAAATGATGCGCTTAGTCTTTTGCTCGTAATCATAGCCGCCTAACCATTCAAGGCGATTTTGTAAATAATCTAATCGTTGTAAATCAGATTCACTAGCCTCTTCTGTTTCTAAGCGTGTGGTAAGTTCTTTAAGTTGTTCTTCCAATGCATGTACATCAGCCCATGCCTTTTCAATCTCAGTAGCTAAACTATCATCACCAAGATTTACATCTTGTTGTAAGTAGCCAATGCTTGCAACAGGCGACTTAACTACATTACCTTCATCAAGATCTTCATAGCCTAATATGCATTTTAATAAGGTCGATTTCCCAGCCCCATTAGGACCTACTAAAGCTAGGCGATCACCTTCTTTTATCTCAAAGGACACATTGGAAAATACTTGGCGCACCCCAAATGATTTTCCAAGGCCTATCATTCGAATGCGTTCCATTCACAACCTCCTAATCATTTACCCTTTATTATACCACATTTGCTCGCACTAATATTAACATTTCTATAGAATCTTTTGTTTTTCTACTATGACGAAATAATTTCCCCAATAAAGGAATGTCTCCTAATATAGGAATCTTTTGTATTTGGTGCTGATCGCGATTGTCCATGAGACCGCCTATAACGAGTACCTCTCCTGGTTGTAAACGCACTCTTGTATGTGCTTGCCGCGTACTAATTTTATAAGCTTTCATTTCGGATACCATGATAGGTGTACTTACTTCAGCGTGAATTTTTGCATCTACACCGCCATCCCCAGTAATAATAGGCGTGTAGTTTAACTTAATCCCCACCTCTTCATAACGTGTAGAACGCTTACGTTCGCCATTCACTTCGGACTCTTCTATAACAGGGATACGTTCACCGATCAAGATATGTGCTGTTTCACCATTTAAGGCCATAATAGATGGCTTAGCAATTAGCGCGGCTTTACCGGAACTTTCCATAAGACTCAACTCGGGTTTCACAAAAAATCTATAGGCTTCACCACCGGGTGTTTTACCAAAGGTAACGGCCCCGTAAGAATTAGTTTTATCTTCACCATGTCCTGTCAAGCTAAGCCACGACCACCGAATGCCTTGCTCCTTTGCATAAGATTGTTCCATAGCAATGACTGTCGCTTCTAATTGTACTTGCTTAGGCTCCTTATCTATAGCTTTAACCAGTGTTTCTACACGCCGTTTCTCTCCACTGGTCAAATGCATAATCACTTCATTTTGTTCTGAAAGTACCGCCATTTTATCATGTTTCACAACAGTGCCCATTATATTTTTTAAAGACTCTGCTGGCAAATGCTCCGGTGTTATAACATATAATTCTCTATTTTCAAGTGCTTTGTCATCTGGCTCAATAAGAATCGTATTATATTGTTTTGAAACGGAAAAATGATATAGCCTTCCTAATTCTTTTATAAGATCCTCTGGTGTTTCACCTTGCACAGTAGCCGTAATGTTACCTGTTAAAGATTCTACACCCATAACAGATATACGATAACTCCGACAAATCCCTAATACTGTTTCTTTTAGAGAAGCATTACGAACGGATATCGTAATTGATCCTTTTAATTTTCTCAGCTCGCCCTTTTCATTAATTACGTTATCCTTTTCTATGTCATTATTATTATTTGATTTACCATTACTAATTTCTCTATCTAGTGAGTCCCTATCGCTTTCTAGATTAGTAGTTACTGCTGGCCCTGTATTACTCGCTAATACTATAGAAGATTCCCCTAATGATACATATAGAAACATAACCACTATTATAATTATTTTTAGTAGTATGCTAGCTTTGAATAGTTTTTTTCTTACTATGGTCACTCTACTACGTAAGCAATCCTTACCTAATTGATTTTTAACCACCGTGATGAACCTCCTTCAACGATTTCTACACCACTTGCACTTATATTAGAGACAGTAACGCCATGCCAAACCATCCCAACAGTAACCATTTGCTCCTCTGTACCTTTTCGTAAAATAGCAATAATCTCATTGCCCTCAACAATACCAACAAGTTCAACAGGCTGTTCCATACTCGAAGAATTTAACCTACTATGAGACTTTGAATTAATTTGATTATTAGTAAAATCATCACTGCTATCACTAATGGTTTTATCCCCTGTGTGTTTATTCTTATTCTGTGTTCTCCTGGTTTTATACCTATTAGTCCGTCCTTTATATGTATCCCTGCCTGAGTACTTACTATTATTAAACCCTTGCATATCATTAATGCTATCAGCCACTTCATCTACATCCTTAGTATCTTCATGTCTACCATGTACATCATTATCTGGTAAATCTTTAAAAACCTCTCTCCAAGGATGCCCGCGTTCCACGCTGCTCACATCATATAACAAACGGCCTTCACTTTTAGTTTTTAGATTGTCATCTTTTCTCGTTTCTTTAGCATCACTGTTATGATGTTTCTGTCTATTATGTGATATTCCTTCTGATGATTCTTTTGAACTTAATCGGGTCTGATTATTTTCCCCACCATTAACATGCTCAGGTTGTATATGAACACGTTCTTCTTCGTGAGGATATAAAACACCAACGATTAATATGCCAACTATAATTACAAGAAAAACAGAAATAATAATTTTATAGTGACGAATAATAAAATACTGTTTATCAATCCATAATTTAATGCGTTGTATATAATCTTGTAAGTTCATATTCCACCTCCTGCTGACATATTCTAGGAGGTCCTTTTAAATTCCTACAAAAAAATGACTCTACCAGTCACCTAGGTGACTAATAGAGTCATTCATTATATTGACAAATCAAAAGGATTTGTTCTTGTTTTATTTGCTTTTAAAACCATCAGGATGAGATGTATGCCATTTCCAAGCATCTTTGATAACATCGGCTACATTACTGAATTTAGGATCCCAACCAAGTAATTCTTTAATTTTTTCAGAGGAAGCAATCAATGTACCTGGATCGCCAGCACGACGATCACCATATTGAACAGGAATATCGATACCAGTTACCTCTTTAGCAGTTTCAATGATTTCTTGTACGGAGAAGCCATTTCCACTACCAAGATTAAATACTTGGGACTCGCCGCCTTTACGTAGATAATTCATAGCCAAAACATGGGCTGCAGCTAAATCATTAACATGAATATAATCGCGCACACATGTACCATCAGCTGTATCATAGTCAGTGCCAAATACAGTTATATGTTCTCTTTTACCACGAGCTGCATCGAGCACAAGTGGAATCAAATGAGTCTCTGGATGATGGTCTTCCCCAATCGTACCAGATGGGTCAGCCCCTGCCGCATTAAAGTAACGCAATGCAACATAAGTAGAACCATAAATTGAACTATAGTCAGATAACATTTCTTCAATCATTAACTTAGTACGACCATATACATTTGTAGGATGCAATTGAGCATCTTCACGAATTGGCACTACCTCTGGTTCGCCATATACAGCAGCCGTACTAGAAAACACAAAATGTTTTACACCCGCAGTACGAGCAGATTCAATAAGGTGATAGGAACCAACTACATTATTTTCATAATAAATAGCTGGATTTACCATTGATTCTCCAACTTGAGAATGGGCAGCGAAATGCATAACCCCAATAATATGATGCTCTTTCATAATATCTACTAACTTAGGATCTGCAATATCCATATTGTAGAATGTAACCCCTTCAGGAATAGATTCTACATGTCCGCGAGATAAATTATCTACAATGATTGGTGTATAACCTGCTTGTTGTAAGGCACGTACAGTATGACTCCCAATATAGCCAGCACCACCTGTTACTAAAATATTCATAGTTCCCCCTTATGAATTATGTGTATCCTTTGCACGAGCTAATTTAGGCCCGATGAGACGTTTATAGACCTCAACACCTGGTTGGTCAAAGGCATCAACACCAGCAAAAATAGATTCAAAGTAAACAGCCCAACAATGCATAAACATGATTTCCCCTAAATGGAATGCATTTAATGTTGGTACAGTTATCGTCATATTAAAGCGATTGTCACTAGATAAAGCCTCTCTATTAGCATCTAATGCAATATTGAGAATATCACAAATGCCTACATTACCAAGTGCTTGCAATCGTTCATATTGACTATGTGTATTAGGCACTACAAGATTATGTTGCCACTCTTTAACCTTAATAAATTGAACGACCTTATTAAGGCGACCTTCTTGATGCTCTTGTACTTGAGCATGCATATCCATAGTTCCTACTGCCGCAACTGGTGTACGACCATAAGGTAAGCATGTATTACTCATCTTACCTAACGATTCGGACAATAGCTGTACATACCAATCAGATAAGGAATGAAGGGCTTCCCCATAAGGCATAAACACCTCAATAATACGACCATAACGTTCGGACGCAATATATTTTAGCAATGCACTTAATAAAGCAGGATTTTTGAAAATATCCTCTTCTTGGCAAGCAGCATCCATTGAAGCTGCACCAGCTAAGAACCCCTCAATATCAAAGCCCACAAGAGCCGCCGTTACAAAGCCAACCTCTGTAAACACAGAGAAACGACCGCCAACACCATAGGGAATACTATAGGTTTTCCAATGATTTTCTAGTGCCATAGAACGTAGAACTGTAGGATGTTCATCATCAGACGTATCGGTAACAGCTACTACTTCATAATTTATATTCCGATCTTGCAATGCTTTTTCCAAAATCATGAAATTAGCCATTGGTTCGATAGTAGAGCCAGACTTAGAGGTGATAACGAGCATCACCTTATAGTCGGGTCCTTTTTTCTGAGCTTGATACTCTAAGGTACGAATAAGGCCTGATAAATAATCACCATCTACGTTAAATCCAGCAAAATACATGCGTGGATATCCGTTGCGTTCTTCCGTACTAAGATTATTCCAAAATGCACCACATTGAACATCAAAAATAACCTTACTACCCAAATAAGAACCACCAATACCTACAGATACAACTGTATCAATATTATGGCGAGCATAGTCCCTCAATTCATAAAGACGTTTCAACATTGCAGGTGTATTAATACCATCTTCAGAAATATAAGGAAGTTGGTAAAACAATACCGGTTCAGGCAAGCCGTCCTTGGAAACATGGCCTTCTTCAAAGCCTGTAGAGCGTAAAATATTGGTATGGCGCCAAACATTTTGTATAGCACGCTCAAAGTTTTTTACGTCTCGTTCTTGTATGCAACTTTCATTATATATGTTAGCGTAATCTAACTCGAACCCCGATTGTAATCGCAACATCAAATATCTCCTTCACTGACATTTTATGTACAATATTCTACTCATTATACCATAAAACAATGAATAAAATATTAGTTTATGCAATCAATTCACCCACAAACCATAACCAAACCCCACTGCATAAACAGACCATAACAATGCAATAGGGATAGCTAGTTTAAACTTAAGCTTTAAAGTCTTATGACGCCAAATAACCATACCTAATAGAGCACCAAGGCCGCCAAAGGCAAATGCTAAAAATAATAATGTGAACTCTGAAATCCGATTATACCCCTTAATAGCACATAGCTTATCATATCCATACATGCTAAATACAATTAGATTCCATAGCCCTACAGTAACCCAGAATTGTGTATCACTCATGTCCCCAAACCTTATATACCTTACTTATGATGAGCTTTAAAATATTCTAATGTTTTTTGTAAGCCTTCATCTAATGTTGTGGAAGCTACAAATCCAAAATCACGTTCTGCCTTTGCATTACTTAAACGTGAATGTTTGATATCCCCTATGCGTTCGTCTTCATAATGAACCATAAAATCAGCACCACTAATAGATCTGAATCGCGTAATCAACTCATTAACAGATGTTCCCGTATTGGTAGACACGTTATAAATACCTGTACAGCTAGTATTGCCCATAGCCTTAATATTAGCTTCTACCACATCTTCTACATAAATGAAGTCTCTTGTTTGTTCCCCATCACCATATACGGTTAAAGGCTTACCTTCAACGATTAAACGATTGAAAATACTAATAACGCCACCTTCACCACCATCACCTTGACGTGGACCATATACATTGGCATATCTAAAGCATACTGTATTTAACCCGAAAGCTTCACGATAGATACGTAAATACCCTTCTGCAGTAAGCTTAGTCAAACCATAGAAGGATGATGGCATACCACTTAGTTCTTCTGTCAATGGTAATACTGCTAAGTCCCCATACACAGCAGCCGAAGAAGGCATTAAGAATTGTTCAACTTTCACCTTACGACAGGCATCAAGTACATTAATAAGCCCTAACAAATTAACATCACAGTCATAACTTGGATTCTCCATAGAGGATTGAACCATAGTTTGAGCAGCCTCATGAAATACAATAGAGGGCTTAAACTCTTCAAAAACAGATAATAATTTTGGATCTCGTACATCCATCTCAATAAATTGAGCAGAATCATGTACAAAAGAACGCATACCTGTAGATAAATTATCTATAACGAGCACATTGTGCCCCAATTCAATTAATCGATCAACGAGATGGGAACCAATAAAACCGGCTCCACCTGTAACACATATATTCATAACACCCTCCTTTCTGAGAAAGTTAAATTCCCGCGCCTTGTTTGGCTAGTACATCAGCCATTTCATTATATGTATCACCCGTATGAGCAGCTACCTTGTGAAAGTGTACGCGCACACGGTCTTTTATAGAGTCATAAAACGCAGCATAATGTTGAGTCAGTGCATTATTGCGTTTCCATCGTTTAGTAGCCCACATTTCTATTCCCATATAATCATAATATAGGGAACATTCTGGAATACCACGGTCAATGGCATATTTCATAACATACATAGCAGCTAGTAGCTCACCAGACACATTCCAAAATGATGTATATCGTTCATCATTCGAAGGAAATGAAAAAGTCTCCTTAGACCCATTCAAGAAGATAACGCCACCAGCGCCAACTGTATTGGTGCCTTTATTATAACTACCATCAATATAAGCAACTACATGATTTTCCTGAGTAAAATCTGGTTTTGCCACATTTGGAGATACCTTATTTTGAACTTTAGAACTAAATCCTATAGGTCTAGAATTCATAGATTTAGACTTAACTGCTTGTGGCGATTTAGGTTCGCTCCGTTTAGCACTCATAAAATCACTCAAGGATAATCCTGAATCATCTACAAAGGCACGTGCTTCTGCTTCTGTAGAGAAAGATTTGTAGATAGCACCGCCAAAACCCTTTACCTGTTTCTCACAGTCAGCCCAGGTAGTATAAACTCCTGGTACACGGCCTTGACGAACTGCATAAAACTTCTTTGCCATACGTACCTCTTAATGATCCATTGTAAGTACTACAAATTCAGCATTTACAACAGAGGCCAAATCCTTTGGATTTACCTTCATCTGCATGCCTCGTAGACCAGCGCTTACATATACAAACTCTTGAGGTTCCATTGTGGCATCAAAATAGGTAGGAAACGATTTTTTCATCCCCACTGGAGAACATCCGCCCCGTAAGTATCCGGTAATACCTAGTAAGTCCTTAACATGAACCAGTTCTACAGACTTATTATGACTGACACGAGCCGCTTGTTTCATATCTAGCTCTTCAGCCACTGGAATACAGAATACTACAAACCCTGTTTTATCGCCCTTACCAACAAGTGTTTTAAAGACTTGTTTTTCATCGAGTCCTAAAGCTTCTACTACATGAAGGCCTGCAGCACGCTCTTCAGACCACTCATATTCGCTAATACTATAAGGTATCTTATGAGTATCTAAAATACGTAATGCATTTGTTTTCTTATGTTTCTCTTTACCCACTATAACCTCCATATACTAGCATAACAAATAAATTTAATCATACCATAATATATTTCTATCGATAAATATATTTTTCATTACTATTTATTTACGATTTTATTAATATTTTTTAGTTCAATACGCAAGGTTCCATCATCATTAGTTTTGATTTCAATGAACTCGCGATTTTTCATATACTCTACAGGAAAAGAAATTTCAATGCCCGTATCGGTTTTAATCTTATGATGCTCACCGACCTTCGTAGCAAACTCACGGTTTACAGGTAATGGACGCATCATATCTGCATCAGCTAATTCCTTTTTAGCCGCCTCTTGTTGAATGGGATTCGCCTTAAATACCTCTTCCACAATACGAACAGGATCCACTGTATCAGATACTTCAGCATTTTTAGCAATCATAGACTTTGCCGTCGTCAATTCAACAACACCGTCCGACTCGTGTGCTTGAGCTACCTTGTCTACAATGGCTTTTACCTTTCTCACCGTATCTCGAGAGGATTGATCAGTACCTAATTGTAACACCTTATCGGCTAAAATATAGGATACTTCACCATCAAATTCACCTTTTGGTTCAAAAATGCGAACACTAAAATCAAGTAGATTAATAGATGCAAAAGCTCGTAATTTCTGTGATGGCATCGGCAACACAGCCTTATGAGAAACAAGTTCTGTGGCTAAGCTGCCATCATCTTCACTAAATAGTTGATGTGTAAAAGCATCATGAGCTTGGCACAAAAGAATACAGATATAAGATGCATCTGTAACAGCTTCACAGATAATCGTATCAATAACAACAGAATCCGTTGCTTGTTTCATATAAGTAAACAAGCTTTCACCTAAGTTCTTAGATAAATCTATAAACTTGAGATTTCCATTTTTATAATCAACTAATTGTTTACCAAATGGACTTGCATCATGCAAGGTACCTGTTCTAGCAGCTGGATCTTTGAACGCCTTAACTACATGATTGGCAATATAATCTTGTATAGCTTGATCTCCAACCTTTAATTCATGTTCAGAGTATACGGCTAAAGAGGACGTAAAGTCGAAAATCTCTAGTGCCGCCTTGTTAATCTGCATGACGCCTCCTTATAATAGCAAAAACGATTACCCTTTATTATACCACTCTTTTAGTTTTCGTTTATCAACTTTTGAGCATTCTGTAAGGGGTAACATAGGAATTTCTAGAATTGCTTTTGGCCATTCAACTGAAGGTCTTTCGTGATGAATAATTTCTATAATTTTACTTAATTCAGTATTATCCTCTAATACCATATAAGCAACAAAGTCTTCCCCACGTATATCATCATGTATCGTAATAACAGCCACTTCAGAAACGCCCTGTAAGGATTGTAAATACAATTCCATTTCGGGAATAGAAATTTTATATCCCCCTTTATTGATTACATCACCTTGTCGTCCGTTAAACATAAGGTATCCATCTCTATCAATATAGCCACAATCATTTACAGTATATGTATCCGGAATGCCTTCAATATGATGCTTTGTAGTCACATAAATAACACCGTTCTGCTCTTCTATTCGGACAGATGGAAATGGTCTTCCCACAGTACCTTCTCTATCTAACCACTCTTTACCTGTACAATATGTTATATAGTTAAGCTCAGTAGCACCATAATAAAGAATGAACTCCATATTCGGACATATTCGTTCTAACTGTTCCATCAACTGTCGATCCAGTACTTGTGATCCTGCGATGATATAGTTAATAGAGTCTACTTTACTTTTGCAATGACGTACTAATAATCGTAATTTTGTTGGTAATGCATATATATGGTCCACATGATATTCTTCAATAAGCTGGATCCATCGATTTGGGCGCAACGAACTCGTTGTAATAACTGTTCCTCCAGACCATAGTACAGCGATAACCATATTACTAACACCAGTGAAACTAAAGCTTCCATGTAAGAATATTTTTGTATCTTTGTTTATATGAAAAATATCGTTTTGGATATCAAAGAACTCTCTCCACGAGCTTTCACTACGCCACAAAGGTTTTGGACGCCCAGTAGTCCCAGAGGTAAGTACACCAAAGTCAGCTAAAGGTGCCACCCCTTTATATGCTATAATACGAGCCAATTCCTCAACATACTCTGTATCCATCTCGTTATGGCATACCATAGGAATATAACCGGTATACAATACACCCAACCACTGTACAAGTTGTTTCACAAATGATTGACTCTGAATTAAAGCAACTATATGTTTCGGTGATTCTTTAGTTTGAGCAACATTTACTATACGACTAGTATCATTAATATCTATGGATAAAATAGCATCATACAAATCACCGTATGTATACTTTTTATCATCTACAATTAGAGCAATCTTGTGAGGATCTAATTCTTTATATTGTCGTAAACGTTCCATAATTGTCATTTTACATTCGTTCCATAATTAAAGCAGTTCCTGTACCGCCTGCGCCGGCAATAGCACACAAACCGTATCGACCATTACAGGATTCTAAAGCAGCCATGCAATGAAGAGCTAAAATAGCCCCAGAGCAGCCATAAGGATGTCCATAGGCTAAGGCACCACCCAATTTATTATATTTTTCTAAATGCTTAGGATAGGCCTTATTGAAGAGAACATCAATGATAGCAAAGGCTTCGTTCCACTCTACTACATCAATATCATCCATCGTTAGACCAGTGCGTTTTAAAATCGCTTCTGTGCTTTCTAAAGCTCCTTCTGGACTAAACTGAGGATTTCCCGCCCAAGGCATAATACTATGAATTCTAAAGGGCCCTTTTTCATTAGATACATATACAAAAGCCGCGCCATCATGAGTTAAACAAGCATTGCCTGCATTTGTAATGGAATTAGGTCCTAATAAAGGCTTCATACGTGATAATAGTTTCTCATTCATCTTAGGGCGAATACATTCATCTACACATGCTTTTCCATCGATGGTAATAGGCATAATATAAGATTGCAAATATGGATTATCTAAGGCCTCAATGGCCCGTTGGTGACTGCCAATAATGTATGGATATAAATCTTCCTTGAGTACATTATGCTTTTGAATCGTCCTCTCTGCCCCTTCTAACATAGCTAGAGGAGAACAATCGTTAGGGCTAAACTGAGCAACCTTATATAGGCCTTCACGATTATCACCAGCTGCATACATCCTATCGGGCTGTAATGAAGAACTTTCAATACCACCAGCAATAGCCGAATCCATAACACCTGATGCAATATGTGTATAGGCCATCTCAATACTCATCAAGGCTGATGCACATTGCATATCTACGGTAATCCCAGGAACAGAATTCGGTAAATTAGTCATGAGCCCCATAAGGCGACCAATATTCCCACCTGTACCAACTGCATTACCACAAAAGATCCCATCCACTTGTGAAATATCATAACGATTGATTAATTCATTAATGAGTTGAGCTCCTAACATTTCAGGTCTCATATTTCTATATTGTCCATGTAATACGCCTATAGGGATTCTAAGCCCACCATGAATATATACTGACATATTAGCTCCTATAAGAAAATGCAGAAAAGAGGCATCCCAAGGAATGCCTCTTTTCATTATTACATTCTAAATTTTAATTTTAGTTGCTAACCAAGAAGCAACGAGACATTTTACAATATCCCCAGGAATGAATGGGAACATTACTACAGGCAATGCCGCCCAAAGTTCAGTTTTTGTTACAATCATAAAGCCTGCAACGCCAAATAGATATACTACAGGAATAGTAATTACAAGAGAACGCCATGCATAAGAGAAAAAGCTCTTCTTAGAACCTTTGAATACGCTTAATAATGTATAAGCTATTGGCCAAGAGAAGATAAAGCCCCCTGTTGGTCCTAATAATTTGCCAAGACCTGCTGTGCCACCAACGAATACTGGTAAACCTACAGCACCAAGTAAAACGTAAATGATAAATACAATAAATGCATCCTTTGGTTGCAATAATAGACCTGTTAATGTAGCCACCAAAGTCAATGCAGTTACCATAGCCGGACTAAATGGCAATGGGAACGAAATATATGCTGAAATACATAATAAGGCTGTTAATAAAGCCATTTTTGTTAAACGTCTTGCTTCCATAATTACCTCTAACTAATACATCTTTGTTTTAAAGATGTTAAATCTTCATTTTCACCAAAAAACGTAGCAGAAAATGCCAATGTGTCACCTACATAACCTTCTACATGAGCATCTTCAGAGTTTTCCACCAAAGTTACCTGATCATCTGCAATAACGGGTGCATGAAAATAAATAGCCATCTGCTGTGCAGATTTACTAATATTCCAATAATTCCATAAATTTTCTAAAATCATACAACCAGGCACTACATAGGGCGATTCACGATGAATTTCATTGGTATCGTTAATATCATTTACAAATCGTATGATATCCTCCTTAGAGAAAGATATCGTCCGATCATTCTCTTCTTCATGAATTATTGAACGAATACGAAATTTTCTCGGTACCGGTCGTAAATCAACTATTAAAAAACCTGATTTGTCTAGAATACCAATTGTAGTAGTTTTAGCAACTTGATATAAAATGCCACAGATAGATTGATCACTACCCGAAGCATCATAATGCATATGCTTAATAACACTATGCCCTGGTAATCCAAAATCATTATTACACAATGTTGTAAAGAGCGATCTCATATAATCACAGTCCTTTATTTATTCAATAAATTGATTATAATCAACATTATTTTATTAGTCAACAAAATCACCTTAGTTTTGTTGACAATAATACAAAAATATCGCCATTAAATAAAAGAACCCATGGTAACATCCACAGGTTCTTTCTTATATACATATATAGCTTCACTATTTAAGGTCTAGTTCTTTCAAATATGCTTTGAAGTTCTCACCTAACTCTTCATTACGAAGGGCATACTCAACAGTAGCTTTCAAGTAACCTAATTTATCGCCTGTATCGTAACGAATACCTTCATAAGCTAATGCATACGTATCGGTTTTAGATGCTGCTAGAGCATCAGTTAATTGAACTTCATTACCTACGCCTGGTTTTGTATTTTCTAAAATATTGAAAATATCTGGCGTTAAAATGTAACGACCTAATACTGCTAGTCTAGATGGTGCATCTTCTTTTTTTGGTTTTTCCACCAAATTATGAACGCGATATAAATTATCCGCTAATGCTTCACCAGATACAATGCCATAAGAGCTAACTTTATCTTCAGGTACAAATTGAGCCCCTAAGATAATACCAGGATGTTCATCGTAACACTCAATTAACTGTTTAAGGCATGGATTTTCAGGATTATATACAATATCATCACCAAGTAATACAGCAAATGGTTCATCACCAATAAAGGCTTTTGCACATAGTACAGCATCGCCAAGACCACGAGGAGCTTTTTGACGAATAAAGTGAACTTTAATATCTGCTAAGTCTTTAATCATAGCCAATTGTTTATTTTTACCTTGGCTTTGTAAAAGCAATTCTAGTTCCACACTGCTATCAAAATGATCTTCAATAGCGCGTTTATTACGGCCTGTAATGATTAGGATCTCATCAATACCAGAATCTAATGCTTCTTTTACAATATATTGGATAGCAGGTGTATCCACGATAGGAAGCATTTCCTTTGGTTGTGCTTTAGTAGCTGGTAAGAAGCGTGTACCAAAGCCAGCTGCTGGAATAACGGCTTTTCTAATACGTTGCATAGTTATCTCCTAATTAAAAGTCTTTGCCAACAAATTTGATTTTCCATTGATCATTATTGCTTCTATGTGCATCCTTATAAGTTAAGTACAAGTCAAAGGAATGTAAATCACGATGCCATGTATAATATACAGAGTCTATCTGACCACTCATCATATTTGTTTTAACACTTACAGACACATCATCTAAGCGAGTCAATTTATAGTTACCGCCATAGATGAGCTCTTTAGGAAGCTCTGTAGTATCAAATCGATATGGAGAGTTATTATAAGAAATATTACGTTGATTATAGCTAACCCATACATTAGCACGATTTCCCACTTTAGAGCGGAATCTAGCGCCCCAGTAAGGCATGCTACGAATCGTGCCATCGTAACCATAGTAGTCGCGTTGGTAACCGCCCAAGAAGCGTAAATCAGCATTTTTACCAAGCTTAATTGGATCATGAGATATTTCTGTATAGTATTCCTTATGGGAACCTTTTACAGAACCTTCTTTCCAATAACCGGCATTAACGCCACCGCGTACAGTTACTGGTGATTTACCCACATGATACGTATGAGTATCTAAACGTGCCTCACCAATCTTTTCAACCCATACCGTTTCATCATTATATTCATTAGATTCTTTACTGTACCCAATTGACGCAGTAGCCCAAGGCAAGTAGTGTCTATAACCAACTTTTGGTTTAAAGCCTGATTTTGAATACCAGCGATAATCGATATAAGCTTCACCATGCTTACCAATTGGATAATCAGTACTACCATGCAAGCCAAGTCCATCATCACTACTATATGTAGGTTTTGGAACCAAGGAGAAAATACTAAATTTACCCTCTTTATCATGACGAAGGGATGCTGTATAAGAAGGCAAAGATAAAACCTTGAAGTTTTTAATATAGAAGGATGGTTTTTTGATAACTACTTTATCGCCAGGATATACCTTGATATCTTGACCTTCTACACGATAGTCAGGTGTATGTTTAAAAGCCATCGCATGTTTAGTGGTAACCATGCCTTTTTCCATATGACCAGTTTCACCATCAAATGTAGCATTTTGCCCTTTTACATAGTAAGGATCATTCCAACCAAAAGCTTGATCAGCTGTAAAATGGTGATCACTAGTACGATATGTCATATTTTGACCTGTAATATCCTTAGTTTTACCGCCATTTTCTAAAAAGCGATATCCACCAACAGTACGATATTCTGTAGTTTTCGTATTACCTTCTATACGTGGAGACATCAAAGTTTGATTACCTTGAGTCACTACTACATCACCTTGTGCATATACATCACCAGTGGACCCTGTATAGGACATTTTGTCTGCATCAATACGAGTCGGCAACTGTTCTGTAGGTTGATCAGACTTTGTCTTTTCACCACGACGTACAACACGGATATTACTATTGTCAGGTGTAGATGCTTTAGAGATTTCTCCAAGATAGGATTGATCAACGCTATCCAATTGATCTTGATATACCGTGGTTGACTCTGTAACGGCCCATACTGGTTGTGCTAAACAGAAAACACATGCCGCTGCCAGCCATTGTACTTTACGTTTCCTCATGGTTACTAGAACTCCTCTTGCTTTAAGAATTTGTTAATTATTGATTACGCTTTACAACTACGATAGGTTGAGAAACATTTTCTACTTGCTCTTCTTGTTCTTCTACTGCTGCTGGTTCCTCTATTGTTGTTTCATTTTCATCAACAGCCGCTTCATTAGTATCTACAGTTTCTTCAGATTCATCTGCTGCATTCGGTACAGTTACAGCTTCAGCCAATTCATCATCACTATGAGCTAAACCGTCACCACCAATTACAAGACCTTGAATTGTTACAGAATCTTGAGGTTGTACATAAATTGTTGCACCAGCAGGGTACTCAATATTTTTCCCCTTAACAAAAGCGCCACCTACTAAACCTACCGGTCCAAGTAAAACAGCACCAGCTACAGATGCACCTGCAGCTTTTACTTCATTACGAGTTTTGTCTTTAGCTTCTTTACCTTGTACAGCAGTGAATTCTGTACCATCGATAGCAGGAATAGTATCGAATGTAATATCTAATGCACCATTACGACCAAAGGAACGGGCCTTTTTCAAGGAAGTAATTGTACCAGAACCTACTGTACCTGCAGGAACTAATAACACATTGCCATCCATAACATTTTCAGCTACTGTGAAAGCAACAGTGTCGCCTTCATGGCTAGTTTTTGAAGAAACAGCATCATTCAATGTAACTTTGAAAACTTGGTTCCCAGCTAATGTCCCCACTTGATTTGTGAGCGTTACATTGCTGCCATATACTTTTGTTTTTAAAGAAATAATACGTTTTTGTAAAGAGCCGCTACCAATACGACCATTAACGCTACGTTCCATCTTTTCTACACGATCAACAAGAGAACCTGCATTAATGCTATTTTGATATGTATATTCAAGTGCGTCCATTTCTTCGCGCAAAGAAATATTTGTGCCGCTACCTTCTACGGAGTTATAAAGGGAATCGACACGTTTGCTCAATGTAGCAGAATTGCCATTGAAACCAGTACCATACACGGTTTCATCAAGTTGATTAATGCGGTCCACTACAGCACCATCTTGTACAGCGCCATATACAGTAGTTTCTAAAACATTTGTTTTTTCTGTAACTGTACCAGGAGCAGCAAACGCAGTGCCTGAAATCAAGGATGCCATTAAAAGTGTAAGTACTTGCTTCTTCATAAATTCCTCCACAACGTATCTAATGTATAACTGTTATACAACAGAATAAGCACGGGCCTAAGACCGTGCTTATTCCCTGAGTCTACTATTTTATATGCTCAGTGGCCATTAAATTTTCAAATCGATAATAGCAGATACACCTACGCCTTGAACACGAGATGCACCAACTGGGTTTGTGCTATCAACTGGTACTAAACCTTTTACACGAACCATACCGTTAAAGCTACCTTCAACTTGAGCAACCGCTTTAACTTGTTCAATGCTAGATGCTGGGCCAGTTACTTGAGCAGCACCAATATAACCTTTTGTACCAATACTGATAATAGGTACAACTTTAGTTGTATACTCTGTGCTTAAGTTATTTTGTTTCAATAATTTATTTAAGAAAGAGTCAATTTGAGGACCGAATTTATTGATAACAATACCGATGCCACCAATTTTAGCTGCACCACCAAGAATACTGCTAAGGCCGCCAGCTTGAGTAGTCAAGATGCCACCAAATGCAGTTGTAGTTAAACAAATCCCTAGAACAGCTGTAATAATCTTCTTTTTCATAATAAGCCTCCTATAGATACTTATATTTTAACAAATTCTATACATAGATTCTAGTGAAAGTATAAGAACTTACACATAAAGATACTAGCATTGTATAAAAGTCCGATGAACAATCAATGAATTTTACACAACTTAATTTAATGCTACTATCATAAAAGATTATTGTCAATATCTACTATTTTTCACAATCTATAAGTACAAAAATTCTTCTTATACATATAAAATCAGCTAAATATAAAATAATCTTAGTCTATATAATTAGCAGATACGAGGGACTTGATCTTCACCTAACAAATCAATTAAACGGACACCACCAATTGCGGTTTGCAATCCAACCTTGCCAATATTTTTATCTAATGTTTTACCGATTAATACAGCTTCTTTACCTTCTTCAAAGCCACGAAGAATGGAGAGAACTTCTTCTGTAACGGATTGATCTACTACCAGTACAACCTTTCCTTCATTTGCTAAATATAATGGATCATATCCTAAAATATCACAAACAGACTGTACTTCAGCGTGAATTGGTATAGCCGCTTCTTCTACCTTAATACCAACTTGACTTTGGTCTGCAATTTCTTTTAAAACAGTACCTAAACCACCACGTGTAGGATCTCGCAATAGAGCCACTTGAGGCCCCACTTTATCAAGTACAGCATGGACCATATTGTTTAAAGGGGCACAGTCAGTTTTTAAAGAATCAGATAGGTCTAATCCAAACCGTTGTCCCATAACAGCAATAGAGTGATCCCCTATAGCACCAGATAAGATAACATCCATTCCCGGCTTTACGCGATGTGGACCAATATCTATCCCTGTTGGAATCATACCAATCCCCGCAGTATTTATGTAGATTTTGTCTACCTCACCCTTTTTAACAACCTTAGTGTCACCTGTAACAATTTGTACATTTGCAGTTTTTGCCATATCTGACATGGTATGAAGGATTTCATCTAACTCATTAAAGGCAAGGCCTTCTTCTAAAATGAGCCCACAACTCAAGTATTGTGGAATAGCACCATTCATAGCTAAATCATTCACTGTACCACATACAGCTAATTTACCAATATTTCCGCCAGGGAAAAACGCTGGTTGTACTACATAGGAATCTGTAGAGAACGCCATACGTCCTGCTGTAACGGGAAATTGAGCACCATCGTGTAAAGGAGCTAATAAATCATTTGTAAAATATTTCAAAATAAAACGCTCGGTCAACTCATGACTATATCGACCACCGTTTCCATGGACTAAGCGAACTCGCTCCATATTAATCCTCCCACGTCGATCCACCACTGGAATAACCATATTTATACCATGCAGCACAACTACCTTCTACAGATACCATGCAGG
Source organism: Veillonella faecalis (assembly GCF_024677885.1). Lineage (NCBI taxonomy): Bacteria > Bacillati > Bacillota > Negativicutes > Veillonellales > Veillonellaceae > Veillonella > Veillonella faecalis. The sequence goes on from NZ_JALBWL010000001.1 coordinate 766,762, forward strand.
CACCAACTGGATGGTCAGCAGTACAACTTTTACCAAATAATGGACATTCACTCGGTTTAATAAGACCTTGCAATACACGGCCACATTGACAACCCTTCGGATCAAGAGAAGGTCGTTCAAGATGGATAGGTAATGCACGTTCTACATCATAGGCTGCATATTCGTCCTTTAATCTTAAACCAGAATTTGGAATGACACCTATACCACGCCACGCATCATCACATACATCATATACCTCTTTGATCATCGCTTGCGCTACGGGATTACCCTTCTGCATAACTACAGAATGATATGTATTGCCTACTATAAAATTACTAGTTTTTCGTTGCTCTAAAATATTTGCTATAGCAGATAAAATTTCAATTCCATCAAAACCAGCAATACATGATGGTATGTGATACTCTTCAGGTAAGAATTGATATGGTTCTTCTCCGATAATAACACTCACATGACCCGGCAAAATAAAACCATCAATATGACCTTCTTGTTTATCTAATAAAGCTCGCAATGCAGGAGGCACTAATTTATGAGATACAAGGAAGAAAACGTTCTTCAAGCCTGCTGCATGAACAGCTTTTACAGTTGCACAAATAACGGCAATAGTCGTTTCAAAACCTATGGCTAAAAATACGATTTTCTTTTCCGGATATTTCTTACTAAGTTCTACTACCTCTAAAGGCGTATAAATTACATGGATATGCGCGCCCTTTGTTTGAGCTTCACTAAGACTACTATAACTACCTGGCACCTTTAACATATCCCCAAAGGTTGCAATAATAACATCATCACGTTCAGCATAAGCCAAAGCCTTATCCATATACGTTTGATCCGTTACACATACAGGACATCCTGGTCCACTAACAAGTTCAATGCCACTTGGCAATAACTGACGAAGACCTTCACGGAAAATCGATACAGTATGTGTACCACAAACCTCCATAAGTCTCACGGTTTCCCCTGGCTTATGAAGAGTATTGATACGTTTTAACAATGCATCAGCACTGTTATGCTTTTCCTGCAAAGTAAGCTTCTTCAAGTTCTTCTAGCTCCTTAAAGGCCTCTAATGTTTTTTGTGCCTCTTCTTCATCAACAATTTGTACAGCAAAACCTGCATGGACTAACAACCAGTCCCCTACCTTTGCTTCTGGTACGAGGAGTAAGCTGCAGTCACGGGTAGCACCTGTTAATTCTACAGTGCCAATAACATCATTCACAGCTATTAACTGTGCTGGTACAGCTAAGCACATATTATCTCCTTATATATTACTTTAATAACAAATTCTATAAGTTTACTTTTATGTAAGTAAACTTATTATATATAAATATTTCTAATATTATTGTATCACAATTATAGTATTTATTAAGTGATACTAGCTACATGAGTATATAACTATTTCTGATTACCAATCCATAATTGGCCGAGTGCTAAGCCCCCATCATTAGAAGGAACAGCCTCATTCATATATAAATTGCCTACATGCCAAGCGCGATATATTAACTCTACTAATTTGCGATTTTGAAATACACCGCCTGATATGGCCGCATCACTAATATTATATCGCTCCATTAAATCGGCTGAAGTTTCACATAATGCAATGGCAACGGTTTTATGGAATGATGCTGAAAGATGAGCTTTAGATTCACCTTTAACGACACCATCCATAATAGATTGAACAGTTGGAGTAAAATCAAGAATTCGACCGTCATAGTTATAATCAAGCAATATGCCTTTTTCATCACCACATAAAGATTCTAATGCAATAGCAATTTGCGCATCATAGGTATGAATCATGCCTAGGCCTAAAAGAGAACCTGCTGCATCAAATAAACGTCCACAGCTCGTTGCTTGAATCATAGGCATTGTAGATTGTAATGCTTTATCTAATATTTCCCAACCTTTAGGTAGCCTGTTCATCCAATCTTGGTAAATAGGTGGAATATCATTACCATAATAATTTCTGATATACCATAAGGCTTGACGCCATGGCTCAGAAACCGCTTTTTCTCCACCTGGTAACGGCGCTTCATGGATATGAGCTAATCGCTGATATTCGTTGCCTTTACAAAGAAGGAATTCACCGCCCCATACGCTTCCATCTGAACCATATCCAGTACCATCCATGGCAATACCTAGTACAGGGCCTTCAAGATTGTGTTCTGCCATGACTGATGCAATATGAGCATGATGATGTTGGACAGGTATAACAGAAATCTGTGAACTTTTACCAATACGTTCTCCTAAGTGAGAAGAGAAAAATTGAGGATGACTATCTACCATAATTTTCTCTGGTTGTATAGAAAATAATTTCTCATATCGGTCAATAGTCCACTCCAAAGTTGCATGAGTGGATGCATTCTGTAGATCACCAATATGTGGTCCTACAAGAACTTCAGAACCTTTATTCATAGCAAAAGCATTTTTTAAATCACTCCCCATGGCTAATATCGGAGTTTGCCCTGAAATTTCACAATGAATAGGTTCTGGCACATAGCCACGACTACGACGAATAAATCGAGGTTTCTTATGAATAACAGTTACAACAGAATCATCGAGAGGTGCATAAATTTTCCGATTGTGGACCAAAAAATAATCAGCTACTGACCCTAACTCTTCAAATGCTTGATTATCATCATATAAAACGGGATCACCGCTACGATTGCCGCTCGTCATGACCCACGCCGCATCTGATGGTAATAGTACCTCATGCATCGGTGTATATGGTAACATTACGCCAAGCATATGATTATCTGGCGCTACATGGGTACTCAAATGGACTAAACTATCGTGATTTCTTTCTAATAATACGATAGGACGTTCCATTCCAGTCAAAATATCTAGTTCTACATCACTAAGATGGACTAGCTCAATTGCCGTATCTAGCGACCCTACCATAATTGCTAGTGGTTTATGTGGTCTGTTTTTACGCTTACGTAAGCGTTGGACCGCTACATCATTTCGAGCATCACAAACTAAATGATAGCCGCCAATCCCCTTTATAGCGATAATACTACCTTCGTTGATTAATTCACGGGTTGTATTCCATACATTTACTGTATCTACAACCGTACGATTAGGTTTATATAGAGTATAATGCGGCCCACAAAGAGAACACGCATTAGGTTCAGCACGATAACGGCGCCCCTCTATATCCTCATATTCAGCCTTACAAGCTTCACACATAGGAAACTCATCCATCGTCGTTCGCTCACGATCATAAGGTAGAGATTTAATAATCGTATACCGAGGGCCACAATTTGTGCAATTAATAAAAGGATATTCTTTTCTACGTTTGTCCCGTTCTAGTTCTTTAAGACAGTCATCACATGGCGCTGTATCAGCACTAATAAACGTACTAACCTCTTCACCTAATGGAGAGGGCTTCACAGAGAACTCAACTTCATTGTTTTGTATAGTAAGATGTTCTACCCGTTGACTTGTAATGCGGCACAATCGAGGTTGGTCATCTTGAATCGCATCTAAAAACAACTGCAAATCACTAGTATAACCTTGTATCTCGACGTAAACACCTTGGCTATCATTATATACAAAACCTGTTAAACCTAGGGAATGTGCCCACATAGAAACAAGGGGCCGGAATCCGACCCCTTGAACTATACCGGTATAACGAATTCCCCAGCGTTCTATAGTTTGATTACTATTTTGTTTCATATAAACTCCTACTATAGACGGAGAATTAATGGCTATTAACCTAATGCTACAGGAATACTGCCATCAATGCCAGCTTGTTCTAGCTCGGCTTGAATCATAATAGCGCATTCAATACGTTTCTTTTGTAAGCGGCAGCCAAATTCATAAGGTGTTTCTAAATCGCCACCTAATGTAATGTTGTTAGCATGACAACCACCAGAACAGAAGAATTTCGCCCAACATTCAGCACAAGTTGGTTTAGAGAATACATGTGTATTACGGAAATCTTTAGGAATTTCTGTATTTTGTAATCCATCATACACATTGCCAAGCACATATCCATCTTTACCTACGAATTGGTGACATGGGTAAATATCACCATTAGGTACGATTGCCATATATTCATGACCTGCTCCACAACCGCGAAGACGCTTTGCCATACATGGGCCGCGATATAAATCCATACGGAAGTGGAAGAAGTTAAACTTCTCGCCCCAACCTTCTAATTGACGTTGTAAATAAATATCTGCTAATTTTTCATATTCTTTTTCAAGAATTGGCCAATCTTCTTCGCGAAGTACATAATCCCCTTCTTCACCTACTACAGGCTCCATGGATAAATGTTCGAAGCCAAGATCAGACATAGCCATAACGTCTTTTGTAAAGTCTAAATTTTTATGTGTATACGTACCACGTACGTAGTATTCAAGGCCATGACGTTGTTTTACAGCATTGATAAGATTTTTAGCAATATATTTATAAGATTCAGCACCACTACCAGCTACAGGGCGCATCGCATTATGTACAGATTCACGACCATCCAAAGATAATACAAGGCTCATCTTATGTTCGTTTACATAGTCGATTTTATCTTGTGTTAAGAGCATGCCGTTTGTAGTCAATGTAAGCTTGAAAATCTTATTGTGCTTTTCTTGAATGGATTCAATATATTCAACTGTTTGTTTAACAACATCCCAGTTCAATAAAGGTTCTCCACCAAAGAAGTCTATTTCACAATGTTGACGAGGGCCGCTCATTTTAATGAGGAAGTCCACTGCACGCTTCGCCACATCAAAACTCATTAATTCACGTTTTACACCGCCGTAATCACCTTGGCTGGCAAAACAGTATTTACATGCTAAATTACAATCATGAGCAATATTTAAGCATAATGCCTTAACAATAGGTTTTTCACCTACTACAAGTTTAAACTCTCTACTCATCGGAGCAAACAATTGCTCTGCTTTAATGAGCTCATCTAACTCATCCATAATCTCATCAAGTTCTACGGCATCTTCCTTAGCATCTAATGCAACATGTACTGCATCGCGATTAGTGCCATCATATATGTCAAGAACTCTATCAATGAGTTCGTCGATAACGTGAATAATACCACTATTAACATCTAAGCAGTAATAGTTATCCTTCATCCGAAACTTATGGATCATTGGTTTTAATTCTAACATGGTACCTCCAATTATTATGTATGGTAAAAGTTCTACTATATAGAACTTTCTAGATAATTGTACCACATTTCCACGCTAAACGTTATGAAAAGAGTCATAAAGATATACCATACAAAGTATGTATTATACACATAAATAAAAAAGGCCCGCTAAGCGAGCCTCTTTATTATTTTTGTTTGCAAACTTGGTTACCAACTGTGCAGCTTGTTTTGCAAGCGGATTGGCAAGATGTTTGACATTCCCCACAACCGCCAGTTTTAGCAGTTTTTTGCAAGGATTCAGTGTTGATAGTACGAATACGTTTAGCCATGGTTATCCTCCTCAATACTTATCGAATGATATTTATTTTATCATATTTATGAAAAGCCTGTAAAATACTATTTAGTTATGTTTTCGTCTACAGATTTGATTTTATTAACTTCTGTAGTTTTATTTGCATCCGCTCCTACTGTTGTTGCATCGTTTGTAACAGCATCAGTTTTTTCTTTCTTAGGAGTATCCTTACGCAATACCTTACGTAATGCCAATGCAACTGGAGTAACGATAACAGCTGCAAAAACAGCTTCTGGAATACCATGCGTAACAGATAAGAATACAATAGAGCCTAATACTTGATCTGGGCTTAGGTTCATTTTAATAGCAAACATATCTGCGTAAAGCAAGAAAATAAGTCCCATAACCATAATTGTATGGAATACAGTCCCCATAAATGCAGATACAAGAATGCGTGGACCTTGAGGTGCTTTCCACAATAATAAGTATACTAAATATGCTAATACAGGGAAAAGTATACGTGGTAACACAGAAATGATTGGATTAATAAATAGAGGGGATAAAATATTAGGTGCAGTAATATTTTGCCACAAGCTATAGCAACCAAAGATAAATCCTACAAAGGCGCCTACCTTAGGGCCCTCTACAATAGCACCAATAAGTGTGGGTACATGTAAAGTTGTCACATTAAGAGGCCCCAATGGAATAATCCCATATCCAGATACACCTAATGCGATTGTGATCCCCGCCAACAAACCAATAATGGTAAGCTCACGAATAGTAATACCACTCTTTTTCTCTTTTTTAACCTTTTTACGTTCAACGGGGCTAGTCGTTTCATTGCCTGGGATTGATACAGTTGAGTTATCATCCACTAGACGTTCATTGTTGTTCATAGATCCTCCTTCGTTCTCATTCCTTACGGATATAAGTCGAAACTAGAAATTAAATACGTTCACGGCGTCGTGAAATAATACCACGCTCTACCAATGCACCTATAATCACTGCTACACCTGTCATACCAGCTTCTAACAAAGTTGGGGTAACAAACACTAGTGGATTACCTTGATACGTTGGAAAAACGGTGGGAACTAAAGATAAAACAAATTCTGGAATATAACCACCATATAAAATATGGGCATTCATAGCGAGCCATAAACCAGCAGTTAAAACAATGCGAAATAATCGTATACCTTTATAGGCTATTTCTCTTGGGTATAAATAGAATACGAATACCAATAAGGATATAAGTAATGACACCAATTCTGCAAAGAGTATATTCACATTCATAGATGACGCATACATGAAATAAACCATTGGATCTTGTAGATCAATATAGAGAAGTGAACCAATATATAAGAATGGAATTGGAATAGTATATCCAATTATATCGAGTGCTTCATCTACCATTCCCCATCGATGATTTCGATTGAAAAACTTAGTAGCTAACAATCCACAAAGTTCAATAAGTACTTGAACAATAAAATACACCACGAAGAGAAGCAACGCTGTTACAATTCCACTATCTGCAGTAAAGCTAAAGGGCGTATGAAGAAATGAAAATACAGTCCACCAAGCCCAACTATACGTATGATAGCCCATACCCAATGGTAGATCGTCATTAAATTTAGCATTCTTAAGTCTTCGTACCATAAGAGGTATTACGAGGGACAACACGGGGAATACTAAGATTGGTAAAGCTAGCGCTCCACTCAAGGAAAGAACTGTCGTTACAGCACTTACAAATAATGCACAGACAACGGTAAACAACCAGAAATTCTTATTCATTACGGCCTCCTACTAAACGAGTAAGACCATATGCAAAAATCAGGCTAATAGTAACACCAATATACATAGCTACTAAAAAAGCTACATCTCGACCAACTGTTGGCCAGCTCCATAACATGGATAAATCTACACCAAGAAAAATACCTTTATAGCTAATACCGTGGATTATAATCCAACTTACAACATAAGCAATACGGCTAATCGATTTACCACCGTCAAAGGTACTACTTTTAAACGATAAATATGCCCAAGGCATTATTAACGATAAGAGCAAATACCATACAAGTGCTACTGTTGCACTCGATCCATTATGAATCATATACGCAATAATAGGAATTACTACGATAAATATATTCAAGTAGATGGATCTTTTACAAATATCTATTAATGTGTTCATAAAGATCTCCTATGATATGTAATCTCTTTGTATTTTACAATAATCATAGATAAATGTCATCAAAAAAGAAAAACCTCCATACAGGTAAATGAATACCTTATATGGAGGCTTCTAATTAAGCTACTACAGAGTCAGATGTTACATCAATTGTAGGAACAGTTTCCTTTGGTTCTTCTTTTTTCAACAATGGAGTCATGCTTTCTAAGCCGATACCCAATGTGAATAGATTATGCAACCATGCTGTTTGGCTTGGCGGCATAATACCGAGTACACCACCACCTACAAGAGCACCATTGAAACCAACGATACCATTGTAATTTGCTTTGATACGTTTCATCAATGCCATAGAAATGCGGCGTAAATCTACAAGAGCTTGTAGATGGTCGGAAGAAATAGTAACATTTGCAATTTTTTGAGCAATTGGAGCGCCTTCATTCATAGCGATACCAACATGTGCTTCAGAAATTGCTGGGGAATCGTTAATACCATCCCCTACCATCATAACAGTATAGCCTTCAGCTTTTGCTTGTTTTACATAAGCCGCTTTATCTTCTGGCAATACTTCAGCATGCAATTCATCGATGCCGAGTTCGTCAGCTACACGTTGTGCATTACGTTTGGAGTCGCCAGTCATCATGACAACCTTTTTAATACCCAAAGTGTGTAAATCAGCTATAACTTGTTTTGCTTCCTCACGAACAGGGTCTTTAATACAAATAACCGCTGCTAGTGTACCTCCAATAGCGAGGTAAATATGGGAAGATGAATTTGGTAAATTATTGAACTTTTCTTGTTCATCTGCAGGAATTTTTGTCTTTTCATCATCAAAGATGTAGTGAGCACTACCAATGCGTACACGGTAGCGACCGACTTTAGATGCAATACCATGAGCTACAACGTATTCTACATCGGAGTGCATTTCCTTGTGAGGCAAGTCATGATCCTTAGCAGCGCGTACAATTGCTTTTGCCATGGAATGAGGGAAATGTTCCTCAATACATGCAGCCAATTTTAACATTTCATCTGCATCATGACCATTAAATGGAATGATTTGTTCAAACTCAGGTTCTGCTTTTGTAAGAGTACCTGTTTTATCGAACACAATCATATCTGCTTGTGCAATTTGTTCTAAGAATTTACCACCTTTAACAGTGATACCGCGTTTAGATGCTTCTTGCATAGCGGAAAGTACTGCTAATGGAATGGATAATTTAAGAGCACAAGAGAAGTCAACCATTACGAAAGACAATGCTTTCATTACATTACGAGTCAACAAGTATGTTAAACCAGCACCAATAAAGCTTATTGGAACTAATTTATCAGCCATGCGGTATGCTTGTTGTTCCATACCAGATTTCATTTGTTCAGACTCTTCAATGAGGTTAACGATTTTTTCGTAACGAGATGTTTTGGATGTGCTACGTACTTCTACAATAGCTTTACCGTCTTCAACAACAGTACCTGCATATACAGAACTGTCTTGATCGCGACGAACCGCTTCTGGTTCACCAGTCATGGAGCTTTCATTAACAAGAACAACACCATCGATAACGACGCCATCCAATGGAATCACTTCGCCTTGGCGAATAATGATTTTATCACCTGCCACAACTTCGTTAACTGGCTTGCTCACTTCAATGTCATCAACTAAAACCCATACTTTATCTACATTCAAAGACATGCTTTGAGCAAGATTCAATACAGATTTACGGTGAGTCCATTCTTCTAAGATATCACCAATACCTAATAGGTACATAACAGCGCCAGCTGTAGGGTAATCTTTTTGAAGTAAAGCAGCACCAATAGCTACACCATCAAGTACTTCGACAGTTAACTTACGTTGCCACAATGTTTTAATCGCTTTACCGATAAATTTAATACCATCAAACCAAGCCCATGCAGCTGCAATAGGCGCAGGCAACACTGCTTTTTTACCTAAGTAAAGTGCAGTACGGTTGATCATCATTTCACGGTATTTTTTATTTACCAAGCGAGGAGAATATTCGTTTAAAGCAGGAGCTTCAGACAAATCTAAATCGCGTAGAGCTAACACTGCATCACGCACAGAGTCAGAATCGCCATTATGTTTAATGGCGATTTGACTGCTACGAGTGAAGAAGGTTACATCTACAATTGCATCATTAAGGAGCAATGTATCCTCTACATAAGCTGCTTCAGCTTCTGTAAAGCGATGGCCAGTTACCTTAACATGCAAGCGATTTCTGAGTTTTCGTACAACAGAAAATTGTAACATATGTGCAATCCTCTAATTATTTGTTTTCTTCAAAGATTTCTTCGTTGCGTGCTTCGTTGATTTCTTGAGCTTCTGCCAATACATCAGATGCGGATGCTTGTACTTTTTCAGCTGTTTCTAATACAGTTTCTTTAGCGCGAAGACCAGCTGCTACGATACCAGCATATACTTTTTTAGCGTCTTTGGAAGTTAAAACTTTAAGACCTACAGTACCCAATGCAAGACCTGCTGCGAATAAGTTAGCGTTTTTAAGATTGTTTTGGTTGAAGTTGAACATGATAATATCCCTTTCTACTAATAAATATATAAAAAATTTACTTACTATATTTGAAAAGAGGAGCCCATTATAGAGACCCCTCATTCAAATTCAGAATTCGTATTAGCTTACTTAGCAGTACGTTTAATGCCTAGTGCTTTATTGGAACCATCACAGCTGCAGTTACCACCGCAACCAGAAGATTTTTTAGAGCCAGACTTGGAGCCACCGCCACCACAGCCGCAGCCACCTTTACCAGACATTTGTTTGTAAAATTTATTACCGATATAAGCTAATGCTAATACAACTATGAGTCCTATAACAAGATTATCCATTATTATGCCTCTTTCTCAATATCTACTAAATTATAATATGTGTATTAGTGATAAACAAGATAAAAGCAATATCTAAAGGATATTTCCCTTTTCTCATTATCATTTAACCACGAATATTGATAATTATCAAGTATTATTTTTAAATTACTTATAACAAAATCGCAATTTTTAAATTCATTTTTGTTTAAAGAATCTAAAAGTGGCTAAACTCTCCTATTTAGCGATTTTAGATTAGAAACCTAATGCGCGACCTATGTTATAGAAGATGAAACATGCAATCCAAGCAAATGTATTTTCATAGAAGAACATGAAAGCAACCCATTTCCAGGAACCTGTTTCACGTTTGATAACAGCTAATGTTGCCAAACAAGGTGGGTAAATTAAGATAAACAACATCATTGTCAAACCAATTAATGGTGTAAAGTGAGAGTCGTTTTGTAGGTAATCAGTCAACGGTGCTGGATTTTGATCATCACCACCAACAGCATAGACAGTACCTAACGTTGAGATAACAACCTCTTTAGCCGCCAAACCAGCTACTAATGATAGACCCATTTTCCAATCAAAGCCCAATGGTTCTAGCACTGGGTTGATAGCTTTACCAAAGGATGCTGCATAGGATTGTTCAATTTTTTCTGCAGCTTGTTCTTTATCAAGTTTATCATTTTCAGCATCTAAATTAGCACTGTTTTTATACATTGCCCATGCTGCTGGGAACAAGTCTTTATTTTCATCTTTAATATCATTGAATAATTCAGGTGCTTCAGAATCATCCTCTACTGCTACTTCAGGTTCATCTTCTCCTGCTTGCTTAGCAGCATCAGTAGCATCTTGTACAGTAGATTTCATATCTTCAACAATTTTATCAACTGCATCTTTTTGGTCATCTGTAGCAATACCGAATTGAGCTAATGTAGCTGCATCTTTTACTTCATACTCTTGAGCAACTTGTTCTTTCATTGCATCATAGTCTTTAGAGTATTCTACATCCATTGGGTACGCAGTAAGGAACCAAATCAAGATAGATGCAGCCATGATGAATGTACCAGCTTTAATGATGTACAATTTAGCACGTTCGTACATGTGCATCCAAGTAGCTTTCAATGTAGGTAAATGATATGGAGGTAGTTCCATTACAAATGGTTCAGCTTCACCTGCAAATAAGAACTTACGGAAGATCTTTGCAAAGATAATACCGAAAATAATGCCCAAGAAATATACAGAAAATACAACAAATGTACTATCCCAACCATTTGGGAAAAATGCATTTGCAAATAAGATATATACCGGTAAACGAGCAGAACAGCTCATGAATGGTGTAATCAAGATTGTAACCATTCGATCCTTATAGTTATCAAGGATACGAGCGCCCATTACAGATGGTACGGAACAACCGAAACCTAAAAGCAACGGAATAAAGGATTTACCATGCAAACCACAAGCGCGCATTACACGGTCAATAACGAAGGCTGCACGAGCCATGTAACCAGTATCTTCCAAGAAAGAAATGCCAAGGAAGAGTAATAAAATTAATGGTAAGAATGAAAGTACCGCACCTACGCCGGCAATAATACCATCAGATACGAGTGACTGTAATTGGCCCTCTGGAATAGTCTGAACCGCATAAGCTTGTAATGCAGCGAAACCATCCTCGATCCAACCTTGAGGAATACCACCAACGAAGTTAACGAACGCAAACAATAAGTACATAACAACCATGAAGATTGGTAAGCCCCAAATTCGATGCGTTAAGATTTTGTCATAACGGTCAGAGCGTGTTTCCAATTGAGTTGGCGCTTGTGTTAAACATGTATTATATACTTCTACTGCAAAGCGGTGACGATATTCTTGGAAGACAATATCAAGATCAACTTGATCCTTAATTTCTTCACGAATAGCTTCAGCCTTTTGAATAACAGCTTCCGTATTATCAAAGCGCATAACTTTGCCAATAACGTCAGCATCTTTTTCTAACAACTTAACAGCAATCCAACGAAGTGGATATGTAACAGTGCCCGCTTGTTTTAGCAATTCTACAAGCTCACTAATTTTGCCTTCTAACAAATCACCATAGTTAATTGTTACACCAGGAGCTTTTTGAGAAGCAGCTACACTAATTGTTGCTTCTAACAAGTCTTTTGTACCAATGTTTGTACGACCTACTGTGCTAACAATTGTAGCCCCTGTCATTTCTGCCATTTTTTTTAGGTCGTATTTGATGCCCATTTCTTCAGCAACGTCAGCCATGTTTAGAGCAATAACCATTGGCTTTTCAAGTTCCAATAATTGTGCAGCTAAATATAAGTTACGTTCCAAGTTAGATGCATCAAGAACATTAACAATAACATCTGGGTTATCATTTACGATAACATTACGCGCTACTAACTCATCCAAGGAACGTGCTGTTAAGCTATATGTACCTGGTAAGTCAATAAACAATAACTCATGGCCATCAAATTTCGTATGGCCTTCCTTTTTTTCTACTGTAACGCCGGCATAGTTACCAACGTGTTGCTTCGCCCCTGTGATATTGTTAAACATTGTAGTTTTACCACAGTTAGGGTTACCTGCTAAGGCAATGCGAATTTGCCCATTTTCTGCCATGTGAACCTCCTATTGAACATCTACATCAATCATGCCAGCTTCGCTTGTACGAAGTGCTAATTCAAAGTTTTTTACTTTGACTTCCACCGGATCCCCTAAAGGGGCAAACTTCATAACATGGATTTTTGTACCATTAACAAGACCCATGTCAATTAGACGATGCTTAACATTGCCACTGCCATGTAGTGCAACAATAAGACCAGACTCACCTGGTTTCATGTCTTTTAACTTTTTGATAGCCATACGACACCTCCTAATTATTGTACCTAACAACCTCATATTAAACACACCAAATAATAATGCGTATTAATATCTTAAATTATTATATCAAACTTATTAGGAATTTCAACAATTATTATCATTTTTGTGGTATTTTTATATCTCATATATATATTTTTTTCTCATATTAAATATGAGAATTATTTTATCATTAATCAAAATAAACCTTATAGGGTATAGATTTTTATGAACCAACACAAATCATAATTGCCCCCACCAAATAAGAAGCACTACTACGATTATCAATATTATTAATTTAATCATTCTCAATTAAATATTAAAATTTTATTTAAACATGAATACTTTAATGTTTTTTATTCTCATAAATATACATGCATTTCGTTATTTTTCAATATATTATCATTTAAATAGACCAACATACACATTCTTTATGGCAACCTAATTTCCCATCTAATAATAATCGCTATAAATAACAATTCATTTTATTTGCCCCTACTATATGCATAAGGTATAATTAATATAATATGTATTATAGAAAGGACGATCCATGAAATCTTTTAAATCTTTAGGCGTTTGTGATGAACTCATTCAAGCCCTTCAAAAACAAGGTATCAAGGAGCCCACTCCAATTCAAGAACAAGCCATTCCTATAGTTTTCAAAGGGAATGATGTCATAGCAAAAGCTCAAACAGGTACAGGCAAAACATTAGCCTTCTTATTACCTATTCTTCAACGGGTTCACACAGATGTGCATCAAGAACAAGTACTTATCATTGCACCTACGCGAGAACTAGTAAAACAAATTTCTGACGAAGCAAAAGAAATAGGTACCATTTTAAATGTGGACATCCTCCCTCTTATCGGTGGCAAAACGATTGAAGCACAGCTACAACAATTAGGACGTCGCCCTCAAGTTATCTTAGGTACGCCTGGCCGTCTATTAGATCATGCTAAGCGTGGTTCACTTCACCTAGATTGTATTCGTCGTGTCGTACTCGATGAAGCCGATCAAATGCTCCACATGGGGTTCTTACCGGATATTGAAAACCTCATCAGCCAAACAGATGCTAATAGACAACTTTTACTATTCTCTGCAACAATCCCAGATAAGATTAGAAACCTTGCAAAAGCATATATGTCTAAACCTGCTTCTGTAACAGCTGAGGGTAAGCATGTTACATTAGAATCTATTGATCAACGTGTATACATGATGAATCCAGAGGAAAAAACAGAACGCCTCATCAAAATGATTGAAGAAGACAATCCATTCTTGGCTATTGTTTTCTGTAATAAACGTGAAGGCGCAGTTCGCTTATCCTATGAGTTAACTGCTGCAGGCCTAAATATTGCTGAAATGCATGGCGATTTAACACAAGGTCGCCGCACTCAAATATTGCGCGATTTTGCAAAAGCTAAGACACAAATCTTAGTAGCCACAGATATTGCAGCTCGCGGTATCGATATTGAAGGCATTACACATGTTTATAACTACGACGTACCACGCGACGTAGATTACTATATCCATCGTATTGGCCGTACTGGTCGTGCGGGCAATTCCGGTGTAGCTGTTACATTTGCCACACCACAGGATGAATCTTGGCTACGACGTATTGAGCGCGCCATCCAGGCAACGCTTACTAAATACACTAAAGATGGACAAATTAAGACTAAAGGTAATGCAAGTACTGCGCCAAAACGTGCAAAATCTTCTGGCAAACCTAAGATTACAAGTTCCTATCAATCTACAAAGGCTAAAGCTCATAAAGCTCGTGGCCACAAAGGTGCTAATACACGCCAACGCCGCACTTCTACGTCTCAAACTGGACGTCGTGGTAAACGCAGATAAAACTAAAGACGCGTACAGATTACTCTGTACGCGTCTTTTTATTTGTTCGCATAAATACTTGGCGTGCCATTTACATCAGAACATTGTGTCTTACATTGAGATCGATTACTGCAAACCCAGTTAATGCGGCCTCTCGCCTCTTGTTTAACAAAATAGCCTTCTTTACATCGTGGACATTTATATTGTTTATCTTCTTCAGCTACAGTGATATTACTTTCACCATTTGAAACATCACCCTCAACTGGTTGTGTATGTTTACAAGCAGGATAATTAGTACAGCCTAAAAAAGCACCATATTTACCATTACGCGGTTGCATTCGCCCCTTATTACACTTAGGACAGACTGGCAAAGAAGTTAAATCTACATCAGTATTATCCATTGGGCGCTTCCGGTTTTGATTTGTTATAGTACGAACTACATTGGGCATCATTTGACCAGAATTTACCTGTTTAGCAAAGCCTAGTTTATCAATCAAATGCTTCAAAAACTTAATCTGATCAGATAAGAAAGAATCTAATGTATCCTCTCCTTCACTCATGAGCGACAATCGTTCTTCCCAAACAGCAGTTTCATCAGGATATAACAATTCATCAGGCAACGCATCTACCAAAAGATAGCCTGTTTCCGTAGGTGATAGAACTTGCTTCTTACCAGATGTTTTCATAAAGCCACGACTGATAAGTTCGTCAATAATATTGGCACGAGTCGCCTCTGTACCAATACCAGATACAGCCTTTAATTGCTTTTTCAAGTCTTCATTTTTTACAAACTTGTGAATTTCCTTCATCGCTTGTAACAACGTAGACGGTGTAAAGCGAGAAGGCGGCTTAGTTTGCTTCGCCTCTACAGAGGAATCCGTGTAAAGGACAGAATCATTTTTCTTAACCGCAGGCAAATAATCTGTTTCTTCAATAGCCTCTTTTTTAGAGTCTGTTTCTGCACCACGTTCATCAGTTAAATCAGGTTCATCATTATCTGTCACAGATTTAGACTTTTGTCGTTTATAAAGTAATTTCCATCCTTCGTCTATAACTACACGGCCATTGGCAACAAACTCTTCTTTGCATTGCTCCACGACGATTTTAGTTTGCTCATAAATATGTTCGCCATAAAACTGAGCAATATAGGCCTGACTAATGAGGAAGTAAATATTGCGTTCCTCACGGGACAAACTATTTATATTACAAGCTACGGTCGTAGGAATTATAGCATGATGGGCTGTAATCTTCTTTTCATTCCAAGCGCGGCTCTTAATGGAGCGGTCTGCATCAGTAGCCCACTGTGCTAGTCTTTCATCTCCTGCATTCTGTAAATTATTGAGAATTGCATTGCGGTCACCATATTGATTTGGTGGTAAATATTCACAATCAGAACGAGGGTATGTAGCCAATTTCTTTTCATATAGTTTCTGTGCTGTATCAAGTACAGTTTGCGGATCATAGGAAAAAGCTTTACCAGCTAATACCTGCAAAGATGATAGAGACAATGGTAAACGCTGTACATCTTTCTTTTTAGATTTTGTAACAGCTTTAATAACTCCATCTGCCCCCGCCTGTAAGCGCTCTACTAATTCATCGGCTATGGCTTTATTAATAAGACGTCCATCTGGGTCAAGCCCCTTTTGTTCGTCTGTAGGCTGCCACGTAGCCCAGAATACACCATTTGGATGATTATATAAAACCTTTAATGTAAAATAATCGACCGGTTTAAATGCCGCTAGTTCTCGCTCTCTGCGCACAACAAGGGCTAATGTTGGAGTCTTAACACGACCGATAGGTAATGTTACTTTATTACCTTTATAACGTTCAGACAATGTATAGGCACGAGATAAATTCATGCCAATAAGCCAGTCTGCACGTGCTCTAGCCAATGCAGATTGATATAGATTGTGAAAGTCTTTATTATCCCGTAGATCATTTAATGCGGCACGAACAGATTTTTCGTCCAATGCATTTAGCAAGATACGTTGTACAGGTTTTGTATTTCCTACATAATATAATACTTCATCAACCAACAATTGACCTTCCCTGTCCGGGTCACCTGCGTTGACGATAATGTCCGCTTTACCGATTAATTCTTTTACAGTCTCAAACTGTTGACGACTACTATCCGTAACGAGTAATTTCCACTCATCAGGCACAATAGGTAAATCTTGAGGGCGCCAGCGGATATATTTATCATCGTAATCACCAGGTTCTGCTTGATGTAATACGTGCCCTACAACCCAAGTCACCACATCATCACCTTGGATAAAATAGCCATTCCGTTTTTGGATATTCTTGTTTTCTGGCAAGCATTTACTAATTTCGCGAGCCATGGATGGCTTTTCCGCAATAAATAACCTCATGGTCCCCCTCCTTAACATAAAATAACGGCTATTCCCCAAGCCGCTCTTTGAAATCTCATTATACTACAATTTAGTGGTCATAACTACCAAAATCATGTATAATTTTAAAGATATGAATGGTGTGAAGATGATATATTAAAATAAGACTTTCACAAACGAAACAATAGAGGTGAACTATGACATTTTTAGAAGAAGTGCAACGTCGGCGTACGTTTGCTATCATATCTCACCCGGATGCGGGTAAAACTACATTAACAGAAAAACTACTTTTATACGGTGGTGCCATTCACTTAGCGGGGTCCGTTAAGTCTCGTAAAACGGCAAAACACGCCGTATCTGACTGGATGGAAATCGAAAAACAACGTGGTATCTCCGTAACGAGTTCCGTATTACAATTTGACTACGATGGCTGTCGTGTCAACATTCTTGATACTCCTGGTCACCAAGACTTCTCTGAAGATACATACCGTACATTGATGGCTGCCGATAGCGCTGTCATGCTTATCGACGTTGCAAAAGGTGTCGAAGCACAAACGAAAAAACTATTTGCCGTATCTAAAGAACGCGGTATTCCTATCTTTACCTTTGTAAATAAAATTGACCATTTCGGTCGCAGCCCATTTGACTTGATGGAAGAAATCGAAAACGTTCTTGGCATTCGTACATGCCCTATGAACTGGCCAATTGGTATCAACGGTGAATACAAAGGCGTATACGATAGAGAACACGAAACTATCGAGCTCTTCGTAAAAGACGAAACACATGGTCAAGAAAAGCTAGCCTCTGAAAAAGGTGCTTTGACTGATCCTCGTATGAAAGAATTATTAGGTGACGATGTATATCAAGCATTGCTTGATGATATCGAATTATTAGACGTTGCTGGCGATCCATTCGATTTTGATAAAGTTCGTGCAGGCGAATTAACACCTATGTTCTTCGGTTCTGCTATGACTAACTTTGGGGTAAAACCATTCTTAGAAAAATTCTTAGAACTAGCTCCATCCCCTGCTCCACGCCAAGCTGTGGAAGAAATGGTACAGCCTACAAGCGAAGACTTCTCTGCCTTAGTATTCAAAATCCAAGCGAACATGGACCCTAACCACCATGACCGTATCGTATTTATGCGTATCTGTTCTGGTAAGTTCGAAAAGGGCATGTCCGTATTGCATCGCCAATCTAATAAAACGATTCGTCTATCTCAGCCTCAACAGTTTTTGGCTACAGAACGTACCATCGTAGAGGATGCATATCCAGGAGATATTATCGGTGTCTTTGACGCTGGTACAATGGGTGTAGGTGATACACTGTGTGCTCAAAAACACAAGGTAACCTTTGGTGACTTCCCTGTATTCCCACCAGAGTTCTTTGCTCGCGTATCGCCAAAAGATACTATGAAGCGTAAGCAGTTCCAAAAAGGGATGACGCAATTAGCACAAGAAGGCGCTGTTCAAATCTTTGAACAACCAGGTGCTCTTGATTCCTTCGTAGTCGGTGCTGTAGGTATGCTTCAATTCGAGGTTCTGGAATACCGTTTAAAAAATGAATATGGTGTTGATTTATTAAATAATACATTACCATACAGTGTTGCTCGTTGGATCGATGGTGAAGTAGATATCGCTTCTTTAAAAGGTGTAGATAATGCGATGATTGTCAAGGATAATCGAGATCGCACCGTAGTCCTCATTTCCAATGAGTGGCAAATGGGTTGGGTCCAAGAACGTAATCCAGATGTTACATTCTTAACAACCCCAAAACTTCATCACGAACTATAGTATTGGCATTTATAGCTTATCTTTCTAAATCTATACTTCGCACTTCTAAATGCGAGATGTACTATGTAGCAGACAGTGGCTTAACTGCAAACCTCAATAGTTAAGCACACTATAAATCCTCAGATAATAACAACTGGAATATATTTCTCAATATATAAAAATTAGAAATATATTCCAGTTTATTTTTTTATAATAGGCAGGAAAATCACAGAATTTAGTCGAATACATATAGTATGATTATGTAGGGAAGTAATTTATACTATTACTTTCTTGTATTTTTGTATATAATATAAATGTATTATAAAATGATATATACTTAACATAGTTATATATTATCTAATGGTTTTACTGTTGTTGTGAGTGTTGAAAATAAATAATATATAATTATTATACCTTATATATTCTATAGTTTTTTTCGACCATTCATGATACCATAAAATATAAGTTTTATTTTTTATTTTAAAGGAGTGATTTTATGCCACTTATTGACTTAGCGTTAGTCAACGATGTATGGACATTGAAACTGTCCATGATCCAAACTGTAGGCCTCGCTGTAATCACGTTATTCATTGGTACTTGGATTAACAAGCATTCCAAGTTCTTGCAACGTATGTGTATGCCTGCACCAGCTGTAGGGGCTTTGCCATTTGCATTCTTAACTGCCATTCTTTCTTACTATAAGATTTTGAACATTACCTTTGAAGGCTCCCTACAAACATTCTTAATGCTTGCCTTCTTTACTACTATCGGTTTGATGGCTTCTTTGAAAGTCCTCAAAAAAGGCGGTATCTTCATTCTCTTCTTCTTCCTCGCTTGTGCAGTATGGATTGTTGTACAAAACACAGCAGGTATTATGATTGCTAAAGCGTTAGGTATTGAACCAATCATCGGTATTATGGCTGGTTCCGTATCCATGATTGGTGGTCTTGGTACTGCTGGCGCCTTCGGTCCATATTACGAACAATTGCTTGGTATCCCTGGTACAGCATCCGCAGCGGTTGCAGCCGCAACATTCGGCATGGTAGCAGGTACAATTCTCGGTGCTCCTGTAGGTGAACGCATTATTAAAATGCACAAAGTTAAAACACCTTACGAAAACCCAGAGTTAATGGAAGATGAAGGCATTGACATGATCGAAGATCACGTTGAAAGTGGTGGCAAACAGTTCAATTCCCAAGATCTTTTAACAATCTGTATGTGGATTGGCCTTGCATTAGGTATCGGTACTATCGTAAGTGCTGGTTTATCTATCTTAACTCCACTTCCTGCATATATCGGCGCAATGATTTGTGCAGCTGTAATCCGTAACTACGGTGATTTCACTAAAGCTTACAAAATCAACGATGCAGCTCTTGATGCAGTATCCAATGTAGCATTATCTCTATTCGTAACTATGGCTATCAATAGCTTGAAACTAGTTCAATTAATCGATCTTGCTTTACCACTTATTACAATTTTACTAGCACAATGTGTACTTATCTGTGTATTTGCATACCTTATCTACTTCATCTTTGGTCGCAACTACGATGCTGTTATGCTTGGCGCTGGTGCCATCGGCTTCGGCTTAGGTGCTACACCAAATGCATTGGTTAATATGTTATCCTTAGCAAGTAAACATGGTCCATCCCCTCGTGCATGGCTCGTAGTTTCCTTGGTAGGTGCATTCTTAATCGACTTTGCTAATGCTTTCCTAATTACAACAATGGCTGGCATTCTTTACTAAATAAAAAGGACCCATTTGGGTCCTTTTTTCATGAAAAGAGCTCATTAGAATGATATGTTATCAATCTAATGAGCTCTTTTTACATTATTCTATTTAATTAAAGCAGCCCATGCATTGGCTACATCAGCAAACTCTTGAAGAGTGAATGTCTCTCCTCTTCGTTGCCCATCGATATTAGCTTTTGCTAATAGCTCTTCGATTCTGTCTTTTGATAAGCCCGTTGTTTTCATTGTATTAGCGAATGTTTTACGTCGTTGCGCAAAACCAGCTTTCACAACTCGGAAGAATAGTTTCTCATCAATGACATCAACAGGAGGCTTGTCACGTAATACGCAGCGAATAACAGAGCTTGTTACAGCTGGAGCCGGCAAGAAAGATTTAGGCGGTACATCAAGTACAATATCTGGCTCAGTATAGTACTGTACGGCTACAGATAGTGCACCATAATCCTTTGTACCTGGCTTAGCCACCATACGTAAGGCCACCTCTTTTTGCACCATTACAACAAGGCGTTCTATGGGTAATTTACTTTCCAATAGAGACATAATAATAGGTGTTGTAATATAGTATGGCAAATTAGCAACCACTTTAAATGGTTTATGATTCATAATGGTTGGCACATCGAGTTTCAACACATCACCATGGACAATACGTACATTATCATAAGAGGCCAACGTAGTATCTAGAACCTCTAATAAGCGACGGTCTAATTCAATGGCAGTTACATCGGCACCACTTTGTGCTAACCCTTGTGTCAATGTACCAATACCAGGACCTACCTCTAGTACAGGTTCACCAGGTGTCAATTCCGCAGCATGTACAATTTCGTCTACAATACCTCTCTTAATAAGAAAGTTCTGCCCTAATTTCTTACTCATTTTAATATCGAAGCGTTTACATATATAATGTACTACTTCAGGGCTTGCAATTACTGATTCTAACATCTTAACTCCTATTTTAACTATTTACAGCCTCTTCAAAAGCACCTCGACTTATACCATAGTGATTTAAACGGTATAAAAACTGTTTCCCATTGCCATAACCAATGCCTAACTTAGCACCAATAACCGCACGGCGAGCCGCACTATCTGGCATGCCTGATAATCCATGACGAACTAGATCTACCATAGAAAATTCGTTAGATGATTCCAAGGATTCTACATGTAATGTAGATAAAGCCTTTCTAATGGATTCTGGAGATGCTTGTTCTATGCCAATATCATCATTTGCAAACGCTTCATCACGAGGGACAAAAGCATGCTGTGCATTAGGGAATTTTTTTGTTAATACGCGACGAATTCTCTCCCCTGCTGTATCAGGATCGGTTAATATGATAATACCTCGCTTTTCATAAGCTACACGAATCATATCAATAACACCTTTACGAAGTGTAAAACCCTCTGTAGCAATACAGTCTGCTTCCACGGCTTGTGCAATACGTTGTATATCAGATTTTCCTTCTACGACGATGACTTGTTTAAGCATAGGTCCTCCTTTATTCTATTAGTACATTGTAACATATATATAACATTGCTTAAATACTTATAATCGAGTAGTATAGGTAGTGTAATATATAAAAGGAGGCCATTATGACCTTACAACAATTAAAGTATGTCACAACAATTGCAAATATAGGCAGTATTAGTGAAGCTGCTAAGAGACTCTTCGTCTCGCAACCAAGTCTAACAAAGGCTATTAAGGAATTGGAAAAGGAAATGGGCATTACCATTTTCGACCGTACCAATAAAGGGATTACTGTTTCTAAAGAAGGGGAACGTTTCCTCGGCTATGCACGCCAAGTACTAGAGCAAGCCGCTTTATTGGAAGAGCAATATAAAAGCCAAAGCGGTGGTAAAAAACAATTCTCTGTTTCTACGCAACATTACTCCTTTGCGGTTAACGCCTTTGTAGAGCTTTTAAAAGGCGCAGGCATCGATCAATATGATGTATCCTTACGGGAAACTCAAACCTATGAAATCATCGATGACGTAGCTCATATGAAGAGTGAGATTGGTTTACTCTTCTATAATGATTTTAATAGACCTGTACTAGAGAAATTAATTCATACTAATGAATTAACATTTACAGAGTTATTTACTGCACACCCACATATCTTCATAGGCAAAAACCATCCACTAGCTAATAAAAAGGTTGTGTCTATGGACGAGTTAGAGGAATATCCTTATATCTCATTTGAGCAAGGCGATCACAACTCCTTCTATTTCTCTGAAGAAATCTTTAGTACCGTTGTACGACCAAAACATATTCGTGTACGCGATAGAGCATCCCTCTTTAGTTTATTGCTTGGTCTAGATGGTTATACCGTATCAAGTGGTGTTATCGATGAAGAAGTAAATGGGGAGAATATTATTTCTGTACCTCTCGCCGAAGAAGGTTTGATGCACATCGGTTACATTACCAACAACAAAATGCATCGCAGCCGTTTAGGGCAAGAATATATTCAAGCCTTAGAACAGTATGTAGGCAACTACGGCAGACATATTAAACTACCTAAAACAAAAGAATAATATTGTAGGATTCTTGATTATATTTAAGCTGCTCTACATAACAGTTTAACTTTAACTAAAAGCACTCTCGATTTTGAACTGTACCTCGAAAAATTGTGTCCAATTTTTGGGGTGCAGTTCATTTAGAGAGTGCTTTTTAATATATGTAGGAAATCTAACTGCTAACAACTAAACCAAAGAAAAGCATAAGATAGAATAAGATATGCCACAACTGAGTTGATACTATATTACTTTTACATCTCGATATAACTGAAGCGCAAAAATAACTCTCTGATATAACTTAAAACTATATACAACATTAATATATTGATATTTTTATATATGCTCATCCTTAGTTATAATAAACCTATCGAATCTATCGGTTTTACCGTTTATATAAGGAGGATTATATATGTCCAAACAATTAGCACCATTTCATTTTGATATCGTAGGTTCTTTCCTACGCCCTGCAGAATTAAAAGAAGCTCGTGAAGCTTTTACAAAAGGAAATATTACAAGAGAAGAGCTAACAGCTGTTGAAGATCGTCTTATTACAGACCTCATTCAAAAACAAAAAGCTGCAGGTCTTCCTGTTATTACTGATGGTGAATTCCGCCGTGCATACTGGCACTTAGATTTCATGTGGGGATTCAATGGCGTAAAAGAAATTGAACTTGAACACGGTTACAAATTCGTTGGTCAAGAAACAGCGCCAGGCTCCCTCGCCCTTACTGGTAAAATTACAGGTACTAACCATCCATTTGTAGAACATTTCAAATTTGTAAAACAATTTGAAGATGAACATACTACAGCTCGTCAAACAATTCCTGCTCCATCCCAATTCTTAGCCGAATTATTCCGCGAGGATAACGGTATTACAACACGCTCCTTCTACCCTGACTTAGAAGAATTAATTCAAGACATTGCTGCTGCATACCGCCAAGTAATTAAAGACCTCTATGAAGCAGGTTGCCGCAATATCCAATTTGACGATTGCACTTGGGGTATGTGCTGTGACCACGCTTACTGGACTGGTCGCCAAAAAGATAAAAGCGTCACTATCGAAGGTGAAACAGCTAAATACCTCCGCTTAAACAACTTGGCTCTCGAAGGTCGACCTCATGACTTAGCGTTCACAACCCATGTATGCCGTGGTAATTATAACTCTACTTGGGCTGCTACTGGTGGTTATGAACCAGTTGCACCAATTCTATTCGCCAAAGAAAATGTAGATGCATACTATCTAGAATTTGATGATGACCGCTCTGGTGGCTTTGAACCATTGCGTGAAGTTTCTCCTAATAAAAAAGTTGTATTAGGTCTTATTACATCTAAACGCCCAGAATTAGAGGATAAAGAGGTTATCAAAGAACGTATCAAAGAAGCTACAAAATATATTCCTCTTGAAAGACTTTGCCTCTCCCCTCAATGTGGCTTCGCATCTTGTGAAATCGGCAACCAATTGACCGAAGAGCAACAATGGGCTAAACTTGCATTAGTTAAAGAAATAGCTCATGAAGTTTGGGGTGATTAAATGAAGGAACACACAATATATTTAGGGGGCGGTTGTTTCTGGGGCCTTCAAGGGTATATCAGAAAAATCTCCGGTGTAATTTCTACTGAAGTAGGCTATGCCAATGGTCCTACGGAAAATCCAAGTTATGAAGATGTCTGTCATGATAGTGGTCACGTAGAAACACTAAAGGTTGCCTACGATGCAGATGTACTCTCCTTAGATCACTTAATTCAATACTTCTTACGCGCCATCGATCCATTCAGCGTTAATAAACAAGGTGGCGACGTAGGTATTCAATATCGAACTGGTATTTACTATATAGATAAAGCCGATAAGGCTATTATTGAACGTACCTTAGCTCGTGCTCAATCCTTCGAAGGTAAACCATTTGCTATTGAAGTATTACCTCTATCTAACTACTACTCTGCAGAGGAATATCACCAAGATTACTTAGATAAAAACCCTAATGGCTATTGTCATATTCCACTAGGCCTATCTGATGAACCACTTGTAGATGACAGTGACTATAATAAACCTTCTGAGGAAGATCTCAAGGCTTTGTCCCCTCAAGAATTTGAAGTTACACAGAACTCTGCTACGGATGCGCCGTTCAGTCATAACCTAACTGATGAGTTCAAACCAGGGCTGTACGTAGATATCACTACGGGAGAACCCCTCTTCGTGTCCGCCCATAAATTTGAGTCTCACTGTGGTTGGCCTAGCTTCACAAAGCCAATCGCAAAGGATGTCATTAAATACTATCAAGATGACTCTCATGGCATGAATCGTATCGAAGTACGCAGCCGCATTGGTAATGCCCATTTAGGCCATGTATTTGAAGATGGTCCTAATGGTTCATTGCGCTACTGTATCAATGGATCATCTTTACGATTTATCCCGAAAGATGAATTAAAAGGTACAAAATACGAATATCTAATTCCATATATTGAAGACTAAAAAAGGGCGCCTTAATCATAAGGCGTCCTTTTAGTATACATAATGATTGCTTACTAAGTATAATATATTATGATACATATTTACTAAGTAGACGGTAACTATATAAACCATATAAAAAGAGGATATATCTATTAGATATATCCTCTAAATTATTATATTAATCCAACACGTATACTGTAACGTCTTGGCGACCAAAGTCCATAGCCTCACCATAAGAGTCCATTACAAGGTCGATTTTATTACCCACAATAGCACCACCTGTATCGGCTGCAATAGCTTCACCGTAACCAGGAATAAATAAACGTGTGCCTAATGGAATAACATCTGGGTCAACAGCTGCAATACCACGTACTGCAGGTACACCAGTAGCTGTAATACCAGCGCCATCACCATCGCCAGCAAGGTAAGCAGAAGCTTCCATTACAATAGCACGAGATGAGCGACCAGCAATATTACGAGATGTAGTCACTTCACGAGTACCTTCTTTAATAATAGTAGGTACCATTTCGCGTTGTGTTACTTTAGATACGTCATTTGTTTTAATAACCGTACCATTACTATATAATGTTTCACGTTGCACTCGTTCTGAACCAGGTTGGCCAACTTGAACAACCTCTTCTTCACCCATAGCCATAGTGTCATCTTTTTGACGAATCACTTGAATAGGAATCTCTTGATCTACTGTGGATAAAGAATGGCTTGTTACTTGTGCAATTGTAATATGTGTACCACTTAATACAGAACCATTTGCATCGCCTACTACAGCGTAGTTAGGCATTTTGAAACCAAGTTCATTAGCAACGCCTTGTGCAGTTGTTTCTGTTGTGAAAACAGCTCTAGTCTTACCATTAACAGTTACATAAACTGGAATGGCACGTACAACAGTTAATGTTGTACCATTTTGAACAGATGTTGAGCTGGAAATAACTTTATCATTTGGATTTAATTTAACCCCGGCATCGCGTACGATACCTTCGTTAGAATTTAAATGTGTTCTAACAGTGTGTGCTGCACCATCTACCATAACGGTAACGGTTTTATCATTATAAGAAAAACCTGTCATAGTTACAGCTGTTACAATCAATCCAGCAACAACAGACGAAATATATCGTTTGTGTGTCTTATGAATTCTCATATTGTAATCCCTCCTGTAATGTAATTATTCTACTACAGATAGATATAACCTGTCAAACAACAAAGGTTAACAATAAGAGATAAACCTATATAGATACTGACTTTTTATTAATATCATTTTCTATATTTTTACAAAAAGTCCACTGTATACGTACATATCTATATTTTTTAATACTATACAATATATTCCGAATTGTGTACATATATACGATACCACTACCATATATAGTATGCTAGGATTTTTTATAACATAAATTGTATTTTTATGTGTTTTTCAATTGTTACCAAAATTTTCTACATATCAGAAAACTTCATTTTTATCTCATTTTTAAATATGTATACATGTAAAAAAGCCTGTAAAAACAGGCTTTTTCAGTATTATATAAATGTATTAAAATTCATCATTCAACACTATGTGTTAATTTCATCATTTATTCATCTTAAACATTGGTTGTAAACGCTCAATGACGGTCATCGATTCCTTGTGTTCTCGAGCAATAGCTTCTTTCATAAGTTCCTCTTGAGCAGAAATTGGATGTTCTCTATCATTAATTTTACGATACGAGCCATCTGCTCTCATAATATGAGCTTTTAAGGTATCTTCTAAATATAAATCTAAAATACCTTTAACGCGCTCCTTATGACGTTTATCTTCAATAGGAATCATAAGTTCTACACGTTCATTTAGATTCCGTGGCATCCAGTCTGCACTAGATAGGAATAGACTTTCATTTCCCCCATTACGGAAATAAAATAAACGATGATGTTCTAAAAAACGCCCTACGACAGAACGAACCGTTATATTATCACTAACACCTACAATGCCAGGTCGTAGTGTACAGATGCCACGAACGATGAGATCAATGCGAACACCTGCCGCAGAGGCTTCATATAGTTTAGCAATAACTTCTTTATCGAGCAAGGAATTCATTTTGCCAATGATATAAGCCTCTTCTCCCTGTTTTGCGAATTCGATTTCACGGTCAATTAATTCCATTATTTTTTCCCGCAAATTTAAAGGGGCTACAATAAATTTATTCCAAATTGGAGGATCAGAATAACCAGAAATTAAATTAAAGAAACGAGATGCATCGTCACCATATTCGTCATTACATGTGAATATGCCACAGTCCGTATACATTCGAGCCGTCTTACCATTATAGTTACCTGTAGCTAAATGAACGTAACGTCTAATACCTGCATCCTCTCTGCGCACAACCATGGTAATCTTAGAATGAGTTTTAAGACCTTTCAAACCATAAATTACATGACAACCTGCCTTTTCTAAGCGGCGTGCCATATGGATATTATTCTCTTCATCAAAGCGTGCTTTAACCTCCATAAGTACGGTTACTTGCTTCCCATTATCCGCAGCCTTAATCAAGGATGCAATAATTGGAGAATCCCCACTTACGCGATACAAGGTTTGTTTAATAGCGAGCACATCTGGATCTGTAGCTGCTTGTGCAATAAATTGTTCTACTACAGCAAAAGACTCAAAAGGATGGTGGACGAAAAGATCTTGTTTTCCAATAACAGAAAATAGACTTTCACCTTCATGATTAACTAATTCACTAGGTAGTTTAGGTTCAAATGGTACATAACGAAGCTGGTCAAGGCCTGGGTAGTTACAGAAATTAAAGTACATACGACAATCAAGATGACCGTCTATACGGTATACATCCTTTGGTTCTAATTCAACACTGGTAAGCACAAAGTCTAATAAATTATCCTTTACCTCACCGCACACCTCTAATCGTACCGCATCACCACGACGGCGACGACGCAAAGATGCCTCTACTTCCGATAGCAAATCTGTAGCTTCTTCTTCATCGATTTCTAAATCTGCATCACGAGTAATTCGAAACACCATATAATCTTCGATGCCATAACCTTGGAAAAACTGATTTGCGTAATATGTAATGACGTCCTCTAGGTAAACGAATCGATGTTCCTTATTCCCTCGACTTGGGATTTCAATAATACGATCGAGTACAGATGGAATTGGCAAGATAGCAATCTTATAATCCTTAGTACCATCTGGTTGTATTTGAAAGATACGCACAATAGCATTGATGGTATGATTTGTTAAAAATGGGAATGGATGACCAGAGTCAACGGCTAATGGCGTTACAACAGGATAGATATGTTCCTCAAAGTAATGACGTAACCAAGCTTTTGATTTTACATCGAGTAGATCCGGATTAGTAAAGAAGAAACCGTAGTTTTCAAGTTCAGTTAGCACATTGTTTAAATATGTACTTTGCATAGAAACGAGTCGTTGTACAGACTCATCAATGGCCTTTAACTGTGCCTTAGCATCCATATGAGCAGCATCGTACTTAACAATGCCATTCACAACTTGATGGCGTAAACCAGCTACGCGAATCATAAAGAACTCATCTAAATTAGAGCTAGCAATGGCAATAAATCGGAGTCGTTCTAATAACGGAGTATTTGTATCAATAGACTCTAATAGGACGCGCTGATTAAACTTTAACCAAGACAATTCACGGTTAAAATAATACTTTGCATTATTGAACATGACGATTCCCTCCCCTTACTAGTACGATTTCCATACCAAATACCTCTGTAAAGTATTCAGAATCTCGATTAAAGGTCCACCATTCTAAGGAGATATCCTCATTAGTACGACAGAATACATATAGTACATTATCTCTTTCTTCCAATGTTACATCAGAGATTTTTTGATTGCTCCCCGCGTCGAGTGCACAAGCAACACGAATAATTGCTACTAGCTTTGTAACCTGAATTTTTTGTAATTCTGTTAATGCATTGAAATACGCATCGTCATCATTTGGTGTTCCCTTGTAGTGATAATATACAACATTAGCTACTACTTGTTTTTCTTCTTCTGAAAGCCCAAAAATATCGGTCCCCATTACGATATGATACGCATGCTCCCCATGATTTCGTAAATTTACAAACTTGCCAACCGAGCAAAGAATGGAAGCTATACGACATAAATATCCCCATCGTTCCGGTAAGCCTTTATGGCGTAAAGCGTTACAGAATAAAGCGCTAAACTTTTCTACCTCCGCATCATGAATACGGTCTGTATGATATCTGGCGGCCACAGCACGGGCTAACTGTGCATTTTGCTCTCGCAACTGATACATAAATGGATTATTCTCTGACTCTACCCCATAGAACCAACTAATGCCTTGAGAGAATGAAAAGCTACTAAAAATTAAAGATTTCGGCCCTATAGCCGTAATAATTTCATTAAATAAAATTATGGTAGGCATTAAAATATTAGCCTTATATTCAGGTAATTTATAACGGTTCATCAACTTTGTTGCAGTTACACCATCAAAAGAATTAATAAGACCTTTAAATCGTTCTGGCTCAACAGTAATGATATCTTCTTTATTATTTTCTTGTCCCATCAAATGAGTCATATATTGCGCTTCGTCACCAGATAAGACAATACTATCAATATTAAAGGTTTGTAGTTCTTCACGGAGTGGTCCAATCATACGATGTAAATATTCCGTAATAGCCCTTGGAAATGATATAGAAGATCGTTGATTTCGATTAAATGACTCCATAACACGTAAGGAACCACTATGCATATTGCGTTGGAACAGTAAGCTTTCACCACGCCAAACTGTTAAACCGACCCCACCAGATGTAATATCTAAGAATAATGTAGCCTTTGTAGGATCAGTTAGATGGTATTGATGTGTCATCTTGTAATATAGTAAGGCGTATTTGTAATATACCTCTTTCGGCATATCGATGACCTCAACACGCATCCCTGTTTGAATATAAATTTGATCTAAAATACTACGACGATTAGTAGCCTCACGTATTACTGTCGTACCATATAGTTTGGAACGAGTCACGCCATAATCGGCCATTAATTGCTTATATCCCTTTAAAATATGACAGATTTCTTCAATTGTTTTAAAACTCAACCGAGAGGTTTGAAATAACTCTTCCCCAAAGGTTACTTCTCGCGCTGCATAATCGATAACACGTACATCGTCTATGCCTTTATATTCTAATATGGTAATGCTCATGCTACTGGAGCCCACATGTAACACCGCATATCGTAATGCTTTTGGTAATGCCATTATGCCTCCTTACGAGATTCATGCCACTCTATTTCTAATATTTTCTTGAATTCCTTTTTGAAAGATTTTGAAAGCTTTTCTACAGCAGTTTTTGTGACACTTACATCGCGTCCCTCTAGGTAAAATGCCTTTATAACTACACTCGTATATTTAATATTTACCTCTAACCGCTTAATAAATTGTTCATGACTTTCATCAAGAGCCTCTGCTATGGCTAAAATAATGGAAAGTTTTTGACCTAATAAGCGTTGCTCTTGATCTAATAATTTACCATATAAGAAATTTTTATATTCCTTTGGCGTCAATCCATGAGAGTTCATCACTAAAAATGCACTAAAAGCTTGTTCCACATGGGAAATACCATATAAATTACTATTAACTAACATGTAACAACCATGGCGGGCATGACTATAATAGTTAACTCGTTTGCCTATATCATGCAATAATCCCGCTGCGATTAAGCATCGTCTAAAATTCTTATCCGCCTTATGAAGTGGCTCTAATGCATCATACAAAGTGGTAGCTAATTTCGTAATATACTTAGCATGCACTAGCTCATGCTTTGTCATACCTAGCAGTACATTTTCCGCAGAATGGACTAAAATATCGTCGATGATTGAATTTCCACCTAAATAATTTTCTCCATAATAATCGTAAAACAAACCTTCCCGTAAACCGCAACCGCCCACAACGAGTGTCTTAGTATTTACATAGTTAAATAGTTCATCCACTATAGTAAGCCCTGCAATGATAATATCTGCACGGTCCGATGATAAACCACTAATTTTTTTACGAGCCTCTAAGGATTTACCTTTTACATCTTCCAAGATTTCGTAAAATCTATGATATGGCAGTTCATAGTTGTGTAATTTCGTAATAGGATATGATAGCTTACGTTGATCTATTTTAGCAATATTACGAGCTGTACCACCTATACCTAATAGAGGTAGTTTTATATTTTGAAGCCACGTATGTTCCTTGATGGTTTTCTTTACGGCCTTCGTCATCTTCTCTAGTTCTTTAGGAGTATACTCATCACCTTTTTGATAGGTTCCTGTTAAGGTTAGAGCCCCTATAGGTAAGCTAACAGCTTTCACGATATGTCGATTTTTTACTAGCGTTACCTCTGTACTAGCACCACCTAAATCAAAGATAATAAAATCTTTGAGCCCAATCGTATTAATAACCCCAAGGAACCCAAGGCGAGCCTCTTCTTCACCAGCAATACATTCTAAATTAAGACCAGTTAGTTCTTTTACAGCTTTAATAAAAGCATCTCCATTTTTAGCTAGACGTACTGCAGCCGTAGCAACAGCTTTTATGGTATCTACCTCCATAGCATTCGCCATATGAACAAAGCCTTTTAATGCGCGTAAAGAACGATCCATTGCCTCTTTCGTTAACTCATGAGTGCCCCACATATTTTCACTTAAACGGACACTTTCTTTTTCTTGATATATGAGTCGATAACTACCGGTCTTAGAAATCTCATAAATGACAAAACGAACGGAGTTGGATCCTAAATCTATAAATGCAATACGTTTCATGCTACTAACCTCGACTTACTATAGTTCAGTATGAATATACTTAAGTATACCATAGAAAAACGCGATTCTCACCGATATGGGAGAATCGCGTTTTATAATTTATTATTCTAGTTATACTTGGTGTATTTTGTAATATCTAATACTAAAGCTCTTGAAATTTGACCAATATTATTTACTAGCATACATAATTACGAGCATTCAAGTTATTTAATACCAAATACATGTTTACCATTATTATAGGCAATCTCTGAAAACTCATCAACATCAATGCCTTTAAGCCTTGCAATTTCTTCTGCTACAAATTGAGTTTTACTTGGATCGTTGCGGCGACCTCTAAATGGAGGTGGCGTCAAATATGGTGAATCTGTTTCAATAAGTATTCTATCTAAGGGTACTTGGCGAGCTACTTCCTTAAGATTAGTAGACTTAGGAAATACAACAGGGCCAGCAAAGGAAATATAGAATCCTAATTTAATAGCTTCTTTTGCCATTTCCCAACTGCCAGAATAGCAGTGAAAAATCCCCCAGTTATCCTTACCTTCATTGCGTAAGATATTCATAATATCGCCATGTGCATCGCGGTCATGAATGATGATTGGTAAATCTACTTCACGAGCGAGTTCTAATTGACGAATGAATACGCGTTTCTGTGTTTCACGGTCAGAAAAATCATAATAATAATCTAATCCGATTTCACCGATAGCGCGAACCTTATCGTTGTTAAGGGCTTGATCCTTATAGAACTCGTAGTCTTCTTCTGTAAAATCTTTTGACTCATGAGGATGTGTGCCTACAGCAGCATATAAACGATCATACTGTTTTGCTAAAGCTAGTCCTGATTCAACAGTACCTCTATCTACCCCTGGAATCATAATGTATTCTACGCCAGCATCAAAGCAGGCTTGTAACATCTCATCCCGGTCATTATCAAAACGACCATCATTCACATGAGCATGTGTATCAAAGAGTTTCATTATTTAACCACACTTCCTGCTGGTAATGATTCGATATTTGTTACTTCTAAATGTTCTTCCCAATCAGATGCAGACAAAATCATGCCATAAGACTCGATGCCCATCATCTTCTTAGGAGCCAAGTTAGACAAGTAAATTACCTTTTTACCAACCATAGCTTCTGGTTCATAATATTGAGAGATACCACTTAATACTGTGCGCTCTTCAATGCCGATATCCAATACAAACTTCAATAATTTCTTGGACTTAGGAACCTTTTCACAGCTTACAACTTTTGCTACTCGAAGATCGAGTTTTTCGAAGTCATCGTACGTAATATTTTCTTTCAATGGTGGAATATTAGATGTATCTACAGAGTTTTCAACTTCCTCTTTAGCAACTACTTCTACCATTTCCGGAATTTCAAAACGAGGATAAATAGGATCACCTTTTACAACCTTTGTGCCTGTTGGAATTAAGCCCCAAACTTTTGCATCCTCAAGAGTAGCATTATCAAAGCCTGTAAGACCTAATTGATCCCAGATTTTAGGCGCACCTACAGGAATAACAGGGCTTACTAAGATGGCAATGATACGCAATGCTTCTGCCAAGTGATACATAGCAGATTGCAAGCGTGCTTTATCATGAGCTTCTTCAGATTTAGCTAATACCCAAGGCATTGTTTCATCAATGTATTTATTCATGCGACCAATAAATGCCCATACGGACTTAATAGCTTTATTAAGCTCCATATTTTCCATAGCTGCTTCAAAATCTTTTGCCGTTTGAACAGCCAATGTGGAAACATCACGATCCAAATCATCCATATCATCGCATTTTGTAATCACACCATCATGGTATTTTTCAATCATGGCGATGGTACGATTCAACAAATTACCTAAGTCATTAGATAAGTCGGCATTGATTTTTGTAACGAAATTAGGCAATGTGAAGTTACCATCATTGCCAAGCGTAATTTCACTTAATAAATAATAACGCAAAGAATCGGCACCATAGGTATCGATCAATGGAATTGGGTCAATAACATTCCCCAAAGATTTACTCATCTTTGTACCGTCAACGATCATCCAGCCGTGACCAAATACCTTTTTAGGCAATGGCAACTCAAGGCTCATGAGCATCATAGGCCAAATAATTGTATGGAAACGTACGATTTCCTTACCTACTAAATGGAGATCTGCTGGCCAGTATTTTTTGTATAATTCGCCATCCCCATCAAATGGAGAAAGTGCACTAATATAGTTCACTAATGCATCGAACCAAACATATACAACATGTTTAGGATCGAATGGTACCTTGATACCCCAGTCAAAGGATGTACGAGAAACAGCCAAGTCTTCCAAACCTTGTTTTACGAATTGAATCATTTCATTGCGACGGGATTCAGGTTGGATAAAATCAGGGTTTTCTTCGATGAATTTCAACCATTGATCTGTATATTTAGCGAGTTTAAAGAAGTAGCTTTCCTCTTTAACCTTCTCTACAGGGCGGCCACAATCTGGGCATGTATGATTTTCACCAAGCTTTTGTTCAGTCCAGAATGTCTCACAAGGTGTGCAATACCAACCTTCATATTCAGCCTTGTAAATATCGCCTTTTTCATAAGCTTTAGTAAAAAGCTCTTGTACGACCTTTTCATGACGTTCATCAGTAGTACGAAGGAAGTCATCGTTAGAGATATGCATCTTTTCCCATAATGCCTTAAAGCCATTTACGATATTCGTAGTGTATTCAAGAGGTGTAATACCTTGCGCTTCTGCAGCACGTTGAATTTTTTGACCATGTTCATCAGAACCAGTCAAGAAACGTACATCATAACCAGCTAAACGCTTGAATCGAGCGATTGTATCAGCTACAGATGTACAATACGTATGACCAATGTGCAACTTAGCACTTGGATAATAAATTGGTGTCGTAATATAATACGTTTTTTTTGTGTCTCCCATGATGAGCCTCCTTCTAACCTTCGAATGGGAAGGTTTAACGTTCTACAATATTATATACATCCCGGCGGGAAACGTTAAAACGCTTTGCCACCTGGCGAATTGCTTCTTTTTTAGGTATCCCTGTTTCTACAAGGGCTTGTACAGCATCTACATACGATACTGGTTCATCCGAAACAGCACTAGCATCAGACTCTACTGTATCAGCACCACCTACAATGAGGACGAATTCCCCTTTATACGTGAGCTGTTCCAAATCATTTACAAGGCTCTCTAAATCGGTGCGTACAAAGGTTTCAAACTTCTTTGTCAATTCCCTTGCCACCGTGATAGATCGATTGCCAAAGGCTTCATACATATCTTGTAAGACCTCTTGCAAACGATGAGGTGCTTCATAAAACATCAAGGTTCCCGTTACTTGTGAAAGTCGCTGTAGTTCTTCAACCCGATGTTTGCCCCGTTTGGGTAAGAATCCGGCAAAGGCAAAGGATTTAGTATCTAAGCCTGATGCAATAAGCGCTGTTAATGCCGCATTAGCACCTGGCAGTGGTACCACCGTTATACCTGCTTCAATCGCTTTTATTACTAGGTCAGCCCCTGGATCAGATATAGCCGGCATGCCTGCATCACTAACGCAAGCAATAGACTGTCCTTCTAACAAAAGCTCTATAATATAAGCACCTTTTTCGTCCTTATTATGTTCATGATAAGAAATCAAAGGCTTCTTAATGTCAAAATGTTTTAATAATATGCCTGTATGGCGCGTATCTTCGGCAGCGATAGCATCTACTTCACCTAAGATACGAACTGCCCGATAGGTCATATCTTCTAAATTACCTATCGGTGTAGGCACTAAATATAAGATGCCCCATTCGTTATCGTTCATACCAAGAGGACACCTCCTTTGTGTACACATTAGGCTTTTCATAAACGATTAGTGGTGGCTCTAACACAAGACCAGCCTGACCTTGATAGAGAGCCTCTATTAGTACAAGTTTCGCAGGTTTATCTATCATACCGTGAATAAAGCGAATTCGCTTAGCTTGAAAGTTAGCTATTTCCAGTTCATGCATCACATATTGTAAGCGACTAGCACTATAAATCATCCATAAACGACCTTTACACTTGATAAAGGACTGTACAGCGTTCAAAACCTCTTCTAATGTTGTATGTCCATCATGAAGTGCTAGGGCTCGTTCTTCAGATACAGGCTTTCCACCGCTTTCACAATCATAAAAAGGAGGGTTTACAATAACTCCATCAAAAGGCTTGTCTTGTACATCCCGATACGACATATGACGATAATCGCCACATAACATCGTTACCACATCTTGTTTATAATTGTATTCAACACTACGTTGAGCCAACTCAATGATAGTCTTATTAATATCAATGCCCGTTATATGGCCCGCTCCTAATGACGTACCAATGAGTGGCATAACACCCGTTCCCGTGCCTAGATCAACATAGGTATGACGACCATTAAAACGGCAAAAGTGAATGAGCGCAATAGCGTCAAAGGAAAAGCGAAACATATCAGTACGCTGATAAAGCTGTAAGCCATCTATAATTAAATCATCAAGTCTTTCTTGATCATTCATCAGGCAATGCCACCTCGGACCATTTCAAATCAATGGTGCGACCTGCTTCAAGCTGTACCTTTACAGTATGCTTGTGATGATTTACCTTCAAGACCTTACCGATACCTTCATCGGTGACGACCTCCTTACCAATACCTGGAGGCGCCACATCTTGAGGGGCTTGAGGGCGTTCCTTCTTCACATATAGGTCGCCACCTTTTTTATATAAGTCATCTTCG
The DNA here is from genome assembly GCF_024677885.1 of Veillonella faecalis. Lineage (NCBI taxonomy): Bacteria > Bacillati > Bacillota > Negativicutes > Veillonellales > Veillonellaceae > Veillonella > Veillonella faecalis. Next base: position 804,210 of record NZ_JALBWL010000001.1, read on the forward strand.
TAGTTAAGACAGCACATTAAACGACCGCATACACCTGAGATTTTTGTAGGATTCAGACTCAAATTTTGGTCCTTAGCCATACGAATCGATACAGGTGTGAAGTCACCTAAGAAGTTAGAGCAACATAAAGGTCGACCACAAGCGCCGATGCCATTTAGCACCTTAGCCTCATCACGGACGCCTACTTGACGCAACTCGATGCGCGTTCTAAATACTGTTGCTAAATCCTTAACAAGCTCACGGAAGTCGATACGACCATCAGCGGTAAAGAAAAATATAATCTTATTCATATCAAATGTGTATTCCACATTGATAAGTTTCATAGGTAACTTACGTTTTTCGATTTTTTCGAGACAAATATCAAAGGCTTTTTCTTCGCGCTCTTTATTCTTCTCAATTTGTTTTAAGTCCTTTGGTGTCGCCTTTCTAATAACTGGCTTAACAGGGGCTACAACAGTATCTTCAAAGACCTCTTTCGGTCCGATCACAACTGTACCGTATTCAACGCCACGTGCCGTTTCAACGATAACCCCATCTCCAACAGATAATTCTAATTGTTCAGGCAGAAAATAATAAATCTTACCTGCCTTTTTAAAGCGTACGCCAACTATGGTTAGCATTTAATCCTCCTCCCGAGCATCATGAAGGGCGATACTGAGACCGTCCACCACGAGAGCGGTTTTTATGTGTAAGCGCAAAGCCCGTTCTGCTTGCAATGTTTCGGTAATAACCTCTGACAATGCTTGCATAGACCAGCGCGGTAATAATCGTAATAATTGAGTTTTGTACATAGGTACTTGTAATTGTCCGTCTTGAGCCCCCATTTTAAGAGCCATCATATCTCTACTTACAAGACGTAACCAATGCATCAATTCTGTTAGACTTTCACGAGGTAAGCTTTCACAAGCTAGAGAAATCATAGAAAACCATCTTGTTTCAAAAGCGAGCATGTCCATTACTTTAACAGCTAGCTCAAGCATTTCAATGCGACCTTGAGTTGCTAATTTTTCCACTAACTGTGGATTTCCATTACCTGCCAATAAAGCTTGTTCAATATCACCGGTGATGCCACGCGCCACAAGAGCGTTGCGAATTGTATCTACATCAACACTGTTAAAGCCTACGCCCATACATCTTGAAATGATGGTTGGCAATACGGTGTTAATCTTATTCGTAATAATAATGAAATACACCTGTTCTGGCGGTTCTTCAATGGTTTTTAACATAGCATTTGCCATGACTGCGTTAGCCGTTTGAAAGTCCTCCACAATAACTACGCGGTTACCATTTCCGGCCACAGACAGATGGTCTTGCAATAATGAATACCACTGTTCCACCTTTAAGGTCGTCTTCATAGGACGAATCCAAAAGGCATCGCCCTTATCCATATAGATAGGCAAACCTTCTGCTTCAATACGTTTTTCAGTCTCACCATTAGCAAGACGTGCTTCTTTAACGTCAGCTAAATACGATTCTCCCTTGGGTTGAGAGAATACTTGACGTCCTAATAATAAGGATGCCAAACCGATTGCCATATCTAGCTTGCCAAGACCTGCTTCACCATAAAACAAAAGGCTATGTGGCAATGCATTGCGACTTACAAGTTCCGATAGGTGTGCCTTGATCGAATCTTGACCAATTATAGAATCAAAATATGTCATAGCCCCTCCTATCAATACATGCTCAATATTAATATTATATAAGAAAAAGGCGACTTTTAAAAGAGTCGCCCTATCCTAAGGTAGTAGATTTACTACTGCTTGATATACATCGTTATGAATTTCTTCAATGGTGCGCAATGCATATTGACTGGAATCATCTTTTGTAGCACAAGGAATTCGGTGCCATTGATAGCGTTCTACTAGCTCTTCATAGGCATCGTGAACAGCTACTAAATATTGATGATTTCCTTCATGAATATCCCCTGTATTACCGCCCGTTTTACCAGTGCGCTCCGCCATAAGGGCTTCACTCACTTCGAGAGGCATATCTAACAGACATACCGCATCAGGTGTGGGCAAAGCAAATTTGTTAAATTCAAAGTCTTCAAGCCAATCTAAAAATGCAGTACGTTCCTTTGGATCATTGTATTTAACCATTTGGTGTACCATATTAGACGTCGTATAGCGATCTGCAATAATGATGCCTCCATTTTTATAGAACTCTTCCCAATCAGTTCTAAAGGATGCAAAGCGATCTATGGCATACATGGAGCTTGCCACATAAGGATTTACATCATGTACATCTTTGCCAAACTCACCAGCTAAATACATTTTGATAGGCATAGCAGCGCCACTATCATAGTTTGGAAAGCTCACAGATTTAACGGCATGCCCCTCTTTAGTTAAGCGTTCTACTAAAAGTTTAGTTTGTGTAGCTTTACCGCTACCATCTCCGCCTTCTAATATGATTAAAGTCCCCATAATTACTCCTGTAATACCCAGATTGTTTCCAATGACATATCATCGGCTCCATTCGGCACATACCCTAGAGCCTTCCGATTCTCTATATATTGTAACACAGAGGAGCTAATCTCTTCACCTACCGCTACACAAGGAATCCCTGGAGGATAATAAGCAATAGTCTCTCCTGCAATACGATGCAGTGCATCTCGTAAGGGCACTTGCTCACGATTAGCATACATAGCATTGCGAGGAGTTACACGCACAATAGGCTTAGGTAGCAATGAAGAATCTTTACTAAGATTTTCTGCATTCTCCACCACGTTACTATTATCTACTTTAGATGTATGTAATATCGTATCACTGATAGCTTGTACTGCTTGAATGAGAGACGTTACAGACTCTTTTGTATCGCCAATAGTAATGAGTACTAACACATGGTGCGCTTGCACTAACTCTACCTCAATACGATATTCTCGCAACATCCGTTCAAACTCAATACCTGTCAGTCCAAGCGCTTTAGCATCAATTAGTACTTTTGTACAATCATAGTTTACTACTCGTTCTTGAATGTCTATATATTCCATAGTAGTAATACCTGAAATCTTATTGAGCTCATGACGCAAATATAGGCTCAATTCTACGGTTCGACTTATTAGCGCCTTACCTTCGGTGGCTAATTGATGACGCGCCATATCTAAAGAGGCAAGGAAAATATAATTGGGACTAGTGCTTTGTAGCATTTGATGCATTTGCGTAATGCGACGCTGATTGATTTTATCCCCTTGGCCTAATAACCAAGAGGTTTGTGTCAAAGAACCGACTGATTTATGCGTGCTTTGTGCTACTAAATCTGCCCCTGCCTCAATGGCTTCAACAGGTAAATTTTCTGAAAATGGTAAATGAGGTCCGTGCGCTTCATCAACAAGAACAAGCATTCCTCGTTTATGCGCTTCTTTTACAATCTTTACAATATCTACACCTACACCATAATAATTCGGGTAGACTAAGAGAATCGCCTTGGCCTCTGGATGTGCATCCATGGTTTTAATAGCATCCTCCACTGATACACCTAAAGGGATACCCCACCGATCATCAAATTGGCAATCCATATAAACAGGCTTCGCACCAGATAACACTAATCCACTAATAACAGAACGATGTGCTTCTCGAGGAATGATAATCATATCATCAGGACCTACGGTCCCCATAATCATCGCTTCAATTAAGGCCGTGGTCCCATTAATAGAAAACCAACAACAATCAGCACCATATAACTCAGCTGTTAACTCTTGAGCCTCTTTTAATTCTCGTTCAGGTTCATGTAAATCATCTAGAGCATACATAACCCCTAAATCATATGGCAGTGCCGGTCCCATCCAGTCTTTTAGTAACTGAGGCGCTTCAACACCAATCTTATGACCCGGTGTATGAAAAGGCACAAAATGTTGTTCCTTATATGATTCTAAAGCCTCTACAAAAGGCATTTTCTCTTGATTGCTCATATATACCTCGTAAAAAGGGCATGAATCTCAATGAGACTCATGCCCTTTTGCATGTTATTTATCGCTGTGGACGACGCTTAGGATTAAACTGATTCATCCCTTTGTCTATGCCCACCTCTAAGGTACCTAATACAGCCTTTACTGTATCTTTGATACCTTTTTGTACCTTCTCTTGTGATTCTTCACTAAATGGTGCTAACACGTGGTCAATGACAGTCCATTGTGGCAATGGACGACCAATACCTACGCGAAAACGGGGAAAACTTTCTGTTCCTATATGGGAAATTAAAGATTTAATCCCATTATGCCCACCAGAACTACCATTTGGTCGAATACGTAATTTGCCTACCGGTAAATCCATATCATCATAAATACAATACACATCAGATGGATCGATCTTGTAGTATCGCATTAGTGGGCCTACAGATTCGCCACTTGCATTCATAAATGTTTGAGGTTTTACAAGCAATACCTTTTCACCAGCTACATTAATACTGCACACCTCTGCCTTTTGTTCCTCTCTCCAAGGAGTATGAGAAACGCTATCCGCAATGGCATCGATGACCATAAATCCAATATTATGTTTTGTCGCTTCATATTGCTTGCCTGGGTTACCAAGGCCTACTACTAACTTCAAGAATCACCTATTATTTATCAAATAAATTACTTACTGAAACTTCATGAAAGATACGCATAATTGCTTCACCCAATAATGGAGCTACAGATAGTTGCGTTACATTGTCTAATTTGCAATTTTCTGGTAATGGCATTGTGTTTGTTACGATAAGCTCTTTAATGTTGGAGTTTGCAATGCGTTCACTTGCTGGATCTGTTAATACAGCATGGGTAACAGCAGCCATAACAGATTTAGCACCAAATTCTTCTAATGCTTTAGCACCTTCTACAAGAGAACCTGCTGTATCTACAATATCATCAACGATGATACAGTTTTTGCCTTTTACATCACCGATGAGGTTCATAACTTTAGCTACGCCTGGTTCAGGGCGTTTTTTCTCGATGATTGCAATTGGCGCACCAATGCGGTCAGCCAAATCACGAGCTCTTGTAACACCGCCAAGATCTGGAGATACTACAATAACATCTTCAAGATTTTTTTCATTAATATATTTAGCTAAAATGGATGCACCATATAAATGATCTACTGGCACATCGAAGAAGCCTTGAATTTGACCTGCATGCAAGTCAATTGTTACAAGACGTGTAATACCAGAAGTTTGCATCAAGTTTGCTACTAATTTTGCTGTGATAGGTTCACGGCCACGAGTTTTGCGGTCTTGGCGAGCATAACCGTAGTAAGGAACTACAGCCGTAATATGACGAGCAGAAGCACGTTTTAACGCATCAGCCATAACCATTAATTCCATTAAATTATCGTTTACAGGATAGCTAGTTGGTTGAATGATAAATACATCTTTGCCACGTACGCTTTCATCAATCATAATTTGTACTTCGCCATTATTAAAGCGACCTACAAATGCTTCACCTAAAGGCAAACCTAAATAATCACAAATTTCCTTTGCCAATGCAGGATTCGCATTACCTGTGAAAATTTTAAGTTTTTTGCCGTCTTCAAATGCCATTTTGTTACCCTTTCATTTGTTCCTATATTGGTTACTTATCCATAATCATCCATTACAGATACACACTATTGCCTTTTTATTGTATACTATTTTGCCCAAATTGTGTTAAAAAATTATAATATTTTTTTATTTCTTTTTGAAAGTATCGTCAGTTACCCAATTTTCTTTCACAATTTGCTTGCTACGGCCCACTGCTAACGCCTTATCTGGTACATTTTTAGTAATGGTAGAGCCTGCACCTACATAGCTATAATTACCTACTGTTACAGGAGCTACTAAGTTACTATTACAGCCTACAAAAGCACCATCGCCAATGGTCGTACGATGTTTAACTTTACCATCGTAGTTTACAGTAATCGTACCACAACCAATATTAACACCAGATCCTACATCACTATCGCCGATATAAGATAGATGTGGGAACTTAGTTCCTTCTCCAACATTAGAATTTTTCACCTCTACGAAGTTACCTACATGAACCTTGTTGCCTAGTACAGTATTTGGACGTAAATGAACATATGGACCAACATCTACACCATCTTTTACTTCGCAGTCATGACCATAAGTGAAGTGGATAATCGTATCATTACCAACCTTCACATTTGTTAAACGAGTATGTGGACCAATTTCACAACGCTCACCAATGACAGTATCGCCTTCAAGGATTGTACCAGGATGCAAAATTGTATCGGCCCCTACTGTTACCTCTGGAGCTACGTAAGTATTAGCAGGATCAATAATAGTTACGCCAGCTGTCATTAACTCAATATTTTTACGATGTTTTAAAATAGCCTCAGCTTCAGCTAATTGCAAGCGAGAGTTTACACCTAGAGACTCTTCAAAGTCTTTAGTCATATAAGCGCTTACCTTATCGCCACCATTTACAAGAATACCAACTACATCCGTGATATACAATTCACCTTGCGCATTATCATCAGATAGTTGATCTAAGCAAGGCCATAATTTTTTGCTATCAAAGGCGTACATTCCAGTATTTACTTCTTGAACGGCTAATTCCTCTGGTTTACCATCTTTTTGTTCTACAATGCGAACTACGGAACCTGCTTCATTACGAATAATGCGACCATAACCAGTTGGGTCAGGCATATGTGCTGTTAAAATTGTAGCAGCTGCACCAGAGTTTTTATGCTCCTCTAAAAGAGCCTCTAAGCTTTCCTTTGTAACGAGTGGCGTATCACCACACAATAATAAGATTGTACCATCATAATCGCCAAGCACTGGTTGAGCCATTTTTACAGCATGCCCTGTACCATTTTGTTCTTCTTGGCGAACGAATTCAGCGCGATTACCTAAATAATTTTGTACTGCATCACCACCAAAACCAACGATAACAACATCACGATTAGTACCGATGGATTGAACAGTTTCCAGAACGCGTTCCACCATGGCTTTTCCACCAACTTTGTGCAATACCTTTGGCAACTTAGACTTCATGCGTGTACCCTTACCAGCAGCTAAAATAAGGCTTGCAATATTCATAGTAATCTCCTATCTGTTATCTCTTATATCTAGACCATTTACACTATTAATCTCATCATATTAGCCAGCAAACTAAAACGCCATATAGAGTTATTATAGCTAACTATAATGGATGTAATATTAATCGTTTATTCTTCATCAAATACTGGCTCTATACTTATTTTCTTTGTATTTTCATCGATGCCATAGAAAGTAAATAATGATTCATAATCATCTATTAACTTTGGATTTGGCTCTGCCGTTGCTACAAGAACACCCGTACCAACTACAATACCACTCATTTCAAGTACAAGTTCTTTAAGACCTTTTGCTGTACCTCCAGCTTTCATAAAGTCATCGATAATTAAAACCCTAGCATTCGGTGGAATAGCACGTTTAGTAAGCGTCATAGTTTGAATACGCCCAGAGGAGCCAGTTACATAGTTAATACTAATAGCAGACCCTTCTGTTACTTTACTATCACGACGAGCAATAACGAGAGGTTTATTAAACGCTCTAGCTACCATAACAGCTAAAGGAATCCCCTTTGTTTCAACGGTCAGAATATAATCAGGGTTGCGGTCCATAAAACGGGTCATAATGATTTCCCCAAGGCGTGTCATTACATGCCAATCATATAAGATATCAGACATGTAAATAAACCCACCAGGAATGATACGGTCTGGCTCCATCAAGCGAGTTTGCACATCTCGTAAAATATCATTAGCTTGAGCACCCTTACGATGAGGAATGAAACGCACTCCGCCTGCTACGCCAGCTACGGTTTCTAATGTACCAAGCTGAAAATGCTCCATAGACTGTCTCACACAGGTTAAGTCTTCACTAACCGTAGACTTTGCCATGCCAAAGAAGTCACAGAAATAATTTAAAGGAATCAATTTTTGCGGTGAATCAACTAACAATTTAGTCATTGCCACCATGCGTTCCACACGCCGTACTTTATCCATAGAATTTCCTTTACCATTCATCATATAACTATTGATTACACTCATGTGACAAATGTCATGAGTTATTTCAAATATATCTGTGTTTATTATACCATAATTTCCGAATATTCGAGGTTATAGAAACATTATAATTCGGCAAAATAAAAACTCTCTAGTCCTCATATAATACTGTAAGTTTAGACCTTATAGTCTATTACACTATTATATGTACTAGAGAGTTTTTATTATAAAACGTAAACCTTCACAGTTTGACGACCAAACTGCAATGCTTCAGAACGAGAATCATAAGCTAAGTCAATTCTATGACCTTTGATAGCGCCACCAACATCATCAGCTACAGCATAACCATAACCTTCAATGTATAATCGCGTACCTAATGGAATTAATTTTGGATCTACAGATACGATGCCCTTCTTTAAGCGACTACCTGTAGCCGTATAATTACCATTGCCAGGATCTTGAGCAGAATAAGCACTAGCTTGCATAGTTAAAACGCGAGAGTATTTATTTGGTACACCATTATGACTTAATTCTGTACCATGTCCACCATAACGAGTCTCCATCTTTTCTAAAGCATTCATCGTACTAGGACCAACGCGACCATCTACAGCGAGTCCCTTTGACTTTTGAAATTTCCGTACAGCTTGTTCCGTATTATGACCGTAAATACCATCTACAGAATCATGTAAAAAACCTTGATGCTTTAACATGGTTTGCACCTTGCTAACATGGTGCCCCCGTTGTCCCCGATCAATCGTTTTTGCCAATGATACGGAAGATACCATTGTAGTCATACAAACAAGCGTACATGCGATAATTATTTTCTTAACCATATACACCTCACCTTACATCAGTAGTATACTATACAGTTTTAAATAATCTATAAACCATATTGAGATAGCAATACAAAAAATGCATATATAATGCACGTTTTTAACTATATCTCAAATCTAGTACTACATATATATCATAGAAATATAGTATAGCAATGAAAAATCTCCATTAAAGTCTACCTAATCAAGTAAAGTTTTTACGTTTTGATTTTATAGACAGTCAATAATGGAGACTTTTATAATAACTATTTAATTTTAGCAGTTATGATATACACCTATATGGCATTCCTTACGCTTAGCACCAATAATGCGTAAGTAAATATAGCCAATAACGGCAGAAATGATGGAACCTATTAATACGCCACCCTTAGCCATCTCTTGAGCATGACCTGGATCAAAAGCTAAAACAGAAACAAATATACTCATAGTAAAACCAATACCACATACAATGGAGGTACCATAAATAAATTTCCAGTTAGCTTCTGCTGGCATAGGTACAATACCTAACTTAATCATCCCAAACATAGCACCAAAGATACCGATTTGTTTACCTAAAATAAGGCCTAGTGCAACACCTAAAACAACAGGATGTGTTAAATCTGCTACACCGAATCCAGCAAGACTTACACCGGCATTAAAGAAAGCAAAAATAGGAACAATCACAAAGCTTACCCAGTTAGATAAATAATGTTCCCAATGTTGCATTGGTCTAACATATTTACGACCAATCTTACCGCGTTCTGGAATTGTCATCGCCAAGATTACACCGGCCATAGTAGCATGTAATCCAGAGCGAAGTATACAATACCATAGAATCAAACCAAGAATGATATAAGACAAAGATCTAACATAACCAGACCGATTACAGTAAATCAATAAACCCGTTACAACAACGGCACCAAATAAATAGAAAAGATTCAGATTTGATGCATAGAATATAGCAATAACGATAATAGCAATCAAATCATCAATAACAGCTAAGGCGGTCAAAAAGACCTTCATAGAGTTAGGAACTCTAGATCCCAATGCAGTTATAACACCTATAGCAAAAGCAATGTCTGTCGCTGTTGGAATAGCCCAACCATGAACATACACTTCACTAGAGCCTGCAATAAGATAATAAATAATAGCAGGTACTAACACACCAAATAATGCAGCAATACCTGGCATAATACGCTTTGCATTCGTATTAAGCTCGCCACTTACCAATTCACGCTTTACTTCTAACCCAACAAAGAGGAAGAAAATCGCCATTAATGCATCATTTACCCACTCCATAGTTGTTAGTGGACCTAGTTTCAAATTAACAAGTGACATATACTGTGTCGCCAATGGAGAGTTTGCTACGATTAATGCAATAAGTGTAGCTCCTAGTAGAACAGCAGTCGCCGAACCAGGAGAACGTAAAAATACAAATATCCGTTCCATATGATTCCTTCCTAATATAATACGTTCATTATTTATGCTTAAAAGTTCTTATTTTATATGCCAAAATTAAAACTATAGCACCTAATAAACCAGAAATAATAGAACCTATAAAGATACCAATTTTAGCCATTTCTTGATTGACACCAGGTGGAAATGCCAATGTAGCTACAAATAAGCTCATAGTAAAACCAATACCACAAACGATGGCAGTACCATAAACCTCTGGCCATGTTGTATTAGTAGGCATCTTGATAATCTTAGATTTAACTAAAACGAAAACTGCAGAGAAAATACCAAACTGTTTACCTAAAATAAGGCCTAATGAAACGCCTAGTACAACAGGATGGAATAAATGATCTACAGAAACATCAGCAAAGGATACCCCTGCATTTAAGAAACTAAATAAAGGAATAATTAAAAAATTAACCCAATGCTTCAGTTTATCTGCCCATTTATGCATAGGATATACTGTTTCACCATCAAGTTTACCTGTTGCAGGAATCGTCATAGCTAAGACAACCCCAGCAATAGTTGCATGAACGCCAGACTTTAATACAAAATACCAAAGAACTGCACCCAATACACCATATAATACAGGTCTCACATACCCCTGTTTATTAGTATACCACAATGCGCCTGTTACGATAGCGGCACCAATCAAATACGGGAAATCTACGCCGGCACCGTAGAAGATAGCTATAACGATAATAGCAATTAAATCATCAATAACAGCTAAGGCAGAAAGAAAAGCTTTCATAGCTTGAGATACACGTTTACCAAGCATCATAATAACACCTATGGCAAATGCAATATCTGTAGCTGTTGGAATCCCCCATCCATGGGTATACTCAGGGACAGAACCAGCAATTAAGAAATATACTAAAGCAGGTGTAACAACACCTGCAAAAGCAGCTAAGAGTGGTAATACTCTTTTTGAATTTGTATTCAATTCGCCAGAAATCATTTCTGATTTAATCTCTAGCCCTACATATAGGAAAAAGAGTGCCATTAACCCATCATTAACCCATTCCAGTATATCCATAGGTCCCCAATACACATGCATTAAGGCGAAATACTGTTCTGCTAGAGGAGAATTTGCTGTAATAACACCAAGAATAGCGGCAAGTAAGAGCATAATACCGCCAGATGATTCAGACTGAATAAATGCTTTTATATAATTCATAGTAACTACCACTTTCTCAATTATAAATATAAATACAGAATTTTATACATAAAAACTATTTATTTAAATTTATTATATCATTTCACTTCGAAAATAATCAATAAACTAATGATGAACCATGCGGATTAAGTCTAGAGTAATCAAACATTTGCGACATACTTATACTTATGGAGCAAGCTAATAAAATACTGATTAATAATTATTCCCTCTGATCAGAGAAATTAAGAATCCAATAAGTGGAATGGTTAAACAAATGGCAGCTATACTATTTGTGATTGGATCAGACCAAAGAGGCACAATAAAACCTAGGAGAACTAAAATACTATAAAGGATAGGTTTACGCCAAACATGTTGTAACTCAACGGGTGCTCTAGATTCCATAGCACGAGATTTAACAAATTTCTTTATAATAGTCATCATAATGCCTGTTATAATACCTATAATAAGAACTATATCCCAGATGGCCCATAATATTTTAAGCACCATTGTATTATGATTATGAATATGGAGATTAATCATTGTAGTCATACCAGTAAAATACCATGGTATTGTTTTTGTAGAATACATATCCTTAGCAGAATCAGCATGTAAATTAGCATAGACAGGCTGTCCCAAAAACATAGCAGGATCATCATCATTTTCAGCACCTAAATAAAATGCATAGTGATGGTCATTAAATTTGGATGGATAATCAATAGATATAAGCTGACGATCTGGATAAGCTTTCATAATGCGAGAAATAGCTTCGGATGGTTGTAAAATTTCGGATTGATCCGATGAAAGCTCTTGCTTTGCAGTATGTAGTACATCTGCATTATAGCTGTCATTGGCAATAAAAAATCCACCTATCCATACACCTGTAATACATAAGATAAATCCCCATACAGTAGCAACCATAGCAAATTCTCGATGTAATGTACTTAGTTTCATATAGTTAGACAATACAGTAAATTTTGCAAAGCTTTTACGAAATGGACCATATAAAAAAACACCAGAAATAATAGATAACCCACATACTAAAGATAAAATCGTTACAATATAAATTCCTGTTTTGCCAAGATCTAATCGAGTATGTAATTGATGAAGCGTATGTAACACACTTCGAACCCAAGGATGCGCAGGTGTTTCATGATGGGTAGTAATGAGAGCCTTTGTTTCAGGATTATATAATGCATAGTCCCCTCCCATACCCATACGTGCTGGAGGTGCTACGGTAGCTGATGATTCAATAATACGATACCGTAAAAGATGTGAAGCACCCATGGCAGGAGAAATATTTAAAATATCCTTTGACGGATATTTTGCCTTAACTAGTAGAGCCCCTTCATCAGCATAATCAAAAATAGGTGTCTCTTCTTGCCCCATAGCCATTGAAGATGAGGTATGGTTCGTGCCCCCTTGAGCCCACGCATTTAATTCAGTTCTGAACATGAGGATAAGCCCTGTAATACAGAACATTAAGAAAAATATCACAGAAACTATAGATAACCATTTATGGATTTTATAAATCTTAGACATACATATGCCTCCTTCCTCATTATTTTATACATCTATTCTTATATCAGTACAATACAGATACTACTATAGGTATTGAGTATATAAACAAGCTCCACTTGAATGTAAATATTATTGTATGATACAATATGTACATAATGCGGGCGTAGTTCATCGGTAGAATGCGAGCTTCCCAAGCTTGAGAGGAGGGTTCGATTCCCTTCGCCCGCTCCATATATAAAATTCCGTGATGTGATATACATCACGGTTATTTTTTTGTATAATGATATAATAAATATAAATTTATATTGTATATTTTTTACAAGGAGTACTCCATGAAATTAAGCGCAAGAAACCAATTAAAAGGTACAATCGTTGAAATTCAAGAAGGTGCTGTAAACGCAATTGTAAAGATTAATGTAGGTAACGATAACATTCTTACAGCTGATATTACAGTTCAATCCGTTAAGGAATTAGGCTTAACAGTTGGCAAAGAAGTTGTGGCTGTTATCAAATCCACTAGCGTAATGGTTGGTGTAGAATAATAAAACTAGAGTCGCTTCGGCGGCTCTTTTTTTGTATAGATTAGATATAGTTTATTTACATAAATTTGTTGCTACTCAACTAATGTACGGTTCGGTAACATTGGCACGTTGTGCCGCGTTACCGTTTTCTAAGACTTTGACTACCACTAACCGCGACTTCCTATCAATCCTCACTGTGGATTTCCCTTCTCTGCTTCGCAGTTCGGTAAATCTTACGTTCAGAAGAAAGCGATGCAGTGAATCTGTCGTCGTTTCACTCCTCCATCTTCTACTGCCCTACCCTTCCCAGCTCCGTCTGACACGGACACTTAGATAGATAGTACCTCTACAACCTTGGCTGGAGACGGCTCTAGAAGGAATTAGAATGTGCTCGTTAGAGCACAAAAATAGAGGGCCAATCCTTTAGGGTTGACCCTCTATTTCGTTAATCAGCGAGTTCTCATGTACGGTTCTTCTCTCCAGGATACTGGGTGTTCGTCGCTGTGGATGGCCTTATGTAGCTTCGCTACATGTCCATCTTACGCTCCGAACTAAGCGATGCAGTGAATCTGTCGTCGCTTCGCTTCTCCATCTTCTACTGCCCTGCTTACCAGGTACCCTGGGAGGATAGGAAGCCATACAACAAAAAAAAGACACACCCTCAGGTGTGCCTTTAAGCAATCAGCGGCTTCCTATCCTCCCAGGCCGTCTCCAGCCAAGTACTTTCGGCGTTTATGAGCTTAACTACTGTGTTCGAGATGGGAACAGGTGGATCCTCATAGCCATCGCCACTGAATCTAT